>CALWRB010000021.1 GCA_944383855.1 uncultured Lachnospiraceae bacterium
TTTTTGCGACAAAAAACTATCCCTCTAATATTTTTAATAAATTTTTTAAAAATTGCACAATTTCCTCCGCTTCCTTCGGTCGAAGCTTTGCCGTCAGATACGGCATCTCCCCCGCAGTAAAGAAATATTTCCCTTTCTCCGAAAGCACAAGCTCTGTCAAGCGCTCGGGGTCTACTGCGCTGTCTGCGCGAAAATACAACAGCAATGTCTGTTTTTTCTGCTGTATCTGGGAAATGCCCAGTCTGTTTGCCCTTGCCTTTAACAGCACGACCTCTAACAGAGCCTGCGCCGCCTGCGGCAAATCCCCGAATCGATCCTCCAACTCCTCCTGCATATCGTAATACGACTGCTGATCGTCAATTCTGGAGATCCTCTGGTACATTTCCATACGCTGTTCCTGATTTTTGATATAGAAATCCGGCAAATACGCGCTGACTTGCAATTCCATCGCTGTTTCAAACGGCACTTCTTTTTTCACACCTTTTTCTTCCGCAACCGCTTCTTCCAGCAGACGGCAGTACATATCGTACCCCACAGCTTCCATATGCCCGTGCTGCTCGGCGCCCAGTAAATTTCCCGCACCTCGTATTTCCAGATCACGAAGCGCGATCTTAAAGCCGGAACCAAACTCCGTAAACTCCCGAATGGTCTGCAGACGTTTTTCCGCGGTTTCCTTCAGCATTTTATTCCTGCGGTACAGTAGATAAGCATACGCGCTTTTGTTGCTTCTGCCGACTCTGCCCCGCAGCTGATACAGCTGGGAAAGCCCCATGCGGTCCGCGTCCTGAATGATGATCGTGTTGACATTGGGAATATCCAGCCCTGTTTCAATAATCGTAGTGCAGACCAGAACATCGATTTCGCCGGAAACAAAATCTTCCATGATCTGCTCCAGCTCCCGCTCCGTCATTTTCCCGTGTGCGTAGGCGATATTTGCCTCCGGCACCAGTCGCTGCAACATTGCCGCCTCCGCGGAGATCTGCTCCACGCGGTTAAAAAGATAATACACCTGCCCCTGTCTGGACAGTTCTCTGTAAATCGCCTCTTTGATAAATTCCGTATCGTTTTCCATCACATAAGTGCGGATCGGCTGCCGCTCCTGCGGCGGTTCTTCCAAAAGGCTCATATCTCTGATGCCCGCCAAGGACATATGCAGTGTCCTTGGGATAGGCGTTGCCGAAAGCGTCAGCACGTCCACATTTTCCTTCAATGTTTTGAGTTTTTCTTTATGGCTGACGCCAAAGCGCTGTTCCTCATCGACAATGATCAGTCCCAAATCTTTAAACTTCACATCTTTGGAAAGAATGCGATGTGTGCCAATCAAAATATCGACAAAACCTTTTTCCGTTTCCTGAATGGTTTTTTTCTGCTGTGCCGCAGTGCGGAATCGGGAAAGCATCTCAATTTTGATCGGGTAGTTCGCCATACGCTCCACAAACGTATTGTAGTGCTGCTGCGCCAGAATGGTCGTCGGCACCAGATACGCCACTTGTTTACCGTCCTGCACTGCCTTAAATGCGGCACGGATCGCGACTTCCGTTTTGCCATAACCCACATCGCCGCAGATCAGGCGATCCATCACACGGTCGCTTTGCATATCCCGCTTCACATCTTCCACCGCGTTTAGCTGGTCTTCCGTTTCCTCATAGGCAAAGGACTCCTCAAATTCTTTTTGCCATACATTATCCTTACTGTAGCAATATCCTTTCGCCGCCGCACGTTTCGCATACAACGCCACCAGATCTTCCGCCATCTCTTTGACGGCTGCCTTGGCTTTGGTTTTTGCCCTTGCCCAGTCTTTTCCGCCCAGTTTATTCAGCCTCGGTGCCGCGCCGCCGCTGCCGATATACTTCTGTACCATCTCCATCTGGCTGACCGAAACATACAAACTGCCGCCGTCACGGTACACGATCTTGAGGTAATCTTTCTGCACCCCGTCGAATGTCATCTTCTCCAGACCGCAAAACTGCCCGATGCCGTGGTTATCATGCACCACATAATCTCCGACTTTTAAGTCTGTAAAACTGTTGATCGCGGCGCCCTTCGGTCGTTTTCTGCGCGGTTTTTTCTGCTTGCCGTCACCAAACAGGTCTGCCTGCGCAAATACAAAAAGTCCGATGCCGTCATAACTGAAACCGCAAGAAAGACTGCCGCGCATGATCCGCACCGTCCCCGGCGTCAATGTTCTGTCCTCCTCTGAAAAAGAGGCGGGAACGCCTTCCTCCGTCAGCTCCATCGCCAACCGACTGCCTTTTGTCGAAGATGCGCTCAATACCACCACACGGCTCTTATTTTTTTTGAGCTGTTTCATTTCTTGCAGAAACAGATCTTCCCGATTGCGGAAAAAAGTTGTTGCTTTCACGGAAAAAGCGATGCTCTCCCGTATGGAAAAATCCGCCGCGCTTCCCATCAACGTACTGAAAAGCAACGTCGAAAAAGGGCGCAGATGCTGCAAGATCTCATCGTAATCAAACATACTTTGGCTCTGTGTCGGCAAAAGATAACCGCTTTCCAGCCTTCCTGCCAGACTGCGGCGGTATTCTTCCCAAACCGTATCCATATGTTCCCGTATTCTGGACGGTTCGTCAAAACAAATCAGCGTATTTTCGGCAAGATAATCCCACAACCCGGCAGGTTCTTTGCAAAAATACGGCAAAAAACGGTCCGCGTTGGAACAGCTTCCGCTTTCTTCTAACTGCAGTGCCGCTTCCAGCGCGTATTCCCGAATACGCTCCGCCGCTTCCGTCTGCCCCATTTGCAAAAATCGCTTCTCCGCCTGCTCGCACTCCTCTTTCAGTTCCTTCACAGCCGCTTTGCATTCTTCTTTTCGCAGTACCAGCTCCCGCATCGCAAAAACAGTCGTTTCCTCTATTTTCTGCACGGAACGTTGGCTGACAGGGTCCATCAGTCGAATGGAATCGATCTCATCACCCCAAAACTCAATCCGCACCGCTTCTTCCGCCGTCAGCGAAAATACATCTAAAATACCGCCTCTGAGCGCAAACTGCCCTCTGCCTTCCACCAGTTCCGCACGTTCGTAACCCATCAGCACAAGTTTCTCACAAAGTTCTTCCACATCTACACTTTCGCCTGCAGAAAGCCGAATGATACCTTCCCGAAAACGAGCCGGCGGCATCATTTTGGGACAAAACGCTTCTACGGAAGCAAAAATCACGGGCTGCTTTTGCATAAGCAACATTTCCCGCAGAGAAAAACGCTGTCTGTCCGCTTCCTTGCTGTGCACATCGGCATGATAAAACACCATATCCACGGAGGGATAAAATACGCTGTCCGCATCAAAAAAACGATAATCTGCCGCCATCTGCTTCGCACGCAGTTCGCTGTGAGTCAACACCACGATAGGTTTTCCCGTATGCGCACGCAAAGCCGCCAACAGATGCAGACGCTGCACATCGATCACACCCAGTGCCATCACGGGAGTGGTCTGATTTTCCACGCATTCTTTCAGCCTGCGGTAGCTTTCCAGCTCCAACAGGGGTTCTGTCAACATTTTCATGTCTTTCACCTCAACGTTTGATTATGCCTTTGCTGTCTGTTTCTTTCCTCAAACTTCCGTTTTTTGCTGTGTTTCGCCTTCCTGCGTATGCTTCTTCGGTTCTTTTTTCTGTTTGGCTCTTTGGTTGATACGGTTCATCGCATCTTGTATGCCGCGGGAAAGGATCAGCTCTACCGCTTCCGCCGCTTTTTCCTCCCCCATCAGTGCCAACGGCAGATCGTCTTTTCCAAACTTGGCAAGCACATAGTCCGCCAAGTCCCAGCCATTGGGTTTTTCCCCGATACCGACTTTGATGCGCCAAAACTCGTCCGTTCCCATCTGATCGATGATATTACGGATACCGTTATGCCCGCCATGGCTGCCTTTTTCCCGGATACGCACATGGCTAAGCGGCAGGCTGGTATCATCAAATATCACCACAAAGCGGTCCTGCGGGATTTTATAGAAATTCACCGCTTCCCGCACCGCTTCTCCGCTTAAATTCATATATGTCAAAGGCTTCATCAACATCACACGTCTGCCTTTGATCTCGCCTTCCCCCACCATCGCGCGAAACTTCAGCTGATTGACACAAATGCCGTACTTCTCCGCCAGTTTATCAATCACATGAAACCCGATATTATGCTTAGTTTGTTCATATTGGCTGCCCGGGTTTCCAAGCCCCACCACCAAAAACAGATCTTTTCCTTTTTTCTCCTGATTTTGAAAACGATCGAAAATACTCATTTTTTTCCTCCTGTGCACTCTTTTTTTGCACGCACAAACGCTCTGCGCAAAAATGCCCAGAGTTTTTTGTCTGATTTTTTTATTTTTTCAAATATGCAACAACAGCATACCACATCACGGCAAAAAATAAAACGTTTTTTCTGCGACAAAAAAACGCGGCAGAAAAAAATTCCCGCCGCGCCTGATACTGTTTCAAATTGTTTATGCCATTGCAGCCTTTCTGCCTGCTCTTTGCAGCAAATAAATGAGGATAATCAGCGCAATACCGACTGTATCGGTCACAATTCCCGGAATCATCAGGCAAAGACCTGCACCAATGGCAATGATCCTCTGCCATACGGGCATTCTGGTCAGCATATACCCTTCCATACCGGAAGCAATGCCATACATACCCACCAAAGAAGATACGATGATCAGCACCACATCAAACGGTGTCGCATCGATAAAGAGCATCGTCGGATTGAGCGCGAAGATGTAAGGGATCAAAAATGCCGTGATAGCCAGTCTGGTTGCCGTCACACCCGTTTTAAACGGGTCGGACTTGGCGATCGCCGAACCTGCATAAGCTGCCAATGCCACAGGCGGCGTAATATCCGCCACGATACCGAAATAGAATACAAACATATGCGCTGCCAGCATCGGTACGCCAAGCTCTATTACGATCGGCGCGGTAATCGTCGCCATAATGACATAGTTCGCCGTTGTCGGCACACCCATACCCAGGATAATGCAGGCGATCATGGTAAAGAACAGCGCAATGATGGTGATACCGCCGGAAAGCGCCAACAGACCGCTTGCCAGCTTCAGACCGATACCGGTCAATGTTACCACGCCGACGATCATACCTGCTACCGAGCAGGCAACCGCCACACCAATGGTATTTTTCGCACCGTTTTCCATCGCGTCCAGGAATGTGGTAGGTGTCAGTCTGGTTTCCTTACGGAACATGCTGACAATGATGGAGGTCAAAATCGCATAGCAAGCCGCACGAGAAGAAGTAGAACCGGTGGACATGGTATACACCAATACCACCAACGGCAGCAGCAGATAACCGCGACTAAGCATCAGCTTACCAAACTTCGGCAGTTCATCTTTCGGCAGACCTTTTAACCCCAATTTTCTTGCCTCAAAAGTAATCATCAGGAAAATACCTGTAAAATACAGCACAGCGGGCAAAATCGCACAAACCGCGATCTTCGCATAAGGCTCAGCTGTCATTTCTGCCATCAGGAAAGCCGCAGCACCCATGATAGGCGGCATGATCTGACCGCCGGTAGAAGCCGCTGCCTCAACAGCACCCGCAAATTCAGGCTTATAGCCTGTTTTCTTCATCATTGGAATCGTAAAGCTGCCGCTGCCTACGGTATTGGCAACGGAGCTGCCGCTGATCATACCCTGCAAAGCGCTGGCAATAACCGCTACCTTTGCGGGGCCGCCATCTGCGCCACCCGCAATGGAATTGGCAATATCAATAAAGAATTTACCGACACCCGTTTTCTCCAAAAAGGCGCCAAAGAGGATAAACAGCACAATAAAGGTAGAGCAAACACCCAAAGGTGTACCGATAACGCCTTCCTGTGTGTAAAATAAATGCGCAATGATACGCTGCAGGCTGAATCCCGCGGAAAATGCGTAAACGATGAAGCAGGCAACCACAATTAAGATAGGGAATCCTACCACACGACGACAAACTTCCGCCAAAATCAAAATACCAATAATACCGATGGCAATATCGATTCCCGCATAACGCCCTGCCTTCGCGATCAACACATCATAATTTACAATAAAATAGAAGAAACAGCCGCTGCCGACCACACCCAAAATCCAGTCATACCACGGCACATAATTTTTTCTTTTCGCCATTCCTTTTTTCGCAGGAAACAGCATAAACGCCATAAAAATAACGATACCGATAAAGGAACAACGTCTGATCTGCTCGGGCAATGTACTGAAAATATTCAGCCACAGCGCATATGCGGAAAACAGCACCAGCATGCCTCTGGTCAAGATACGCGGCACCCCTTCAAAATGTCTGGTATTGGATTCTCTGTCAAACTCCGCCATAATGGCATCTGTATCCACCACTTCCAACCCGTTTTCGTCCACCGCCACGGGGGTTTGTTCCAAGCCTTTTTCTTCAGGCCCATTCACGTCTTTCTTCTTGAAAAACATGTTCTTTCCTCCTTCTTTGTTTCTTTTTTCCTTCTTATGCGGACAAATGCCGCTTTTTGAGTACAGACCTACAACTCGAATCCCACACATTCGAGTCATACGTTTGCACTCAAGCATATTTTTCAGCTTCCGTTCGTCAGTGAAAAATGCACCGTACGGTTTTTGCCGCAAACTTCGCGCAGACTAATCTTTTCCTCACCGATGATCAGGATATGATCCGAAACAGTCCCTACAATATAGGAAAGCTCGTCCACCTTTGTGTCAAAGCCCGTGATGAGCATACTCCCGTCGTCTAAAAACTCCAGTTTTTGCGGCGGCACGACTTCCGTAGCGACCCCTGCACCAAAGGCATAATAGCGGCATGCTACGACATAAATGCCGTCCTGTCGCGCCTCATACCATTCTTCCACTGTGCTTTTGTTTACAGAATGAATGAACGATACCGCAAAGCGCCCATCTTCCCCCAAAGAAAAGGAAGCGATCTTCTCTCCCGTATCTCCATCTGTCAAAAGCAAACTCTTTTCTTTTGACCTCGTCAAAAACACCGTCATTACAGCAATAAACAGCAAGAGCAAAACTACGCCTGCTCTTGCTGTTTTCCATACACGGTGGTATTTGCGTTCCATTATTCGATCACGCCGGCTTCTTTATAGTATTTCTCAGCGCCGGGATGGAAAGGAACGGATACGCCCTGTACCGCACTTTCTAAAGACAGTTCTGCACCTTTGGCATTTGCCGCAGCCAGTGCTTCCTGTCCTTCAAAGATCGCCTTTGTCAGGTTGTAAACGGTATCTTCGCTCAGATTGTTGTTTACAATAATGGTTGCTTTTACAGCCAGTGTCTGTACATCTTCGTCATAACCTGTGTAAGTGCCCGCAGGAATGGTGTATTCTGTATAGAAGCTGTACTGATCCATCAGGCTTGCCATATGTTCTGCATCAATGGAAAGAATTTTGATTTCATTGGTTGCAGCCAATTCCGCAATCGCCGTAGTCGGTGTACCTGCGGTCACGAAGAAAGCGTCCAACTTTTTATCTTTCATTGCTGTTGCGGAATCACCAAATCCCAGATTTTGTACGGTGATGTCATCTACGGATACGCCGTAAGCCGCCAAGATCTGTTTTGCGTTTGCCTCAACGCCGCTGCCTGCGTCACCTAAGGAAACTCTCTTGCCTTTCAGATCCGCAACGCTTTCGATGCCGCTTGCCGGGTCAACAATGATCTGGCAAACCTCTGCGTAAACCGTTGCAACGGTGGAGAAAGTTTCGATCACTTCTCCGTTGAAAAATTCTTCTCCGGTATAAGCATAACTCATAACGTCGTTCTGTACCAACGCAACCTGCGCTTCATCGCTGTCTACCAGATAAATATTTGCTTTGGAAGCACCTGTAGACTGCACGTCCAATGTGATCGCGCCGGCTGTGCCGTCTTTTACGATCTGCGCGATCGCACCGCCGTAAGGATAATACGCACCTGTGGTACCGCCTGTTGCAAATTTCAGATTTTGTGTGGAAGCAGCCTCACCCTCGCTGCCTTCGCTTGTACTTCCGGAACTGCTACCGCAAGCCGTAAACAGCATCACTGCCGCCATCGCCATTGCGACCATGGATACGAAACGTTTTTTCATTACTTTACACTCCCATTCTAAAAATATACAATACAATCCTATGTGATATGCAAAGCCATTTTATCATAAAAGATTTTGAAGTTCAACGAAATTTCATGAATATTTTGTATTTCCAAAAATACACATCAATTTTACGAATAAATTCGCTGAACTTTTTCCAATATATTTTGATTTTCCTAATTATTACCATTCATTTTTTGAATAGATTTTTTCTGTTTTATTCTTTTTTGCCATCGTATATTTTTTTCGCTTAACGGAAATACTATGCATAAACCGCATTTTATACAGAATATATTCATTTTTTTCTCCCCGCGCGCAATCAACTGGACAAATCCCGCCGCATTGTGTAAAATGACATTCGAAAGGAGTAAACTTTGTATGCAACCAGATTCCCATTTTATTTCTTACCAAGGCATTGAAATCGAATACTTCCTGACGCGTAAAGATGTGAAATATGTCAACCTGCGCGTCAATAAACACGGTATCGTCACCGTATCCGCACCGCCAAATGTACCGTTTGACGATATCGAGGACTTCGTACGCTCCAAAGCCGATTGGATCATCACCCATATGGCGCAGCTGGAACAAATTAAAAGCCATGCGATTGCCGGAAAATAAAACAAATCTTCGACTTTTGTCGAGAAGGAAAATGTGTTTTCATAGTAAAAAGATTGACATTTCAGTTCCTTTCGTGTATAATAGTAGAAACATTGACGCGGAGTAGAGCAGCTCGGTAGCTCGTCGGGCTCATAACCCGGAGGTCGCAGGTTCAAATCCTGTCTCCGCTATCAAAAAAACCACTGTTCCATAGGGTACAGTGGTTTTTTTGATGCGAAAAAGGAACCTGCGACCGACGGGTCCCGGGGCGACGGCGCTGACCGCTGCCAGTGGCAGAAAAAGGGAAGCGCTGTCGGCGAGAAACAAGGAGTCCGCCGACCAAACGCAGT
>CALWRB010000022.1 GCA_944383855.1 uncultured Lachnospiraceae bacterium
ACCATGAGAGAATTCAATTAAAAACAGGAGTGGCGCCGCTCACGCTACGCCACTCCACTTGAAAATCAAATATTATCCTCGTAAGAACGCTTTTTTGTGCTGTCCGTACAATCTGGTTCAGTTCATCTTGACTTCTCTTTCATTTTTGTGATAACTGTTTTCATTTAGTAGCTGACATTTGCAACACCAAGATAGGACTGAGGATTTACATATGTACCATTTACCAATACGGAGAAATGACAATGATTGCCAGTGGAAATACCGGTAGAGCCACACTTAGCTACAACCTGTCCTCTGCTTACCTGTGTCCCTTTGGAAACAACCAAAGAAGAATTGTGTCCATATAATGTTGTAATGCCGCCGCCATGGTCGATCATAATGGTATAGCCGTATCCACTCATCCAACCGGAATAGATGACTGTGCCGGCTTCCGCCGCAACGATATCAGCGCCGTATGCCGCAGGAATATCATATCCGCTGTGAGATTCCCATTTTCCGGTGACAGGATTGGTACGCTGCACAAATCCGCTGCTCAAACTGGAAGAAGATGCAGCTCTGGAAGGAACAGGCCAACCTAAGGTGCCGTTTCCGGTATAGTATGATGTTGTCGAAGAACCGCTTAATTGCGCAATCGTCTGCTGAATCTTACGAGCTGCTTCATTATTTGCTTCGATCAGCTGCTGATACTTCTCTTCATCATTTTCATAGGATTTCAATAAGGCTTCTTTTTCTCTTACCATCGCATCCATACTATCTAACTTTTCCTGTTGCAGGTCAACTACTTCCTGTGAAGCCGCCTGTTGCTGCGCGATATCATCTGTTTTTTGCTGAATGGTATCCTGTGTTTCCTGCAACTGTTCCAATAAATCTTTATCATATTCCATAATATCATTTACATACTGCATTCGCAGCAGTAAATCGGAAAAATCTTGAGAATCTAACAGAATATCCAAATAGCCGACAGAACCTTGTTCCTGGAGAAATTGCAGCCTTTGACCCAAAATGTCAAACTGTTCTTCTCTTTTGGCGATTGCTTCATCCAACTGTTCTTGTGATTCTTCCAATTGCGCAGTAATATAATCTAAATCAGCCTGGGCAGTGTCTAATTCCGCCTGTACACTCGCCATCGCCTGATCCATCACGTCAATTTCTTCCTGTACGCTCAACTGCTTGTCCTTCAAATCCTGTATGGCAGCCATAGCCTCTTTTGTATCATTCGCAAGCTCGTTGCGTTTTTGCTGCAATTCTTCCAATGTTGCCGCGAAAGCAACGTTATCATTTACAGGTGCAAAGGAAGCGATCAAGCTGAAAGTAAGCAAAAAACAAATTCCCGTTTTTTTCCGAGAAAATAATTTCATATGATCGACCCTTTCTTTCAAAGATTACATAAAATATTATATCGTTACAAATTAAATATTTCAACTTTTTTAACGAAAAAAATAATTTCTTAATCCATTTTTAAAATATATCGTCTTTCCAGTCGATTGATAAGTTTTTAGAGATTTTCTTTGTTTTTCGACATATACTTAACGTATACTTTTCCATAAGCAAATGATAAAAATAAAACGTACCGGTTGCTTGAGTTAAAGAGGTATAAAGACCATTTTGATCAGCAACTGCAATTTTTTTTGCTTGCAGCATACTGCTTCCTATGGCTTTCATATAACTTTCTTTTGCAGACCAAATTTTGAAAAAACAGGTTTGCCGCTCCTGTTCAGAAGGATATTGTGTGAGAAACTCTAATTCCTGTGCGGTTAATATTTTGTAATGCATATCGGTAATTTCCCGATCCATCTCCTGTATATCGATGCCGATAGGAAGCTCATCTATGACGCAAGCAGCGTACATACCGCTGTGGGAAAGACTAAACTGTGCGGCATGGCTAAGCAAATACGGCTTTCCCATGCTATCAACTGCTGTTGGATAGTATTCATTTTGGGTATGGAAATAAGAGTTCATAGAAATCTGCAAAAGTCTTGCCGCACCTAAAGAGCGTATTCTTTCTTCCCCTTGCCGTATGTTTGCTATTTGCTGTTGTTTTTTATCGCTGACAAGAAGAAAATGTTTTGCAAAAACATCTTCTTTCCGTAATTCGGACAAATTTGCTACCGTAACCAGCATAACGCAATTCCCCTTCACGCCATCATTGTTCCATGTCAAAAACAAAAGAAAATGCAGCAAAATTTGCTGCACCTGCTTTTTACTCGGATTTTCCCCAAATGCCTTTTAATGTTGCAATATCTTTAGTTGCAATCAGATATTTTTCAATCATTTTAACAGGCTGATAGGAACGCTTTGCTTTACGCATTCCTTCAATCCCCATATCTTCCTCGCGGTTGACCAAGAGAACATCTTCACATTCGTGCAAAATATACTGCTGATTGATCATTGGATAGATTCCTTCCACTTCGGGACTGCCTTTTTCAATGTGGATCAGCTGCATATAAGGTAAAAGCCGCTCCCCTACTGTAAAAGCACATAATTTATCCTCAATATAAATTGCACCGCCCGTTAAACCAAGTTCTTCCATATGATTCAGTGCAAGAAGAACGGATTTTCTTTCATCGGAAAGCTCCATCTTCTCTTTTTCATCTCTCCAGGAATCATATAACGCAATGCAATCTTGTATCATGGAAGAGTCTAATTTACGATATTCATAATTAGGGTAAAGGGAAAGAAATTTATTGATATGATTTCTTTTCCCGTGTAATTTCTTTCCTTTCAGCGTTGCAAGACTCTCCCTGTCATAAACATAGTCCCATGCGATATCTGTCGGAACTGCAAACAATTCCGGACAGGCAGAAAGCATACGTTCTTTCAAAAACTCCCATACCGAACGGAATGTTGGCTCAACGCCTCTTTCCTGCATATAGTGGATTCCGGTATAGACTGCTTTTCTATAATCCACATTTCGATCCATTTTAGGAATCGGTGCCCAAAGAAAGACCGGAATTCCTTTAAATTCTAATTTAATATACAAACAATTTTCTGCTTCCGCATATTCCATTTTTCCTTCTGTCCCCCAAATAAAGAGGTTTGCAAAAGATAAATCAGAGCATTCCGGCATCCAAGGGCGAATATAACTTTGCAGTAAATCTTTGGATTCCAGTGTTATCGGCAAAAAATTCAATTTCTCAGTCGTTGTTTCATAGTTATCTTTCGATAAAACTTGTGTTTCTGACATAAAATTTCAGCTCCCAATCAATATTCAATATTCATCTATAATATAACATTCTTGTTTTTCCCACGCAGCGTCTGCTTGCATAAACGCCGCGTCGTCATAAATCACTAAATAATCTTTCAATTCTTCCAAACTACGGTAACCTACCAATACCTGCAACAAATGCCCCGCAGAAATACGAAATGCGGGCGCTTTTGTAAACGGCTTTCCATTCAACTGAAATACTCCATTGTTATGCGTTATCACTGGATCTGTGACTTCCACTCCGATTGGCAGATCTTTTCCAAACGTACGGAGCAAATCCACAATAGACACAGCTCCCATCACGCTTTTGGGTACAACTCGTTCCGAAAGATAATCAAGAGAAGTGTGCGCTTTCGGTTGTATTTTGACATGAAGTTTTTTCCCTGCTCCAAGTGCCGAAAGCTGCTGCAGCATTCGGTCTGCTGCTGACGCATCTAAAGCAACAAATTCCGGGACATCTACAGCATCTTCTGTTAAATAGAAAAAACAATATCCCTCTTTTGTCATTAGACATCTGCCGCCATCTGCCGCATAATCGGCAGCTTTGCGCAAAAAATCTTCTTTTGTGCGTACGATCATACCACTGAACTGTTTACAAAAAGCAGAATAGATCGGCAATGCCGCCGCAAGAAGTTCGCTATCCTGCATAGAAACTTCCCAAACAAGGCTCGTATCTTCTTCCACAAACGGTAAAGCATCGGATTCGATATATTTTGCATCTGCCACAGTATAATGACCAAAGTGAAAATAGCTTTCCAACACCGCAGGTGTATGCGGCGCGACCCAGATACCTTTTTGATAAAGCAGTTGCATCTCATGCGTAAATATTTTACCCATAAATCCTTTTTTCCGATGAGATGGATGCGTGGAAACTCCAGCCAACATTGCAGCAGGAACATTTTTCCCACGAATTTGCAGAGTATAAGGAAACGCTTGCATACAGCTAAGAATCTTTCCATCCTGTTCTAAGACGGTCGCATAAGAAGGCAGAAACCTATTTTGAAAAAACCAGTCGCGAAAAGCAACGCTATCTCCAAAACATATCCCCCATAATTCATGCATTTGTGTCAAATCCGCTTCTTTCGCCTGTCGAACAAGCATACTCTCACCTGCTTTTTAATATCTATCATTATAGTATGTTTTCAAAGCCTTGTCAAATAAGAATCATTATTTTTTAGAAAAATCTCTTTAAAATTTTATGGTAAACATTTAAAAATTCTTTCTCTTTCGTATGAGAATCCAGTTCAGATACCGCGATCCACGCTACAGCGGAGTTTTCATCCGGTTTGATTCGCAAAGCATCCTTTTCCTCCGCGAAGAAAACATAGGTCGCGTTCAGATGCAAATGGTTCGGTACATAGTTTCCGTTTTTCAGATGTGCCGCAACTTGCAGAATATCTAAAGATGCAATTCCATCGACACATTGCTGCAGATGCACAAGACCGGTTTCTTCCGCAACTTCCTTTCGCGCAACAGCGCATAGATCTGTCATACCGTCAGCGTGACCGCCTACGCATGCCCATGTATCAAAAATATTATGATGCACCATCAGTATTTTATTCCGTTCTCGGTTAAGGACCATCGCAGTTGCTGTCATATGTGCAAGTGCATGGGAGCGCAACAAAAGTGTTTCCCCGTGCTGATGGATCTCTTGTAAAATAATTTCTTTTTCTGCTGATTCCGATAAATCGGACGGTTTCCAAGAGCAAATCTCATCGATAAAATACATAACCGCGCTTTCTCCCTTCCTCTATTCCGTCTTGCCAAATATTGCGAAATGCGGAGGGCAGCGCATAGTTTTCCTCCGCTTCCTGTAAAGAAAGCCACTGCAGTGTATCATTGTGGTCATCTTGCTTCGTGCAAACAAAATAAGGTTCCATTTGCCACTCGATATGGGTAAAAATATGCTTGTGCAGTGGCATTGGCGTCAAATCAGCCTGCCAGACACCCAGCTCAGCCAAAAACGCTGCCGGGGATATTTCCTTACCGCAGCAAGGCAATTCCCACAAGCCTGCCAAAAGTCCCTTTTTTTCTCTTTTTCGAAGCGCGATGCGCTGCTTATCATCAAGCAAAAAAAAGACATATAAATGTTCTTGTTTTCTTGGTTTTTTGCTGCTTTTGACGGGATAAAGGTCCATTTGGTTCTTCGCATACGCCTTGCAGTATGCTCTGACAGGGCAACTTTGGCAAAGAGGAGCTCCATTTGGCAAACAAACAATGGCGCCAAGCTCCATCAACGCCTGGTTAAACTGCGCAGGCGCTTTCTTTGGCATCAATTCCAAAAGGATATCATGCCAGAAGCGTTTCGTTGTTTGCTCGGCGATATCCTGCGGATCTGCAAATATACGACTCATCACGCGCAAAACATTTCCGTCTACCGCGGGGGTCGCTTGTGAAAACGCGATGGAAGCAATCGCACCCGCCGTATAATCTCCAATCCCTTTTAAAGCACGAAGTTCTTTTAAATCAGAAGGGAAAACCCCTGCATACTCCGTAACGATCGTGCGAGCAGCAATCTGCATATTTCTTGCTCGGTTATAGTACCCAAGCCCCTGCCATAACTTCATCAGTTGATCTTCCGGGGCATCTGCAAGAGATCGCACATCAGGAAAAGCATCTAAAAAGCGGGTGTAATATCCCTTTACCGCCTCTACACGCGTTTGCTGCAGCATAATCTCCGAAACCCAGATGCGATAGGGGTCTTTTGTTTCTCTCCACGGCAGTTTTCTTGCGTTGATTTGAAACCATTCCAGGAGCGGCTGTATCCAACGGTCAGAGTATTCTGTTGTATCTTTTTGCTGTAACATACGATCCACTCCTGTTTTTCTACAAATTGAGCCGGTAAAACCGGCTCTTATTTCTAAATATATGCAATTTAAATATTGTCGAACAGACCTGTAAAATCAAATGTTGCGAAATAATCCTTATTGGTTTCTGCACGGCGGATCATTTCCACAGTGCCGTCTTCTTTTAACAGCAATTCTGCCGAACGCAGCTTACCATTATAATTGTATCCCATAGAGAAACCATGCGCGCCTGTGTCGTGGATAAAAAGCAGATCACCGATTTCGATTTTCGGCATCACACGATCGATCGCAAATTTATCATTGTTTTCGCACAAACCGCCTGTGATATCATATTCGTGGTCTAATTTTGCATTTTCTTTGCCCAGAACCGTAATGTGATGATATGCGCCATACATTGCAGGACGCATCAAATTTGCGGCACACGCGTCTACGCCGATATATTCTTTGTAAATATGTTTTTCATGGATCGCTTTTGTCACTAACGCTCCATAGGGTCCCAACATGAAACGTCCCATTTCTGTGAAAATAGCAACATCGTCCATGCCGTTTGGTGTCAAAATTTCCTCATATGCTTTTCTGACGCCTTCCCCGATCACAAAAATATCACTGGCGCTTTCTTCCGGGCGATAAGGAATACCAATGCCGCCGGAAAGGTTAATGAAAGAAATATGTACACCGGTTTCTTCTTTTAACTCAACCGCCAACTGGAACAACATACGAGAAAGCATTGGATAATAGGTATTCGCAACGGTGCTGCTGGCAAGAAAAGCATGAATACCGAAATTTTTTACCCCTTTTGCTTTCAGCTTCAAAAACGCTTCCTTGATCTGCTCTCTTGTCATACCGTACTTTGCCTGACTGGGGTGATCCATGATCTCATTACTGATCTGAAATACACCGCCGGGATTATAACGGCAGCAAACGGTTTCCGGAAACGGCGCAAGCTTTTCAAAAAAATCGATGTGAGTAATATCATCAAAATTGATGATCGCGCCAAGCTTTGCAGCATAAATAAAATCCTCCGCAGGTGTTACATTGGAAGAAAACATGATGTCATGACCTTTTAAACCCACCGCTTCCGAAATCTGCAGTTCCGTATAAGAAGAACAATCTGCTCCACAGCCTTCTTCCTTCAGAATTTCGATAATTTTGGGTGTAGGTGTTGCTTTTACAGCAAAATATTCTTTAAAACCTTTATTCCAAGCAAATGCTTTGTTTACGTTTCTTGCATTTTCACGAATCCCCTTTTCATCATAAATGTGAAACGGGGTAGGATATACTTCGGCAATTTTTCTTGCCTGTTCTTCTGTTAAAAAAGGTACTTTTGCCATGACTGATTCTCCTCTTTTCATTTTACTTCTGGCTTTCTTATGCAAATTACAAAATATTATATCAAAAAATAAAACAAAATGCAATGCATCGTTTTGCACTGCTTTTTTTCTCGGAATAGGCTATGCAGAAGCTATATTACAAAACCGTTTCTTTTTTTGCTTCTTCCCCCTCTATCATATCTTATCTTTACAGATTGTAAAGTTGACGATTCTTTTTTATAATAAAATAAATAAAATATTATCGCGATATCTAATCTCTGTGCGAATATCAATTTAAAATAAATGGAGGTTCTTCATGGATTGGATCGAAGAGGTCAGAGAAAAACAGAAACGGAAAAACAGGATTTTATTTTCCAAAGATTCTGTTTTATTATTTGAACTTGCCAATTTATTAGAAACGGTCAATCGACGTGTAGTATTCTTATGGGTAATTTCTCTCGCAGAAGAAAGCGCTGCTGTCTTAGAGCAAAAATACCTTAATGAGCATCGTTTCTCGGAAACAATCACTGCCGCTCGCTTATGGGCAAACGGGACAATTAAAATGCCTGCGGCAAAAGAAAAAATATTATACTGTCACGGTTTTGCCAAAGAGATTTCCGATCCTGTCGACATTGCGCTTTCGCATGCGATCGGACAAGCCTGTTCTGTTGTGCATACGCCGAAGCATGCGCTGGGCTATCCCATTTACGAGCTGACCTCACTTGTACTGCGTGACGGCATTCAATATTGCAAAGAAACGGTAGAAAACAGAACTGCAGAATACACTCTGCGACTTCTCAACGCAAAACAGATGGAACCAAATCTTAATTTTTCGTGGGCAGATTTTATGAAAAAATAAGCTTTTGGCTTAAAAAACCCGTATCTGTGAGATCTTTCAAAGCTCACAAATACGGGTTTTTATTTCTATAACGATAACCGTTGTCTGACTGCTTCATACAGCAATACAGCTGCCGCAACAGAAGCGTTTAACGATTCCGCTCCGCCCGGCATCGGGATTTTAACATAAGCATTGCATAATGCTGCGGTTTCATCTTTCAAGCCGTTGGCTTCGTTGCCGATCAATATCGCACAGCCTTTTTTACAGTTGATATCATAAGGGTATTGCTCTGCTTTTAAATGAGCAGCCATTACGGTGATCTCCTTTTGACGCAATAAAGGAATCACTTCTTTCAAATCCAGATCCGTATACAGAGGGACATGAAATATAGACCCCATTGTAGAACGCAAAACCTTCGGGCTGTATACATCTACCGTTCCTTTTGAAAGTATAACGCCATCTACTCCACATGCATGAGCAGTACGGATCACAGTACCCAAATTACCTGGATCATTGAGTTCTTCCGCCAAAAGATAAAGACCGTTTTTTTTGATCTCATCCGCGCAAAACTGCAACTTCTTCTGACGACAGACCGCAAGGATACCTTGTGGGTGTTCCGTATCGCAAAAAGACGGAAACAAATGGTCTGAAAATACATAGACCTGCGCCTTATTTTTTATCCATTCCAGATTTTCTTTTTTGGCAAAGGACTCGCTACAGGCATAAAACAATACTTCTGTTTCCTGCGGAATTTCAGAAATAAAACGAATCCCCTCCGCAAGGAAAACTTGGTCTTTTATCCTGTATTTCTTTGACTTCCAACTGTTTAATTTCTTTACCAGTTTGTTTTGACTGCTTTCTATGACCATCTGCCGCCCTCCTCTTTTCCTATCATAGCCTGCCAAAGCGGCTTTGACAAGTTTATTTTGGAAAAAACATGATTACACCATAGCCTTTTCCTTTTCTTTCCGGCTCTCCTGTGGTACCATAAAAATATAACGATCTAACAAAACAGAAAGGAGATTTTGCATATGGCAGAACCGAAAGAAACCAGAAACGATTTATTAGGCGCTTATGTTACGGAAAAACTGGCAGCACGCCATTTTGACGCATACTACTGTCCCACCGCCCAGCAGGCAGTCCAAAAAGCAATGGAACTGATACCGGAAGGCAGTTCTGTTTCTTGGGGCGGCTCGATGAGCATTCGGGATATGGGTTTAACAAAAGCATTGCATGCCGGCAATTATAATGTACTGGACAGGGATTTTGCTCCGACACCCGAGGAAGCGGCACAGATACAGCGTCAGGCATTGCTGACAGACTATTTTTTGACCAGTACCAATGCGCTATCCAAAGACGGCATCTTGGTCAATATCGACGGCACAGGCAACCGTGTGGCGGCTATGTGTTTTGGACCGAAGCATGTTATCGTTATTTGTGGTATCAATAAAATCACACCCGATCTGGACTCCGCTGTTGCCAGAGCGAGAAATACAGCTGCACCGATCAATAGCATACGTCTTTCTAAAAACACGCCTTGCGCCAAAACAGGCACATGCCATAACTGCAATGCTCCGGACTGTATTTGCGCACAATTTTTGATCAGCAGGATCTGCAAACCTGCAAAACGTATCCATGTCATCATTGTCGGTGAAGAATTGGGATATTAAAATACCCGCATTTATTTTAAAACCGGTTTGACTCCGTAAAATAAGGGATACTGTTTTTCAAACAATATGATGTTACATAAAAAACCGCCTCTTTTGGTATGAGGCGGTTTTTTTAAATGCTGAATTTTTTAATATGCGGGTTTTCCGAAAGAATGTCCCATAGATCCGTGTAAGAAGCATTTTTTCTATGATACACTTCCAGCGTTACCGTAAAGGTACCGTCGTTATTTTTCGCAAAACTGGTAGAATCAATTTTAATTCCTCTTTCCTGCAGCAAGCTTTTTAATCGCTCGATCCCGTCCGGGATCCCCTCATAAGTTACAGAAATGGTTTCATATACAGGAGCGTCCATACGACTCAAATATTTGTGCATGATATACTGCATCAAAATGATCATACCCGCAGTCACAATACCGACTAAGTACATTCCTGCGCCAATCGCAAGACCGATGGCTGCTGTCGCCCAGATACCCGCGGCAGTGGTCAATCCTTTGATCGTAACATCTCTAAAAAAAATCACACCGGCTCCTAAAAAAGATATGCCGGAAACCACATTCGCTGCGATTCTGGAAGGGTCTAAACTGACTCCCTCATGCATACTTAAAACGTCGAAAAAACCATATTTGGAAACGACCATGACCAAGGCAGCCCCAAGTGCCACCACGATATGTGTGCGAATGCCGGCTTCCTTTTTTCGTTTACTTCTTTCATAGCCTATCACGGCACCGCAAAACCCCGCAATCAATATGCGAAAAACAAAAATCAACTCTTGTTCAAATGTCATGCGGTCTCCCCCCTTTTTACGTCTATGATTTAGTATACGCTTCCAAGAAAAATCCATGATATTTTCTTTTTTTATTGTACCATTTTCATTGAATTGTTGCAATGGCACGCTTTCTGTCAAAAAAAGGCATCGATAAAATCGATACCTTTTTACGATCGTATTGCCATGATTTAAATTTGCTGTGGTTTTTCTTCTTTGATCCTGGAAACATACACTTTGTCAATTCTTTTTTCTTCGATCCCTTCGATACGAAAACAAAAATTTTCGACGGCGATCTCCGGTTTTTCCCCTTCTTCCGGAATTCTACCGAGTCGACCGATCAGATAACCGCCTAATGTGTCATAGTCCTCATCATCTTCAAATGTGATCCCCAATAATTCTTCTACATCGGACAGATCCGTCGTGCCGTTTATGATAAATTGATCTTCAGAAACCTGAGAAATGTCCTCTTCTTCCTCTTGATCGTATTCATCAAAAATATTACCGACGATTTCTTCCATAATATCTTCCATCGTAACAAGACCGGCTGTACCGCCATACTCATCAATTACGATCACCATATGCAATTTTTCTTTCTGCATTTCGCGAAACAGCTCGTCTGTTTTTTTGGAAAACGGAACAAAATACGGCTGCATCAAGATATCCTGCAAGGAAAATGCCGGCGGTTCTGTTTTATCCGGATTCACCAAAATGTATTTTACAACATCTTTTACATGAAAAATGCCGACGATATTATCGATATTTTCATCATATACCGGTATACGGGAATATTTTTCTTCATTGATGACTTCTCGGATCATATTCAGATCTGCAGTCAAAGGAATTGCGACAATATCCGTCCTGTGCGTTGCGATCTCGCCAACCGAGGTATTGCTCAGCTCAAAAATGTTATTGATCATCTCGCGTTCGCTTCCGTCGATATTTCCGCTATCCTTACCTGCGTCCACCATCATACGGATCTCTTTTTCCGTGATATCCGCACCGGACGATTTCTTTTTTTCCCAATACTTCCAAAACAATATCACATTACACACCAGTGATACTGCAAAAGCAATATAAATCAATTTCACTACCCCCAAAATTTATAAAACATAACACTAAAAAAAGTTTATTACCAAATATACATTCTGTCAAGTAAAATGCCGATTCCTTAGCTGTTTTACGGCATTGCGGCAAAAAAAGAGCCCCTTCCTTCTCGCAAAAAGAGCAGAAAAATATTCTCCCTGCGCGCGTATTGTGCGCCTTGAAATCCCTTGACTATCACCTTGAAATAATGTAGCATATTTAATAGGATATTTTATATTTGGAATCAGAAAGGAGTTTTGCAACGTATGACGGAACAAAAACCGCAAAAAGAAAAAACAGAAAAAATGATTCCCCGTATCGATACACGTTTACGGAAACATATTGTGACCATTCCGGAAGAAATCTATGATGCCACCGGAATTTTGATATTAGGCAGGCGAATCAAGTCCCTTGTCTTTTCCACCGATGTTGCCATCATTCGTAACTGTAACGCAGATGCTGTACTTGCGGTATATCCGTTCACACCGCAGCAAGTGATTTCCAATGCGATCATTACCAGCTCCAGTATTCCTGTCTTTTGCGGCGTCGGCGGCGGTACCACTACAGGGGCAAGAGTTGTTATGTTAGCAAAAGATGCGGAAGCTCTGGGTGCCATGGGAGTCGTTTTAAATGCGCCGACCAGTAATCAGGTGATCCGTATGATTCGAAAGGTCATAGATATTCCGATCATCGTTACTGTGCTGAATGAGCAAACAGACATCGAAGCAAGACTGAATGCCGGTGCAAGTATATTAAATGTTTCTGCTGCTGCCCGCACACCTGAAGTCGTTGCACATATCCGAAAGAATTTTCCGTATGTTCCGATCATCGCCACAGGCGGACCCAGTAAAGAAAGTATCCGGCAAACCGTTGCAGCAGGTGCAAACGCTATCAGCTTTACACCTCCCACTGCTATGGAGCTGTTCCATGGCTTGATGAGCCGTTACCGTGAGGAAGCTGTGAAAATATCCGATTTACCGATCGTGGAAGAATAAATCAAATTGAGAAACTGAAAATCTTAGACAAAAAAGCCTGCGATGCGAAATCATGCATCACAGGCTTTTTACAAAGGGAGGTTTCGTTTCCTCTAAACCAAATGAGATCGTTCCCTTATTTTTTTATTTCTGCATTATTCTACTCTTGCTGCCTCAACCAGGTCTGTGATCGGAGCGCAATGAGAGTATTCATCGTACATTACCGCAGTCGCTTCTTTAAATTCGGTCAAATCCGGATACAGTACGGTGATATTCATTTCTTCCAGTTGCTTCATTGCTTCTGCTTCCTGATCTGCGATCATAGTTCTGCTCTTAGCTGTAATTTCCGCGCCAACTTCCAAAATGATCTGCTGCAGTTCTTCCGGGTAAGAGTTGAAAGTATCTTCGTTAAACAACAATGTGCCTTCATACGCAACGTGATCGGTGATCACAGCATATGGACATACTTCAAACATCTTCGAAGAAATGCTCAGCGGGAGGTCATTTTCCTGTCCATCTACAACACCGGTATTGATAGAAGTATATACTTCACTGAAACTCATCGGAACAGGTGCCGCACCCAAACATTCCCAAATACGAATATATGCAGGAATGGTAGGAACTCTTACCTTCATTCCTTTCAGATCTGCCAAGGAGTTAACCGGTTTGGTACTGGACAATTCACGGTTCAATCCATCCATTACCGTTACGATTCTAAAATTAGTTTCTTCGGCAATGATATCTGATACATCGTCAAAATAGGTATCCCAGAAATTGTAGGCATGTTCTTTGCTGTCATAAAGATAAGGCAAGCCAAAAGCATCAAACAAGCTGTTTACCGCACCAAGAGAAGCAAAACAGTCGCTGACGATGTCTACATTCCCCATTTCCAAACTTTCCAAAGCATCGTTCAAAGACCCTAACTGACCATTTGCAAAAACTTGCCCTGTTACTTTGCCGCCTGTCCGCTCACTTACTTCGTCCAAAAATTCCTGTGCTAACTGTGTCATGTAGTAGTCGTTGGTTTCTGCACAGGCTATTTTCCAGAAATAGCTGTAATCTTCGCCTTCCGCATCGCCGTTTGTACTGTTGGCATCAGAAGATGAACTGCTGCCGCAGCCTGAAATGGAAAATACCATACATGCCGCCGCAAGAAAGCTGACGATCCTTTTGTGACTTCGTTTCATACCCATTCCTCCTTTTGATTATGATGTGATTAGGACGACAACAAGTTTGGCAAGAATAAAGAGATCTCAGGGACAAATGTAATTACCATCAAAGCAATGAAATTGGTTGCCAAAAACGGTAAACATGCCCGAAATTCTTTTTCAAACGGTACCCCGGCTACCGCCGATGCGATATACTGATTTTCACCTACGGGCGGCGTAGAAAGACCCATTGCAAGGTTGACAGTCATAATTACGCCAAGATGAACAGGATCCACGCCTACCTGATTTGCGATAGGGAGCAGAATAGGTGTTACGATCAATATACCCGCACATGTTTCAATAAACATGCCAACTACAATAAATACCAAGTTGCAGATGATCAACACCGACATCCGATTGCTTGCAACTTCGCCGATCATACCTCCCAATAAAGTTGACACACCGTTTACATTCAGCAACCAGCTGAATGCACCCGAAACACTGACGGTAAGCATGACAAGTACAGAATTGGTAACTGCACCGCCGAAAACTTCTTTGATATTGCTAAGGTTGATTTCCTTATAAAAGAATGTACTGATCAGGAAACCATAAACAACAGCAATCGCGCCTGCTTCCGTCGGAGAGAAAATACCGCTGTAAATACCGCCTAAAATAATGAGCGGTACCAAAAGAGCCGGAATTGCATCAAAAAAGCTCTTCTTCAGTTCTGTTTTGTCAAATGTACTGGTTTGTTTAATATTCCAATGTTTTTCTCCCGCCTGAATCCGAACCATGACCATCAAGCAGGCAGAGAGGAAAATACCAGGCAGGATTCCCGCCATAAATAAATCCCCAATCGATTCATTTGCGCAGATACCATACATGATAAAGGTAATACTGGGAGGAATAATAACGCCCAACCCACCGGCAATACTCTGTAAACCCGCACAAAATTCAGCTGGATATCCCTCTTTTTTCATATCCGGAATCATAGTGGAGCCGATTGCGGCACATGTTGCAGCTGCAGAACCGGACAGCGCTCCAAAGAATGCACTGGCAACGATCATAACATGCGCCAACCCGCCGCGCATCCAACCGACCAGGCAATTACACAAACGAACCAATCGCCTGGACATACCGCCAATTTCCATCAGCTTTCCTGCCAGCATGAAAAACGGAATTGCCATCAATGAAAATACATCGATTGCAGAAAACAGTCTTTGTCCATAAGTGGCAATATCCATTCCGGACAGATACATCACCACAAGCGTCGGTGCACCAATGGCTGCCAAAAGAGGTACTTTCAAAAACAACATAATGATCAAAGGAACAAATAAAGCGATTGCGGTTACTTCCGGTGTCATTCTTTTTCACCTCCTTTTTCGATCTGCTCGATTTCTTCCGGAGAAGCTTTTATCATTTCAATGATTCGACCAATACAGAACAGGACTACCAAAAATCCGCCGACAACCAAAGCTAAAATGATATACATCGTCGGCAACTGGGTCATAGGGTATGTTAATCCCTTTTCTCTTGTCATTAAAATATAGCGGAAAGCCGAAACCATAATGTAACCGAACATGCCTCCCATGATAAGATATCCCAAAATGGTGATCCATTTCTGCATAACCGGCGGAAACAGCTTCTTAACAAAAAAGTCGACCTGTATCAGACCTCCGTTTCTAAAGCTGTAAGAAGCGCCCGCAAAACTGATCCAAATCATCATCCATCGTGCCACCTCTTCCGGCCAAGAAAGAGGGTGTCCGGCAAAACGGAAAATTACCTGTATTACAATTACCAAAGTCATCAAGGTCATTGTAATAAATCCGATCCATAAATCAATTTTTTGCAGTAACTTTTTCACACGATCACCTCACGCCCGTTTAATTGTTGTTTTGATGCATATATTCATCAGAAACAGTAATGATTGCATTTCGTAAAATGGATACTGCTTCGTCCATCTCCTCTTCTGTGATTACAAACGGCGGAGAAAGCTGCAATGCCTCACCCTCTACACCATCTCTAACGCCGGTAACACCGGAAAGAATGATCATGCCGTTTTCAAAGCAGTATTTGCTTACTTTATCTGAAAAATGGAATGCGGGAGGGAAAGAGCTTCTGTCCTCTTTATTTTTTACTAACTCGATCCCGAAGAGCATTCCTTTATGTCTGACTTCCCCAACAGCCCAAAGATCCAGCAATCCTTTTTTCAGTTTTTCTGCAAAAACATCGCCCATTTCTGCTGCTCTGTCGTACAATTTATTATCTACTGCGTATTTCAAAACTGCGTTAGCCGCTGCACACACGATCGGCATACTGCCAAATGTAAAGCTATGTACCAAAGATCCGCTTCCTTCTTCGAATGCTTTTACGACTTTCTGGTGTGCGATCACAGCACCGATCGGAACATAACCACCGCCTAATCCCTTTGCCACACTGATCAGATCAGGAACGACACCGTAGTGATCTACCGCAAAATTTTTGCCTGTTCTTCCAAGACCTGTGATCACTTCATCGCAGCACATCAAAATGTCATATTTGTCACAAATTTCTCGGATCCGTTTTAAATACCCTTCTGCCGGCAAACTGCAAGTTGCGGTCGTTCCGATGATCGGCTCTAACAGGAAAGCAGCCACTGTTTCCGGACCTTCATACTTAATAGTCCTTTCCAGATCCTCCGCACAAGCAAGATTGCAATCCGGATGTTTCAAACCGAACGGACAGTGATAGCAATTACATTGCGCAACATGAGGCATATGTAAAAGCAGTGGTTCAAATGGTTTTCTCCAGGAAGGTCTGCCGCCTACAGACATCGTTGCAATGGTATTTCCATGATAGCTTTGCCAGCGACTGATGATTTTGTATTTCGAAGGTCTTCCTGCTTCCACTTGATATTGACGAGCAATTTTGATAATGGATTCTACTGCTTCCCCGCCGCCGGAACAGAAAAATACACGTTCCATTCCTTCCGGCGCCAGTGAAATAATGCGATCTGCAAGATCTTCTCTTGCTTCACTGGTAAATTGAGATCCGTACACATAGGTTGCTTTTTTGATTTGTTCGATCATTGCATTTTGAACAAATTCTGCGCTGTGCCCGATATTGCTGACCGCCGCACCTGCAGAGCAGTCAATGTACTTCTTTCCGTCTGTGGAAAAAATATAACTTCCTTCCGCATGGGAAACTACCGGGTACTCTTTTTTCAAAGAACCATAAAACACATGACTTTTCAATCGACTCGCCTCCATTCCAATTCCCTTCTGAAATCTGAAACTTTAGATATTACAAGTATACTGCAGAAACAGCATACTGTCAACTGAAATCTGAAATTTCTGATGTGTTATTATGAATTCTTCGTTATTGCTTTCATGCAAAAAATATTGTATGATAAGTGATAAGATAAAAAATTAACTGAATTGTATTTAATGAGGTGTCTGATTTGGTGGGTTATCAAAGTTTAAATGATTTAATTTATGACGAAATCAAAAATCGTATTATTTCCAATCGATATGCCCCCGGCGATCGCTTGGAAATCGATCATATCGCCAAAGAACTGGAAGTCAGCCGCACACCGATTGTCAATGCCTTAAAAGCTTTGGAAAAAGATGGATATGTTAATATCGCTCCCCGCAGCGGCACACATGTCAGAAAATATTCAAAAGATGAAATTGAAGCACTTTTTGACTTTCGAGAAGCTTTGGAAGGCGTTGTGGTAAAAAGAGCAGTCGCGTTGGCAGACCCGGATAAACTTAATTTTTATATCGAACAGTTCGCAGAAATTTTGCATATGATTCAAAACGAAAATAAAGTACAAAGCACAGAGGAGTATTATCGTTTACAGACGGAATTTCATATGTATCTCTGGGAGCTTTCCCCTCCCATTATTCGTGATGAATTGCAAAATATTGTTGATTTGACCAAAAGAATTTGCAAACGGCATTTGTATTATTCTTTTTTGCAAGAAAACCATGTTGCTTTTTATGAAAAAGAGATCGGTACTCATGTGCATATCGCGGAAGCTGTTTTGAATAAAAATGTTGAAGAAGCGGTCAGTTGGATCCACAAAGATATTTCGCAGACCAAGGATGCGATTTTGCATAATTATGATGCGATCGAAAACTTAGATTTTCAATCTCAATCTTGATTCCCTGACGATATCGTTTTTACTACATACTGCGGTATAAAGCGTATCAAAAAACAAACGGTATCTAAAAAATGAAAAAACGGTATAATCTTTTCGATTATACCGTTTTTTGTGTTCAGAATGTTACATGAAAGCGTTATTTTGCATATTCGATCGCTCTTGTTTCGCGGATCAGATTTACTTTGATCTGACCGGGATACTCCAGCTCCTCTTCTATCTTCTTCGCAATTTCACGAGCCAAAAGTGTCATGCCTTCATCATTGACATCTTCCGGAAGAACCACGATACGCAATTCGCGTCCTGCCTGAATGGCAAATGATTTTTCCACGCCTTTGAAATTATCTGCGATTTCTTCCAATTTTTGCAGTCGTTTTATGTAAGATTCCAATGTTTCTCTTCTCGCGCCCGGTCTTGCTGCGGAAATCGCATCCGCTGCCTGTACCAAAACAGCAATAATACTGTTAGGCTCTACGTCACCATGATGCGCTTCAACCGCATTGATGACAAGATGAGATTCTTTGTAGCGCTTCAGCAAACCAACACCGATGCTGACATGTGAGCCTTCCATTTCATGGTCAACGCTCTTACCGATATCATGCAGCAAACCAGCTCGTTTTGCCTGCATCACATCAACGCCTAACTCCGCTGCCATTAAGCCTGCCAAGTGTGCTACTTCTATAGAGTGTTTCAATACATTTTGTCCATAGCTTGTTCTGTATTTTAACTTACCAAGCAGTCTGACTAATTCCGGATGCAATCCGTTGACTCCTGTTTCGAATGTAGCAGCTTCCCCTTCTTCTTTAATGGTCACTTCTACTTCTTTTCTGGCTTTTTCCACCATTTCCTCGATTCTGGATGGATGTACCCGTCCATCTACGATCAATTTTTCCAGAGCAATTCTTGCAATTTCCCTGCGGATCGGATCGAAGCCGGATAAAATAACAGCTTCCGGTGTATCATCGATAATCAAATCAATACCGGTCAAAGTTTCCAGAGCGCGGATATTTCTGCCTTCTCGTCCAATGATTCGACCCTTCATCTCGTCATTGGGCAGCTGTACGACTGAAACGGTCGTTTCCGCAACATGGTCAACTGCACATCTTTGAATTGCATTTGCTACGATCTCTCTGGAACGTTTTTCAGCTTCTGATTTTGCTTTGCTTTCCACTTCTTTGATCATCAAAGTTGCTTCATGCTTTACGTCATTTTCTACCATTGCAAGGATATAATTCTTCGCTTCTTCGGTCGTCAAACCGGAAATGCGCTCCAATTCCGTCAACTGCTTTTGACGCAGTTGCTTGGTTTCTTCCTGCTGGCGCTCCAACTCTTCCATTTTTTTGGTCATCTGCTCTTCTTTCTTTTCAAAAGATTCCGCTTTCCGATCCAATGTTTCTTCTTTTTGGAACAGTCTTCTTTCACTGCGCTGCAATTCATTACGTCTGTCACGCACTTCTTTTTCCAAGTCGTTTTTTGTGCGTATGCTTTCTTCTTTTGCTTCTAAGAGAATTTCTTTTTTCTTTGCTTCTGCATTTTTGATCGCTTCATCAACGATTTTATTGGCACGTTCCTCTGCCGCACCAACTTTTGCTTCCGCAATCTTTTTTCTATAGAAAATGCCAAAACCGGCACCGAGAATAAAGCATATTACCGCAGTAATAATCATCTCAACTATGAAAAACACCTCCCTTTATTCACTTTTCAATGTTCGTTTTTCTTAAATTTTAATGAAAAAATCAGCATAAATAATAATATATGCCTAATATATTTTAAAACTTTCACAGAAAACTGTCAAGTGAATTTGTGATGTGTGTATAAAAAACGGCAAAAAAAGGCAATTCCGCGAAAAATCCGTGAAATTGCCTTTATACATTTTTTATCGTCAAGTGATAAAAAATATTTATTTTTTCTGTCCGCTGATTGCAAAATAGCCATAGCTTTGTCGTTTTGCCTGCGTGCAGACAATTTTTTTGGAAAAACAGAGTTCGACCTTTTTGATCCACTCACTCTCCTGCAAAAAAGCACGCAGCAAATTTTCTTCCGCTTCTACAGTCACCTCATTATAAATGGTTTGTGAAAAAAGACGAAGAAT
Organism: uncultured Lachnospiraceae bacterium; assembly: GCA_944383855.1. Taxonomy (GTDB): domain Bacteria; phylum Bacillota; class Clostridia; order Lachnospirales; family Anaerotignaceae; genus CALWRB01. The sequence continues at coordinate 20,035 of CALWRB010000022.1, forward strand.
TTGTTTTTGCATCGTATCCACAATATAATCCGGTGCGAGCACTCTGCCGCTTCCTCCGCAGGAACGGCATTCTGTGGTAATTTGTTTGTGCAGGGGTGGTTTTGTTTTTTTTCTGGTAAGCTGCATCAATCCAAGTTCAGTCATACCCACTACAACAGTTTTAATTCGATCTTTTGCGACCGCACTTTTTAATGTTTCTTCCAGCAACTGCTTGTCCTCTTCTTTTATCATATCAATAAAATCAATGATGATAATACCGGATAAATTGCGGAGCCTGATCTGCGCTGCCGCTTCTTTTGCCGCTTCCAAATTTACCCGGAGATTATTTTTTTGCAGGTCACCTCTGCCGGCTGATTTTCCCGTATTCACATCAATGACTACGCACGCTTCTGTTTGCTGAATAACCAAAAAACCGCCGCTTTTGAGCCAAACTTTTTCGTCCAACGCTTTTTTGCTGGCGCTTTCAACAAAGTAAGCATCAAATAACGGTATACTTTCCTGATACAACACAAGTTTGGGTTGATTGTCTGCATTAAAATCATTGGTCTGCAGCAGTTTTTGATAAGCTGCTTCATCATTGACAATATATTCCTCTACCTGTGGCATATAAAAGTCGCGTACAGCGGATAAAAGCGGATCTTGCTGTCCGTAAAGCAATGCAGGTGCCGTTCGGAAAGATGCGCCACGCAATGCTTCCGCTTTTTGCAAAAGTTTGGTAAGTTCTTCCGCGTAAGCTTCCTCTTTTCTTCCGTATCCATTCGTGCGAACGATCACACCGTATCCTTCTGGCAATAATTTTGCGATACAGCTGCGGATCCGTTCCCGCTCCGCTGAATCCATAATTTTAGCAGAAATCCCGATTTGTCCGGCTTCCGTTGGCAGCAGGACAAGAAATTTTCCGGGAAAGCTGATTTCTCGTGTAACGACCGCGCCCTTTGTTCCGACCGCATCTTTGATCACCTGCACCGGAAAAATATCGCCCTGCTTTGGACGGTTTTTGTTTTTTTTCACATCACTGGTCGCTCTTTTTTCTCCATAATACCAATATGCGTTTTTTTCTTCTCCAATATCCAAAAAGGCAGCCTGCAGATTCGGGTGAACGCTGCTGACTCTCGCGTTATAAATATTTCCCACTAAGCTTTCTGTATTTTTACTGACATAATATAGTTCTACCAAATTACCGTCTTCCATATAAGCAACACCTGTCCGCTGCCGCATGCAATCGATCAATACCCGATTCAATCTGAACGCCTCCGTAAAATTCACATCTGTTTACTTCTTATTTTTATTATCATACCGTATCATACCAAAAAATGCATCAAATATTTTTATTTGCTACCGCAGCGACCGGGATCTTTTCTTCCCTTGCGGCATATTCCGCGGATACTTCTTCGGTATACGGTAAGTCAAATAGAGTCAAAGGATCGATCAATGCATTTCGATAATATACACTGCAATGCAGATGCGGACCGGTGGATAGACCGGTATTTCCGGAAAGCGCAACTACCTGACCTGCGGAAACGATATCCCCTACTGCAACCAATGCCTCTTTCAAATGCGCATATACAATACGATAGCCTGATTTGTTTTCAATCGTTACCACATTTCCCAGTGTTTCAGAGGTACGGACTTCGCTTATCGTTCCGTCTGTTGCCGCCTTCACTTCCGTCCCTTCCTGTGCTGCAATATCAATACCATCGTGTGTTTCCCATATATCCAAAATCGGGTTTTTCCGACTGCCGCAAGAAGATGTGACGATACCTTCTAACGGCAATATCCAGTCAATTTCTTTATTTTTCTTTGTGATCGATTCTACCAAAAGCCTAGGGGCTGCTGTCCTCTAAGTCCGGCAAATATTCCGGTTCGCTTTCTTCTTCTTGAAAAACAGGGATCGAAAGAGAACGATCTTGTAAAAAAGAAGAAATTGTTTTTTGCAGATCGGATAATTCATCTGTTGTGATTTGTTCAGCGATCGTTCGCTTCAGTTCATTTTCTACCGACAGTGTAGTTTCCGTTTCGAACTTTCCCGCAAGAAATAGGCAGCCGATGACGACTGCTGTAACATAACAACGAAAAAAGAATAAATTTTTTTCGCGTGAGGGCTTTTCTTTTTCCTGTTCTCTTTTTCTTCGCATCGTACGCATTTTCTGCCTTCTTTTATAGCGTTCTCGCTCCGTCATGTCCCATCACCTCTATGGAACTATATGACAGAAAAAACAAGGTTATACCCTTTTTCTTTTTGGGGATCGCATTTTTGGCATACAGAAAAATCCCTGTGCCGTATTTACAACACAGGGATCGATGTACCGAATCTTTCTGTATGATTGTATTATCAATGTCGTAGCTGACTATCGTCAACTACTCACTTATATCTACACAACTCAGGAACGATCAAGCACGTGTTACATTTGCAGCCTGAGGACCTTTCGCGCCCTGTACTACTTCAAATTCTACTTCCTGGCCTTCTTCCAAAGTCTTGTAACCTTCTGCCTGGATAGCGGAAAAGTGTACAAAAACGTCATCTTCGCCGGGTACGGAAATAAAACCAAAGCCCTTTTCTGCGTTGAACCATTTTACTGTACCTTTTTTCATTTTCAAAATCCTCCTACTTATTACATGAAAATATACTACAGTACTGATATTACCATATATTTCAAAGTGTGTCAATCAATAATCGGCGCACTTTTGTGCAAAATGTTACATCGCAGAATAATTTTCGTCATTTTTCAGATCTGTTGATACAATGGCTTGCCTTGCCAATGTGTCACATCGCTCATTTTCAGGATTTGCGGCATGTCCTTTGACCCAAAGAAAAGTAACGTGATGAATTTTTATCAATTCCAATAGGCGTTGCCATAAATCAATATTAGATGCCTTTTCTTTTTTATTTCGGTACCAGTTATTTTTTTCCCAATTCTTGACCCAGCCGCAGTTGATAGCGTCTACCAGATATTTCGAATCGCTGTAGAGTTTCACCTCACAAGGCTCTTTTAAAGCTTCCAAAGCTTTGATCGCGGCTAAAACTTCCATACGATTATTAGTGGTCAAGCGATAGCCTTCCGAAAGTTCTTTTCTGGCATTTCCATATAATAAAACGATGCCATATCCCCCCGCGCCGGGATTTCCTGAGCAGGCGCCATCGGTATAAATCGTGACCTGTTTCATTCCTCTCACCTTTCCTGCAAAAAAGCCTCTGCGATCAGAAGATCTTCTGCTGTTGTTATTTTGATGTTGCGATAGCTTCCGGAAACAACGACCGGACGCAGCCCAACATATTCCGCAACGGAAGCATCATCTGTCCCCAGAAAACCTTCTTGATTTGCTTGCTCATATGCTGCTACGATCAAGTCTTTGCGAAACGTTTGCGGTGTTTGAATCTGCATCAAGGACGAACGCGGCGGCGTTTCTAACACAAGACCTTCCGGAGAACAAATTTTTATCGTATCTTTGACAGGCACACCAAGGATCGCGCCGTCGCTTTTTAGTGCAGTTTCAATGCAAAGATGCAGTTCTTCCTGTGTTACAAAGGGGCGAACACCATCATGGATCATCACAACATCTGTATCGTCAGGAAGCGCCTGCAGTCCTTTACTGACAGATTCCTGTCTGGAGCTGCCTCCATGCACAACAGAGCATACTTTTTCAATTTTGTATTGCGTGATCAATTCCTCTGCGCGTTCTTTTTCGGTTGCCACCAGAATAATCGCGTCAATGCACTCACTGTCAGAAAAGACTTGCAGCGTATGTGCAAGTATTTCTTTTCCACATAACGGCAGGAACTGTTTACTGATATTGCTGTGCATTCTGCTTCCCTTCCCGGAAGCAACGATAACTGCTGTCGTAAAAATTCTTCCTGCCATTTCTTCCCACTCCTATTTTAAATGTATTATAACTCGATACAAAATTATTTCCATAAGACAAGAAACATGAAGCCTAAGTTTAGATACTCAAACTTCATGTTTTTGTGGTTTCTTTTTCCTAAAATCGTGTTTATGCGACTTCTGTCATTTTGGTAAATATCATTCTTCCTGCTGCGGTCTGCAAAACGCTGGTTACCACAACTTTGCAGGTTTCCCCAATAAACTTACTGCCGCCTTCTACCACGATCATAGTGCCGTCATTCAAATAACCGATCCCCTGACCGGCTTCTTTTCCGGATTTGATGATGGTTACACGCATTTCCTCGCCGGGCAGTACAACAGGCTTGATCGCATTTGCCAACTCATTGATATTCAAAACGCGAACGCCCTGAAATTCCGCAACTTTATTTAAGTTAAAGTCATTGGTTACAACAAATGCGTCCATGCTTTCTGCCATCTTTAACAGCATGGAATCCACTTCCATATTCGGCATAGGCGGAACAAAGCTTTTGATTTCGACAGGGACAGCCAGCTGTTTTTGAATTTCATTTAAAATATCCAACCCTCTGCGACCGCGATTTCTTTTCAAACCGTCGGAAGAATCCGCGATATGACGTAATTCCTCCAAAACAAATTCCGGAATGATCAATTTGCCTTCGATAAAACCGGTTTGCAATAGATCCAAGATACGTCCGTCGATAATCACGCTGGTATCTAAAATTTTCGGTCTGCCCATTTCTGTATTGGCATCACGGATACTGGTATTTGCAAACACTTGCTGTAAGTTTTTGACATTGACCTCATCTTTTTTGCGTCGTGCAACACGGATACCCAGCAAACCAAAAAATACGTTCAATAATACAACAATAAACGTTCCCAAGGCGCCGAAACTACGAAACGCAAGCCCGATAAGATTTGCGATAACAAGTCCAACCAGACAGCCGGAAACCGTAAATACCAGTTCCTTCACATTCATCTTGGATAAACGATCCTCCGCTTGTCCAAGTTTTCTCATCACGATATTTGTTATAGCCGAAGAAATGATAAAATAAGAAATAAGTCCGAGAAATACCGCTATTGCAATGATCACATACGGCGGCAGAATGACTCCGAACTGGAAAACATCTACCACAAAAAACAGATGCATCAAAGCATAGGCGGCAGCCATAACAATCAAGCTGACAAGAACTTCCACTAACCTTCTCATAAAATTCACCTCCTTTTCTTTTTTCGGAAACTATTATTTTTACATAAAATATAAGATGTGTATAGTTTCTCTATAATAAAAATATTATCAAAATCTCACAATAAATTCAAGTGTATCTTGTACCGCAATCACAAAATTTCGAATTAAAATTCTGCATTTCATACATACTTTTGATATGTTGTCATAGGAAAAAGTTTATATACGGTTATTAAAACTATATTATCACGTTTTTTTCATTGCATTTCATTTTTTTATTTGCTATATTATATACATGAAGCATATCCCTTATGGTTGGCAGAAAAGGAGGATAGAAATGTCAGATTTTCAGATTTTCTGTGATGGTGCCTGTGATATAAAAAGAGATCTTGCAGCACAAAACAATATCAATATCATTCCCTTCTATGTTTCTTTAGATCATAAATCGTATTTCAAAGAGATCGATGAACTTTCCTTGGATACTTTTTATAAAAATATGATAGAAGAAGGCGGGTTTCCGAAAACCAGTCTGCCCTCAGTGCAGGATTATATCAATGCATTTACCCCCTATCTGGAGCAAGGGATAGATATTATCTGCTTTACCATTACACATACGCTTAGCGGTTCCCTTCAATCCGCAGTGACAGCCGCGCACATTTTACAGGAAAAATACCCACGCGCAAATATTTACGCTGTGGACAGTTGGCATGCAACGGGTTCTCAGCAGCTTTTGGTTCTGGAAGCAGCCAGAATGCAGCGCGATGGAAAAACGATCCATGAAGTACTGCATTATATCGAAAAAGCAAAGATCGATGCCAGGATCTTTTTCATGATCTATTCTCTCAGCCATCTGGAGGCAGGCGGCAGGATCGGGAAACTGGCTTCCTTATCTTCAAGTATTTTAAAAATCAAACCTTTGATCGTGCTTTCTGATGGGGAGATCAGCATTGCCGGTGTGGTCAGAAGCAGAAAAAAGGGTATCCAAAAACTGGCGGAACTGATCCAAGAACATTTTCATAAAACCGGTGAAAACCCGGACGAATACCGCTTTTTGCTTGGTGTCACCAATACATTTCAAGAAATTGAGGATATGCGTGCCGCCCTTTCTCAAGTGCTTCCGTCCGTCGGAGCGCCCCCTTATATCCAAATCGGCGCAACGATCGCCAGCCATACCGGACCCGGAACAGCGGGTTTTTGCTTTGTCAAACGATATGAAGCATATTGCTAAATGCAAAATTTCTTTTTTTGCATACCCCTTTCATGTGATTTACAAACGATAAAAAGCATTGATGAAAACAGGATCTTTAGGGTCCTGTTTTTTTCTTAGTTTACAGCAAATCTTAAAAAAAGATACTTTTCTTTTTTCACTCTTTTTCTTGTATGGCTCCTCAAAATGATTTATACTATAAAAAATCGCATTTTTGAGAAATTTTTCGGACGGTGAATACATATGACACTTTTAATGAAAATACAACCTTTCGTGCAAGCTTATGTGCAAGCGGTTGCTGCCATTTTGGAAGCAGACGTCACGATCGTGGATAAAGAATTGACACGTGTGGCAGGCACCGGATTTTATGAACAGGAAATCGGAAATACCGTTTCCCATGCCGCTTTCTTTTCTAAAATCATTCATTCCGGAAAAAACGGTATTATCGAAAACGTACAAGCCGATCCCAACTGCAACACCTGTGAAAAACGAAACTATTGCCACGAGTTAGCAAATCTGGCATACCCTATTTTCCAGAATAAATCGGTGGAAGGTATTATTTCCATTATTGCTTTTCAAGAGCAGACTCGCACGGAGCTCCTGAAAAACAGAAAAAAATTAGAAGAATTTCTAAAATATATGAGTATGCTGATCGAAAGCAAGCTCGATACGACGCAAGCGCACGACCGTTTGGAACAACAGGTAAAAGCATTGCAGGAAACCGAAAAAAACTGGTCTTTTATCGGACAAAGTCCCAAAATGAAAGAGGCAATTTCCATCGCCGGCAAAGTCGCGAAATCCGACTCCACTGTTTTTTTGCGCGGGGAAAGCGGAACGGGAAAAGAGATCATGGCGAAAATGATCCATGACCTTAGCAATCGGCGCGATAAACTGATGATCTCCATTAACTGTGCGGCGATCCCGGAAAATCTGGTGGAAAGCGAGTTATTCGGCTATGAAGAAGGCGCATTTACCGGTGCCAAAAAGCACGGTGCTGTGGGAAAATTCGAATTAGCGGATAAAAGTACAATATTTTTAGATGAAATCGGGGATATGCCTTTGCCTGTTCAAACAAAATTGCTGCGGGTTTTGCAGGAAAATAAGGTTTCGCGTATCGGCGGAACGAAAGAGATCCCTGTGGATATCCGCGTGATTTGCGCCACCAATCAAAACATTGAAGAAATGGTTGCACAGGGAAAATTTCGAGAAGATTTATATTATCGGCTGAATATCATTCCTATCGAGTTGCCGCCTTTGCGTGCAAGAAAAGAGGATATTCCGCTTTTGATCGATTACTATTTGCAATACTACAATAAAAAACTGGGAAAAAGCATATCTTCGATCTCTCCTAAGGCGCAGCAAGCACTGCTTTCTTATCGATGGAACGGAAATGTCAGAGAACTGAAAAACATCATGGAGTACTTGGCAAATATCGTGGAAAATAATGTCGTTTATTTGAGCGATCTTCCGGATCATATCCGATTGTATTCCGCAGATACTTATACCGATTGGTCGTTAGAAGATATCATGGCAGATTATGAAAAGAGAGTTTTAAGCAGCCGTATCCGTGCCGGTGCATCTGTGGAAGATAAAAATAAGTTGGCGGAATCGTTACAAATCAGTCGCGCCACATTATACCGAAAACTGGCAAAATATGAATTGCTTTAATTCTCATTTTTGAGATGATTTCTCATTTTTAAGAAAAATAGAACATTTTTTTCTTTTTCCTTTATTTTTATTATCCCGTATATGTGTAAAAAACACTGTATTTCCGACATTTTTTGCACCATGCGTTTGTCTCCCTCTTTTTTCGATTTGGCACGATTCTTGCTGTATTATTGTGTATGACATCGGAACAAGGGGGTTATTTTTATGGATCTTTCTACAGTATATCAAGCAATTCAGTCTGAAATGCAGCCCAGCATGGGTTGTACCGAACCGGTCGCCATCGGACTTGCAGTTTCCCGCACCTGCGCTATGCTGCAGCAACCGGCAGAAAAACTGTCTGTTTGTATCAGCTCAAACATTTTTAAAAATGCATACAGCGTTATGATCCCAAATGCCAACGAAGCAGGCATTTGCCTTGCATGTGCATTGGGTTATGTATTGGCATCTCCCGATCATACCATGGAAATATTCAGCCATATTACACCGAGTGATTTGAAAAAGGCAAAAGAGCTGCTTGCAACCGATCTGATCGAAGTAGAAGTCATCAAAAGCAGTGAAGTCTACATTGCCTGCACTGCCTCTAATAAGACAGAAACAGCAAAAACCATTACCGAAAAAAGCCACGATCATTTGACCTATAAGGAAAAAAATGGCGTTGTATTGTTGGAAGAAAAAACCGACATCACAGCTGCAGAACAAACGAAGGGGTTTGATATTACCGCATATACGTTTTCTGATTTTCTTTCTTGGGCAAATGATGCAGATGTAAATGATTTGCAGTTTATCCAAGAAGGTATAGACATGAACCTTGCGATCGCAAAGCTTGGATTCGGGAAAAAATACGCAATGGGCATCGGACCTTCTTTGCAGGAACTGGTGGAAAAACAAATATTGGGAAATGATGTCGCTTCTACCGTCAGACGTACGATCGCTGCCGCGTGTGATTTTCGCATGAGCGGCGGAAGCGGTTCTGTTATGACATACCTTGGAAGCGGGAATCAGGGGATCGAAACATTGCTTCCCGCCGCGGTGGCAGGACAATACATGAATATCCCGAAAGAAAAAATTCTGCGCAGTGAATTATTAGGAATGCTGATCACCATGTATCTGAAAAAATTCGTAGGGCGTCTTTCCCCTATTTGTGGTGCAACATTGGCAGGCGCAGGCTCCTCTGCCGCAATCGTATATCAGTTAGGCGGCGGTTTGGAACAGATCAGCGGTGCCGTACAAAATATGATGGGAAGCGTTGCGGGAATCTTTTGTGATGGAGCGAAAGGCGGCTGTGCACTGAAGCTTGCTGTCTGCGCTTCAGAGGCAGTCCATTGTGCTCTCTATGCTATGGAAGGCAGTATTATCCAGCCTACAGATGGTTTTATCGCCCCCGCACCGGAAGATACGGTAAAATACCTCGCGAAACTTTCACATGAAGGCTTGTCAGATGTTGATATGAAAGTCATTGAAATCATGCAAAATAAAAAATGCTAAGGAAATAAAAGTTCCTTCTGCTTGTTGGGCAATCTGATGAAAAACTAAAATGAAAAAAGGCTATCTGCCGATGATAGCCTTTTTTCACAAAGAGAAGGTATTTCTTATTGGGATGTGGTTTTACCACAACGTGAAAATATTGGGGAGTTTTCACGCCTACATTATAGCATGTGGGACAGATTTTGTCTACCTGATTTTACATTCCTTTGCATTTCTCTTTATACAACAAATACAGCTTTTATTTTTTGTGAGATATTCCTAAATCAACTGGAATAATCCGCTAAAATTCGAGCCAAATTCTCTTCTCCCTGCACGCGAAACCCTTCTTGCAGTTGAAGGACATCTCCTTGCGGTAGTGCAGAGATCGGAATATCCGTCCGCTCTTTTAGGCGGATTTTTTTTTCGTTATCTTCGTAAAATACAGCCAAAAAGCCATCTTCTTCTCCCAAAATATAATGTTCTGTACTTTTACCTTCTATGCTGCAGCGCAATATCACCCGATCATTTGAAAAATAAAGTATCTGCCAACCGGAAAAAATATTGGCAATATCCTGCAGTGTCAGTCCTTCCAGATAACTTTGTGCAGGTTCTTTCTGTTCTTTGGTTGTCTGATCTTCTGTGTAAAAATATTGATAAACCATCTCTGTCTGCGCTGTAATTACGGCTTCTGTCTGATCTACTGGAATATCTGCTTCTGCTTGCAAAGGAAGATCGCTTTCTTCTCTGCTTTTTTCGGTGATATAGAGATATCCCATCGCCGCAAAAATCGTAAATACGGCTAACATGACCAGACTGAGGACAACACCTGTCTTTTTCATCTTTCCCACCTCAAAGACAAGTATGGTCTTTTTTTTTACAGAATATACAGCAAACAGTTAAAATTTTACAGCACAGAATCTAATTCCGTCAGTTCCGAAGGTTCCTTTCTGCACTCAGCCATCATTGGCACCCATTTTTTAAAATGCGCGGAAGCTCTGTGCGCCTCTACCGCTTTGTAATCTACATATTTTTCAACAAAATAATAGCAATAAGGATCCTCGATATCTTTCGATAATTCGTAAAAGATGCATCCTTCCTCTTTTCTGGTGGCTTCTACCAAACCGGATGCGATCTTTAAAAATTCAGCTTCTTTTTCCGGTGTGACTTTGTTTTTGGAAAGTAATGTGATCATGTGTTTTCTCCTTTCTGAAATAGAAAAAGGTGCGGCAGTTTTTGCCAACACCTTTTTTTGGATTTGCAATATTACATATAGCCGCCCATGCCGGGATCAGGCATTGCAGGTGCAGGATTTTTCTGCGGAAGTTCAGCTACCACAGCTTCAGTTGTCAAGAATGTTGCTGCAACAGAAGTTGCGTTTTGCAGAGCGCTTCTGGTTACTTTTGCAGGATCCAAAATTCCCGCATCTACCATCTCTACATATTCCTCTGTCAATGCGTTAAATCCAACGCCTACAGGCTGTTCTTTGATCTTATTGACAATGACTGCACCTTCCAGACCTGCATTTTCCGCAATCTGACGTGCGGGTGCTTCCAATGCTTTAATTACGATTTCAGCACCTGTCTTTTCATCGCCGCTCAAAGCCTTACATGCTTTTCTGACATTATCGATCGCATGGATCAGCGCAGTACCGCCGCCTGCAACGATACCTTCTTCTACCGCAGCTCTGGTTGCTGCCAAAGCATCTTCCATACGCAGTTTCTTTTCTTTCATTTCTGTTTCGGTTGCTGCACCTACTTTAATAACCGCAACACCACCGCACAGTTTTGCCAATCTTTCCTGCAGTTTTTCTCTGTCGAAATCGCTTTCGGTTTCTTCGATCGCACGTCTGATCTGGCTGATTCTGCCATCAATATCAGCTTTGCTGCCGGCGCCATCTGCGATGATGGTCAATTCTTTTTCTACGCGGACTGTTCTTGCACGACCCAGCATATCCAAAGTTGCATCTTTTAACTCAATACCAACTTCTTCAGAGATTACTTGTGCGCCTGTCAAAGCTGCAATATCAGCCAACTGCGCTTTTCTTCTTTCACCATAACCGGGTGCTTTTACCGCAACACAAGTAAATGTACCTCTCAATTTATTCAATACCAATGTTGCCAAAGCTTCGCCTTCTACATCTTCCGCAATGATCAGCAGTTTGCCGCCGATTTGCATGATTTGTTCCAGAAGCGGTACAAGATCCTGAATATTGGAAATCTTTTTATCTGTAATCAAGATATAAGGCTCATCCAGTACAGCGATCATCTTTTCCATATCTGTAGACATATAGGAAGAAAGATAACCTCTGTCAAACTGCATACCTTCTACCAAATCCAGTTCAGTTTTCATTGTTTTGGATTCTTCCACCGTAATGACACCGTCATTGGTTACCTTTTCCATAGCATCTGCGATCATATTGCCGACCTCAGTATCCCCCGCGGAGATTGCCGCAACATTGGCAATATGTTTTTTTGCGGTGATCGCCTGACTCATTTTTTTGATTTCTTCCACTGCGGCATCAGTTGCTTTTTGCATACCTTTACGCAAAATAATTGCATTTGCACCGGCTTCGATGTTTTTCAGACCCTCTTGGATCATTGCCTGTGCCAAAACAGTAGCGGTTGTTGTGCCGTCGCCGGCTACATCGTTGGTCTGTGTTGCAACCTCTTTTACTAACTGCGCACCCATATTTTCATAGGGATCTTCAAATTCGATATCTCTTGCGATCGAAACGCCATCGTTTGTGATCAAAGGAGAAACGAACTTTCTGTCCAGTACTACGTTTCTGCCTTTCGGTCCCAATGTAACTTTTACGGTATTTGCCAATTTGTCAACACCGGCAGCCATCGCTTTTCTGGCTTCGGTGCCATATTTGATTTCTTTTGCCATAACGCACTATCTCCTCTCCATCAATCTTTTACAACGGCCAAAATATCATTCTGGCGCATGATCAAATAAGTTTCTCCTTCAAACTTGATCTCCGCCGCGCCGTATCTGGAATAAACCACATGATCTCCTTCTTTAAGCACCATTTCAACCACGGTATCTCCAACCTTCCCGCCGGGTCCTACCGCTACAACGATCGCTTCCTGGGGTTTTTCCTGTGCCTGAGATGTTAAAATCAGACCGGATTTTGTGGTTTCTTTTGCTTCTAATTGTTTCAATACTACTTTATCACCCAATGGTACTAACTTCATGATAGTTCCTCCTTGTCGTTCGATATTGTTAGCACTCATTTGCACCGAGTGCTAATTCCATTTATAATAATATCCATTTCTGCAAGATAATTCAAATCATAAATTTCATTAAAATAATGTATTTTTAAGTAAATATCTCAATATATTTGAAAAAATAGCTGATTTGCTATATATTTCTCTTATTTTCTTCCGTTTTCATATTGTTTAAAAAATATACAGTTTTCTGATCAAAAAATCAGCCTTTTCCTTTACATTTTCCTATTTAAATTTATAATTAAATTATAAGAACTTATCTCCCATATGATTTAAAAATAAGGAGGAACCCTATATGTCAGAAAAAAACCGTATGTTTCAGCATCTTCTGCAAAAAGATGGTATCGTTGTTTGTGCCGGTGTGTATGACGCCATCAGCGCCCGCATCGCGGAACAGGCTGGGTTTGACGCCGTTTATATGACCGGAAACGGCAGCATGGCAAGCTTACTTGGTGTGCCGGATATCGGTCTTGCCACCATGACAGATATGGTAACGCGTGCGCATCAAATCTCGTCAGCTGTAAATGTTCCCCTCTTTTCCGATTGTGATAACGGCTATGGTGATTTGATGCAGGTGCATTATGCGGTAAGAGCGTTTGAAGATGCCGGTGTAAGTGCGATCCATATCGAAGACCAGGCAATGCCAAAAAAATGCGGTGCAATGAAAGACGTTCGTGTGATCTCCGCAGAGGAAATGTGTGATAAGATCCGTATCGCAAAAGCCGCAAGAAAAGACCCCAATTTTGTCATTTGCGCAAGAACCGACTCCAATGTCGTTTATGGCATCGATGAAGTTGTACGCAGATGTAAAATGTTTGCAGAAGCCGGCGCTGACTTAGTCTATCCTGAAATGGTACGCAACAAAGAAGATATTTTAAAAATCACTACTGCCGTAGATGCGCCGATCGTTTACGATCATTTTGAAGCAGGCGACAGAAATCTGTTTTCCATTCAGGAATTGGAACAGCTGGGTATTAAATTGGTGTTTAATTGCCTTTCCGCAACATTTGTTGTTTGCAAGCAACTGCAAAAATTCTATCAGTATTATAAAGAAAACGGAAATACATTGGGATATCTGGACGAAATGGTATCCAGAGAAGAATATGAGGAATTACTGGGGTTAAGTGATTACTTAAAGATCGGAACTCCATATGCTTGCAGAAAGTAACTCCGAAACGGTATTTTCTTGTATAAAATTAAAGGATATAAAAAACAGGTGGTTTCAAGATCTCATTTATTGAAACACCTGTTTTTTCATATCTCTCTTCTTTTTTCTCCGTTCGTTTTATACCCACTTGAACATCAAAACAGAAAAATATTGGAACTATCTCATTTTGTTCTTAGTCTTTTTTCTCGTTTTTCTGTATGGAAGAACAGCTTTCCGCATGGGTACACCCTTTACAGCTTCCGCTGCAAGTGCTTTGGTCTTTCATCTGATCCAAATTCTTTCTGATCTTTCTTAAATTCCATACCACGATCAAAATTACCAAAATCGCGGGGATCACTGTTGTAAAAATCCATTCATACTGCTGCACAAAATCACCTCTTTTTTTGCTTAGATATAATGATCTAAATACCGATGCAGGAGAGCTTCCCATTCTGCACCATCATACAGCCTTGCCATTTGTTTGATTTTTTCCTGATCGCTTTCTCGCAAAAGATACAGCTGTTTCCAATCGAGCGGAAATCCCATTCTTCTTGCCAGCTGATACTCTTTCTGCTTTTGCTGCGGCAGCGCAAGGAAAGAATCGATATACGAAAGCATCCAGTCCATATCCTGATCCATATATCCGCTAACTTCCTGCAAAAGATTGATGATATGGTCACTGGTAATTTTTCCATGTGCCTTGTTCGTATCGATATGCTGCAGCATATCACGAATTTCCAACAGCTTTTCCATATCCGTACCTTCTGTATAGTTTCCGTTTTTTCTGACTTCTTCCATCAAAGAACCTGTGCGTAATACAAAGGTACGAAGTCTGACGAAATCAGGATCCACTTCATTGATAACCTTCGCGGTTTCTACAGCGTTTTCGTGAGATAATTCTTTGCCGCCGACCCCCGGCATAAAGTATATGGAAAGTTCAATCCCTGCACGCTTTACTTTCTGCCCGCCAATGATCTCCTCTTCTTGTGTTGCACCCTTACAGATCAGCTCTAATACGCGGTCTGAACCACTTTCATACCCGGAATGGATCCGGTCCAGCCCTGCCTGACGCAATTTAATATAATCATCATCAGAGATTCTTGCTAAAGTATTGGCTCTGCCGTAAGAAGTGATTCGTTTCAGTTCCGGAATTTTTTCTTTGATATAACCAACAATTTCACAAAGCCAATCTGCCCGCAATACCATGGTATTGGCATCTTGCAAAAAAATCGCCTGGCTGTCACCTTCTGTCAGCCATGTAAAAACCATCTGATAGCAGATCCTGGCTTCATCAGACGGCAGAAGGTAAAACTCTTTCTGCACTGCTTCCATATCAAACCCCTCTGCCCTACGATGTTCCAATATCATATCACGGTATTCCGCCATACAATCAATATCTTTTTTTACGTCCGCAACCGGTCTGGTGTGGAACGCATTCTTTTTATATAACATGCAAAATTTACATTTATTCCACGGACAATTCTCCGTCACCCGCAATAAAAGACTGTTGGCTTCACTGGGCGGACGGATAGGTCCTATTTGAAATACGCCTTGTTGATCCATCACATTTTCTCCATTTCTATTTCATCGACTTCTCTTTTTCCTGCCGAAAATAAGTGTTAGAAAAGTTTTCTCTTATTTTATACAATCTATGAGAAAAATGCAACAGATGCAACCATTTTGTTTCCGCAAGAAAAAACCCTCGTCCATAAAGTACGAGGGTCTTAAAACGATCATCAATCAATATTGTATTCAAAACGCTGCAGAATGTAATCTACAACACCCAAAACCTTGCCGTCTTTCATAAATACACGAGGTACTCTCTTTCCGACAACGTTTGTTACTTCGTGTGCGATCGTGCCAAGCAGCTCTGCACTTTCTTCCGCAGGAATGAAACCGTCGCCCTGATGTCCGAAAACAACGACCTCATCGCCCTCTTTTACATCAGCAATACCGGTAACGTCCAGCATACACTGATCCATGCAAACTCTGCCGATCACCGGTGCGTACTGACCATGTACCAGCATTCTGCCCTGATTAGACAGATTTCTGAAATAACCGTCTGTATAACCGATCGGTACCACAGCGATCGTCATATCTTTTTCTGCGGTGAATGTTCTGCCATAAGAAACCTGCGCACCGGCTTTGATATGTTTTACCAAACCTACCATCGTCTTTAATGTCATGATATGTTCCAACTCAATTTTTCCGACACATTCCGGAGAAGGAATAATGCCATAGGTAATAACGCCCGCACGGCACATATCCAGATGCATTTCAGGATAGGAAATAATGGCAGCGCTGTTTGCGCAATGACGCAAACCGACGTCCATACCGGCTTCTGTCAAAGCATCTGTCATACGGCAGAAGCGTGCAAATTGTTTTTTTGTAAATTCTGTATTATCGTCAATATAAGTATCGGAAACAGCGAAGTGTGTAAATGTACCTGTAATTTTTAAATTAGGCATCTTGCTGACTTCCAGAATCTGTGCTTTTGATTCTTCAAAGTCTTCGTCCATTGTAGAAAAACCGATTCTGGACATACCGGTATCCAAAGCAATATTACACTGTAAAACTGCTCCGCATTTCTCAGCGGCATCTTGCAGATGCTTTGCATGCTCCATTCCAACAATGGTCTGTGTGATCCGATGTTCCAACAGAAGCGGTACATATTCGGGAGAAGTGAATCCCAAAATCAAGATCGGTTTTGTCAAACCTTCTCTGCGCAGTCCGATCGCTTCTGTCAGGCTTGCAACAGCCAGAGAGCACGCACCCAACTTTTCATACATTTTTGCCGCAACAATATCCCCATGACCATAGCCATCGCCTTTTACAACGCCCATCAGCTTGGCACCGCCGCTGATTTTTTCTTTGATATGGTTGATATTGGACTCCAATGCGTTCAGGTCAATTTCTGCCCAGGTTCTTTTAATAAAATCCATGTTCTTCTGCCTCCAATGTTTTTCATTCAGTAAACAAAGTTCTACCGATAAAAAGTATAGCACAGAGATGTTTATCCTGCAATATTCTGACAAAATTCTTTTTTGCAAAAAAGAAAAAGTCATGCAATGTATACAATCGTAAATAACTCGTATGCTGCGCTTGTTGCCTCTGCGACCGTTCCGATATGCTCACAATCACCGATTCTGGCGTAACTGTAGTTGTGATCCATTAGAGCAAGCGTTAATTCGGAGAATGCATTTTCTGTTCTTTCCTGTGTAAAAATCACAATATCCGAAGGCACACTCATTTCCATTCCTAAGATACTGCAAGTGATCATACCATCCTGATAGGAAATCAGTTTTGCTTCCTGCAATAATTCCACACCGCGATTTGCCAAAACAGCAAAATAAGCACCCGCCTGCTGTCCAAGATCCGACGCAACAGAATCTTCTTCCGATAAAATCGCAATAGAAGCCTTGGGACAAACTTCTGTCAGATAAAGTGCAAGTTTCATGGTTTGAGCATTGCTTCCGATCAAGAAGATTCGTTTCTCATTCCACTGCTGTAATTTCTCCTGTGACATCTCGTAAATTTGTTCCAGCGTCATTGCCTTGCTTTGTTGATAGGAATCCGGCAAATCCATGTGGCTACCAATCGCCAGAACCGTAAAATATGGCTTTTTCTGCAAAATATCCTCTGTATTGGGTTTCCATCTTTTCACAATATCGACTTGCAGTGTGCGAAGTGTTTCTTCCAAAGTTTCCAAATAAGACAAAATGCTTTTTTCTTGCGATAACTTTGCAGTTTGGCGTAATTTACCGCCCAAAGCGTCCCCTGTGCAATAAAGGGTCGTTCGATATCCTCTTTCAGCTGCTTTACAAGCAGAAACCATACCGGCAATCCCGCTGCCGATCACCACAACTTCCTTGCCGCTCGGCAGTTTGCGGCGTTGGTGTTCGCTCCACTCGTTGCCGCAGTCAGTG
>CALWRB010000023.1 GCA_944383855.1 uncultured Lachnospiraceae bacterium
GTGTGGACAGCAAGGATACAGATGAAATTGTAAACACCATTCGATTGATTTCCAAAAGTTTCGGCGGTATCAATCTGGAAGATATCTCCGCACCCCGTTGCTTTGAGATCGAACGCAAGCTGAAAGAATGCTGTGATATTCCGATATTCCATGACGATCAGCACGGGACCGCCATTGTTGTGGCTGCCGCAATGCGAAACGCGATGAAAGTGACACATAAAACGATGGGGCAAATGAAAATCGTCATCAACGGTGCAGGCTCCGCCGGTATTGCCATCGCAAAGCTTTTGATCTCCATGCAGTTTGGCGACATCATTCTTTGCGACCGTTTTGGCGCTGTCGTAGAAGGCAAAGATGGCATGAATCCCGCTCAGCAGGAAATGGCAAAAATTACCAATCGTTCCAAACAGGACGGTACTCTTGCAGACGTATTGGTAGGTGCAGACGCTTTCATCGGTGTATCCGGTCCGAAAATGGTGACAAAAAAAATGGTTTCCACCATGCACGACCCCATTATTTTTGCAATGGCTAACCCCACTCCCGAAATTTTCCCGGAAGAAGCCAAAGAAGGCGGTGCGATCGTGGTTGGCACGGGTCGTTCTGATTATCCGAATCAGATCAACAATGTACTGGTATTTCCCGGTGTATTCAAAGGTGCATTGCAAGTACGCGCCCGTGATATTACAGAAGGCATGAAAAAGGCTGCCGCCGTCGCGATTGCAGACTATATCCCGGAAAATCAGCTGAGTCCCGAAAACATTATTCCTTCCGCACTGGATAGAAACATGGCAAAATGCGTTGCGGACGCAGTTGCCGCTGAAGCAATAGCGGAAGGCATCGCTCGCATCGACTAAAGGAGGGAAAAAAATGGCACGCATCATACATACCGAAACCATCACTGCCGCTGTAAAAGAAATGTGTATCGAAGCCAATTTGTTTCTTTCGCCTGATATGACAAAAGCCATGCAGCAAGCAACAGAAAATGAATCCTCAACACTTGGGAAAAAAATTCTCCTGCAGCTGCAAGAAAATCTTGAGATCGCCGGCAAAGAACAAATTCCGATCTGTCAGGATACCGGTATGGCAGTTGTTTTCTTAGAAATCGGTCAGGAAGTATCCCTAAACGGTCCTCTGCTGGAAGATGCCGTAAATGAGGGCGTCAGACAAGGATATACTGAAGGATATTTACGAAAATCCGTTGTTTCAGACCCCCTTCTCAGAGAAAATACAAAGGACAACACGCCCGCTGTCATTCACACCAGCATCGTTGCAGGTGACAAAATAAAAATCACGGTTGCTCCAAAAGGTTTTGGCAGCGAAAATATGAGCCGTATCTTTATGCTCAAACCGGCTGATGGTATAGACGGCGTCAAACAGGCTGTCCTGCAGGCGATCAAAGACGCAGGACCTAACGCCTGCCCGCCCATCGTTGTCGGCGTGGGCATCGGCGGTACTTTTGAAAAATGCGCACTGCTTGCAAAACACGCACTGACCAGAGAGATCGGCGTTCCCTCTCCTCTGCCGCACATCGCTGCGTTGGAAAAAGAGCTTTTGGCATCTGCCAATCAGCTGGGCATAGGCCCCGGCGGCTTAGGCGGCACGCAAAGCGCATTATCCGTTGCGGTGGACACATATCCCACGCATATCGCAGGACTGCCTGTTGCAGTCAATATCTGCTGCCATGTCAACCGTCATGTGACCAGGGAACTTTAAGGAGGTGCCTTATGACAGAACGAAACATTACCGTACCTTTTTCCAAAGAAACCGCTTCTTCCCTGCGAAGCGGAGATTATGTGTATCTGACCGGCACCATCTTTGTTGCAAGAGATGCCGCACACAAACGAATGTATGAGGCTTTGCAAAACCATCAGCCGCTTCCGTTTGATGTGAACGGGCAAACCATTTATTATATGGGCCCTTCTCCCGCCAGAGAAGGCAGACCCATCGGTTCTGCAGGTCCTACCACTGCAGGCAGAATGGACCGCTACACTCCTTCCCTGCTTGATCTTGGGCTATATGGCATGATCGGAAAAGGCAAGCGTACGGAAGAAGTAAAAGCGTCTATCGTTAAAAACGGTGCCGTTTATTTTGCCGCTGTAGGCGGTGCAGGCGCATTGCTTTCCAAATGCATCAAAAAATCCGAAACGATTGCCTATCCAGATTTGGGAGCGGAAGCAATTTTAAAATTGGAAGTGGAAAACTTCCCTGTTATCGTGGTCATCGACAGCGAAGGAAATGATCTGTACGCAGATGTCATGGCTTCTTTATCTTAAAAAGGCAATCAAAAAGGCTGTATTCTTGTTTCTCAAGAATCAGCCTTTTTTAATCCTATTTTATTCTTTGCCAAACTTCTCAATTTTGATCTGGTAAATATAATCCGCGCAAGAGCCGACTAACTCCGGTAATGAATCACCAGTCAGCAAAACGCTCATATAAGACGGTTTCTTTTCCAGCAGCTCTACCAGTTCCTGATCGGAAATAAAACCTTCTCTGACGCATTCCAATACCCCATCCAGCATCAACATCTCACACTCGCCGGTTTCCATGATCTTTTTGGTAAAATTAAAGGCATTACGGATCTCCGGTGCCATCTCTCGGCGAATCTCATCCGTCAGCTGTTCGGTTTCTCGTTGTTTCTCAAAATGGAAGATGCGAAAATCAGGTTCCAACTTCCGCAGAAGTTCTATCTCGTTACTGTTATGGTAATCCATAAACTGGATCATCACCACTTGCTGTCCGTCGCCCAAGGCACGCATGCCTCTGCCGATGGCAACACTTGTTTTCCCCTTCCCCGTTCCGTAGTAAATCAAAATAACGCCGTCTTTCAAGTTCCTCCACTCCTGATCTTACTGTTCTTTTGCATTTCACTGTTCGGCAGCTACTTCTTCTTTTGCCGAATCCTCAGTATGCACCAGTTCTATCTTGGATACGGATACTTCATAAGCGATCCGCTCCTCGACTTCTTCCCCTATTTTTTTCTGATACTTTCTGCTTTGGACTCTCCCCCACAGCTTGATATTGCTGCCCACTTGCAGTCCGGAAGAAAACTTCGCGTTTCTGCCCCATGCAATACAGGGAATATAGTCCGACTTATTATACGCACGGTTTACCACCACCAGCATATCCGCAATCTCTCTGCCTAAAGGCGTCTTGCGGTAAACAGGCGGCTTACAAATATAACCATTCAAAAAAATCTGGTTCGGGTTTTTATCTTCCAAAGACGTAATAATACAAATCTCCCGCGCAAAAATTGTCAATACCAAGTGATTTTTTTTGTTGCTGTAATTATTATAACTACGAAGCTGACCCAAAACCTCAACGAAAGTACCGATTTTCAGGCTGTCCTTATCGATCAAACGCTCTGAAATGGTGATCGGCAATACATCTTCGTTATCACTCAACCGTTCTGATGAAATTTTGAATGTATAAAATCCCTCGCCGTATACTTCATGGCTGAATTTACATTCTTCCACCACTTTTCCTGCGATACTTACGTTGTTATTTTCCAATACGCCGTCTGTCAACATAGTGCTCTCCCCTCTGTACATTGGCTTTTTTACAAAAGCACACTCTATCTGTAAATCAGTCTATTCACAGATAAAATTCTTTAGAAGCCAAAAAAGCATTCGGTCATTATACCAAACACCACATTGCCTTTCACATATTCTGCGGCAAAAGGCCGTTACACAGCAGTGACTTCCTTTCCATTACGGAAAATAAAGCCGATCTTGACGCAGTCGATGGCCACTACCATGGTATAATCCTTTGTTTTATAAACCATAGGTTCTCCGTTTTTCCTTACGATCACGGCTTCCGTTTTCTTACCTTCTTCGCTCCAATAAGCTAAAAACGCAAACTCCTCTTGTGTGCGGATCGCCCATTCTAATTCAAGCAAAGGCTTCAGAAAAAAATCTCCACTGCATTGAAAATAATCTTGTATTCTTTTTTGTGCTGATTCAAAGTCCTGAATCGGTCCCCTGCTCTTTGCCATAGTTCCTCCAAAAAAACGCTAAAAACTTATATACATATGGTACTTTTTTTTAGACAGATTGTCAATAAGAAACCTGTCTTTTGACAAAACATATCGTCCTTTTTGCGATATTCTCTTTGTTTCAAATCAAATTTACACTTTTTGCAACCGCGTCAAACAAATGCGGTTTTTTTACAAGAATATATCACTCATGGCATTTTATCACAGCTGCTAACGGAAAACAACCTTTTCTCCGGATTCTGTTTTGCTTTTGCGGACATATCGGAAAAAGGCAGCGTGTTTTTCACTGCCTTTTCGGTTCTATCCTGTAGTTTCAGCGTTCCAATAACGGTTTTAGATACCGCCCGGTATACGACTGCTCTACGCGTGCGACCTCCTCCGGCGTACCGCAGGTCACGATCTCACCGCCGCCGCTGCCGCCTTCCGGTCCCAAATCGATCAGATAATCTGCGGTTTTGATCACATCCAGATTATGCTCGATCACTACTACCGAATTGCCGCCGTCAGCCAAGCGCTGAATGATATGCACCAATTTATGCACATCTGCCGCATGCAGACCTGTTGTCGGTTCGTCTAAAATATACATTGTGCGACCTGTGCTTTTTCTGCTCAGCTCTGTTGCCAGTTTGACACGCTGTGCTTCGCCTCCCGAAAGCGTGGTGGAAGACTGCCCCAGCTTCACATAGGAAAGTCCCACATCGTATAGTGTCTGCAATTTGTTTTTGATTCTGGGGATATTTTCAAAAAACGTCAGCGCTTCTTCCACTGTCATATCCAGTACATCTGCGATGGTCTTTCCTTTGTATTTTACCTCCAGCGTTTCCCTGTTATACCGTTTCCCGTGGCATACCTCACAGGGCACCTCAATATCCGGCAGAAAATGCATTTCTATGCGGATCAGTCCGTCACCGCTGCAGGCTTCACATCTGCCGCCTTTTACATTAAAGCTGAATCTGCCCTTTTGATATCCGCGCATCTTCGCTTCCGGTGTCTGCGCAAAAATATCTCGAATCATATCAAACACACCTGTATAAGTCGCAGGATTGCTTCTGGGTGTACGCCCAATCGGCGACTGGTCGATATTGATGACTTTATCCAACTGCTCCAAACCTTCCATTGCCGTATGCGCGCCGGGTCTTGTTTTTGCACGGTTCAAATCTCTCGCCAAACGTTTATATAATATCTCATTGACCAGAGAGCTTTTGCCGCTTCCACTGACACCGGTGACGCAAGTAAATACGCCTAACGGTATTTCAACATCGATCTGTTTCAGATTGTTTTCCGCCGCACCGATGATTTTTAACATCTGCTCTTTCTGCACAGGTCTGCGCTGTTTCGGCACTTCAATCTTCCTTCTGCCGCTGAGGTATGCCCCTGTCAGGGAGGCTTCGCAAGCCTTGATTTCATCGACCGTACCCGCGCAGACGATCTCTCCGCCCTTGCTGCCTGCCAAAGGCCCCACATCTACGATATAATCCGCCGCATACATGGTATCCTCATCATGCTCCACCACAATCAGCGAATTCCCGATATCCCGCAGATGCTTTAATGTACGCAGCAATTTATCGTTATCCCGCTGATGCAGACCAATGCTTGGCTCGTCCAGAATATACAACACACCTACCAGACCCGAACCGATCTGCGTTGCCAGACGGATCCGCTGTGCTTCTCCGCCGGAAAGCGTTCCCGCCATACGGGAAAGCGTCAGATAATCCAAACCGACATCCATCAAAAATCCGACTCTGGCATGTATCTCTTTCAGTATCTGCTGCGCAATAAAAGTTTCTCTTTCATTTAATTTCAGCTCTTCAAAAAATTTCTGAATCTCCGCAATAGAGAGGTCTGTCACTTCCGAAATATTCTTGCCGCCAACCGTAATTGCCAAAACCTCCGGGCGCAAGCGTTTGCCATGGCAGACCGGACACTGGATATTTGTCATATATTCCTCGTACTCTCCGCGCATCGCTTCGGAAGTTTCGTTATACCGCCTTTGCAGATTCGGAATAATGCCCTCAAAGGCATAGTCATAAGACCCCGTTCCTCTGAAATTGGTATAGGTGATTTTGAGTTTTTCTCCGCCCGCGCCATAAAAAATAATATGACGAATGCGTTCCGGCAGTTCTTCAAACGGCGTATCCAAAGAAAAATCATACTTCTTTGCCAATGCTTCAAACAGCACCCGGCTCATACTGTCTTTTGAAGAAACAGAATTATACCCCGGCGCAACGATCGCACCTTGCGCAATGCTCAAGGACGGATTTGGCACCAACAATGTTTCGTCAAATTTCATCTGCATCCCCAATCCAGTGCAGTGCGGGCACGCGCCGCTTGGGTTATTGAAAGAAAACAGCCTTGGTTCAATCTCCATCAGATCGATACCGCAGTCAGGGCAGGAAAAGCTTTGGCTGAAAATCAACTCCTGTTCTCCTTGGTTCACATCAACCAGCAGCAATCCGCCGCTTAAAGCCACGGCAGTTTCGATGGATTCCGTCATTCTTTTTTGAATGCCTTCCTTGACCACTAAACGATCCACAACGATCTCGATATTGTGCTTTTTATTCTTCTCCAGTTGAATTTCTTCCGACAGATCATAAATATTCCCGTCGATCCTCACACGCACATAACCGCTTTTTTTGGCGTCTTCCAGAAGTTTCACATGTTCTCCCTTTCGCCCCCGCACCACAGGCGCCAAAAGCTGCAGTTTGCTGCGCTCCGGCAATTCCAAAATACGGTCTACGATCTGGTCGATCGTCTGTTTTTTGATCTCTTTTCCGCACTTCGGGCAATGTGGTATCCCGATGCGGGCATACAGCAGACGCAGATAATCATAAATCTCCGTCACCGTACCTACTGTAGAACGAGGGTTATTATTTGTGGTTTTCTGATCAATGGAAATCGCGGGAGAAAGTCCTTCGATCGACTCTACTTCCGGCTTTTCCATCTGCCCAAGAAACTGTCTGGCATAGGAAGATAAACTTTCCACATATCGTCTTTGCCCTTCCGCGTAAATGGTATCAAAGGCAAGGGAACTTTTACCGCTGCCGCTGACACCGGTAAAAACGACCAACTGATCTCTGGGTATCGTCAAATCAATATTTTTCAAATTGTGCTCTTTCGCACCTCGAATCACAATGGAATTTCTCATAGTTCCTCCTATTTTTCGCGGTAAACAGAAAAAACAGATGCGTACCGCGAAAAATTTTTCCTTCCTTTCGTTACAATAACAATTTTTTCAACTCCAGCACTTTATCCCGAAGCTCCGCAGCCCGCTCAAACTGCAAATCTCTTGCTGCTTGCTTCATCTCTTTATCCAAACGCTGGATCAACTGCTTCAATTCCTTTTCATTCATAGACTCGGGGTCTTTTTCCAGTGCAAATTTCTGTTTTTCATTCACGGATTTGGTGATCTGAATGACTTCGTGCACTTTTTTCTGTATCGTCGTAGGCGTAATGCCATGCAGTTCATTATACTCCTGTTGAATACTGCGGCGTCGTTCGGTTTCTCTGATCGCATTCGCCATACTTTCCGTCATCACATCCGCATACATGATAACTCTGCCATCGGCATTTCTTGCCGCTCTGCCGATAGTCTGAATCAACGAAGTTTCCGAACGAAGGAAGCCTTCCTTATCCGCGTCAAGAATCGCGACCAGACTGACTTCCGGAATATCCAAACCTTCTCTGAGCAGGTTGATCCCCACCAATACATCGAATACGTCCATACGCAGATCCCGAATGATTTCCAATCGTTCCAGTGTATCAATATCCGAGTGCAGATAACGTACCCGCACCCCTGCTTCTTTCAGATAATCCGTCAGGCGCTCCGCCATTTTTTTGGTCAGTGTGGTAACCAGTACTTTCTGCTGCGCCTGCGTTGTTTTTCTGATTTCTCCCAGCAAGTCGTCGATTTGTCCCGCGATAGGACGTACGGAAATTTCAGGATCCAACAAGCCGGTCGGTCGAATGATCTGCTCTACTTCCTGTTGCGCATGCGCTTTTTCATAAACAGAAGGTGTCGCAGAAACAAACAGCATCTGATGGATCTTGCTTTCAAACTCATCAAACTTCAACGGGCGGTTATCCAATGCGGAAGGCAGACGGAAACCAAAATCCACCAATGTGGTTTTTCTGGAGCGGTCACCCTCATACATACCGCGTATCTGCGGAATGGATACATGTGACTCATCGGCAATGATCAAAAAATCCTCGTCAAAGAAGTCAATCAGTGTAAAAGGTGTACTGCCGGCTTCCCGCAGTGCCAAATGTCTGGAATAATTCTCGATCCCCGTGCAGAATCCCATTTCTCTGAGCATTTCAATATCATAATTGGTACGCTGCTCCAAACGTTGCGCTTCCAAAAGTTTATCCTCTCGCTTTAGCTCTGCCAACCGTTCTGCCAACTCCGCTTCGATGCGCGAAATCGCTTCCCGCATTTTTTCGGGTGCTGTCACATAATGGGAAGCGGGAAAGATCGACACATGCGTTCTGGTACCAATGATCTCACCCGTCAGCACATCGATTTCCGTGATACGATCAACCTCATCACCGAAAAATTCCACACGAATGGCATGCTCCGCAGACGCCACAGGGAAAATTTCCACCACATCGCCTCTGACACGAAACGTACCGCGCTGGAAATCCATTTCATTGCGGTCATACTGCATCTCGATCAGGCTGCGCAATACTTCATCTCGATCTTTCTGCATACCCGGACGCAGCGAAAGCATCATGCCATAATACTCCTCCGGGTCGCCCAAACCGTAGATGCAAGAAACGCTTGCCACAACAATGACATCTTTTCTCTCCACCAATGCCGCCGTCGCAGAGTGGCGCAGTTTATCGATTTCATCATTGACCGAAGAATCTTTTTCAATATAGGTGTCTGTACTGGGGACATAAGCCTCCGGTTGATAATAGTCGTAATAACTAACGAAATACTCAACGGCATTATCCGGAAACAATTCTTTAAACTCGCTGTAAAGCTGTGCGGCAAGGGTTTTATTGTGTGCAATGACCAGTGTAGGCTTCTGTAATTTCTCTACAATATTCGCCATGGTAAAGGTCTTTCCCGAGCCTGTCACACCCTTTAAAGTCTGGAATTTCAAGCCTTTTTGAAACCCTTCGGCGATCTTTTCTATCGCCTGCGGCTGGTCGCCGGTAGGGTGAAATTTGGAATGTATTTGAAATGGTTTGTCCATGATACACCTCCGTTCGTACAAAGTAATATGTTCGCTGTCAGCCTTTTTCTTTAAAAAAATATACTGACATGAATCAAGGTCACAAAATATAAGAGCAACAGCCCAAAAACTATCGTATTCCTTCCTATCATGTAACACAGATGATTTTTCTATGTACTTTCAAGCTACAAAAAAGTATATCACAGTTAAAAAATAAAGTATAGGGGAACAGCGAAAATATACAAACATTAGTTCTATTTTTTGGGTTTACGGATATGGGGTTTCTGGAAAAAGGCAACCTGTTTGTCATCTCCAAAAATAAATCTCTTGTCATAGCCAGCAGCGATATCCTTCCATATTTTTCGGTTAGTCCTTTTTAAGAACGCAAAA
Organism: uncultured Lachnospiraceae bacterium; assembly: GCA_944383855.1. GTDB lineage: Bacteria > Bacillota > Clostridia > Lachnospirales > Anaerotignaceae > CALWRB01. The sequence continues at coordinate 9,559 of CALWRB010000023.1, forward strand.
AACCGCAAGGAAACGACGTATTTGCCACTTCCTTGCGGATATCGCAATGTATTTTTTAAAAGAAGTTCATCTCTATTTTTTGGCATATCGGTAAATTGACAGATATGAAACGCGGTGAAAAACGATCCTCTTTCTCCGATAAAAATCATCTGAAACTCAGATTTTCACTTATCCGCAAACAATGGGGCTCTATCTGTCAAACTATCTTCTTTCTGTTTTCCTTACACTTGTCAGAACAAACCATAGCGCAGCCAGCAATGCCGCGGCAATACCAATCGGATAAGCGATTTTTTCTGCTATTTTCAATCCCTCATCCGCCACCAGGATATAGGTGACAGAAACCGCCGTCATAAAGGTAGCCGGAAGCACCGCGATCAGGCAATAGAACCGCTTTTTCGCAAATTTCAGAAGGTACACTGCGATTGACCATAATACGATCATTGCAAGCGTCTGATTGGACCAGGAGAAATATCTCCAGATCACATCAAAGTCGATTTGCGTCAGCAATCCTCCTACTGCCAAGATCGGCACTGTTACTGCAATTCGTTTTCGGAAATCCTCCTGCTCTATTCCAAACCAGTCGGCAATGGTAAGTCTTGCGCTGCGGAATGTCGTATCTCCGGAAGAAATCGGGCATACCACCACGCCGATGATGGCAAGCGCACCCCCGGCAATGCCCAAAAGCCCCACCGACACGTCGTAGACTACACCGGACTGATTTAACTGTGCCAACGCATCGGAAAGTCCTTTTGTCCCATTATAATAAGCAACACCTGCCGCTGCCCATACCAAGGCGATCACACTTTCCGCGATCATCGCGCCATAAAAAACTTTTCTGCCGCTTTTTTCGTGCTGCAAGCACCTTGCCATCAAAGGTGACTGTGTCGAGTGGAAACCTGATATTGCTCCGCAAGCTACCGTAACAAACATATAAGGCCATATCGGTTTATTTTCCGGGTGAAGATTTTGCAGGCTGATTTCAGGAATGGTATATCCCTGTGTAAAAATACCCGCCGAAATGCTGATCGCCATTAAAATCAACGCAATGCCAAAAATCGGATAAATTTTACCGATCAGTTTGTCAATCGGCAACAGTGTCGCCAGAAAATAATACACTAAAATCACAACGACCCAAAACGTTTCATTCATCCATTCCGGCGTCAGCCTTGCGATCAATACAGCAGGGCTGGTTGTAAATACCGCACCGGATAATATCAGCAAAACGATGGAAAATACACGCATGATCTGCTTTGCGACATTTCCAAGGTACTCTCCTACCATACCGGAAACGGAAATGCCGTCCAGACGAAGGGAGATCATACCTGTAAAATAATCATGCACCGCTCCGCCTAAAATAGAGCCGAAAACGATCCATAAAAAGACCACCGGTCCGAAAACCGCACCCATCAAAGCACCAAATATCGGTCCTGTCCCCGCAATATTGAGCAGCTGGATCAAAAAAACTTTCCAATCCGCCATCGGAACATAGTCCACACCGTCTTGATGTACGACTGCGGGTGTCGCTTGTTCTTTTGGAGAAAAAACTTTTTCAACCAGCTTCCCGTAACAAAAATAACCTACCAATAAAAGCACCAATGCACCAAAAAATGAAACCACAATTCATCATACTCCCGTTTGTTTATCTATTTTCGTTTAAACAATTTCTGTCTGCCCAAACAGAAAGCGATTCATGCCGCCAAAACGATCTCTGTCTTTGCGGCATGAATTCTTCCTGTTTCAAATGACATACAAAAGTTTTCCGCGCGTTTGATTCCGCCCAGAGCGCGAAACGCACTGTATCGTTTATTCCGCCAGCGCGATATTTCTATCTCTGCATAATGCTTCTATACTTCTGTCATAAGTAGCCTCCGCTTCCGCGGAAAAAAAGCAACCCGGCACCCCTTCATTATGATCTCTGTGATGTGCCACACATTCACAGCATTTCCCGTGTCTTGGGCAATCGTATGTGCACGGACACGGTCTAACATTACTGCAACTTGCCATCGTTCCTTCCTCCTTTTTTTCTCTTTCCTTCCGCTTCATCTGTATGAAAAGCATCTGTTTTTAGTTCCGTTTCTGCGGCATGCGATTTTTCGCCAAATCAAATATCTACAATATAACGACCAGTCGATTGGCTCCGTCTTCATAAATATACTTGCTGTCTTTGATCGCCGCGCGTACCAACATCAGTGAAATCTCATCGCCCTCTGTCAGCGGATCATACTGCTGCCCTTTCCAGACAAAACGCATTTCCAGTCGGTCATTTTCTTCCTCATACTCCACAACAAACTCCAGCGGAAACTCGACGGAAGCATTCGGAATAATGTTCAATGCCAATATTTCTTCAAATACACGACGCAGATTTCCTGTCCGTTTTCTGGTCAGCATATTCTTTTCACCAAAGTTTTGCAGTGTTTCGCTCATGCCGATAAAGTCGTAATCCACGGATTCTACCGGTATGGACAACACCTTAAGGCGTTTGATAAAGGCGCGCGTCTTATCCTTCTTGGGATGCTCAAAAATTTCCTGCGGAGTGCCTTCTTCATAAATCACGCCTTCGTCCATATAGAAGATTCTGGTGGAAATATCCTTTGCAAACTTCATTTCATGCGTAACGATCATCATGGTCATGCCTTCTGCCGCAAGACGTTTCATAACGGTCAGTACCTCACCGACCATTGTCGGGTCAAGCGCAGAGGTCGGTTCGTCAAAAAGGACGATTTCCGGACTCATGGCAAGTGTCCGCGCGATCGCAACACGCTGTTTTTGACCGCCGGAAAGCTCATCCGGGTAATTCAGCGCTTTTTCTGCCATACCTACCATACGCAGCAGCCGCATAGCGTTTTCATACGCGTCCTGCGGATCCTCTTTTTTCAGAACTGTCGGCGCAAGCATAATGTTTTCGATCACTGTCAAGTGATTGAACAAATTGAAATTCTGAAATACCATACCCATACGACGCCGCAGCAGGCGCAAATCCGTTTTCTTGTCACTCATATCATATCCCAGCACCGTCACCTTGCCATCGGTCGGCGCTTCCAGATAGTTGATACAGCGCATCAGCGTCGATTTTCCGGTTCCGGAAGGTCCGATGATCGTAATGATCTCCCCTTTATGAATGACGGTATTGACATCTTTTAACGGTGTCACGTTAGGGTATGCCTTTTTCAGATGCTCCACTGTGATCATAACCGGTCTGTCTGCCGTATCAGGCTGCGGTGCTTCTTTGGCGCGTTCTTTGGCATCGCTCTTTTCTGCAACACCGTCGGGCAGTTTTCTCGGTCTGCGTTTCGGATCAAACTTCACTTCTATACGGCTGATCAGCATTGTGATCAGGGAAGACATTAAAAAGTAAATTGCCGCCGTTGTCAGCAGAGGGAAAAATGCCTCATAGGTACGGCTTCTGATAATATCTCCCGCTTTTGTCAGGTCTTGAATAGAAATATAACCAACGATAGACGTCAGCTTCATCATATTCACAAACTCGCCTTTATACAAAGGCAATACATGACGGATCGCCTGCGGCATGATGATTCGGCAAAAGATACCCGCGCCGCCAAATCCAAGCGCTGTCGCCGCTTCCCATTGCCCTTTATCGATGGCATTGATGCCGGTCTGCAAGATCCCTGCCACCGATACCGCAAACATAACGCCAAATGCCAAGATCGCCACAAGAACAGGCTCTATATCCACCGAGCCAAAAATAACAAAGTGCGTGATCAGCAAAATGACCAATGCCGGTATTCCCTGCATAAGCTTAAAAAACGCATTCGCACTTTTTTGCAGAAATTTTCTTTTGCTCCTGAGCCAAAGAACCATGCCGAAGCCTAATACCGTACCGAGAACAGCCGCGAAAATCGAGATCACAAGTGTGATCAGCAAGCCGTTTACGATCATTTTCCAGCGGTTTTCACGGATAAAGGTTTTTTCAAAACTATCCCGGATCCCCGCCCAAAAACTTTCTTCCTGTTCTTCAGGGGCATCGGATACGACTACAATCGTTTCCACATCGATATAAGAATCGGAAAAGTCCACTGCTTCCGCACGTTCTTCTGTAACGAATAATCCTGACATGATGTAGTCCACTTTGCCGGAAGAACAAGCGGGGACAATACTATCCCAGTTATAAATCTGAATTTCCAGATCCGCATTGCACCAAAGCGCAAAACGCTGCATCAGCTCTACATCAAAACCGGTAAGTTCTTCATCTTGATAAAAAGAATATGGCTCAAATATGCCTGTCGTGCCTACCCGAATAGTATACTGCGGATTTTCCGCTTTTGCAATTTCCGGCATCGTGTAATCCTGTTCTATGATCCAACGCTGTTTCATATCTTCCAGCGTGCCATCTGCCTCAATTTCATCCAGAAAATCATTTATATTGTTTAACGCGCCTGCGATTTCGGTTTTCGGACTCACCGCTACGGCAGTACTGCCGGGTGTACCGATCACACCGTCAGAGTGCACGCGCAATCCGCTGACACCAACCGCCACAGAGCTTTCGTAAGCAGTCTTGGAAACCGCAAACGCATCCGCTTTCCCGCTTTGCACCGCCAGATAACCGTCCGCGGCACTGTTTACATAGATGTACTCCGCATCGGGATAGGTTTCCCGCGCTGCGCTTTCTGTGGTCGTTCCTACCTCTACGGCGATGATAGCTGTTTCCAAATCAGGTTCTTGTGCCGTTACCTTAGCCGGAAGATTTTCCGCGCGGCACACAAATACATTTCCGCCCACATAATGGGTCGTAGGAAAGTCCACTTCCTTTGCGCGTTCTTCCGTAATGGAGATACACCCCGACGCTACGTCGGCTTTTCCCGTCTGCACAAAATTGATGATCGATGAAAATGAAGTAGTGGAAATTTCCACACCCATATCCAATTTATCCGCGATCATCAGCAGCAATTCCGCTTCATAGCCTGCCGCTTTGCCATCGGAAGCCATATAACTCATAGGGTATATCGACGGTTCATACACATACTGCAAAACGCCGTTGCCGCGATCTTCCGTATTGTAAGCGGACCAATCGATATACATTTTGTCTTCCTCTCCGGAAAGCCATTTTTCCTGTAAAGCATCTAATGTGCCGTCTTTTTGAAATTCCGAGATGATCTCAGAAAACTGCGCTGTCAGCGGACTGTCTTTTTTCAAAATAAATCCATAACTGTCCTCTACCAGTATTTCCGGAAAAACGGCAAGCTCTTTTTGCTGTCCCGTAATCACTTTGGCGATCGGCAGTTCCGAAACAGATGCTTCCACATCTCCCTTTTTCAGCGCTTCCAGCCCTCCGGCTTGGTCGTCGTAATAATGCCATGTCAAATCGTCAATCACTTCATCAACACGTGTATCTACAACGCTTCCGGTGATAATGGCAACATCACAGCCGGAAAAATCCTCTTTTGACGCATAGATCACATCAGTCGTCGAACTTTCTTTTGCGCAGCCGGAAAGACAGAGCGATAAAATCAATCCTGTCAGCACAGCAATAATATATGTTTTCTTTTGTTTCATACTCTTTCCCCCCTTAGATGCTGCGATCCCGATCGATCACATCGACCGAGGCAATACTTTTATGCTTTTTATTGTTCCAAATACTTTCAGCATCCATTTCGATCCCGTTTTTTCAAACATAGGACCA
>CALWRB010000024.1 GCA_944383855.1 uncultured Lachnospiraceae bacterium
CTGCTGCCATTAGGGCATCTTCATCATAATTTTTCCATGAATCTTTCATGTCAAATATGTCAAGTCATCCTCCCTTGCGATCCTCTTGGAAATACCAGCAAAACAACTTCTGCATTTTTCCAAAAAAACTATTTTTCAATGTCTTCCTCACGGAAAAGTATTTTACGCCTTATAGCATTTTGAAGCTTTGTAAACTTTCTGCTGAAATCCACTCTTTATTCTTCCTCCAGTTTCAGCACACTCATAAACGCCTTCTGCGGCACTTCTACGCTGCCGATCTGGCGCATTCTCTTTTTGCCCTCTTTCTGTTTTTCAAGAAGCTTTTTCTTTCGGGTGATATCACCGCCATAGCACTTGGCAAGCACATCTTTGCGCAGGGCGCTGATCGTTTCTCTGGCAATGATTTTACTGCCGATCGCTGCCTGAATGGGAATTTCAAACAGATGTCTGGGGATTTCTTTTTTCAGTTTTTCGCACATTTTTCTGCCGCGTTCCGCAGCGGTGGATTTATGCACGATAAAAGAAAGCGCATCCACAGGCTCACGATTTACCAAAATATCCAGTTTCACCAGTTCACTGGTTTGATAACCGATCAAACTGTAATCAAAGGACGCATATCCTCTGCTTCTGGATTTCAACACATCAAAGAAATCATAAATGATCTCATTTAACGGCATATGATAAATCAGCATCGCTCTGGTATCGTCCAAATACTCCATGCTGATATACTCCCCGCGGCGCTGTTGGCACAGCTCCATGATAGAACCGATATATTCTTTCGGCAGCATGATCTCTGCCTTCACAATCGGTTCTTCCATATGTTCGATTCTGGCAGGGTCCGGCATATTGCTGGGGTTAGACAGGTCGAAACTGGTCCCGTCAGTTAAAAACACTTTATAGATTACACTGGGAGCCGTGGTCACCAGATCCAGATTATACTCTCGTTCCAGTCTTTCCTGCACGATCTCCAGATGCAGCAGTCCCAAAAAGCCGCAACGGAAACCAAATCCCAACGCAACTGAGGTTTCCGGTTCGTAAAACAGTGCCGCATCGTTTAACTGCAATTTTTCCAAAGCATCTCTTAAATCCGGATATTTCGCGCCGTCTGCCGGAAAAACACCACAGTAAACCATGGGATTGACTTTTTTATAGCCGGGCAGCGCCTGTGCGGTCGGGTTCTGCGCATCGGTAACGGTATCCCCGACACGGGTGTCGGAAACTGTCTTGATGCTGGCGGTAAAATATCCTACCATACCTGCCGTCAATTCCTCTGCAGGCAAGAAACGCCCCGGTCCGAAAATGCCGACTTCCACGACATCAAATTCTTTTCCCGTAGCCATCAACTTGACTTTGCTGCCTTTTTTGATCTTTCCGTCAAAAACACGCATCAAAACAATTACCCCACGGTAAGGGTCATATACCGAATCGAAAATAAGCGCTTTCAGCGGCGCATCAATATCTCCGCTCGGTGCCGGAATATCCGTAATGATACGTTCCAGCACTTCATCGATATTGATGCCGTTTTTCGCGGAGATCTCGGGAGCGTCTTCTGCGGGAATGCCAATGATATTTTCGATCTCCTCTTTCGCCCACTTCGGATTTGCACTGGGCAGATCGATTTTATTGATCACAGGCAGTATCTCCAAATTATTATCCAACGCAAGATACACATTAGCCAGTGTCTGCGCCTCAATACCCTGTGCCGCATCCACAATCAGCACCGCACCTTCGCACGCCGCAAGAGAACGGGACACCTCATAATTAAAGTCCACATGCCCCGGGGTATCGATCAGGTTAAAAGCATACTCCTCCCCATTTTTTGCTTTATAAATCAAACGCACCGCCTGGGATTTGATGGTAATGCCTCTTTCCCGTTCCAGGTCCATGTTGTCCAGTACCTGTTCTTGCATCTCACGGTCTGTCAGCAATCCTGTTTTTTGGATCAAGCGGTCTGCCAATGTAGACTTGCCGTGGTCGATATGCGCAACAATACAGAAATTTCTGATATGTGACTGTCTATCTTCAGACATGTTGTACCTCCTCAAATTCTTGCAAATATCATTAAAAAATAGTATAGCAAATCCCGGCAAAAAAGTCAAAAAAAGCTTATTCCTTCAAGCATTTGCCTATATTTTCGATTTCCTGAAACGTCATTATATTTCTACTGCATGCCCTATGGTTTTTATCAAACTATTAAAACCACAACACTGCATGTGACAATATTTTCTCGCTTTTTTTTGCGAAAAATGCTCTTTTCTTCCGATTTGCTTAAGGTTTTTTTATCTTTTCTTAAGCGACGCTTAAGTTTCTATTCACAAATTGGACATATTTTTATTGTAAACTGTAGAGGAAGTCAAAGGACGCCCCCTTTTACTTCCCGCCTGTCGGCATTTCCCCGAGTGGCGACAGGCATCCCCTTTATGCTTACTTCATGTAACTAAATTGTTGACATGTTTCACATACAATTCCCCTTCTGAAAAACAGCGGTAAACAGCCGCTGTTTTTTCGTGTTTTCTTTTTCTCGCTTTCTTTTGGACATTTTTGATAACTTTGCATTTTTTGTCACACCATGCTATAATGATACTCAACGCAAATATATCCCAACAGAAAGGCAGGAAACCGTATGCAGGAAGACAGCATCTCCATCCCCATAGCGCTGATCACCGAATTCTTGGCAAAAGCGCCACCTTTTTATGTTTCGGTGTATCTTTTGGCAAGAGCTCTTCCACAAGCAGACGCTTCCCTTCTGGCAAAACAAATGCATGCCAATGTCGGAGATGTCCGCCATGCGTTGGGATATTGGCAGGAAAAAGGGCTTCTTGCACCTTCTGCCCAGCCCTCTTCTGACCCTTGCACTAAGCGCAGTATGGACGCGCCGCCCAACTATTCCGTGGAGGAGATGCAGCTATACCTGGAGCGCTACGACTGGGTGCGGCAGCTGAAACAGTCCGCCGAAAAGCATCTGGATAAATTTTTATCTTATCAGGAGCTCAGCACGCTGTTCAGCTTTTACGACTGGCTCGGCATGAGCCCCGAAGTGATCGAACTGCTGTTGGCATACTGCACTTACGGCGATAAAAAACGCGGTATGCGCTATATCGAAAAAGTTGCGTTAAGTTGGCACGAAGAAGGCATTGACACCGTTGAAAAAGCGTTGGAATACATCAAACTGCGTCAAGAAGGCGTCAAAAAAATCATGGCAGCTTTTGGGCAGTCCTCCAGGACCCCTGTCCCCGCAGAAGAAACGTATCTGAAGCGGTGGCTGAAAGAATTTGCGCTTCCCGTGGATATCATCTGCGAAGCATGCCGCAGAACCGTTTTGCAAAGCGGCAAAGTCAGCTTTCCCTATGCCAACAAGATCCTAAGCGACTGGAAGCAGGCAGGCGTCAAAACCATGCAGGATATCGAAGCGCTGGACGCCGCTTTTTCTGCGAAAAAATCATTGCAGCAACAAAAACAGACAAATGACGCTTCCGCTAAAAAACCGAATCGTTTCTTAAATTATGACCAACGCGACTGGGATTTTCAGGAGTTGGAGCGACTGGAAAATGAAAGAAGAAAACAATGGTAATATAGGAGGACACCTATGGGACTTCGCACCACTTTTTACCGTGAGATATTGCGGGACTATGATCGGACCCGCACACAAAAAGCTGCGGAACTGCGGGAACGCAAAGCGCAGCTTTATACACGCTTCCCGCGTCTGGCACAGATCGAGCAGGAACTTTCCCTGCTTGGTGTGCAAAGCGCAAAAGCGGCTTTGCTTTGCCCGCAAGAAGCGTTACAGACAGTGCAAAAACTACAGCAAAGCGCACAGGCACTCCACCATGAACGCAGTGAAATACTGCAAAACGCAGGCATCTTACCAAATGCCTTGGAGTTGGAATACGTCTGCCCGCTTTGCAAAGATACCGGCTTTGCAGACGGCAAAGAATGCCTTTGTATGAAACAAAAACTGATGGATAAACTTTATCGTCAGTCCAATATTCACGATATCATTCAAAATGAAAATTTTGATACCTTTCAGTTGAAATATTACAGCAATGCACCCTATCCGCAGCAGGAAATGACACCGCGGGAAAATATGGAGCATATCTATAAAAAAGCATTGTCGTTTGCGGAGCAGTTTCCCCAAAGCAGCAGCCTCTTGCTCTGGGGACCAACAGGGCTTGGAAAAACTTTTTTGTGCAACTGCATTGCCAAAGAGGTAATGGACAAAGGGTATCTGGTGCTCTATTTTACAGCCGGACAGCTTTGCCGTCTATTTGAGGATTACCGTTTCGGCAACAAAGACGCAGAGGAAGAAACACAGGACCCGATGGAGGATCTTTTGGAAGCGGATCTTTTGATCATCGACGATTTAGGCACAGAGTTTTCCACTGTGCTGACCAGCGCAGAGCTGTTTCGCATCATCAACGAACGCGCCTTGGCGCAAAAGCCAGTGGTGCTTTCCACCAACCTCAGCGCGGACAAACTGATCCAACAGTATTCCGACCGGATCCTCTCCCGCATTCGAGGTACCTATGAAGTCATGGCATTTTACGGAGATGATATCCGTATTCGCAAAAAATACGAAGGAGGAACAAATTCATGAAAGCTCTCAACACAAAACTTCTGATCGCGATCGCGGTCGTTGCGGTATTATTCGGTGTCGGTATTTCCCTGCTTTCCCCCAAAAGCGTAAATTTCAGTGTAAAAGCAGATGCCGTTGCTGAGATCGTATTCCAACAGTATCCGAATTACACCGATACGTTTTCTCTCACCGAACCAAGTGATATTCAAACCGTAGCGGACGCTGTTTCCGCATTAGCTCCGAAACTTTCCAAAAATGCTTCTTTCGATACCGCCGAAGCGCTTTACGTCCTTTCTTTTGTGGACAAAGAGGCAGGAGAAGCTACCGTTATGACGCTGCTGCCGGACGACGTATTCCTGCTTTCCGTAGGAGAGGAATACAATGTCTTTACGGCGGATTGCTCCGCGCTGTTTGAGGTATTGGACACCATCTGCGCCGCCAACGCACCGCAGTAAGCACATTTTTTCCATTTAATACAGACAGATGCATAAAAACAGCAGGCTTCTTAGATTTCTCATTCTAAAAAGCCTGCTGTTTTTTACTGCTTGCCTGCTATCGGAAAAAAATCATCTTTTCCGCCAAAAATTCTTCCCTTACGCCGACCACTTCTCCCAAAATCGTCCCGCCAGCACTGTCATATCGTCTTTGCGCTCCTCTCCCGCGGCCGCCTTTGCGCCTTCCAGAACACAATCCGCCACATCTTGCGGATTGCGCATCGGTGTCCGCTCCAGTTTTTCCTTCAGCCATGCTGCGGTATCGGCTTCTCCGCCTAATGCGTCCGTCACGCCGTCTGTCAGCAAAAGGATCATATCTCCGTCTTTTAACGGAATCTCATTTTTTACGATCTCCACTTTCTCCAATATCCCTGCGGGCAAAGATGCCGTCTGCAAACGTATGACTCTGCCGCTTCGCCAAATATATGCCGCGGACGCTCCCAGTTTGATAAATTCTCCTCTTGCGCTATACAGATCTACGGAGCAAATATCCAATGTCGCATAGATCTCCTCTGTCTTGCCAAGCAACAGCGCGGAATTGATCAACTGCACCGCCACTTCTTTGGAAAATCCCGCGGCACAGAAATTCTCCAAAAGTTCGATCGCGGCAAGCGACTGTTTTCTTGCCGCTTCTCCCGTTCCCATACCATCGGAAAGCGCCATCAAAGCGCTGCCTTTGCCATCTGTCCAGACGGTTGCGGTATCTCCGGAAGGCGCGCCGGCTTTCTGCGGCATTGCCGCGATCGCAGTGGAAAGGCGAAACCTCGCTTCTTCCACAAACGTCAATCGGCAGTAACCGCTTTTATCCTGCAAGCACGGTGTTTCTTCCAACAAACAAACCGCTCTGCCCAATGTCTTACGCAGAAGTGTTTGCAGCCGCCCACGGCACAGATCTTTTCCGCCGCAGTCTTTTAATACCATGTGTATTTCCACTCTTTCTGTTTTTTTCTGCTGTAATACAGTCAGTTGGCGCAGCGGGATCCGCTCTTTTTCGCACACCGTGATCAATTCTTCCCGCAAGCGGTCGGAAAAAGTATATTCTTCCGACAAGGTTTCGGAAAGTTCCCGCAAAATATCTCCCACCGCATATAGCTGCCGCCCCACTAAAGCGCGGCATTCCGACATTCTTCTCAGCCAAAGCCGATCTCTGCAGTAATTGGAATACACCGCTTGGATCGCCTCTGCATATTCCGCGGTATGCGGACAGGTCTGCAAAAAATAAGGCGGGAGCTTCTCCTGTGCAAATGTGCCTGCCTCGCATGCCGTCAATGCCTGAAACGTCATACTGTAAGTACGGTAAATTTCTTCCTCCCAACAGCAATGTGCCATTGCGCAGTTGCTGCAGACCTTTGAGGCGATAGCGTCTACCAGAGCGGGGATCTCCTCTTTTTTTTCCCGCATATCCTCTTTGGGAAACACTTGTGCCAAGGCATCAAAGGCAGAAGCAAATTGTTCCAGTTTCTCTTTCGTCACCTCTTTGGTCCTTTGCAGTCCGTCCTTTGGCATATCCTCCCCGCCGCCAAAAATGCGATGCATCGTCTTTTGCGGCAGAAGCAGAAAAAATACCACACCAGCCGCGATCCCACAAAGGCGAAACAACGTTTCTTTCTCGGCACCTGCCGCCATCAGCATCATGGAAGATGCGGAAAAATAAACCGTCGCTGCCAAAAGTTTCCCCTGCTGCTGCATCAAGCCTGCCAAAAGACCGCCGACCGCAGCCATTCCGAACAGTGCCCAGTCGGCATCTGCACAAAGCCACAGCACCGCACTGACAGCGACACCCGCTGCCGCCGCACTGCTGCTGCCCCAGCAAAAGGAAGCCGGCAGTAAAAACATCGTCAACAGCATCGGCAATAACCAGATCGGCAGCGTCCACAACGCGCTCATTCCGCCCAAAGCACAGCCCAAAAATAGCGTCAGCGACAATCTTTGGGTATCATAAGTTCTGCCCCCGCCTTGAGAAAGCCATTCCATCGCCTTTTCCAACAGAATGCTGAAGCAAAGCACCAACACACTCTCCGCCAGAGCAATACTGAGATAAAAAAAAGAGCTGTCCATCGCAATCGCAAACACGACACCTGCTACTGCCATTGCCGCGGCACCTTTTACAGCATGCGCCATTGCGTCTTTGCGCTTTGCTGTTTTCTGACCGATCATCTCCAACAGCGCCAGAAGCAATAATGCCCCCATATATTTCATGCTGTGTATTCCCGCCGCGGCATTTCCTGCCGCCATTGCCGCTGCCGCAACAAAAAAGAGCGTCCCTTTTCCCATGCATGCGCATACGCACGCCAGCCCAAGCGGGTGCAATACGCGAAGCACCGTAGCCCCGCCGCAAAAAAATGTTCCGCCGCATAACAGTGATGCCCCAACTATCCGCCAAATCAACGGGTGCGCCTGTATTTTCCGCTCCTCCCGATACCCTTCTCGATAAACCGGCGATACCGGCTGTTGTTCCAATACGATCTCTGTTTTTTCCATTTTTCATACCTCCGTATGCACTATTGTAAAAAAACAGAACCGAAAAATTTGTCTTTTGCTGTCCGTATCGTTCGCTTTTTTCGGCAAAAAAATACATTTCCCTCTCGCTCCGGCAGAAAAAGGCTCCCGTTTTACTATGCTTTTGGGCAGACTTATGGTATAATATTCGCAAACACTTTGTTTGTAAAAAACACTTGCCACTCTATTTTTTCAAAAACAGACCGCAGGAGGTGTTCGCATGAACTTTGTGGATATGATTATCAAAAAACGTGACGGCGGCAAACTTTCCGCCAAGGAGATCGCAGCTTTTGTGAAAGGTGTGACCGACGGCTCCCTGCCGGATTATCAAATCTCCGCATTTTTGATGGCAGTTCTGTTTCGAGGTATGGACGCGGAAGAAACTGCACATCTTACAATGGAAATGGCAAATTCCGGCAGTGTCTTTGACCTGAGCGCCGTGGCGGGTAAAAAAGCCGACAAACACAGCACCGGCGGTGTAGCAGACACCACCACCTTGATTTTGGCGCCTCTGGTTGCCTCCACAGGTGTGCCGGTTGTCAAAATGAGCGGTCGCGGGCTTGGCTTTTCCGGCGGTACGATCGATAAACTGGAATCCATACCCGGATTCCGCGTAAACATCTCGGAGCAAGAAGCAATCGCCTATGCACAAAAAAGCAATCTTGTACTGATGAGCCAAACCGACACTCTGACACCAGCTGACCGCAAGCTTTACGCACTGCGCGATGTAACAGGGACCGTTGACAGCCTGCCTCTGATCGCGGCAAGCATTATGTCAAAGAAAATCGCTGCGGGGGCGGACGGTATCGTACTGGACGTCAAGTGCGGCAGCGGCGCTTTTATGAAAGATCTTCCTTCCGCACAGGCATTGGCAAAAACGATGGCGGATATGGGGCATCATGTCGGCAGAAAAGTCACTGCTGTCATCAGCAGCATGGCACAGCCTTTAGGGCAAAATATCGGTAACCGTCTGGAGGTCATTGAGGCGATCGAAGTGCTCAAAGGCAATGTGAAAGGCGATCTGTTAGAGGTTTCTTTGCTGTTGGGCGGACATATGCTTTTGCTCAGTGAACGCGTCCAAACAGTGGAAGAAGGAATCTCGCTTTTGCAAAAACAAATTGACAACGGTGCAGGTCTTGCAAAATTCCGTGAGCTCCTGCTCCAGCAAGGCGGAGATCCCGCTATCATTGAGGATTACGGCAAACTGCCGCTTTCTGCAAACAGCGTTACGGTTTTTGCAAAAACAGACGGCTATGTCTTTGCGATGGACACCGCTTCGATCGGCAGAGCATCTTTGGAAACGGGCGCAGGGCGTATGGTCAAAGAACAGCAGATCGATTTTGGCGCAGGCATCGTGATGAAAAAACGTTTGGGCGATGTTGTTACCGCAGGCGAGCCACTGGCTGTTGTTTACAGCCAGACACAGGCACAATGTGAACGTGCGGCAGCAATCCTTTCTGACGCCATCACCATCGATACACAGCCGCCAGCACCGACTCCTCTGGTGTTGGATATTATCTCATAAAAAACAAAAAACAGGAGGTTTCAATATATGAAAAGAGTCATTATGATCGTATTAGACAGCGTCGGCATCGGCGCTCTGCCCGATGCAGCCGATTACGGCGATGCAGGCAGCAATACCCTCGTCAACATTAAAAAAGCACGCCCCCAAACCGCTCTGCCGCATATGGCAGCATTGGGTCTTGGAAATATTCAGGGCGAAGATATTGATTTGTTGGGAAAAACAGATGCACCGAAAGGCTGCTTCGCGAAAATGGGCGAGCGTTCCATGGGGAAAGACACTACCACAGGTCACTGGGAAATGGCAGGTGTTTACACGTTAAAACCTTTCCCGACATTTACAGAAACAGGTTTTCCCAAAGAGCTGATGGACGCATTTGAAACTGCCATCGGCAGAAAAACCCTTGGAAACTATGCCGCCAGCGGCACCGTTATCATTCAGGATCTGGGCGATGAGCACGTCAAAACCGGCTCCCCTATCGTCTATACTTCGGCAGACAGCGTTTTCCAGATCGCAGCGCACGAAGATGTCATTCCCGTGGACGAGCTTTATAAAATCTGCGAAACCGCAAGAGAACTTCTGACCGGTGAGTACGGTGTTGCCAGAGTCATCGCAAGACCGTTTGTCGGCGAAAGCGGAAACTACACCCGTACCAAAAACAGAAAAGACTTCTCTTTGCCGCCGACAGGACCCACCATTTTGGACTATGCGAAAGAAAAAGGTCTGAATGTGACCGCTATCGGTAAAATCGAAGATATTTTTGAGCACAGAGGTATCACCAGAGCCGATCACACCACCAACAACAACGATGGCATCGAGAAAACCATTCTGTATGCCAAAGAGGAATTTGCGGGTATCCTGTTTACCAATCTGGTTGATACCGATATGATCTACGGTCACAGAAATGATGTAGAAGGCTATGCGAAAGCATTGGAATACTTCGACAGCAAACTGCCCGAAATCATGGCAGAGATGAAAGAGGAAGATATCCTCATCATTACGGCAGACCACGGCTGCGACCCCACCACACCCAGTACAGACCATTCCAGAGAATACGTTCCGCTTCTGGTTTGGGGCAAAGGTGTAAAAGAAGGTGTTGACCTTGGCGTTCGCGCTACCTTTGCGGACATTGCGCAGACTGTCAGCGAATATTTGGAACTTGGCGCAGACTTTGGCGCAACCAGTTTCTTGTCCGATATTTTGAAATAATGTATCCAGACAAGCAGTCCTCTGCGGCTGCCTGTTTTTTGCAATGGTCTATTGAAATTGAAAACCAACAGAAAGCAGAGGTGCATCATGAATCCCGAAACACTGCAATGGCTCCAAGCACAAAGCCCCTGTTACGTTTATGAAGAACAGGAGATCCTCAATCGTGCGGCAGAACTGAAAAACGCTTTTGCCGATTACCAGCTTTTGTTTTCCGTCAAAACAAATCCCTTTATGCCTGTCATTCGGACACTGGCAGGGTGCGGCTTCGGCGCGGACGCCGCAAGTGCCGGCGAAGTCGCTTTGGCAAGAAAATGCGGCATCCCTGCGGAAAATATCTATTATTCTGTTCCCGGAAGAACTTTTGCGGACTTGGAAAACACCTATGGCGAATGTGTTTTCATTGCGGACAGCCTGCATGAGATCGCGCTTGCAGAAGAATATGCCGCCAAGTATGCGCGTACGCTTTCCATCGGTATCCGGCTCAATCCCGCCTTCACGATGGACGGCGCTGCGTCTGCCCCTTCTAAATTCGGCATCGATGCGGAAAAAATGCTCGATGTACTTGCACTTCTTGCAAAATGCCCACATCTTAAGCTAAACGGTGTACATATCCATATCCGCTCACAGGTTCTGGATACCGCGCAGTTAGCGATCTACTACCAAAACTGCTATCAGGCAGCACTTGCTCTTTCTGAACAGTTGCAGCAACCGCTCTCCTATATCAATTTCGGCAGCGGCATCGGCACAGTATACGACGCACTGAAACAATCCCCTGTAGACTTGCAGAAATTATCTAACATCGCTTCCGACATCGCCGCACATAACAAAACCCATATGCAGGCGAAACTGATGATTGAAACAGGGCGGTTTGTCACCTGCCAAAGCGGTACATTTTACACCCCTGTGGTCGATCGGAAAGAATCACACGGGAAAACATTTGTTGTGGTACGCAGCGGTTTAAACGGCTTCTTACGCCCTGCCATCGCAGCACTTCTGGAGTCGCTGCCAATGGACACGGTACCGATGGCAGAACCGTTTTACACCACACGGCACGCATTCACATTTTCTGTAATCGGCGCAGAGGAAGGCACGGAAACCGTCACCATCGCAGGCAGTTTATGCACCGCTTTAGACGTATTGGCAGATACTATCACACTGCCAAAAGCGCCGATCGGTTCTCTGATCGCGATTGGCAATGCGGGCAGTTACGCAAAATCACTTTCCCCGCACCTGTTTTCCTCGCACCCTGCCCCGAAAGAATTTCTGTATACCACAGACGGAAAATTCCTGTCTGACGAAAAATAAACGAAAAAAAGAGCATCTTATCTGCTTCAAAAAATCAGCAGACAAGGTGCTCTTTCTCTATTCCCAAACGAATCTTAGCGGATAAAATTGGTTTTGATCTTTTCTTCCGTTTCCGGCGGCTGAATGCCGGCTTCTTTTCCTGCTTCGATACAGCGCAGCAGCCATGCCATATTTTTGCCTAAAATACGCATCGTCTGCATGCCTTCCAGATCCTGTTTCACTTCTTCGGGTGTGTTGCCGTGTACCGCGTTCCAATAATTGCTCGTTACGATCGGCATACCCTTGATCGCGAAATATTTATTGATCTCATCAAACGTAGCGGTCGTTCCCGCACGTCTGCAGCTGACTACGCAGGCAGCAGGTTTTGCGCCAAAATCGGCACAGAAAAACGCACGGTCCATAAAGGAGATCAATGCCCCGGCGGAAGAAGCAAAATGCACAGGCGCGCCAAACACAAAGCCGTCTGCCTGTTTTGCTTTTTCCAAAAATACATTCACGCAGTCATTTCGGAAACAGCGTCCGTTCTTTTTGCAAAAACCGCAGCTGATACAGCCCGCGATCGGGTCATTGCCCAGCCAGAAAATCTCCGTTTCCACACCGTTTTTCTGCAAAGCGCCTGCCACTTCCGTCAGCGCCGTATAGGTGCAGCCTTTCTCGTGCGGTCCACCATTGACCAAAAGTACTTTCATATGCCTTTCTCCTTTTTGATTCCTACTTTTTTCTTTTTCTCTTTGCGAAAAGGCAGTTCTTCCCAGCTTGCCTGCAAAAATGCCGTGATTTTTTCCTGATCTTCCAATTCTTCCAGCAAAAAATAAGGGTTTGCCCCTTCGTACGGCGGCACCTGCGGCAAATTGGGCAGCACTTCGGCGCCTTGTTTGGTGCGTTTGACAAAAAAGCAGTTGTCACAAACCACGCCGATGAATTTACCATCGCAGAAAATACCATATTCCCCAAACATTTTGCGGTAAGTCACATCGCCTGCCGCGCGGATCGCATCACACACATAAGTGACAAATTCCTCACTGCTTGCCATAGCGCCCCCCTCCTTGCATAAAAGACAAGGTCATCGGGACTTCCGATGACCTGCTCTTTTTGTTATAAAATCACACACGAGCAACACCCAGTGTCACGGTTTCTCCGTTGATGTTCCACTCTTTGCTCAGCTCTCCGCCTTTTCCTGCAACGACCTCATTTGCCAGTACATCTGCGGAAATATCGTTTCTGCTCAAGATTTCAGCGATCTTTTCGCTGCCGTCGTAATATACACGGATACGATCTGTCACATGGAAATCTGCCTCTTTACGCATGGTCTGGATCTTGCTGACGATCTCGCGCACAAATCCTTCCTCTACCAATTCAGGTGTCAAATTGGTATCCAGTACAACAGTCAGTGTATGATCCCCACTGGATACGAAACCGCCTTTTTGCGCAGTGTCGATCAAGACATCGTCCATTTCCAGCACAACTTCTGCGCCGTCTACCGTAAAGGAAGCCTTGCCGTCTGCACGCAGCGTTGCCATAAACGCGGAACCGTCCACTTCTTTCAGGTATGCGCCGATACCCGGTACCAGTTTACCGTACTTTTTACCCAATGTACGCAGCTGCGGCTTGAAGGTATAGGTGGTAAATGCTTCCACATCATCGGTAAACGCCACTTCTTTGACATTCAGTTCCTCTTTTATGATATTCAGATAAGACTCCGGCAGGCTCTGCTCCGCTTTGACATACATCATTGCCAAAGGCTGACGATTCTTCATAGCAGCCGCATTTCTTGCCGCACGTCCTTCCACAACAACCTTCAGAACAAAGTCCATGTGTTCTTCCAGCTCTTGATCTACCCATTCTGCGTGGTATTCGGGCCAATCACACAGATGCACGCTTTCCGGTGCATTGGCGTCTACTTTTCTAACCAGATTTGCGTAGATTTCCTCCGTAATGAAAGGAGTAAACGGTGCTGCCAGTTTTACCATTGTTTCCAGAACAGTAAACAGTGTCATATATGCATTGACTTTATCCTGTTCCATACCTTCCGCCCAGAAACGTTCTCTGCTTCTTCTGACATACCAGTTGGACAGATCGTCCACAAAATCAGCCATCGCACGGGCAGGCTCTGTCAGCTTGTAACCGTTCAGGCATTCGTCCACATACTTGTTCAATGTTTGCAGTTTGGACAAGATCCAACGATCCATCGGCGCCAGTTTTTCATAATCCAGTGTGTATTTGGTCGGATCGAACTGATCGATCTCCGCATACAAAATATAGAACGCATAGGTATTCCACAAAGTACCCATGAATTTTCTTTGCAGTTCGCTGACAGCCTCGTCATAGTAACGGCTGGGCAGCCAAGGCGCGCTGTTGGCATAGAAATACCAACGTACCGCATCTGCACCCTGCTTGTTCAAAGCGTCCCAAGGGTTGACAACGTTACCTTTATGTTTGGACATCTTCTGTCCGTTCTTATCCTGCACATGACCCAGTACGATACAGTTTTTAAACGGTGCACGGTCAAAGAGCAATGTGCTGACCGCAAGCAGAGTATAGAACCAGCCTCTGGTCTGATCCACCGCTTCACTGATGAAGTCTGCGGGGAAGTTTTCCTCAAAGACTTCTTTATTTTCGAAAGGATAGTGCCACTGTGCAAACGGCATGGAGCCGCTGTCAAACCAGCAGTCGATCACCTCAGGTACTCTGGTCATCAGCTTGCCGCATTTCGGGCAGGTCAGATGCACCGCATCGATGAAAGGTTTATGCAGTTCGATATTTTCCGGGCAGTCAGGGGACATCTGTTTGAGTTCTTCGATGCTGCCAATGGTATGTCTGTGTCCGCATTCGCATTCCCAGATCGGCAGCGGTGTGCCCCAGTATCTTTCACGGGACAGACCCCAGTCAATGACATTTTCCAAGAAGTTGCCGAAACGACCTTCCTTGATATTGTCCGGATACCAGTTGATGGTGCGGTTATTTGCCACCAATCTGTCACGCAGTGCCGTCATCTTGATGAACCAAGTGCTTCTTGCGTAGTAGATCAGCGGTGTATCACATCTCCAGCAGAACGGATAGTTATGTTCAAACGGGATTGCGGCAAATAAAGAACCGTCCTGTTCCATAAATTCGATCACCTTCGGGTCTGCGTCCTTGACAAACAATCCCGCAAAAGGTCCTGTTTCCTTTGTCATATTGCCGGCGTCGTCTACATACTGACGGAACGGAATGCCATATGCGTTGCAAACACGGGCGTCATCTTCACCGAACGCACCGGCGGAGTGAACGATACCGGTACCGTCTGTCAGTGTAACATACGGATCGCAGGTCACGAAAAATGCCTTGGGATCGTTTTCCAAGAACGGGAACAACGGCAGATATCTTGTATATTCCAGTGCTTTACCTTCCATCGTTTCCAGCACTTCGTAATTTCCTTCGCCCAAAACGCTGTCCAAAAGCGCTTCCGCCATGATTGCCACATAATCCTGATATTTGACTCTTGCGTAAGTTTCCTTTGCGTTGACTGTCAAAGCGATATTGGAAGGAAGTGTCCAAGGTGTTGTGGTCCATGCCAGGAAGTACTCGTTTTCCTTGCCTTCCACTTTAAATTTCGCAATAACAGACATTTCCTTGACATCTTTATAGCCCTGTGCCACTTCATGAGAGGACAGTGCAGTACCGCAGCGAGGGCAGTAAGGAACGACCTTGTGTCCTTTATACAAAAGACCCTTATCCCAGATCTGTTTGAGCGCCCACCAAACGGATTCGATATATTCATTGTGGTATGTGACATACGGGTGATCCATATCTGCCCAGAAACCGACACGGTCACTCATGGAGCGCCATTCCTGCTCATAGGTCCATACGCTTTCCTTGCATTTTTCGATGAAAGGCTCTACGCCGTATTCTTCGATCTGCGGCTTACCGTCCAGCCCCAGATTTCTCTCCACTTCCAGCTCGACCGGCAGTCCGTGGGTATCCCAACCTGCTTTTCTGAGCACTTTATATCCCTTCATGGTCTTATAACGAGGGATCAAATCCTTGACCGCACGGGTGATGATGTGACCGATATGCGGCTTGCCGTTTGCGGTAGGCGGGCCGTCATAAAAGGTAAATACCGGTGCGCCTTCTCTTGCCTTGATACTTTTGCCGAAAATATCATGGTCTTTCCAATACTTTTCCACTTCCACTTCTCTTTCCACGAAGTTTAAATTGGTAGGCACTTTGTCGTACATTTCAAAATCCTCCTCTTTTTGCTACGCTGTCCGAAAATAATTCTTTCGTTCTGCCGTTTTTCTTTCTGTGCAATAAAAAAATCCCTTCGCCCATATACAGGACGAAAGGACCGCGTTACCACCTGAATTGATCATATAAAAATGATCCGCCTCAACACACTACCATCATAGTGTACTTCCCGTAACGAGGGGAAACGTCAGCATCTACTCGGCAAAAAAACCTTTTGTGCTGCCGCTCAGGAGGGATCTTCCATTCGCTTCATGGCACCGGGCTTCCACCATTACCCGACTCTCTGCAGCCAATCCTAAGGAATGTACTGTCTCCTTCACTGCGTTTGACTCTTGCACTTACTCACTGATTATACAGGTATCGGCTTTTTTTGTAAAGGTTTTTTCGGAAGTTTTTTCAGGAAAAAATGCACCGACCGTTCGGGCAACATCAGCTCTGTTTTTTCGGCAAAATACCGTGTTTTATAGAAAGACAAAAACCAAATTTTGTTTCTTTTGCTCCTGCTTTCCTGTGAAAAGTGCCAAAAAGTGTGCCTTTTTATTTGCTTTTCGCAAAAAGATTGTGTATAATGGTAGGAAAAATGTACGCGAAACACTTCGACGGATTCAGCAGAAAAGAGGCTTACAACCAATGGATACACAAGGACTTACTTTATTGACAGATTTATATGAATTGACGATGATGCAGGGGTATTATGAAACGGGACTGCATCAAAAGCAAGTGGTATTTGATTTGTTTTACAGAAAAAACCCCAGCGGAAACGGCTTTGCCATTGCCGCAGGTCTGGAACAGGTCATTTCTTATATCAAAAATTTGCGTTTTAGCGAAAGCGATATTGCCTACCTGACAACACTGGGACTTTTCACGGACAAATTTATCGCATATTTAAAAGATTTCTCTTTCAGCGGCGATATCGATGCAATTCCGGAAGGCACTGTTGTCTTTCCGCATGAACCGCTCTTACGTGTAAAAGCGCCTATCATGGAAGCGCAGCTGGTGGAAACGGCATTACTGAATATCATCAACCACCAGAGTCTGATCGCCACAAAAGCAGCCCGCGTCTGCTGGGCAGCACAGGGCGACCCTGTGATGGAATTCGGTTTGCGCCGCGCGCAAGGTCCCGATGCCGGCACATTGGGCGCAAGGGCTGCTGTCATCGGCGGCTGCTGCGGGACAAGCAATGTCCTGACGGGTAAATACTTCCACATTCCCGTCAAAGGAACGCACGCGCACAGTTGGGTCATGAGTTTCCCCGATGAATTAACGGCATTTCGGGAATATGCAAGACTGTTCCCCAACGCCTGCCTGCTGTTGGTAGATACCTATAATACATTGGAAAGCGGTGTACCCAATGCCATTCGCGTCTTTCAGGAAATGCGCGATGCAGGCATTCCACTGAAAAATTACGGCATTCGTCTGGACAGCGGCGACCTCGCTTACCTTTCCAAACGCGCGAAGGAAATGCTGACAGAAGCCGGCTTTGACGATGCTGTGATCAGCGCTTCCAGCGATCTGGACGAAAACCTGATCGCCAGCTTAAAACTGCAGGGCGCAAAGATCTCTCTTTGGGGCGTTGGCACAAAACTGATCACAAGCGATGACTGCCCTGCCTTCGGCGGTGTGTATAAACTTGCTGCGGAAGAAAATGAAGCCGGCGATTTTATCCCCAAGATCAAGCTTTCCAACAACCCTGACAAGGTCACCAACCCGGGCATTAAAAAAGTATTCCGTATTTACGATGTCAAAACAGGCAAGATCAAAGCGGATCTGATCGCTTTGGAAGAAGAAACCATCGACGAAACACAGCCTTTGGTACTGTTTGACTCCGGCGCAAAATGGAAAAAAATGCGTCTTTGCCCCGGTTCCTATCGTGTCCGTGAACTTTTGACTCCGATCTTCCGCGCGGGTAAGCAGGTCTACACCTGCCCTGATGTCATGGATATCCAGGCATACTGCACGAAGGAGAAAGATTCGCTTTGGGACGAGCATAAGCGTTTGAACAATCCACATATTGTTCCTGTCGATTTAACGGAAAAACTGAGTGAACTGAAAAACAAGCTGATCGATGAGATGAGCGTAAAATAAAAAAATTTCCCACCTGCCGCACAGGTGGGTTTTTTATTGCCAAAAAATATAGTTTCCTCAAAAATACAGCTCCGTTCTTGCGCTTCTCAAACACCGCTGCGAAAACAGTGTAAAAATAAGCGGAAGTTCCCGATACCGAATACCGATGGAACCACCGCTTACCGTACTACTTTTGGGTATGCAAAACTGCCGCTTTTATCGTTCTTATCTTCTTACCGCATTTACTCCAAAATCAATTTCGGGCGAAAATCCAGATAATCTGCCGATACCAAATGGTATTCGATGCCATCTCGTTTCCCCTGCAGCGCCATGCGGTGATTTTTCTCTCCGTGCAAATGCCCGAACACCACCTGCCGCACGGGATACTGCCGAAACAGCTCCGTAAAATCCGATGCCTCCTGCTTATCATTGACAGGCGGATAATGCATCATAACCACAATTTCTTTTGCACCGCGCTGCATCGCCGCCTGCAGGGACAGCTGCATGCGGATTTGCTCCCTGCGGTAAATTTTTTCGTCCTGTGGCGTAAAAGAGTTGTCATTGGGACACAGCCACCCGCGAGAGCCGCAAAAAAACACACCATTCCAAAAAAAACAGTTATTCTTCAAAAAAAACAGCTTCGGATAGCAGCCGCTTAAACGGGACGAAGATTTCCACCAATAATCGTGATTGCCCTCCAGTAAAATCTTTTTTCCCGGCAGGCTGTCGATCACATCTAAATCCGCCTGTGCTTCCTCTAAACGCATTCCCCAGGAGATATCACCCGCCAATAAAACCAGATCATCTTCCTTGACCTGCATTTTCCAATGCTTGATGATTTTTTCCGCATGGTCTTTCCAACGCTCACCGAATACATGCATCGGCTTTTTTACCGCAAACCCAAAATGCAGATCACCCAATGCATACACTGCCATATCCCTTGCTCCTTTCGGCTGTTACACGCGGTACACCTCTGCCATCATGTTCAGCCGTTCATTAAATTCCTTCAGTTTCTCCACATCGTTTTGGTTCCAAAGATCGATAAATTCACGATTGATCTTTTCCATATTCTCTAACTTGGCACCAAAATACAGGTTATGGATATTCTGCAAAATATTGGAAACCAGATTGTCCTTGATCTCATTCAGCCGCTGCGCGTTGGTGATCTCCTCGCGTATCGTCGCCATTTCGCGATCCAGACGAAACGCCGCCTCTGCGCAGTTTGTCAGCCGCTCCTGCAGTTCTTGCGGGATATTGCCGCTGTATTTATAACGCAGGGAATGCTCCGCTGTCGCCCAGAAATTCATGGCATTGGTACGGATCTGTATTTCCGCGGGCACTTCACGATACCCCAGCGCCGTCTGCAAAGGGTAACGAATGATGATATGGTAGCTTCTGTAACCGCTTGCCTTCCGATTCGTGATGTAATCTCGTTCTTCAATCACCTTCATGTCGCGTCTGGAGCGGATCATTGCAATGATCTTGGGAATATCTTCCGTAAACTGACACAGAATACGGATCCCCGCAATATCTTCCATCAATTCCTCTATTTTTTCCGGCGGGATTTTTTTCCTGCCGGCTTTATCCATGATACTTGCCGTGCTTTTGACCCTTCCCGTCACCGAATCGATGGGGGAATAGATTCCTAAATAACGATACTCCGCATCTAAATTACGCAGCTTCACCAACAACTCGTCTACCGTTTGCCGATAAGGGTAAAGCAGATCCTTCCAGTTGATGATCTCCACTTCTTCCCCACTCCTTTCTTGCTTTGGCTGCGTTTGCCCTACATTTTGATAAGCAAACGTCATCTGTTGTTCATTATACCTTGAAAACGGCAGAAATTCAAGGAAACAGAGGGAAAAGCAATCGCGGAAATATCCGTTTTCCTTCTTTTTTTTGCAAAACAACCTAATTTTGCCTTTTTTCATCTTTAAAATGCAACCTGCACTGTATCGTTTCTCCGTATGCGCCAAAATATGACAAAATCCCGATTGCCTTGCTCTTGCATCTATTCAGAATACAAAAATCCCGATTTCTTCTTTTCCTTCTTCCAAAACCATATCACTCTGTCTGCCAAATGATTCTTCCGCCAATCAGTGAAACTTATTTTTGGTTTTTGAGAAATAAGCTTCGATAAATAGCTGAAAAGCATTTGACAAATTTTCGTATTCATGGTATCCTTTGGTCAACAGTTAGCAATAGCTAACTTTTTTAACTCCCCTTGAGTTAGCCATGACTAATAGTTTGTGATTTTTAAAGGAGGTCGAATATGAGTGTTGTTATCGTCGGCGGACACGATCGCATGGTTCGTCAATATATGGATATTTGTAAAAAATTCAACTGTAAAGGAAAAGTATTCACACAACTACCCGGTAATTTCCGCTCTCAGATCGGGCAGGCGGATTTGATCGTATTATTCACCAGTACGGTTTCTCACATTATGGTCACAGGTGCCGTGCAGGAAGCACAGAAAAACAACATTACCGTAGCTCGTTCACACAGCAGTTCTTCCTCCGCGCTGAAAAAAATACTTTCCGCGCATTGTTGTTAAACCTGCAAATTTGTGAATCAAAAGGAGCTGTTTTATGACATTCTTCGAAAAAGAGCTGATTTTTCATGCCTCTCCCACATTATTGGGGAAAAAGCAGGCAAGTTTATTTTCTCTCCCCCTTCAGGCACTGCCTGAACTGCGCAGCGAGATCCAAGCTTACCGCCATCACTTTGCGCCGCTTGGTATCGGCATCACATACCTTTACTGCTGTCAAAAGCAGCGCATCGTCTTATTGGTATACCGCGAAAAACAAATGCTGCAATACTTAAAGCAGCAGGAAGTCAAAAAATTTCTCTGCCAATGCGGCTACCCCGCAGACTTAGATCAGGCAGACAGTTTTCGCCAAACCTTGGCGCATTTACGCAGACGCTGCACGGCATATGGGCAATTTCCGCATGAAATCGGATTTTTCTTAGGGTATCCCCCCGAAGATGTTTTTTCTTTCATTCGCGAAAAAGGACAAAACTATAAACTTTGCGGCTGCTGGAAAGTTTACGGTAACACGGCATGTGCCAAGCAGACCTTTCTGATGTATGAACGCTGCCGTACATTTTTAACAGAACAGGCAAAAGCAGGCATTCCTTTGATTTCTTTACTGGAAACAGCCTGATCACATTTTGCACCACTTAACTGAATCGACAGGAGGTAACAGCATATGAGCAAAATCGCAGTCATTTACTGGAGTGGTACAGGAAACACCACCGCCATGGCAAACGCACTGGCAGAAGGCATTACAGCACAGGGCACAGAGGTAGAAGTGTTCAGTGTAGAGGCTTTTCAAAATGATATTGCCTCTTACGACAAAATTGCTTTCGGCTGCTCGGCTATGGGAGATGAGGTATTGGAAGAAGTGGAATTCGAACCGTTTTTCGAGTCCATCGAGAAAACTTTGAAAGGCAAAAAAGTTGCATTATTCGGCTCCTACGGCTGGGGCGACGGCAAATGGATGAGAGATTGGGAAGACCGTGTCAAAAAAGACGGGGCATCCCTGTTCGATGACGGTTTGATCGTCTGCGGATTTCCGGATGCACAGGCAAAAGAACTTTGCAAATCCTACGGCGAAAAATTCGCAGCATTCTGATCATAATTGCCCTTCCTTCATTTTGTCCGTTCCTTCCAAAGAACGGGCAAAATGTATTTTCAATTTTAAAAAGCTCAAGCAAGTAACTCTATCCTTCTAAAAAGAGCAAAGACCGGTTTGCAACTGCAAAACGGTCTTTGCTCTTTTTCTTTTTTCTCATTTTGTATCCGCACGGATAAATCTCTTTCTCACAAAATGCGCTGTTTTTTTCTCCCACGCTGCTTTAAGTATAAAAACATTGTCAAAAATTGTATGAATTGTATGATTTTTATACCGTTTTGTTACTGATTTTCCTTTATACCATTCTTTTTTGACCACTTCACTTCTTTCTTGCTGCCCTATTCACTCCGGAAATAATTATCTGCGCAACAATCCCCACAGGCTAAACCGCGGTTTGCTCCGCCGCCCCTTGGTAGTGATTTTGCCGCTTAAAAAACCCCCGCATAAAAGCAGGGGTTCCTTTCCGTTTTATAAAATAAGCATTTTCGTATGCCGCAAGCATTACTTTTCTTTTTTGTCGCAGGAAGCACATTTTCCCTGACAGCCTTGGCAGCCACCGCAGGATTTTGTTTTGCGCATATGCCGCAGTGCTACGATCGCCCACAGCAGCAGTACGCAAAGAATCAATACTTCTCCCATATCTTCTCCCCCTCACAAAATGAAGCAGGCGATCTGATAAGCGATCCATGCCACTATCCAAGCGATCACACACTGCATCAGCGCAACACCGACTGCCATCAGTCCGGAATCCAATTCTCGTTTGACAGCAGCCATCGCAGCCATACAGGGCGTATATAACAGTGTAAAGACCAAAAATGCAATCGCAGAAGGCAGGGTAAACAAAGCAGAAAGTCCTTCTCCCAGCGCTGCCGTTCCTGTTCCCAACAAAACGCCCAGTGTGCTGACTACCGCTTCTTTTGCGGTAAACCCTGTGATCAATGCCGTGCAAACACGCCAATCCGCAAATCCCAAAGGATAAAACAGCGGCGCAAACCACTGACCAATCATCGCAAGCAAGCTCTGCGCGCTGTCCTCGACCACATACAGCCTTGCATCAAAACTTTGCAAAAACCAAATGATCAGCGTAGCAAAGAAAATGACCGTAAAAGCTCTCTGGATAAAGTCTTTTGCCTTATCCCACATCAGCAAACAGACACTTTTCATCGAAGGGAAACGATAATTCGGCAGTTCCATGACAAACGGTATGGGTCTTCCTTTGAAAAACGTTCTGCCGTAAATGAGTGCAACAACGATCCCGACGACAATTCCCGTTATATACAACAGTATCATGACCAGCGCTGCATGCTGCGGGAAAAACGCCGCCGCAAACACACTGTAGATCGGAATTTTAGCGGAACAGCTCATAAACGGGATCAAGAGTATTGTCATTCTGCGATCTCTTTGGGAAGAAAGTGTTCTGGTCGCCATCACCGCAGGCACAGAACAGCCAAATCCAATCAGCATCGGCACAATACTTCTGCCGGACAGACCGATCTTTCTGAGCAAATTATCCATGACAAATGCGACACGCGCCATATAACCCGTATCCTCCAAAATGGATAAGAAGAAAAACAATACCACGATGATCGGCAAAAATTGCAGCATACTGCCGACACCCGCAAATACACCGTCAATCACAAGGCTATGTACTACAGGGTGGATTCCATATGCCGTTAATGCCGTATCTGCCGCTGCCGTAACCCAATCAATCGCCGCCGCAAGCAAATCGCTTAACACCGCGCCGATCAAATGGAATGTCAGGAAAAACACCAAAAACATAATGCCGATAAAAATCGGTATCGCCAAATATTTTCCTGTCAGCACTTCGTCCATGCGCACGCTGCGGCGATGTTCGATACTTTCCTGCGGCTTGACCACTGTCGCAGCACAGACTCTTTCGATAAAATCGTAACGCATATCCGCCAATGCCGCATTGCGGTCCATGCCGTGTTCTTCCTCCATCTGTATGATGGTATGCTCCACTGTTTCCAGCTCATTCTGACTCAGCTGCAAACGTTCCATAATATCCTCGTCGCCTTCGATCAGCTTTGTTGCCGCAAAGCGCAGAGAAATCCCCGCCGCTTCCGCATGGTCCTCGATCTGGTGCACGACGGAATGGATACAGCGGTGCACAGGCCCCTGCCTGCAAAAGTCGATCCTGCGCGGCAGCTGCTTTGTCTTTGCCACCTCAATGCTTTTTTGTATCAGCTCGTCAATACCTTCATTTTTTGCCGCACTGATCGGAAAAACAGGGATCCCCAATTCCTCCGACATTTTCTTGACATTGATCGTACCGCCGTTGTTTCTGACCTCGTCCATCATATTCAGCGCCAGAACCATCGGAATGCGCATCTCCATCAACTGCAGCGTCAGATAAAGATTGCGTTCGATATTGGTCGCGTCCACAATATTGATGATGCAGTCCGGGTGTTCCTGCAATAAAAAATCCCTCGTGACGATCTCCTCTGCGGTATAGGGGCGAATGGAATAAATCCCCGGCAGATCTACTACCGTACAATTCTTCTGCCCTCTGATCTCTCCGCTTTTTTGATCAATGGTCACGCCCGGAAAATTCCCCACATGCTGGTTGGAGCCTGTCATCTGGTTGAATAATGTGGTTTTGCCACAGTTCTGATTCCCTGCTAACGCAAAAATCATGACAGTACCTCCTCCACCTCAATATTTTTTGCATCTTCCAGCCGCAGCGTCAAGGTATATCCCCGCAAGCGAATCTCGATCGGATCTCCCATCGGCGCTGTTTTCGTAATGACCACTTTTGTTTTGGGAATCAATCCCATATCCAAAAAACGGCAGCGCAGCATACCTTCGCCGCCCACAGATAGAATCACAGCCTCTTTGCCGATCGGCAAACGATCCAGTGTCATATCTATCTCTCCCATCTATCTTTACAAACAAATTGTACTTTTTTTCTCATCTTGCGCTTTCCAGTATAGCATCATTCCGCTTTGTGCGTCAATGTCTGCAAAGCTGCAATACTGACTGATTTACGTTGCTTTTTCAGCACGAAAACGATCTATTCCCACAAAAAAAGTCTGTTTTCCTTTCCTATTTTTTCTTTTTTCCCTCTGTCAAAAAAAGCGGACCCCTGCCAAAAAAGGCAGATAGATCCGCTTTTCCTTACATTTTTTATCAATTTTTATTCTTTGAAAGCTTTCACAAAAAACCGCTTTCGATGAAAAAATAATTTTATTCTACCGTCACGGATTTCGCAAGATTTCTGGGCTTATCTACATTGCACCCTCTCGCTACCGCCACATGATACGCAAATACCTGCATCGGCAGTACATTATAAGAAGCCGTCAAAAGATCCGGCGCTTCGGGAATATAGATCACCTCGTCCGCAACATCTTCTATCGCGCGGTTGCCTTCCTTCGCGATCGCAATGACCTTTGCGCCTCTTGCCTTCACTTCTTTGATATTGCTCAGCAGTTTTTCAAACAGCGATTCCTGCGTCGCGATCGCAATGACAGGCGTTCCCTCCTCGATCAGTGAAATGGTTCCGTGCTTGAGTTCTCCCGCTGCATAGGCTTCGCTGTGGATATAGGAAATCTCTTTCAGTTTTAAAGAAGATTCCATCGCCGCAGCGTAGTCGATGCCTCTGCCAATGATGAAAAAGTCTTCCCGCTTAGCATACTGCTTGGCAAGACCTTTCAAAAAGCCGCAGTTTTTCAAGAAACTTTCCGTTTTCGCAGGCATCTTTTCCAGTTCCTGCAAATAGGTCTGCTCCTCCTGCGCGGAAAGTGTTCCTTTTGCCTTTGCAAAATACAGTGCGATCAGGTACAGCACCGCAAGCTGCGTGGTATATCCCTTTGTGGTTGCCACCGCGATCTCGGGGCCCGCCCATGTATACAGCACATCATCACTCTCTCTGGCAATGGAGCTTCCGACCACATTGACAATGGAAAGGACTCTGACGCCATTTCGTTTCGCTTCCCGCAAGGCTGCGAGCGTATCCGCCGTTTCACCCGACTGGCTGATGATGATGCAAAGCTCATTTTCCCCAAAAATCGGCTCTCTGTAACGAAATTCCGAAGCAATGTCCACCTCTACAGGGATCCTGGTCAGTTTTTCAATGACATATCTGCCCACCACGCCTGCATGCCAAGCGCTGCCGCAGGCAACGATATGGATCCTGCGTAAAGAGGAGATCATCTCCTCTGTTAAACCAATGCCGTCCAAAGAAATGCCGTTTTGTGTCATTCTGGGGGAAATGGTCTTTAACAGCGCACGAGGCTGCTCCATGATCTCTTTCATCATGAAATAGTCATATCCCTCTTTTTGTGCAGCAGAGAAGTCCCATGTCACATGGAACACTTCCTTCTGCACGGGTCTGCCTTCCAAATCAAATACACTGGCACCGTCCTGTTTGAGCAATACGATCTCATTATCCTCTAACAGGTAGTAATCTCTTGTATGTTCCAACAACGCGGGAATATCCGAAGCGATGAAGTTTTCGTTTTTCCCAAGCCCCACCAGAAGCGGGCTGTCCTTACGCACCGCCAAAAGGCAGTCGGGGTGATCACTGCAAATAATACCAAACGCATAAGCCCCACGTATTTTTTGCAGCATACGGCGCAAGGTAGCAACCATATCTCCATCGTACAAAGACGCAAACAGCTGTGCCGCGATCTCCGTATCTGTTTCAGATAAGAAGCGATAGCCTTTTTCCGTCAACTCCGCTTTCAGTTCCAAGTAATTTTCGATGATCCCGTTATGCACCAAAGAGATCTTGCCGTCCTGACTGACATGCGGGTGGCTGTTTACATCACTGGGTACGCCGTGTGTTGCCCATCTGGTGTGCCCGATGCCAAGCGTTGCTTCAGGCAGTGTCACCTGCTCTATTTTTTTAGCCAGATCGGAAAGTCCGCCTTTTGTCTTTACGGTATAAATACCGTCTGTGCATACGGAAATGCCCGCAGAGTCATATCCGCGGTATTCCAATTTTTCCAGCCCTGCCATCAGTACAGGAACGGCAGGCTCTATGCCGATATATCCAACAATTCCGCACATATAGTTATCCTCCGATATTTTTGGATTTGTCCCTTGTCTTTTCTTTTGTCAAGAGGATTTGGTTTCTCCTCAGTTTTGTAAAAAGACCTACGTCCCCACGGAACAAAGGGGCGAGAAGCATCCGCCGAAACTTTCGATCACTTCTGCCTCGTCAACCGCTCCTGCCAACGGTCCCGGCGCTTAAAAAAAACAACTTTCTGCCTTTCCTCCCTTCTTTTTTTGATGACCGACAGGGGTAAAGCCGCAACCATGTGCGCCTTTTCGGCATTATATCATTTTTCGCGCTTTTGGTAAAGTCTTTCCTGCTATACAGTATATGTCGCATCTGTTTTTTTACAAATTGTACTTTTTTTGTAAGAAAAGATTTCTAAATTTGCAAGACTTTTTTCATTGTTTTTTCATTTTGGCATGTTATATTCATCATGACAGCAAAAACTGTCGTAATTATTGTCTTTCGTGACACTCGATTGCTTTTTTTGACGTACGGCAACTGTTGCCGTAAAACGAAAAAGGAGGTAACTGAAATATGAAAAAAATCGCAACGACCGTTCTGGCAGGCACACTGGCGCTTTCCATGCTCAGCGGCTGCTCTAAAGAACAGACAACACAAGAAAAAAACGAAACCCCCATCAACGAAGAAACCAGTCAGGCTCAGCCGATTACGGAAGAAATGTCTTCCATGGCAGCACCTATTGACGCACTGATCCGCACCATGAGCGCTGAAGAAGACAGCGAATACGATCCTTCGGATAACCTTTTCTTCTGGAACGCACTGGCGTTTATGGCAGCAAACATTGAAATTTCCGCGCCGCGTGCTGAACAGGTAGATGAAACGCACGTGATGATCACAGAAGAGGCAACACAGGAAATGGCAAGCGCATTATTTGCGGATTACAGCGATCTGCTGCAGCTGCCGGAAGAAGCAGACGGCGTTACTTATTCCGAAGAAAACGAGGCTTATCTTTTCGAGATCACACCCGAAAAGACCGTCAAGACAAATCTGGTGGAATATGTGGAAGAAGACGGTGTCTATACCGTAACAGCAGAGCTTCTGCCTGTGTCGGATACGGATACAGAAACGGAGCCGATCAGCACATGGGAAGTCACCATGACGGAAAATACCTATGCCGACGGCATCACCGACCCGATTTATCTTTACAGTGTATCTGACATCAAGCTGCTTTCTTCCAATGTCGAAACAGGAGCGGATACCATCACACTGCAAAGCATCACGGAAGACGGTATGCTCAAAGGAAAAACAGAGGACGGCACAGAGATCACGCTGCGTATCGCAAATGACGATACCTTGTCTTTGCTGAAAGAAAACTACAAAGAAGGCGATACTTTGACCGTACTGTATCAGATCGACCCGATCAGCGGTGAAAAAACCATTACCAATGTAGATGTTCAAAAATAAAAAACAATCGAGAAACCAAAAAGGCACCGAAAAAAATCGGCGCCTTTTTTCTTCGGTTTTTATTTTTGTATCTTGCTGTATGCAAACGCTGTTTTCTCAGTATCGTTCCAAAGAGTCATCAGGGATTCGATATCGCCCAAATATGTGTTCCGCGGCTTTGATACCGTCTATTGCGGCAGAAACGATGCCGCCTGCGTACCCCGCGCCCTCTCCTGTGGGATACAATCCTTCCATCGAAAGACTTTGTCCCCGCTCATCACGCAAAATACGAATCGGAGAGGAACTTCTGCTCTCCACAGCCGTCATCACCGCCTGCGGCGCATCAAATCCTTTTAATTTTCTCCCCATCACAGGAATTGCTTCCGCAAGCGCGTCACACATAAAATCAGGCAGTACCGTCCTTAGATCGACAGCCTTTACCCCCGGACGATACGTCGGCTGCACACCGTCCTCGTTGAGCTGTCCGCTTCCTTTTGCCAAAAAATCACCGACCGACTGCACAGGCGCAAAGTATCCGCCGCCTGCCGCAAATGCCTTTTCCTCCAACTCTCGTTGCCAGTACATGCCCGCTAACGGGTGATCGCTTCCAAAATCGGAAGGATACACCTGCACCAAAAGCGCAGCATTCGCGTTTTCTCCCGCACGGTCATGGTAACTCATGCCGTTTACCGCAAGTCTGCCTTCTTCCGAAGCCGCCGCTACCACATAGCCGCCGGGGCACATACAAAACGAATACACCCCTCTGCCTTCTTGGGTGGTATAGGTCAACTGATAGTCCGCAGGCGGCAGCAGTGCGGCTGCATCGCCGTACTGCGCGGTGTTCAGCCAGCTTTGTTTATGCTCGATTCTAACCCCCATTGCAAACGGTTTCTGCTCCAGAGCAATACCGCTTTCCCATAAGCGGGAAAAGGTATCCCTTGCACTGTGCCCGATGGCAAGCACCGCATCACAGGTTTCGATTCTTGTGCCGTCAGCCAGCCTGATCGCGCAAAGCTTGCCGTCCTTCTCCTCAAACTGCTCCACTTTGGCAAAAAAACGAACTTCTCCGCCCAATGCAATGATTTTTTCTCTGATGCATTTTACCACTTCCCGCAGGCGGTCTGTTCCTACATGCGGCTTTTGCTCGTATAATATCTCTTGCGGCGCGCCTGCCGCCGCCAATTCTTCCAACACTTTTCTGCTGCGCCGATCTTTGCTGCGGCTGGTCAGCTTTCCGTCCGAAAACGTACCTGCGCCGCCTTCTCCAAACTGCACATTATTTTCCGTATCCAATATACCGTCCTGCCAAAAAGCCTCTACCGCTTTTTGCCTGCTGTCCACATCGCCGCCGCGTTCCAGCACGATCGGGCGAAGCCCCATCTCAGCCAAAAGCAGTGCCGCAAACATACCCGCAGGTCCAAACCCTACCACAACGGGACGTTTCGGACAAACAGCCTTTCCCTCGGGAAAATGGTACGCTTCATCGGGTGAGTGCTGTACACCCTTGATTTTTGCCAGTACCTTTTTTTCATCGGAAAGTTTTACATCGACCGTATAAACATAATGGATATCCTCTTTTTTTCTGGCGTCCAAAGAACGGCGGATCATGCGCCATTGCTGCAATTCCTGCGGGGCGATCTTTAACATACGCAGGAGTTTTTTTTCGATTTTTTCAGGTTCCTCTTGCAGCGAAAGACGGATATTATTCACGCGAATCATAGCTTGCCTCCTTCGCTTTTTTTTGCAGCAACTCCGTATGATAAAACACTTCCCGCAAGCACAGTCCATGTGCCGGCGCCGTAAAACCTGCCGCCTGTCTGTTCTTTGCGGCAAGGATCTGCGGGATATCAGCCACTTCTTTTTTGCCTTCTCCCACTTCGATCAATGTGCCGACCAGAATGCGTATCATATGATATAAAAATCCGTCACCGAAAAAATGAAACCTGAGCTGCTGCTCCGTTTCTTCTAAATGAATGGCATAAATCGTTCGCACCGTGGATTTTTTCATATTACGGTTCGCGCAAAAGCTGCGAAAATCATGCGTCCCTTCTAAGCACTTGGCTGCTTCTCTCATTTTTTTCAACCGCAGCGCGTCCTGACACCAGAAAGCATACTTCCGCCAAAAAACAGGCGGCATCTTGCTATGCCAAACCGTATAGGTGTACCACTTGCCTTTTGCGTTCAGACGGCTGTGAAATCTGGGTTCTTTTTCCTGCGCATCTGTCACGGCAATATCTTCCGGCAGTTTTTCATTGATCGCCGTTTGCAGTGCCTCGGGCGAATCTGACCAATGTGCCAGATGAAAAGAAATACACTGTCCCATTGCGTGTACTCCGCGGTCAGTGCGCCCTGCTCCCTGTGCCGTCACATCTTCCCCTGTGACCTCGGCACAGATGCGCTCCAGCTTTTCCTGTATGGTATTATCCGTATTTCCCTGCTTTTGCCAGCCGTTATACCTGCCGCCGTCGTATCGCAGTGTCAGCATAAAGTTTCGCATGAAATTCTTACTCCTTTGTTGTTGCCTTTATTTCCGCAGTGCCGCCAAAATGCCCGGTACCATCTGTTTTTTACGGGAAACCACTCCCGGCAGCCTGATCCAGCCTTCCGTATCGCAAACTTCCTTGCCAAAGCCTTCCCGTATCAGTTCCGCTGCCTGCTCTCCGCAGAAAATGACGTCTGATGACTCCGCAATGATATTGGTCAGCATAAAGAATAAAATCGGTCTGCCTTCTCCCACAGCACCTGCCATATATTCCGCCACACGAGGGCGCAATGCGTCCAGCTCTGCCTGATCCAAAGAAGAAACCTGTCCTACGCCAAATTCCACGCCGTTGCCGGAAAATTTCTTATAGTCCTGATAAAAAACTTCTTCCGGTGTTTTATCTAACAGCTGACTGCCCGCGCGGAACATCTGCTCCGCATGCGTCTGCAGATCGATCTCTGCCAAAACCGCCAGTTCTTTTGCCGCCTGTTCGTCTTTTTGCGTACAGGTGGGAGAGCGGAACAAGAGGGTATCAGACAATATCGCAGAGCATAACAGCCCAGCGATCCGCTTGGGGACTTCCACCTGCTGCTCGCAAAACATTCCGTAAATGATCGTTGCCGTACAGCCGACAGGCTGATTCCGGAAATATACCGGCAGTGCCGTTTCCAGATTGCCCAGACGGTGATGGTCTATAATCTCCAAAACTTCCGCTTCTTCGATACCGTCTACCGCCTGACTCTTTTCATTATGATCGACCAAAATCAGCTTTTTATTATCCGTTGTCAATAAAGATCTGCGGGAAAGCATGCCGCAGTAATTACCGTCACGGTCCAGCACGGGAAAATCCCTGTGACGGATCTTTGCCATGATTTCACGAATATCACTGATATAATCTTCCAAATGGAAGGTGCGAAGGTTTTCTTTTCGCATGAAATAACGCACGGGCGTACTTTGACTGATCAGTCTGGCTGCCATATAAGTATCATGCGGCGTACTGATGATCGTACAGTGATTTTCTTTTGCCAGCTTCTGAATGGTCTTGGAAACCGGCGCACCCATGCATACCACAATACAGCCTGCATTCATTTCAATGGCGCAAAGCTGTGATTCGTAACGGTTTCCTGTGATCAAAAGATCATGCGGCTCAATATAGTTTTCCAGCAGATCGGGGTTTGCCGCACCAATGAGGATCTTGCCTTCCGTGACACGTTCCTCCTCATCTCCCACGATCATAGTGCCGTCCAAAGTTTCCAAAATATTGCGGTATGAAGTCTGGGATAAAGCTAAGATCTTTGTTTCGTAAATATCCATATTCGCAGTCGCGATATCCTTGACGGAAATAATACCTTCCAGTTTTCCATCACGCACTACAGGCATGGTTGCTTCTCGCAAATCACGCATGGTATTCCACGCTTCTTTTAAAGTGATCTCACTTCTCAACTCCGGTGTCTGCTTGATCATGACATCTTTGACCTGTGTGCGGACATCTGTGATCAGCTTTGGCACATCTACACCAAAACATTCCAAGACATATTTTGTTTCGTTATTGATCTCCCCCGCACGTTTCGGCACAAACTCCCCTTCTTGGGTCATATTTTTCAAATATGCATATGCGATTGCCGAGCAGATCGAATCCGTATCGGGATTTTTATGCCCGATGACAAAAATCGGTTCTTTTTTCCCCTGTACCATAACCAAACTCCTTCCAAACGATAGATTTTTTGCCGCTTTCGGACGGATTTTTTTTGAAATTCTTGTGTTTATGCCTTGCAGTATACCTTTTTTCCGTTTCGCCGTCAATGAAAAAAACGATGGAAATGGCGCGATATTTCCTTGCAGATCTAAAATAGATCCACCTCAAGAAAATTTTCCCTTTTTTGCGGCATCTTTTGGGTGCTACTTGTATTCACGCAAAAAAAGGCATATACTGTAAAAAGAGAGCGTACCTAAGCAAAAGGAGGTATTTTTCATGTTCACCATGCTTACCATGACAAAAATCCGTTCCGTTTCGCAATCCGAGCGGGCGGAGATTGAGCAGCTCTTGCAACAGCAGCAGATCCGTTACGTATTAAAAGAAAAAAAGCATTCCACAACCCATGCGCCAAGCGCCGAAAAGACTTATCTTCTTTACACCGCACCCAAGCATGCGGATCTTGCGATTTGTTTGATCGAAAACCATTTTGCCAAAGATTTATAAAAAGCAGTGCGGCTGAACAAAAATGTTCTTCCCGCCTGCTTTTTTCATTTTCCCGTTTATTTTTTCAATCTGACGGCAGTGCCATAGGCAATGACTTCCGCAGCTCCTGCCATTACAGCGGAAGACGCATAACGAATATTGACGATCGCGTCCGCGCCCAGTGCCTCAGCCTCTTGCTGCATTCTTGCGGTAGCGATATCTCTTGCCTCATTCATCATCTGCGTATAGCTTTTCAGCTCACCGCCCACGATACCTTTAAAACCTTGTGTGATATCCCTGCCGATATTTTTGGACTGAATGGTGCTGCCTTTGACCAACCCCAACATTTCCGCGATCTCTTTTCCGGCAATATAATCTGTATTGACCAATATCATACCGAATGCCTCCTTTATTTCATTTCATGTTTTCTCTTTTTATCTTCGCTTCATGACCATAGCGATCGCGACCGCGACCAAAATCACAATGCACAGCCACAGCGGAAAACCCGCATACACATTTGCCGCGCCTACCAACAGCGCAAACAGAATAAAACCCAGCACCGATGCGAATAAATTATTTTTTTTATGATTTCCTTGCTTCATTGTTCTCCTCCTTGTTTTCTTTCCGCACAAAACCAGACATACGACATTGCCATCGGCACCACAGCAGCCAACAAAACCACCGCTTTGATAACATATGCGCCTGCTTGCGGGAAAAAAGCGGCTTGTAAGCATAAAATCAGACCGCTCAAACAAAATAGCTTTCCGCCCAGACGATGCGTCTTATACCACACCACATCGCTGCTTAAGGTCCAAGGGGTTTTGATCCCCACATAAAAATTAGACTTGATTTTCGGCATTTGATTGCCGATCAAACATAATAAAATACCGACTCCGGCACAAACGATCCGCCCGATCGGCAGCCGTTGGGGTTGATACGCCGCGATCAGCGCAAACAGAAAAAACAAGCATAAAAACACTACGATCGCACCCCACAGCCATGTATATACCTTCGAAAAACGGCGATAATTCTCACGTCTGGGATCTATTCTTTCCAATAACGGACCGCCGCAGCCGATCAAAAGAACCATCACTGCCACAAGCCATATTTCACTTTTATCGCCATATCGGCTGACAGAGCCGTCCAGTGCCCATTGCATCGGTATTTTCTGCGGCAGATGCTGGTAAAGTAAAGCAGTGATCAGCAGCGGTAAAAAGCTAATCGCGTAAACCCATCTTTTTCTCTGCAACATAGCGCTCCCCTCCCAGAAAAGAAACGAACCAGTGTATCATTTCTTCCATTACCGATAAATTCAACTCGTATACAATATATTTCCCTTTTCTTTCATCGCAAATCAATCCCGCATCCTTCAGCACTGAAAGATGGTGCGAAACCGTCGCCGCAGTAAAGGGAAAATGCTCTGCGATCTCTCCTGCGGTAAGCGGTTTCTCTTTCAACAGTTCCAAAATTTCCCTTCGGGTGGGATCGCTGATGGCTTTGCATGTTTCCTGCATACTCATAGGCATCACCTTGTTTTCATCATTATTTAGATGATCTTCTAAATATAGAATAAATGGAACGGCTTGTTTTGTCAAGTACAATTAGAAACATATCTAAATGTATTTATTGTTGCGACATCCCGTCAGACAAACACACAAAAAAAGCATCTCAAAATACTGAGATGCTTTCCAAAGAGGCGCCACCCGGATTTGAACCGGGGATAGAGGTGTTGCAGACCTTTGCCTTACCACTTGGCTATGGCGCCATATGATCCGTAGGGGAGTCGAACCCCTGTCTCAGCCGTGAAAGGGCCGTGTCTTAACCACTTGACCAACGGACCGTAAAAAGCTCCCCGAGTAGGATTCGAACCAACGACCCTCCGGTTAACAGCCGGATGCTCTACCGCTGAGCTATCGAGGAATAATGTCCTTCGAGCCGTCACGGTTTCTCATCTTTTTTCTGTTAACCTCCTCCGGTTAACAGCTGTCGCCTGCCGGAGCAGGTAAAAGATGCTCTACCGCTGAGCTATCGAGGAATAATGTCCTTCGAGGCACTACGGTTTCTCATCTTTTTTTCTGTTAACCTCCTCCGGTTAACAGCTGTCGCCTGCCAGAGCAGGTAAAAGATGCTCTACCGCTGAGCTATCGAGGAATAGTGTACCCATAAAATCAGGATACATTCAGTGTTTTTCGCACCTTCAAAACCGAATACAAACTTTCGTCACAAAAATCTTTTTTGGTCAAGCCCTCGACCGATTAGTATTGGTCAGCTGAACATGTTACCATGCTTACACCTCCAACCTATCTACCTTGTTATCTGCAAGGGGTCTTACTTCCTAAGAATGGGAGATC
>CALWRB010000025.1 GCA_944383855.1 uncultured Lachnospiraceae bacterium
GGTAGCAGATAATCATACCACCAAGGCTTGAACGAAGTGAAAGCCAGCGTCATTTAGGCGCTGGCTCTTAATAAGCCCTTATAGGGCTAGTGCAAACCACGTCTTTTAGGCGTGGTTATGATTTGCATGGGAGAAAATCAGAACTACAAGCGGACAAAATATATACCGCAGGGACAAAAATTGACAGCTAAAAATGCACGAATTTTCGGCAAAAAACACGAGGGCCGACGAGGTGTCGGAAAGGGTCGCTTTGTAAAATGTTACAAAAATGAAAAAAGATCAGCCACGATAAGTGCAAAAAATGAAAAAGTGAGAGGTACAAGGATTTTTTTCCATAAAACAAAACACGGAGCAGGGTTTTTTCAGTGAATTTGTATATAAATTAACAAGAAAAGCGGGACAGACGCTTTGTTTTTCTTGGCGGGACGGAAAACGACCAACAAAACGTACAATTTTTCCAAAATATGATTTGGTGGAAAACATAATAAAAAAACAGAGAAATCCGTGCCGTTTTAGCTAATCTGCGATTCTGATTTATTTTTTTATAGATATTGTGTATAAAAATGAAAATGCACCAATGCTCGGTTGTTGTAGAAACAGGGAAAATATGATATAGTAATAAAGTATTGAAATCAGCATATTTTATCAGCGGGAGTATGATTGAAAAAAAGGATAGGCAAGAAAAGAGATGGGCGAATGCCGGCTGCGCTTGGCAGAGATCGCGCTTTCTTTTCCCATAGGAACAGTCATGCTGTGGGTATGCAAAGGTATCATATCTAACCGAAAATAGGAGGTAATCGAAATGAGCAAGAAATATGTTTACATGTTCAGCGAGGGCAATGCGTCCATGAGAAACCTGTTGGGCGGCAAGGGCGCGAACCTGGCGGAAATGACGATTTTGGGACTGCCGATCCCTCAGGGCTTTACCATCACAACAGAGGCTTGCACAGAGTATAACGAAGGCGGCAAAAAGCTGTCTGACGAGATGATCGCGCAGATCGAAGCAGCACTTTTGAAGCTGGAAGAGATCGCCGGTAAAAAATTGGGCGATCCTGAAAATCCGCTTCTGGTTTCCGTTCGTTCCGGTGCGAGAGCTTCCA
Source organism: uncultured Lachnospiraceae bacterium (assembly GCA_944383855.1). Classification (GTDB taxonomy): domain Bacteria; phylum Bacillota; class Clostridia; order Lachnospirales; family Anaerotignaceae; genus CALWRB01. Next base: position 1,101 of record CALWRB010000025.1, read on the forward strand.
TGCCCGGTATGATGGATACTGTTTTGAATCTGGGTCTGAACGATGTTTCCGTAGAGGGTCTGGCTGCAAAGACAGGCAATCCCAGATTTGCGTATGACTCTTACAGAAGATTCATTATGATGTTTGCCGATGTAGTAATCGGTGTTTCCAAATCCAAATTCGAGAGAAAACTGGACGAGTATAAAGAACAGGTCGACGCAAAATACGACACAGACCTGACCGCAGACGATCTGAAAAAAGTTGCGGAAATGTTCAAAGAAATTTATTTCGAAGATCAGGGCAAGGCTTTCCCGCAGGATCCCAAGGAGCAGCTGTTTGAAGCGGCTATGGCGGTATTCCGCAGCTGGGATAACCCCCGTGCTTTCGTTTACAGAAGAATGAATGATATCCCTTACAGCTGGGGTACCGCTGTCAACGTACAGATGATGGTATTCGGTAATATGGGTGATACTTCCGGTACCGGCGTTGCTTTCACCAGAAATGCCGCAACCGGCGAAAAAGCAATGCTGGGCGAATATCTGGTCAACGCACAGGGCGAAGACGTTGTTGCAGGTGTGCGTACACCTAAGCCCATCGCAAAACTGCAAGAAGATATGCCTGAGGTTTACAAACAGTTTGTGGAGATCGCAAACAAACTGGAAAACCATTACAAAGATATGCAGGATATGGAGTTTACCATCGAAGAAGGCAAACTGTACTTCCTGCAGACCAGAAACGGTAAGAGAACAGCCAATGCCGCACTGCGTATTGCGGTAGAAATGGTAGACGAGGGTCTGATCACCACAGACGAAGCGCTGATGAGAGTAGAGCCGAAACAGCTGGATCAGCTGCTGCACCCTGCATTTGATCAGGCTGCGCTGAAGGCTGCAAAACCTTTGGGCAAAGGTCTGCCTGCTTCTCCCGGTGCTGCGGCAGGTAAGGTTTGCTTTACCGCAGAGGACGCAAAAGAAATGGCACAGACCGGCGAAAGAGTAATTTTGGTTCGTCTGGAAACATCTCCCGAGGATATCGAGGGTATGGTTGCTGCACAGGGTATCCTGACAGTTCGCGGCGGTATGACTTCTCACGCAGCGGTCGTTGCGCGCGGTATGGGTACTTGCTGTGTATCCGGCTGTGAAGAAATCAAGATGAATGAAGAAGCTAAGACATTTACACTGGGCGGCCGTACTTTCAAAGAAGGTGACTTCATTTCCTTGGACGGCTCCACCGGTAATATTTACGGCGAAGATATTCCTACTGTAGACCCTGAAATCAGCGGCAACTTCGCAAAATTCATGGCTTGGGCAGATGCAAAGAGAATGCTGAAGGTAAGAACCAATGCAGATACACCGCACGATGCACAGGTTGCGATCGATTTCGGTGCAGAAGGCATCGGTCTGACCAGAACAGAGCATATGTTCTTTGAAGGCGAAAGAATCATGAAATTCAGAAAGATGATCCTGGCGGAAACTGTGGAAGAAAGAGTGGAAGCGCTGGCAGGTATCGAACCTTATCAGAAAGAGGACTTCAAAGGCATTTACAAAGTAATGCGCGAAAGACCTGTGACCATTCGTCTGCTGGATCCTCCGCTGCATGAATTTATGCCTAAGACAGATGAGGAATTTGAAGAACTGGCAAAAGAAACAGGCAAGACAGTAGAAGAATTGAAGATCAAAGCCATCGGTCTGCATGAGATCAACCCGATGATGGGTCACAGAGGCTGCCGTCTGGCGGTAAGCTATCCCGAGATCGCTGAAATGCAGACAAGAGCCATCATTGAGGCTGCTGTGGAAGTTTCCGCAGAGGAAGGCATTGAGATCGTTCCCGAAATCATGATCCCTCTGGTTGGCGAGATCAAAGAGTTGAAGTTCGTAAAGAATATCGTGGTAGAAACCGCAGAAAAGGTATTCGAAGCAAAAGGCAAGAAACTGAATTATCTGGTAGGTACCATGATCGAGATCCCCAGAGCTGCTCTGACCGCAGATCAGATCGCAACAGAGGCGGAATTCTTCTCCTTCGGTACCAATGACCTGACACAGATGACATATGGTCTGAGCCGTGACGATGGCGGTAAGATCTTGGCAGATTACATCGACAGAAATATCTATGAATGCGATCCTACCGCAAGACTGGACAGAACCGGTGTTGGCCAGCTGATGCAGATGGCAGTAGAAAAGGCACTGCCGGTACGCCCTGACATTCATCTGGGTATCTGCGGTGAGCATGGCGGCGATCCTTCTTCCGTAGAGTTCTGCCATATCATCGGTCTGGATTACGTTTCCTGCTCTCCTTTCCGTGTGCCGATCGCAAGACTGGCAGCAGCTCAGGCGCAGCTGACAAATCCCAGAGAAGCAAGAAAGCACTAAGCTGTTTGCGGTAAGATAAACTGTCAAAAAAATCTTGCTGCATAGCCGATCAAAAAGTTTCAGAAAAAGCAAGAGGTTTCCTCTAATAAAAGGAGGAAACCTCTTTTTTTGTTTTTTGAAACGGTAAGGCGGATTTTCCAAATAATATTATGAGGAAGGACGGTCATGGCGGAGTATCGGGATAAAAAGAAGGATTTTTTTCTGCCCCAAGGCAAAAAAAGCGGGGGCCTTGCGTTTTTTATTTGCAAAGACTCCCGCCGGTCGTTTTTTTTTGCGCAACGGTCCGTACACGGCGCGCGGCAAAAAGAAGTTTTTTGAAGAAAGAAACGAATTTTCCCGGGCATAGCAAACGGTTGGGAATATCTTTACGTTTGCGCGATGCATTGCCCGTTTCAGCTTTTTTGGCTGCAAAACAAAGCACAGATAAAAGAGATTGGAGCGTTCTATTTATCGGATTAGAGTTTTGCTTTTACCAGATAATTTCCGTCTTTGACATTGCCAAAAAGATATTTTCCTTCGTTATTCGTTTTCGTGGTGGCGATCAAGGTTTCGCGAACACCTTCCGATGCACTGCGGTATAATCCGACAAAGCAGTTTGCAATGGGGGCGCCTGCCAGATCGCGAATGATACCGCTGACGGTACCGCTATAGGATACGGCACTTTTCAGCATGGTAACGGTCGTGTTGGCAATAGAACCATTGAGTACGGAAACCGTGATCGGCGCTGTGGTAAGATAGCCTTCTGCGGAAGCAAGCAGTGTATAAATCCCGTCCGCAACATCGTAGAAGGTAAATTCTCCGTCATCTGCGGAATAAGTGACAGAGATCACCGCGCCGCTGCCATCTAATAAAGACAGTTTGATATTTCCCAAAGGTGTTTCCTCGCCAAGTGCGTTGGCTGTCAGTGTTACACCAGCGATCGCGCCCAGAGAGAGGGTGGTATCCGGAGTGCAAACCAAAGGGAGCGTTAAAGTGTCATTATTGTTTAAGGTAAGACCGACGGAGTTACTCAAAAGGTATCCTTTGGCAACGGCAGCAATGCTGTAAGTGCCGGAAGGGATTTGATTGAGTGCGTAGTTACCGTTTTCATCAGTCAATGTGTGCTGAAACGGCACACCCTTATCATCAAATAATTTTACGGTCGCGCCGGGGATCGGGTCGGTCCCGTCTGTTACGGTGCCGCTGACAGTTGCCAAGACGGCGGGAGAGGCACCCAGAGAAAGGGAAACATCTGCCTCTTCCAATCCTTCCAGATGGAATGTCTGGCTGTATTGCAAAGCATAACGGTCATAACTGATATTGCTCATAATTAAATTCCTCCTATTTTTTTGAGATTGGTATAAAGCTTGCGCAAGAGTTACATAACTCTATGACCAAGCTATGCAAGAAAGAGGAATTTGGTGCGTACAAGCGAAAAAAACTGCCGAAAGTATTTGGCAGTTTCAGTAAAGCAAGGTTCTTAATGTTGTGTTGCGTGTTTGGAAGCGGCAGTATCTGCCTCCTCTTCTAAGCGGGCTGCCTGCTGCAGCGCAGAGTCCGTTGCGGCAGCGTGAGAACTTCGAAATTGCAGTTTGGAAAACAGTGCCGCAAAAAATACCAATGCACAGCCAAACAGGATTTTTGGCGTAACGGTTTCCTGTAACAGCAGTACGGAGAAAACAAAGCCAAAAACGGATTCCAGTGAAAATAAAATCGACGCTGCGGTGCCGGAAGTATAGCGCTGACCGATATTTTGCAGCAACAGCGCAAGCACAGTGTTACAAAGCACAAGGTAAACAATGCCCCAAAACGGTGTACCCCATGTGATGTGTGGTGTGCCTTCTATAGAGAAAGCACAGATCAATGAAAGCACGCCGGCGCAAAGGCATTGGAAAAATGTCACACAAATCGGGTTGGAACCTTTGCTGTAGCGGTCTGTCATTACGATCTGAAAGCCGAACGCAATCGCAAAGCCGATCGAAAGCAAATCACCGGTGCCGATGGTCAGACTTTCATTTAAACTGATGCAGGCAAGACCGATGATGGCTAAAAATGCGGCAAAAAGCTCTTTTTTCAAAGGGGTCCTGCGCAATACCAGCCAGGAAAGCAGCGGGACGAATACGACATAAGAAGATACCAGAAAAGCCTGCTTTCCGGGGGTCGTCATGCGCAATCCTACCGTCTGCATCACCATGCCGCAAAATTGGATCAAGCCTAAAAAAAGTCCGCTTTTGATCGCTTTTTTGGTAGAAAGCGAAATGGTGCGGAAAAAAAGAATGCCGATAAAGAATGCTGCCGCGCTGAAGCGGAATGCCAGCAGCGTCAGCGGTGTGTAGCCGCTTAATGCCATTTTTCCGGCGATAAAGCCGCCGCCCCAAATGATGGCGGTGGTCAAAAGCGCCAAGTTGGCAAGAAGAACGGTCTTTTTTTGATCTAACATAGCAAGAGCCTCCCAAATGTGTTTCTTATAAAATGGAATGCGAAAAAACAACAGCAGTTACGAAAAAAAGCCGCAAAAAAAGCAGCAATTCATACTGCTGATGCAGTATAACACAGGAAATGCAAAAATGCAACCGATCAGATGCATTATTTAGGAAAGGATTTTATCAAAACGCAAACAAAAAGAAAAAATAAAGGAATAGCAATGCTCTAAAAACCTTGAAATATCAAGGTTTTGAAAAGAAAGAAAGGTAACGGGAAAGAAAAAACACCATTTCTGAAAAAAATATGTAAAAAATTGCTTGACAATAGAGAACTCATCTGCTAAAATAAATTTCGCACTGTGAAAACAGCGCGTTGATCCTTGAAAACTGAACAGTAAGATACCATACGACCCATAGTCAATTCAAAATGACGAGGTTTTGCAGATTTAGCCTAAAAATAAATCTGAGGATAGCCAGAGAAAACAACATTCTTTGGCAGGAAAAAACTTTAATTTGAGAGTTTGATCCTGGCTCAGGATGAACGCTGGCGGCGTGCCTAACACATGCAAGTCGAGCGGAGA
>CALWRB010000026.1 GCA_944383855.1 uncultured Lachnospiraceae bacterium
AGTTTTGGTTCAATTATTTTGATATGTGTGTATTTTCTTTTTGCCATAATAAAAACCCCCTCATGTAGTTCTATTATCCTACATAAGGGGGCTTTTTGTCATTGTCCGTTTTTACTGGTTCAGTTCAAACAGAGCGCACTCTTTTTTGAACAAAACAGAAACAACTTTTGATTAAATATATTTTTCTTCATGGACACTGTAGGAAGAATATGCTATATTGTTCCAAGGATGGTATTCAAACAGAAACTGTACCGCAGGAATGATTTATTTTTTATATGCATCAGAGGGTCGTATCCCAAAAGGCGGAGCGATACCAAAGACAGGTTTTTCATACTGTATCACCCATAAGAAGGAGAGGAGTGAGGCGGTATGAAAATAGGATTCATAGGCGCCGGAAAAGTAGGGTTTTCCCTCGGGAAGTACTTTCAGACACATGGGATTTGTGTGATGGGATACTACAGCCGGAGGCAGGAATCATCCAAGGAAGCAGCAGATTTTACCGATTCGAAACAGTACGATTCGATTCCGACTTTGGTGTCGGAGTGTGACACCGTTTTTCTAACGGTACCCGATGATCAAATTGTTACGGTTTGGGACAGCATGAAAGATCTGAATATAAAAAATAAAAATATTTGTCATTGCAGCGGTTCGGTTTCTTCGACCGCTTTTTTTGATGGACTGAAAACCGGTGCGTATTTTTATTCGATCCATCCATTGTATGCCGTAAGCAGCAAATACGAATCTTATTATAAGCTGCAGGAAGCGTATTTCAGCATTGAGGGTTCCGCGGAACATCTGCAAGATATGACACAGATGTTGGAAAAAACAGGGTGTCGGGTTATTCCGATCACAGCAGAACAAAAAACGCTCTACCATTGCGCTGCTGTGGTAGCAAGCAACTTGGTCGTGGGGCTTTATGCACTTGCGGTGGATATTTTGGGGTACTGTGGATTCCAACAAACGGACGCAGGGAAGGCTTTGATGCCATTATTTTGCGGGAATGCGCAAAATATCGAGATGCATGGCATAGTGGAGTCTTTGACCGGTCCGGTGGAACGGGCAGATGTCGCGACAGTTTGCCACCATCTGTCTTCACTGCGGCAAATTTCACCGGAACAGGAAAGAGAGCAGCTGATGCAGATATATTTGCTGTTGTCTGAAAAACTGGTTGAACTTGCGAAACAAAAACACCCGAACAGAGATTATGCAAAGATAATGGAGGTTATTGCAAATGAAAAATACGATTGCTACATTTCAAGCGCAAAAAGATAAGGGAGAAAAAATAACCATGTTGACAGTCTATGATTATTCTACGGCAAAACTGATGGACCAAGCCGGCATCAACGGTATATTGGTAGGAGATTCCCTCGGTATGGTAGTTTTAGGGTATGAAGATACGATCCCCGTGACCATGCAGGATATGATCCATCATACGGCGGCGGTCTGCCGTGGGGCGAAAAACGCATTGGTAGTAGGAGATATGCCGTTTATGTCCTATCAGGTGTCCGTGGAGCAGGCAGTGGAAAATGCGGGCAGACTGATGAAAGAAGGTGGCTGTCAGGCGGTTAAGCTGGAAGGCGGAGCCGCGGTTTGCCCGCAGATAAAGGCGATCGTAAACGCTTCGATCCCCGTGATGGCACATATCGGTTTGACACCCCAGTCGGTGCATTCTTTCGGCGGATTTAAGGTGCAGGGAAAAAGCGAACAAGGTGCTAAAAAGCTTTTGGAAGAAGCAAAGGCAGTGGAAGAAGCGGGCGCATTTGCTGTGGTTTTGGAATGTGTGCCGGCAAAGCTGGCAGAACTGATCAGCAAAGAGCTGACGATCCCCACCATCGGCATTGGCGCAGGAGCAGGGTGTGATGGGCAGATCTTGGTATATCAGGATATGCTTGGAATGTTTTCTGATTTTACACCGAAATTTGTGCGCAGATTTGCCAATGTAGGCGATATGATGACAGAAGCTTTTCAAACCTATATCGCACAGGTGCAGGAAGGGTCTTTCCCTGCCGAGGAGCATACTTTTGCAATTGCGGACGATGTGATCAAGAAATTGTATTAAAATTAAGGAGAAAAATGCCGTATGAAAATTTTAGGAACAGTGCAGGAAACAAAACAGGAAATCAGAGCGTGGAAAAAAGCAGGTCTTTCGGTCGGCTTGGTGCCTACGATGGGATTTTTGCATGAGGGGCATTTGAGTTTGATCCAAAGGGCAAAAAAAGAAAACGATAAAGTGGTGGTCAGTATCTTTGTCAATCCGACGCAGTTTGGCAAGGGGGAAGATTTGGAGAGCTACCCGAGGGATCTCGAAAAAGACGCGCAGCTTTGTGAAGCGGAGGGGGTCGATTTGATTTTCCACCCCACACCGGAGGAAATGTATCCGACGGGATTCCATACCTACGTCAATGTGGAAACACTCTCGGAAACATTGTGTGGCAAGTCAAGACCAACGCATTTTCGCGGGGTTTGTACTGTAGTCAGCAAGCTGTTTCATATTGCTGCGCCGGACAGGGCTTATTTCGGTCAGAAAGATGCGCAGCAGTTGGCGATTGTCAAACGTATGGTAAGAGATTTGGATTTCGATGTTGAAGTGATCGGCTGCCCAATCATCAGAGAAAGCGATGGACTGGCAAAAAGCTCCAGAAATACATACCTGAATGAAGAACAACGGCGTGCGGCAACAGTTCTTCATCGTGCGCTGCTGTACGGGGAAACATTATTGCGCCAAGGGCAGAGGGACGTCACACAGTTGGAGAGAGAAATCCGTGCTCAAATTGAGAAGGAGCCTCTTGCCCAGATTGATTACGTTCAGATCGTAGATGCCCTTAGTATGCAGCCTGTTCCAAAAGTAGAAGAAGAAATTCTGGTTGCCTTGGCGGTTCGCATCGGAAATACAAGGTTGATCGATAATCTGATGTTTACGACCGAAAACTGATAGTTCCCAATTTATGAAAGCGGAAGGTAATTACGGAAAGCTCCTATATGAGGGTATTTTATACAGTTTTCTCCGAATTGTTTTGTTTGTTTTATACAAAAGGACGAAAATAAAAAAACACTTACGAAGAAGATTTTAATACGATACAATAGTTAAGGTTTCATTCGTTATGAAGTGTTTAGGAGGAGAAAAAATGCCGCAAAATAAAAGAGAAAGCTTGATTTATTCTGTGTTGATGTGCTTTACGATGGTACTTTGGATGAGTATGTATAACGTCACGCTGCACTTAGGAGGGTTTTCCAAGGAGGTTTTAGTGAAAGGCTGGATCGGATTCCCCGTTGCGTTCGCATTTGCAATGTGCTGTGACTGGTTTTTGGTTTCCCGTATCGCAAAGGGATTTGCATTCCGCTTTTTAGTCAGACCGGATAGTACACCTTTGAAAAAAGTAATTTCTATTTCCTGCTGTATGGTTGTGCCGATGGTAATTATCATGTCATTTTACGGCGCTTTGGAAGTTTGCATCAGAAGCGGGCAGTGGGGCAGCTTAGGAATGGTTTGGTTGACAAATATTCCGAAAAACTTTATCATGGCACTGCCGTTTCAGATTTTGATCGCCGGTCCGTTTGTCAGAAAAATCTTTCGGGCAGCATTTCCGGTCGATTGTGTGCAGTAAAATAGGAAAGATAGAGAAAGCAGTCTTTGCAAAAAAAGCAGAGCTGCTTTTTTTGTGGGGATCGGTGTTCATAAATGCAGCTGTTTTCTGTTGAAAAAAAGCGGATTTGCCTTGACAGACAGAATATTTTCAATGCATTATTATCTTAAGCATGAAAAAGAATAAATTTCACAAAATAAAAGGAAGGCAGGGGAAGAAAAATGATGTATAGCAGTAAGGAAATGGAAGAAAAAGCGATTCTGGAAACAGCGGCAAAAATGTGTGCGGCAGCCAGAACTGCCCCGAAGGGAAAAGGTGTGGATACGATCGAAACACTGGTATTGACAGGGGACGAAAAAGAAGCGCTTGCGCAAAAGATGTTGGAAATTTCGGAACGGGAATTTCCCGGTCAGGCGGATATTTTTGCCAGAGATGCAGGCAACCTGCGTGCTTCCGCGGCAATCGTTCTGATTGGCGTCAGAAAGAATTTTATGGGTCTGACTTACTGTTCTTACTGTGGGTTTGAAAACTGCGGCGCTTGCGCGAAGGCAGGTGCAAGATGCGCGTTTGATTGGATCAATCTGGGGATCGCGCTTTCCTCTGCAGCGGCAGTTGCGGCAGATGCTCGTATTGATAACAGAATCATGTATACCGTAGGCAAAGCGGCAAGCGAAATGGGGTACACAGAAGACAAAACCGTACTTTGGCACGGTATTCCGTTAAGCACAAGCGGCAAGAGTATTTATTTTGACCGCGGTTAAGAGGAAAAGTCTGTTCTCGATGATGTTTGAAAAAGAACGCAGGGCGGAAAGAAGGCAGTCAGATGCAGTATAGTATCACAGCAGAGGGCTTGCGTGAAACAACGCAGGACGAAGAAGTGTATATTTTCACAAGAGAAGAAATGGCAGATGTGATTCACGCACACGCTTTGCCGCATGCACTTTTGCAAACGGGTAATGATTTTGGTTATGCGAGAGTCGATGTGTATGACGGATGTGACAGACTTTGTCTGGATATGATGGATTTTTCCCAAAAAGGCGGAAAAAGTGAAGGCAGAGTGATTATTCTTTTGCTGCAAGGACGGTTATACTGTTTTACCTCTGCGAAGGAAAGACTGCTGCAAAGACTGAATGATGCTACTGCGCTCAGAGAAGAAAAACTGACCGCAGATCGATTGCTTTGTCTGTTTTTATCTTTGCAGACGGTGCAGGAAGAATTGGTGTTTGCAAAATTAGAACAGGAAATACTGCAGTTGGAGCAGTTGGTTTTGACAGATAAACGGCATGACTGCAGAAAAGAGATCCTGCATATGAGTCGCCGCTTGGTTGCGCTCAAACGATACTATGAGCAGATGTTGAATGTGTGGGACATTCTATGTGAAAACGAAAATGAGTTTTTTCAGGAAAAAACACTGCAAAGCTGCCGTAGGTTTTACCGCCAGACAGAAAGAGGACTGCAAAATGCCATCTATTTGCGGGAAAGTGTTTCTCAGGTTAGAGAGGCGTATGAGGCAGAGGTGGATATTGCGCTGAATTCCATTATGAAGGTATTTACTTTGGTCACCACCATTTTCTTTCCGTTGACATTGATCGCCGGTTGGTATGGCATGAATTTTCAGATGCCGGAATATGGTTGGAAATACGGCTATTTGTTTGCAATTTGCCTTTCTGTTTTTTCGGTGATCGCGGTCATTGCATTTTTCAGGAAAAATAAATGGCTGTGAAGCACTGTTTTTCAGATAAAAACCATTGACAGAACGTTTAGAAGTGATATAATCAAAAAAGATAAAACGAAGAAGGGGACAGTAGTCCTTTCGCGTTGGACAGAGAAGGGCATCGGGCTGCCGTTTGGTTAGTTTTGGGTGGAAATGCCCACCATTTTGCGAAAGAGTGCGAAAACCACCCCGGAGTGGCTTTAATACAGCCCGCTGACTGCGTTATCGTCTTGAAAAAGAGTGGTTTTACAAAAACAATAAGGGTGGAACCGCGGGAGCGAATCAATCAGGCTCTCGTCCCTTTTCGAATCGGAGAAGGGACGGGAGTCTTTTTATTTCCTTTCCTTTTTCCCAAACACAGGAAAATCACAGTAGAAAAAGGAGAAATTCAACATGAAAATCACACTGAAAGATGGCGTAATCAAAGAGTTTGACCGTCCTGTTTCCGTTTTGGAGATCGCACAGAGCATCAGTGAAGGACTGGCAAGAAATGCGTGTGCAGGTATCGTAAACGGGGAAGAAAAAGATCTGCGTTTTGTGGTAGAAGATGATGCGGAAGTCAGCATTGCCACATTTGATGACGAACTGGGCAAAAAGGCATTTCGCCACACGGCTTCCCATATCATGGCACAGGCGATCAAACGTCTGTATCCCGATGTAAAGCTGGCAATCGGTCCTTCTATCGCGGAAGGTTTTTACTATGACTTTGACCGTGAAAAAGCATTCACTCCGGAAGAACTGGAAGCGATCGAAAAAGAAATGAAGGCGATCGTGAAAGAAAATCTGCCGATCGAGCGTTTTGAGCTGCCCAGAGAAGAAGCAATTCGCTTTATGCAGGAAAAAGAGGAACCTTATAAGGTAGAATTGATTCAGGATCTTCCCGAAGATGCGGTGATTTCCTTCTACAGACAGGGTGAATTTACCGATCTTTGTGCAGGTCCTCACCTGATGACTACAAAACCCGTCAAAGCGATCAAACTGACCAGTGTAGCAGGTGCTTACTGGAGAGGCAGCGAGAAAAACAAAATGCTTTCCCGTATTTACGGCACTGCCTATACCAAAGCGAGCGATCTGGAAGCATATCTGACTATGATCGAAGAAGCAAAGAAAAGAGATCATAGAAAACTGGGCAAGGAATTAAAATTGTTTGCGCTTTTAGATGAGGGTCCCGGTTTTCCTTTCTTCCTGCCAAACGGCATGATCGTGAAAAACGAATTACTGAACTATTGGCGTGAGATCCATAAAAAAGCAGGTTATGTGGAAGTATCCACCCCTATCATTTTGAACCGTGAATTGTGGTACAGAAGCGGTCACTGGGAACACTACAAAAACAATATGTATACCACAGTCATTGATGAGGAAGATTATGCGGTAAAACCCATGAACTGCCCCGGTGGTATGCTGATCTACAAACAGGAAATGCATTCCTACAGAGATCTGCCGATTCGTATGGGCGAGATCGGTCTGGTACACAGACATGAAAAAAGCGGTGCGCTGCATGGTCTGATGAGAGTGCGTTGCTTTAACCAGGACGATGCGCATATCTTTATGACAGAAGATCAGATCAAAGATGAGATCAAAGGCGTAATCGATTTGATCGACAGCGTATACAAATTGTTCGGCTTTAAATATCATGTGGAACTTTCTACCCGCCCGGAAGACAGCATGGGCTCCGACGAGGCTTGGGAATTGGCGACCAACGGTCTGCGTGACGCGTTGGACGAAAACGGAATCGAGTATGTAGTCAATGAAGGCGACGGTGCGTTCTACGGTCCTAAAATCGACTTCCATCTGGAAGATTCCATCGGCAGAACATGGCAGTGTGGTACGATCCAGCTGGATATGCAGATGCCCGAGCGTTTTGAGCTGGAGTATGTAGCAGCTGACGGTACCAAGAAACGTCCTGTTATGATCCATCGTGTATGCTTCGGCTCTGTAGAGCGTTTTATCGGTATTTTGATCGAACACTTTGCAGGTCAGTTCCCGACATGGCTGTGCCCTGTGCAGGTAAAGGTTCTGCCTATTTCCGATAAATTTATCGATTATGCAGAAAAGGTAGCTGCTGCATTTGATGAGGCAGGTATCCGTGTGAAAGTTGACCATCGTGCAGAAAAGATCGGTTATAAGATCAGAGAAGCAAGAAATGAAAGAGTGCCTTATATCGTTGTGGTGGGCGAAAAAGATCAGGAAGCAAATAAGATCTCTTTGCGTACCAGAAAGAACGGCGAAGAAGGTCAGCAGGATCTGGCAGATGTGATCAAACGCATCAGAGAAGAAATCGATACCAGAGCAAAAGACTGAGTTTTTTCTCAAATTAAGTATTGACGAAGTGTGAGAGGTGTGGTATACTTCCTTAGTAAACAAAGTAGGAGTATCCGCTTCTCACCTTATGGCAAAAGGTCACTAAGGTTTATACCATTGAGGAAAAATAGGGAAGAACCCTGTTTTTATTGTGTGCGGCGGATATTCTGCCGCACATTTTTTATGTAATTGCTTTTTTCAGTAGAAATCATAGGAGGTGCTTGACCATTACTGAATTGATGATTAACGAACAGATCAGGGACAAAGAAGTGCGTCTGATTGACGAGAACGGGGAACAGCTTGGCATTATGTCCTCTCGCGATGCGCAAAAGATCGCAGATGAAAGAAAGCTGGATCTGGTGAAGATCGCTCCCACAGCAAAGCCGCCTGTTTGCCGTATTATGGATTATGGCAAATACAAATTTGACCAGGCAAAGAAAGAAAAAGAGGCAAGAAAGAAACAAAAGACTGTGGATGTCAAGGAGTTGCGTTTGTCCCCCAGTATCGAAGTCCATGATATTCAGGTCAAGATCAAAAAAGCAAAAGAGTTTTTGAAAAATGGGGACAAGGTAAAAGTCAGCATCCGTTTCCGTGGTCGCGAGATCGGTCATTCCAAGTCCGGTGTAGTGATTCTGGAGAACTTCGCGAAAGAAACAGAGGAATTCGGTGTGATTGACAAGGAACCCAAAATGGAAGGAAAGAGTTTGGTTATGTTCCTTGCACCCAAAAACTAATACACATATTTTTATTCAGGAGGAGTACTAACATGCCTAAGTTGAAAACCAAAAAAGCAGCAGCAAAAAGATTTAAAATCACAGGCACAGGCCAGCTGAAAAGACAGAAATCCAATACACAGCATATCCTTGGCAAAAAGTCCAGAAAGAGAAAAAGAAATCTGAGACATGCTACTACAGTAGATAAGACTGTACTGAACAGCATCAAGAAGAAACTGTTACCTTACGCATAATTTTGGATCGATTTTTAGGAGGACTTTACCATGGCAAGAGTAAAAGGTGCGTTGAACGCAAGAAAAAGACATAAAAAAGTATTGAAACTGGCAAGAGGCTACAGAGGTGCAAGAAGCAAACAGTACAGAGTAGCAAAACAGTCTATTATGAAAGCAATGGCATTTGCATTTGCAGGCAGAAAACAGACAAAGAGAGAATATAGAAGCCTTTGGATCACAAGAATCAATGCAGCTGCAAGAATGAACGATATTTCTTACAGCAAATTGATGCATGGTCTGAAACTGGCTGATGTTAACATCAACAGAAAGATGTTGGCCGATCTGGCTGTTTCTGATCCTGCTGCTTTCACAGCGCTGGTAAATACAGCAAAAGCAAAATTGAACTAATTTTCATTTGAAAAAAACGAGAACTTTCTTCGAAAGAAGAAAGTTCTTTTTTTAAACTTATTGCATGGTATAAGACAGTTGATCACTTTGGGAAAGAGGGGAGGTCTTTACGTTTGCCATCTGTGGTAAAATTTCTTTTCAGTGCGATTTCTGTGGGGATAATGCTGAGAAGAAGAATTATGGTTTGCACGGTGACTAATATGCCTCCAATACCCCCGATCCAATCTATTTTACTTCTATAAAATGGAATATGGATGATGATGGAAGGAAACAAAGTGATCCAACCGAGTTTCCACCATAGTTTTCCGCAATAAAGGTGTGCAAATCTCCAAGTATCCTCGTTTTTCATGGAACGAGAGGTTCGGTAGCCGATTATACCGTTTATATTTTTGGGTGGGTGCTTCCACATCATTCTTCCTGCGAAGATCAGCGTTATCGGAATCAAAATATCGCAAAAAAGCATAAAGTACCAAAACAAGTTTCTCGCTCCTTTCTTTGTGAATTGGATTTGCAACCTTTTTGTGATAGAAAAATATTGATGAGATATGGTTTATTATACTATATCCGGAGATACAGGTCTATCTGATTACAAGAGCTATGTTTAGGAAAATGCGGAGAGGGGAATATATTGTTTAGCAGCAAATAGCTTTTGCGGAGAGGATTGTTTTGCGGAGTGGCGAATTTAATTCAAAAAATACAATATGTTTTTACGGCAGGAAAGTATTGCTTTCCCAAATGCGAAGGATCGTTTGAGGTAAAAAATTAGAATAACGTTTGCTTTTTTTCTAAAAGATTGTTATAATGATAAAGCTGTATATTTTCGATGTGCCCCAAACGGTGATTTTTTGCAAATGTGTTGAAGTGGACGTAACAAACTCAACTTGTAGTTATGTTACCTGTGTCCCAAATTGAATAGTTTTACTATGGAGACGTATCGAAGTGGTCGTAACGAGCTTGACTCGAAATCAAGTTGTCCGCAAGGGCACGTGGGTTCGAATCCCACCGTCTCCGCTTTGCCGCAAGCAAGACGCATTTGCGGCATTTTTTATTTTACAGTAACACCATATGCTCTGCAAACAATAAGGTTGCCATTGCAGATGCATGATACGCAAAAGCGGTAAATACTTTGGCATCTTTAGAAATTCTTGCAGGTGTCGGCGAAAATAATTTTGCGCCGAATCAAACGATTACCCGTGGTGAGGTAACTGCTATTGTCAACCACATGCTGGGACGCAGCGTCGATACGGATTATGTGAATGCACATACAGCAGAATTAACACAGTTTAACGATGTGAACCAGACGCATTGGGCATATTATAATATTATTGAAGCAACGAACGCGCTAAAAGCTTCAGAAGATGGACAGAACGTATGATAAAGAATTAAAACACAAACTGGTTGTTTGAAAAAAGTATGACAAGTCCCCCGATATAGTGTGATAAAACACCTGTGTTGGGGGATTTTTGCATTTCAGAAATTATGGAATGAAACAAGGTTTAAATACGAAGAAATCAACAAAAACAACAAAATTACAGATGGTGAAATTTTGTTTTATGACAGGACAAAACAAATAAAGAAAAATGTTATATAGGTTGATGAATTTATATTTTTACGTATTGATGAAATTATAGAAATCGTTTTATTTTTTGCAAGAAAAGTCAAAAAACAATAAAAATTATACAAATCATTTTCATAAAATAAAAATGCTTTATATAATTTGACAAACCATCGGGGATTGATTATGATATAACTAAGGGGAAGTGGTCTGTTCTGTGCTGTGAATTTTCACAGCTCGAAAGAGATGGAGGCGCATGTAAATGGGAAGATTTTTATTGAAACGAAAGGCAGAAGGGATAGTTTATTATTTGAAAGCTGCAAATGGTGAAGTGATCGCATCTTCCGGCGTCTATTCAACAGAGGCTGCCTGCATGAAGGGGATCGCAAGTGCAGTGAAGAATGCCGCGATCGCCGGGATCGAGGATCAAACCGCACCGAGAAAAGAGGCGATCAAGCACCCGAAGTATGAGATTTTTAAAGATGAAACGGGTTTGTTTCGTTTCCGTTTGAAGGCGAGAAACGGGGAAGTGATTTTGGTTTCGGATTCGTATAAGGCAAAGGCTTCCTGCATGAATGGGATCAACAGTGTGAAAAAAAATGTTGTGGATGCGAAAATAGAAAAAATGCTGTAAATGACATTTGTCAAATGAGTTTGGCTTTTATCATAACATCAGTTTTTAGCTTTGGTGCAAAAACATCAGTTACCGTTTGGGGGAAGGTGGTAAAATGTATGTATATGCACACAAAAAGATGCAAACACTTTATTGGAAACGGTCATATACCTGTGAGAAAAGAAAAAAATTGCGTTGCGGCAAAAGCAATCAGGCATTTGGGGTGTGTGCGGTCGATACCATATTGGGAAGAACGAAAAAAACAGCGTGGTTGGATATTTGAGTGCAGTCAAAATGAACCACGCTGTTTTTTATGCAAATCATTTCCGATCAAGGAAAAAAACAGTTGCATTTTTTTGTTTTCCCGCCCGAAAAGAGAAGAAAGGCGATTTGCCTGTCGTAAAAATTACATTATGCACATGAAAAATCAAATCGGTCAGTTGGATCGTTTTTTTTGTTTTTTCAAATAATATGCGATTTTGTAGTAAGGCAGATGGATGCCGTTTTCCGCAAGCTTATGCGAGATTTTTCTGGGACCCATGCCGGAGGAGGCAAGCTGCAGGATCTGTGATTCGATAGAGTCGGAGAGCTTTTTTGCTTCGGATTCGCTTGCTTGTAAAAGGTAATCGTCTGCTTTTTTGCTAAAGGCAAACGGCAGGTTTTCCAAGGAAACCAGCACTTCCAAAGTGGTTTTATCCTTCATATCTTCCAAAAGCGGGCAGGCGGCATCAATGCTGGAGTTGATGACATCTCTGAATTGGCGGATATTTCTCGGATATTCCGCAGTAAGTAAAGCGTGTTTTGCGGCCTCGGTCAGGCTGATGTGGCAGGTGATTTTATGAAAACGTTTGACAGATTCCTCATATTTTTGCACAAAATGCCGAAGCAAAACTTCTTTTTCTTCCATGCTGCGCTCTTTTAACGCGGGCAGATACATTTCGTACTGCGCCAGACGCTGATAAAGCTCCGGTAAAAGCACTTCTTCCAACCGTTTGGTAGAGGCGGCAATGATGATCACATTGATCGGAATGTTCTTGGAACCGCCGATACGACGGATCACACCGGATTCAATGGCTTTTAACAGCATATTTTGATAATGATCCAACGCATGTGCTTCGTCCAAAAACAAAATGCCGCCGCTTGCTTGCTCAAAAAGCCCTTTTTTTGATTTAGAGCCGGTGTATGCGCCTTCTTCGCTGCCGAAAATCTCCATGGCGGCAATGTCCGGGTTGCTGAACTGCGCGCAGTTGATCTCGATAAACGGAGCATCTTTTTCGATGACACCGACCGTTTTGGCATATTCGTAAATCAAATTGGCAAGCATGGTTTTGCCTGTGCCGGATTCGCCTGTGATGATAGAGTGCCTCGGACCGCCCAAAGAGCCTACGGTCCTTTTCGCCTTGCTGTAGACACTGCTTAAGGTGCCGCCGAATTGAAAGCCGATCAAATCGTTCACATCGGTTTCTGTGGCACTTAAATGCAGCTTTTGCTGCAGCAGTTTTACTTGATAATCCAGTTCTTCGATTTGTCTGACGTCGCGGAAAATAGAATATGCTCCCAAAAAGTCGGCGCCGTCAAAAATCGGAAAACTGCTGCACATATAGCGCTTTTGTCCGATGAAGTGGATCCTGCGATTGTAAATTGCCTGATGATTTTTCAGCACATCTAACATCATGGCGGAAGGATAAAACAACTCTATGGATTTTCCGATCATTTCAGAAGGGGTGGAATTGCAGTAATTAGCGGAAGTTTGATTGACATAGACCAGTATCCCGTTTTCGTCCGCTACGTTTACCCCCTCGTCGCAGCTTTCCAAGATCTGATCGTATAGACGCAGTGATTCAAATTTTTCCATATTCAAAGGCATTGCATGAACTCCTTTCATAGAAATGCAGTCCGAAAATTGTTATAATGTTAGAATAATTTTGTAAGAATAAATAAATTATAACAGTTTTTATAACATATGAAAAGAAAAAAAGTTGATTTCTGCCGATTTTAGTGAGGTGATGCGTTGGCATGGTTTTTGCTCTTATATCATTCAAAATAAAATAAAGGAGGATTTTCCATGTCAAAAGCGGTTGAAATCAGATGGCATGGCCGAGGAGGTCAGGGTGCCAAAACAGCATCACTTTTATTGGCGGATGTTACATTTAATACGGGTAAATACATTCAAGGTTTTCCGGAGTATGGTCCCGAACGTATGGGTGCGCCGATCACGGCATACAACAGAATCAGTGATACACCGATCCGTGTGCATTCTAACATCTATGAGCCGGATTATGTGGTTGTGGTAGACGAAACACTGTTAGAGGCAGTAGATGTCACCAAAGGGCTGAAAAAAGAAGGTGCGATCGTAGTAAACACAGCTCGCGCCAAAGAGGAGATCCTGCCTTTATTAAAAGGCTATGAAGGCGGTGTGTATACCATCGACGCAAGAAAAGTATCTATGGCGGCTTTGGGGAAATATTTCCCGAATTCTCCTATGTTGGCAGCGATCGTAAAAGTAAGTGGCATCATGCCGGAAGAAACCTTCCTGAAAGAAATGGAAGCTTCTTTCAAGCACAAATTCGCTTCCAAGCCGGAAGTGGTTGCCGGAAACATGAAAGCACTGACAATGGCTTTAGAGGAGGTAAAGTAAATGGCAACGGATATCAGGAAAATGAATGAAAACGTATCTTGGAAAGATTTGACAGAAGGCTGCAACATTTACGGTTCCGGAACTTCCAAGTTGTTTAATACAGGCGAGTGGAGAGTGGATTGTCCGGAATTTATCCAAGAAAAATGCAAACAATGCCTGCTGTGCATCCCTGTTTGTCCCGATAGCTCTATCCCGGTGGTAGATGGCAAACGTGTGGATTTTGACTTTGACCACTGCAAAGGCTGTGGTATTTGCGCAAAGGTTTGTCCTTTCGGCGCGATCAAAATGAAAGGAGCTGTGGAATAATATGTCTATCAGAGAAAGATTATCCGGTAACGAAGCAGTGTCTGTCGCAATGCGTCAGATCAATCCTGATGTATTTCCTGCTTTCCCGATCACCCCGTCTACAGAGATCCCACAGTATTTTTCCAGTTATGTTGCAAACGGACTGGTAGATACCGTGTTTATTCCCGTAGAAAGCGAACATAGCTCCATGAGTGCAGCGATCGGTGCTGAAGCTTCCGGTGCAAGAAGTATGACCGCAACATCTTCCTGCGGTTTGGCATATATGTGGGAGGAACTGTATGTTGCAGCTTCCGACAGACTGCCGGTCGCGCTGGCATTAGTCAACCGCGCACTGTCCGGTCCTATCAATATCAACTGTGACCATTCCGATGTTATGGGTGCCAGAGATGCCGGCTGGATCCAGGTGTTTGCGGAAAACAATCAGGAAGCGTACGATAATTTTGTGCAGGCTTATCGCATTGCGGAGCATCCTTCCGTACGTCTGCCGATCATGATCTGCCAAGATGGTTTTATCACCAGCCATGCGGTAGAAAATATTGAATTATTGGAAGACGAAAAAGTAAAAGCGTTTGTCGGTGAATATGATCCGGAGCATTATTTGCTGAAAAAAGATGAGCCGATGGCGATTGGACCTTACGGCACGCCTGCCTTCTATATGGAAGCAAAAAGAGCGCAGTTGGAAGGCTTGAAAAACGCAAAGCAGGTCACATTGGATGTAGCGAAAGAGTTTGCGGAAATTTCCGGACGCAGCTATGGTCTGTTTGAGGAATATCAAACAGCCGATGCGGATTACATTATGGTTGTGATCGGGGCTGCGGCAGGTACGGCCAAAGATGCGGCAGATCAACTGAGAGAAAAAGGTATCAAAGCCGGTGTGCTGAAGATCCGTCTGTTCCGTCCTTTCCCGGCAGAGGAAATCGTTGCGGCGATCAAACATGCAAAAGTCATTGCTTGTATGGATCGTACGGAGAGTTATAACGGCAATGCCGGACCTTTGGGCGCAGAAATCAAAGCTGCCTTGTTCGATGCCGGCGAAACGGTGAAGGTGCTGAATTATGTATATGGTCTGGGCGGTCGTGACGTTACGGTCGACAGCCTGACATCTGTTTTTGAAGATATGCAGAAAGTGGCACAAAGCGGCGTTGTTGGCGAAACTTACCGCTACCTGTCTGTCAGAGAATAAGGGAGGAAGAACTATGGCTTATAATTTTAAAGAAGTAATGTCAAAACCTGAGCGTTTGGCACCCGGTCACAGAATGTGTGCCGGCTGCGGCGGTACGATCGCGGTAAGAAATGTGCTGAGAGGTTTGCATGATGAAGATAAAGCAGTGATCTGCAATGCAACAGGCTGTCTGGAAGTTTCCACATTCATGTATCCTTATACAGCGTGGGAAGATTCCTATATCCATAACGCGTTTGAAAATGCCGGTGCAACTTGCAGCGGTGTGGCAGGTGCGTATGCCGCATTGAAAAAAAGAGGAAAAATCGACGATACATATAAGTTCATTGCCATCGGCGGTGACGGCGGTACCTATGATATCGGTTTCCAGTCTTTATCCGGTGCAATGGAGAGAAATACGGATATGGTATACGTTTGCTATGATAACGGCGCGTACATGAATACAGGTATCCAGCGTTCTTCCGCAACACCGATGTATGCAGATACCACGACTACACCGGTCGGCAGTGTTTCCAACGGCAAGCCGCAAAACAGAAAAGACCTTGCCTATATCATTGCGGAGCATAATGTGCCTTATGTTGCGCAGACAACATTTGTGCAAAACTTCAGAGATCTGCACCAAAAGGCAGAAAAGGCGATCTATACTCCCGGCGCGGCATTTTTGAATATTATGGCGCCTTGCCCCAGAGGATGGAGATATGAAACTTCCAATATTATTGATATTTGCAAAGCGGCAGTGGAAACTTGCTATTGGCCTTTGTACGAAGTCATTGATGGAAAATGGATCTTGAACTATGAACCAAAACAGAAACTGCCGATCGAAGAATTCCTGAAATCTCAGGGAAGATTCAAACATTTGTTTGAAAAAGGCAACGAGCATCTCTTGGAAGAATGCCAGAAGGAAGTTGACCGCAGATGGGAAGACTTACTGTTCCGTTGCAGTAGATAAGCAGAAATGAACAACAAAAAAACGTGAAGTGATTTTTTAAAAAGGGTGCCGAGGAAAGTCGGCGCCCTTTTTGAATGAGTCGGCATCGGGGCGTCTTGATAGGAATGAACAGATTTTTTCGTCCCTTAATGTGAATTGCAGTCAGAAAAGAAAATAGAGAGAAAAAAATTTCTTTGAGGCAGAAAAGCACCTTTTGTCCGTGAAGCGATATAATGAAACTATAATTGATGAAAGGGGTCTTTCCATTGCTTCCTGCTATTATGTTGGATAATGTCAGTCTGAGTTATCATTCTATGGATGGAGAGACAAAGGCTGTATCGGAATTGAGTTTTTCCGTGTCGGAGGGAGAGTTTGTATCAGTCGTTGGACCAAGTGGATGTGGGAAGTCAACAATCCTGTCGATGTTAGCGGGGTTGCTCACACCGGAAAAAGGAAGTGTAACAATAGAAGGAAATATTGGGTATATGCTCCAGAAAGACCATCTTTTGGAATGGCGCAGCATCCGAAAAAATGCACTGCTGGGGCTCGAGATACAAAAGAAAGTGACAAAGGAAGAAGAAGCATATGTGGATATGTTGCTGAAGCAATACGGATTGTGGGAGTTCCGTAATCACGCTCCGTCGCAGCTTTCCGGCGGAATGCGCCAAAGGGCGGCTTTGATTCGCACATTGGCGGTACAACCGGATATTTTACTGTTAGATGAACCATTTTCTGCTTTGGATTACCAGACGAGGCTTTCTGTTGCGGATGAGATCGGTAAAATTATTCGTAAAGAAAGAAAAACAGCGCTTTTAGTGACACATGATATTTCCGAAGCGATCAGTTTGTCGGATCGAGTGATCGTTCTTTCTGCGCGTCCCGCAACCGTGAAAAATATTTATGAAATCACATTATCGACAGAAGAAAAAAGTGCGATGAAAGCAAGAGAGGCACCGGAATTCAGAGAGTATTTCAATAAGATTTGGAAGGAGCTGGATGTACATGTCTAATGGCAAAACACCGAAAGCAATTTCCAAAGAACAGCAAAGCTATTTTAAAAATATTCGGGCTTACCGCAGGAAAATCAAATGGACGCGATGGATCTTGCTGCTTCTTTTCTTTGTACTCTGGCAAACAGCCACACAGCTCAAATGGATCGATTCCTTTATTTTCAGCAGTCCCATCGGTATGTGGCAAGCAGCTGTGGAACTGGTAAAAAGCGGTATTTTATGGCAGCATCTTGCAGTTACGATCGGAGAAACCATGGTTGGCTTTCTTCTGGGGACTGCACTTGGCACTGCGCTTGCCGTTTTGTTGTGGTGGAATTCTTTTTTGTCCGATGTGTTGGAGCCGTATCTGGTCGTGTTAAATGCTTTGCCGAAAACTGCGCTTGCCCCGATTATTATTGTTTGGATCGGAAATAATGTGACTTCCATTATCACAGTGGCACTTTTGACATCTGTCGTGGTGACGATCATGACGGTTTTGGAAGGATTCTGTCGTGTGGAAGAAGAAAAAATCAAGCTGATCCGCATTTTTGGCGGCAACAAAGCGCAGATCCTAACGAAAGTTGTTTTACCCGACAATGTGCCTTGTATTGTGAATGCACTTAAAATCAATGTGGGCTTGTCATTTGTCGGTGTGATCGTTGGAGAATTTCTGGTTGCGAAGATGGGGCTGGGATATTTGATCACATATGGCAGCCAAATTTTTAAGATGGATTGGGTTTTGCTGAGCGTAATTTTGCTGGCGGTTTTAGCTGCACTTATGTATCAGATGATCGTTTCTTTGGAAAAACGGATTTTAAAAAGAAGAAATCAGTAAATAATAAAAACGGCAGAAGGACCTGCCGTTTTTTGCTTTTAGTGCTTATTTAAGGTAGGGAAGAAACGAAGTATTTCTTCCTGCACTTTGGAAAAACAGCCAATAGCTGTTAGAAAAAATAGATACAACGCTCCGGATAAGGCTGCACAGAATAAAAAACCGCCGGTTGTTTGTGCGTATGGAATCAGCTCTTTCGTTGTCAAAGCGGCAGCGGCGGCGGAAAGAGCTGGTAATATGAAATGCTGTTTGATACGAAACGATACACCGCATCTTTGATATAGCCGTATGAAAGAAGCCGCGACAGAAAGCAAAAGACTGCCAAACCAACCCGCAAAATAGGCGGGAAGACCATACTGCGGCACAAAAATCAGCAGTACGGCAATGGAAAGTAAAGAGGAGGCAATATGGCAGAAAAACAGAAAAACGTGCTCTCCCAGACCATTTAACAATCCGCCCAAAGTCATTTGCAGGTAGAAGAAAGGGCACAAAAAAGAAAGGATCATTAAATAGGGGGCGATATCGCTGCTTCCGTAAATAAAGCTGCTGATTTGTTCTGGAAACAGCATAAAAATCATAGCGCTTCCGATCCCGATGACACAAGTGAATAAAACAGCCGCGGAAACGGTTTTTTGAATGCGGCTTTCCTGTCGAACTGCGCAGGCTTCGGATATCTCCGGCACTAAAGAAACAGAAATTGCACTTAACAGTGCGGACGGCAGCATCACCAATGGCATAGCCATACCGCTAAGATGACCGAATGTTGCCATGGCTTCCGCAGAAGAAAGACCATAAGCCTGTAATTTTTGCGGTATCAGAATATTTTCCGTAGCGGAAAGAAGCGAGGAGGATACTCTGGTAGCGCTCAATGGCAATGCCATAGATAAAATCAGATGTGCTGCGGCATAAGGCGCGATGGTGGGGCGTTTGATGTATTTTCTTTTTCGTTTGAAGCGTAAGTAAGAAAAAAAGACGAAACAAAAGGAAGTAAACTCGCCGAAAAAAATACCGAGCACTGCTGCTGCACAGGCATAAGCAAGACCCATCGGTACAAAAAATCCGGTCAAAAGGCAGATACAGCCGATGCGGATACTTTGCTCGAGGACTTGCGAAAATGCAGGAACCAGACTTTGCTGTAACCCTAAAAAATATCCTCTGATGCAGGAAGAAGCTGACATAAACGGAATCGCGAAGGCAAGGATACGAAACGACAGCGCGCTTCTTGCATCATGCAAAACGCTGTCGGCAAGAAAGTCCGCGTAGAGGAAAAAAAAGCTGCCAACCACACAGCCGATGGCGGTACTCATACAAAGCGCCTGTTTTAACACACGCCCCATATTTCCGGATTGCGCACGAGCGTTTTCCTGTGCTGTCAGGCGGGAAACTGTTGTGGTAAAGCCGGAGGCGCAGATGCTCCATGCCAATAGGTATACCGGTTGGATCATTTGATAAAGCCCGACGCCTTCGCTGCCAATGGCGGAGGACATGAAAATCCGGTTGAAAAAACCAAGTATTCGGGTAATAAAATTTGCCAAAAATAAGATCCCTGCGGCGGTGATGATATTTCGTTTACTCATTACGATGTACCCCGTGATTGGAATTTATACAGTCTATGCATTTATTCAAAACATCATTCAAAAACAAGGGGGTTTTGATTGACAGAAAGAGGGGAATGCTATATAATAAACGTAAGAAGATGTCAGACATATAAAGCTATTTGTAAGATAAGATGTGAAACGGAAATTTTTTTAGAAGCAGAAAGTTTCCGCCCCTATTTTAAAATAAATGGGTTGTTACGATATTTTTCGTTACAATAATTTCCCCAACCGATGCCGCTTTTGTTATGCTTCCTCCCAAAAAGCATGTACCCGGACAAAGGCGGCACAAGCAGGCAAAGGAGCGAGTATTTTCGTTTTCTTTGCCTGTTTTTTATAATTCTGCTTGCGAGAGAATACGAAAACGGATACAATGAAAGGAAAGAAAGGAGCGGTGCGAAATGATAGATGTTGCAATCATCGGCGGAGGTCCTGCTGCATTGTCGGCTGCCATCAACTGCCGCAGAAGAAATAAAACAGTCAAGATTTTTGCAAGAGGATTGGACACCTCTATGCTTTTTACAGCAGAAAAAGTAGATAATTACCCGGGGCTTCCCGATATGGGCGGAGAAGAACTGCTCAACCGCTTTCAGCAGCATGCGATCCAAAGCGGTGTTACGTTCCAAAGATGTCGCATCAGCCAGATCTTACCGATGGGCGATCATTTTATGATCAATGCAGAAAATGAGTTTGTAGAAGCAAGAGCGATTATCCTTGCCACAGGGATTCATAAAAGCCGCGGGATCCAAGGAGAAGCGGAAGCGATCGGCAAAGGCGTCAGCTACTGTGCTACCTGTGACGGTATGCTGTACCGCGGCAAAAAAGTTGTTGTTGTGGGAGAAAACGAAGAAGGAGAGGCAGAAGCCAATTTCCTTGCCGATATTTGCACAGAAGTCACTTATGTTCCGTTATACGAACCGGTTTTGTACTTGAAAGAAAATGTAACAGTAATGCGCACAAAACCGCTTGCTGTCGTAACGGAAAACGGCGTTTTAACAGGATTGGAAACCAAAGATGGCGTGATTTCATGCGATGGTATTTTCTTTGCGAAAAATTCTATGCCGCCGGACAGCTTGATTTATGGTTTGAAAACAGAAGGCGCTCAGATCGTGACGGACAAGAGAATGGCGACCAATCTGCCGTTTGTTTATGCGGCGGGCGATTGCACAGGTGCGCCTTATCAGATCGCAAAGGCAGTGGGAGAAGGGCAGGTGGCTGCACTGAGCGCTGTGCAGGATCTGGACGCGGCACAAAGAGAAGCCGCAAAAGCGGAATCAGTGAACTGACGGAAAACAGATGTGTGGCGGGTTTTGTTTTGACAAGACTCGCTGTTTTTTTGTAATCATTGTTTCTAAGACAAACGGAAATAGAAAACATGGCAGTTTCTTATAAAAAATAGTTCGAATCTGCTGAATTTTTTACAGAAAAAACAGTAGCCAAAGATAAAAAAGTATGATATGATTTTTACAGCACTTGATTGTAGTAAAGTGATAAAACAATAAAGTAAATAAAAATCATGTCATAAAGAGGAGATCATTATGAAAGAAAAGACAGACATGTTAAAACTTGCGGAAAAAGCGACCCTTTCTTTGCGTGGATTGTATGAATCCTGGGGGTATAAAAAATATCGTATGGGCAGATTTGAGGAATACAGCCTTTACGCTGCGAATAATCGTTTTCTCTCCAGTGAAAAGGTGCTGACATTTACAGATCTGGACGGCAGATTGATGGCACTGAAGCCTGATGTGACATTATCCATTTTGAAAAATACAAAGGCAACGGAAAAAAGCCGTGAGAAATTATATTACATCGAAAGTGTGTTTCGGGAAAGCAAGGAGAGTCATACTTATCGGGAAATCAGTCAGATGGGGTTGGAAGTACTTGGCAATGTGGATTTGTATGCGATTGCGGAAGTACTGCGTATGGCTGCAAAAAGTATGAGCATTCTTGGAAAACATTATATTTTGGAGATCTCCAATATGGATTTTGTAATGGGGCTTTTGGACGCGGCTTCTGTTTCGGAGGAGGAAAGCAGAGAGATCCTTCCCCTCATTCGTGGGAAAAACGCGGTGGAATTGAAACGAAAGCTGCAGTCTTTTTCCGTAGAGGAAAGTTTTATTCAGGATATTTGTCGTTTGACCTCTCTGTATGGTCGTTTTTCCGACACATTGAAAAAAGCGGAGGCAATGGTAAAGAACAAAAAAATGGCACAGGCAGTTCGTATGCTCTCTGAACTGTATGCGGTGCTGAAAAGTGCAGGAACTGTCCGAAATTTGCAGTTGGATTTTTCGATGGTCAATGATATGGAGTATTATAACGGTATTGTCTTCCAGGGCTATCTGGAAGAATTGCCCAGACATGTATTAGCGGGCGGTCAGTATGACGGCATGGTGAAACGAATGGGAAAAGAAGGCGCAGGGATCGGCTTTGCGGTTTATCTCTCCGAATTGGAAAGAATGCCGGTTAAAACAGCGGAGTATGACGTGGAGGCGCTGATACTGTATAATGATACCGCAGATTTGTCGCAGCTGTTTCAGGCTGCACAGTCCTTCGTACAAAAAGGTATGCGGGTGCGGGTAGAGGAAACTATCCCCGAAGAACTCAGGTATGAAAAAATCTACCGCTTTGAAAATGGTGTTTTGCAGGAGGGAAAGAAAGAATGTTGAATATTGCGCTGCCGAAAGGCAGATTAGGGGATCAGGTTTATGAATTATTGGCGGGCATCGGTTACGACTGTTCCGCGATCTATGAACAGAATCGAAAACTGGTCTTTGAAAACCCGGAAAATAATGTCCGTTATCTGTTGGTCAAACCCAGTGATGTGGCGATCTATGTAGAACATCATGCTGCAGATGTCGGGATCGTCGGAAAAGATATTTTAGTGGAAAGTAAACCCGATGTCTATGAACTTTTAGATTTAGGGCTTGGGAAATGCCGTATGTGTGTAGCTGCGAAAAGCGATTTTATTGAAGATAAAGACCGTACGCTGCGCGTGGCAACCAAATTTGTGAATATCGCAAAAAGTCATTATGCAAGTAAAAACAGAGATATCGATATCATTAAGTTAAACGGAAGCATTGAATTGGCACCGTTATTGGGACTTTCCGATGTGATCGTGGATATTGTGGAGTCCGGCAATACCATTCGTGAAAACAATTTGAAGATCGTAGAGGAGTTTATGCCGATCAGTGCGAGATTTATCGCGAATAAAACAAGTTTTAAGTTTCAAAACAAAACCATACGGGAAATGGTGGAGAAACTTTCCGCTGCACTGGAGCAGAAAGATTGAGGTGAAGCAATATGATGCAGATTTATAATATGGCAGAAGTACCGTTACAGGAAATTTTAGACAGAAGTGAGCAGGAACAGGCAGATGTGACAGGAATCGTAAAAGAAATTCTGCAAAAAGTAAAAACGGAAAAAGATGCCGCGCTGTTTTACTATCTGGAAAAATTCGATCAGGTGACCTTAGATTCTTTATTGGTCAGTGATGGCGAGATGGAAGAAGCTTTTGCCAAGACCGATGCCTATTTTATTGAAACCTTGCGGCAGGCGGCGGAAAATATTACGTCATACCACAAAAGACAGGTCAGAGAAGGCTATACGATCACGGAAAAAGCAGGGGTCGTGGTAGGACAAAAAATCACGCCGATCGCAAAGGTCGGAATTTATGTCCCCGGTGGTACGGCAAGCTATCCCAGCAGTGTCTTGATGAACGCGATCCCCGCAAAACTTGCCGGTGTGGAGGAAATCGTGATGACAACTCCCCCCGGAAAAGACGGGAAGATCCCTGCCGTGATATTGGCAGCGGCAAAAATCGCAGGTGTGACAAAAATCGTAAAATGCGGCGGTGCACAGGCGATTGCTGCCTTGGCATACGGTACGGAGAGTGTGCCGAAAGTCGATAAAATCGTGGGACCCGGTAATTTGTTTGTCGCAACGGCAAAACAAATGGTTTATGGTATGGTAGACATTGATATGGTCGCTGGACCCAGTGAAATTTTGGTTTTGGCAGACCGCAGTGCGAATGCTGCGCATGTTGCGGCAGATCTGCTTTCACAGGCGGAACATGATAAGATGGCGTCCGCTGTTTTGGTGACCGATACCGAACAGATGGCATATGCGGTGCAGAAGGAAGTGGAACGGCAGCTGAAAACGCTGCCCAGAGAAGAAATCGCACGAAGCAGCATTGAGCATAGAGGGAAAATATTGGTCGCAAATGATTTACGGCAGGCGGTGCTTGCTGTGAATGCCATTGCACCGGAACATTTGGAGCTTTGTGTGGAAGATCCGTTTGGTATGCTTGCTGAGATCAAAAATGCGGGTTCCATATTCCTCGGGAAATATACCCCGGAAGCAATGGGAGATTATTTTGCGGGG
Source organism: uncultured Lachnospiraceae bacterium (assembly GCA_944383855.1). GTDB lineage: Bacteria > Bacillota > Clostridia > Lachnospirales > Anaerotignaceae > CALWRB01. Next base: position 23,970 of record CALWRB010000026.1, read on the forward strand.
ACCAATCACGTTTTGCCCACAGGCGGCAGAGCGAAGTTTTCCAGCCCCTTAAGTGTAGATGATTTTATCAAGAAATCCTGCTTTTTATACTATAACAAGGAAGCGCTGGAAGCTGTGAAAGACCGTGTGGCGGATTTTGCCCAAAGAGAAGGCTTGGACGCGCACGGCAGAAGTGTTTTGATTCGTTTTGATGAAAGGATAACAGAGGAAAAGAGGGAAGAAAAATGAGCCGTTTTTTAGCTGAGAAATACCAAGGAATGGAGCCTTATACGCCGGGAGAACAGCCTCAGGACAGAAAGTACATCAAGCTGAATACCAATGAAAGTCCTTACCCTCCCAGTCCGAAAGTAATAGAAGCCATCAATGCGGAGGAAGTTTCCAAATTAAGACTGTACCCCGACCCGGAGGCAAAGCTGCTGGTGCAGGCAATGGCAAAGCACTACGGACTGCTTCCTTCTCAGGTAATGGTCGGCAACGGTTCCGATGAGATCTTAGCATTTTGTTACATGGCATTCGGGCAGAAAGGCATTTGCTATCCTTCCATCAGTTACGGTTTTTATCCCGTTTTCTCGGAAATTTTCGGTGTAAAAGGACAGGCGATCCCGTTAAAAGAGGATTTTACCATTTGCATTGATGACTACAAAAATGTGGGTAAATCGATCGTGATCGCAAACCCCAATGCCCCGACCGGTATTTGTCTGACCTTGGAACAGATCGAGGAGATTTTACAAGCCAATCCGAATGATGTGGTGATGATCGATGAGGCGTATGTGGATTTTGGTGCTGTATCCGCATTGCCGCTGTTAGAAAAATATGATAATCTAATGATTATTCAGACATTTTCGAAATCTCGCTCTTTGGCGGGCGGCAGATTGGGTTTTGCTTTTGCATCAGAGGAGCTGATCGAGGATCTGAATAAAATGAAATTCAGTTTTAACCCTTACAATATCAACCGCCTGACAATGCTTGCGGGGGTTGCGGCGATTGAAGATCAGGCTTATTTCGAACAGTGCAGCGCGCGTATCCAGAAAACAAGGGCGTACACGACGCAGGCTTTGCAGGCGCTTGGGTTTACGGTTCTGCCTTCTATGGCAAACTTTATTTTCGCAAAACCAAGTGCGATCAGCGGGACAGAATATTTCACAAGACTGCGTCAGGCAGGTGTTTTGGTTCGGCATTGGAACAAACCTCTGATCGAGGACTATGTGCGTATCACGATTGGCAGTGAGGAAGAAATGGAAGCGTTGGTACAGATCACGAAGGAGATTTTACAGGTATGAGAAAACAGGACTTTGTAAGAACTACCAAGGAAACCAATATCAAAGGATCCATCTGTCTGGACGGCAGCGGAAATTGCGTTTGTGACAGCGGCTGCGGCTTTTTGAATCATATGCTGGAGCTGTTTGCGGCGCACGGTAAGTTTGATTTGGAGTTGTCTTGTCGGGGCGATACAGATGTGGACTATCATCACACGACGGAAGATATCGGGATCGCGCTGGGAGAAGCCATCAAGAACGCATTGGGAGAAAAACGCGGTATCCGCAGATATGGCAGTTTCCTTTTGCCGATGGACGAAGCGTTGGTTTTATGCGCGTTAGACATCAGCGGCAGAACGCATTTGTCCTATGATGTTACGATCCCGACGCAAAAAGTGGGTGATTTTGATACAGAACTGGTACAGGAATTTTTCGAAGCACTTTGCCGCAGCATGGGTTTAACTTTGCATATCAAACAGCTTTCCGGCTGCAACAGCCATCATATTATAGAGGCTGTATTCAAGGGATTTGCCCGTGCGCTGGCAGAGGCAGTCAGCATTGATGAAGCTTTTCGCGACAAGATCCCTTCCACAAAAGGCGTGCTATAAGGAGGAGGGTACATATGACAGCAGTGATAGATTACGGTGTGGGGAATTTGTTTTCTCTTTGCAGTTCGCTTGCCTTTTTGGGTGTGGAAGCTGTAGTGACAAACCGCGTGGAAGATTTACAAAAGGCAGATCGCATCATACTGCCGGGGGTAGGTGCGTTTGGTGATGCGATCGCAAAATTGAACGAAACAGGGTTAGTGGAACCACTGCGGGAAGAAGTAAAAAAAGGAAAACCGCTTCTTGGCATTTGTCTTGGCATGCAGCTTTTATTTGAACAGAGCAAGGAATACGGGACGCATCAGGGGCTTGGTTTTCTCAAAGGTGTGGTTTCTCCTCTTGCGGACGATATTACAACGGGTTTAAAAGTGCCGGAAATGGGTTGGAACAGCCTGCAATTTCAGAAAAAAGAGCACCCCTTGGTGAAATATATCAAAGAAGGCGATTATGTCTATTATGTGCATAGCTTTTACGCAAAGGACTGTGCGGATAGTCTGGTGGCATATTCTGAGTATGAGGTACAGGTGCCCGGTATCGTTGGAAACGGCATGGTCATGGGGACGCAGTTTCACCCCGAAAAAAGCGGTGCGGTCGGTCTTGCGATTTTGAAAGCATTTTGCGAATTGAAATGAGGAGAGGAAGGCTGAGAAAATGAAAATATTTCCTGCGATTGATTTAAGAGGCGGCAAAGTGGTTCGCCTGTTTCAAGGCGATTATGATAAAATGACAGTCTATGGAGACGATCCGATTTCCGTGGCACGCGGATTTCAGGAAAAAGGCGCTTCCTGTCTGCATGTGGTGGATCTGGACGGTGCAAAAGACGGCGTTCTGGTGAATGACAGCATCATTCGAGAAATCGCGACACAGGTCGGTATGTTTGTAGAAGTCGGCGGCGGTATTCGGGATATGGCGCGTGTGGAAAGCTATCTGAATGCAGGGGTTTCTCGTGTCATTATCGGCACTTCTGCGGTAACAGACCCTGATTTTCTGGAAGCAGCCGTGAAAAAATACGGAGATAAAATTGCGGTCGGTGTGGACGCGAAAGACGGTTATGTCGCCATTAACGGCTGGAAGGAAGTCACCGACATCGAGAGCTTTTCTTTCTGCAAAAAACTGTATGATATGGGCGTTTCTACGGTGATCTATACGGATATTGCAAAAGACGGCGGCTTGGGCGGCACCAATATAGAAGCATACGCGAAGCTGAAGGAGATCAAAGGGCTTTCCGTTACCGCTTCCGGCGGAATTTCTTCTGTAGAGGAGATCAAAACGCTTTCTTCTTTGGTAGACGCCGCGATATTGGGAAAAGCGCTGTATGACGGGAAATTGGATCTGGCTGAAGCGGTGAAAGCAGGGGAAGGAGCGGAAAAAATATGATTACAAAGCGTATCATTCCCTGTTTGGACATTCGTGACGGCAGGGTAGTGAAAGGAACTAATTTCGAAGGGATCCGTGACGTGGCAGACCCTGTGGAAATGGCTCGCTTTTATAACGAAAGCGGCGCGGACGAATTGGTGTTTTATGACATTACCGCCAGCTTTGAGCAAAGGAAGCTGTTTACGGAAATTCTGAAAAAAGTGGCTTCTGAAATTTTTATTCCGCTGACAGTCGGCGGAGGCATACAGACGGTGGAGGATTTTGACCGTGTGCTCAAATGCGGTGCGGATAAGGTCAGCGTCAACAGCGGCGCGATCAAAAATCCTGATTTGATACGGGAAGCGGCACAAAAATACGGTGATCAGTGCGTTGTGCTTTCAATGGACGTCAAACGTGTGGACGGAAAATTTACGGTTTTTGCCAAAGGCGGAAGGGAGAACACAGGTCTGGACGCGATCGAGTGGGCAGTTAAAGGCGTACAAAACGGTGCGGGAGAACTTGTGATCAACAGTATTGATACAGACGGTGTCAGAAACGGCTTTGATCTGGAAATGTTAAATGCCATTGCCGCACATGTAGATGTACCGATCATTGCTTCCGGCGGTGCGGGAACGATGGAGCATTTTGCGGAATTGTTTCAATATCCTTCGATGGACGCAGGGCTTGCGGCAGGTATTTTCCATACCAAAGAAGTGGAGATCCGTGCGTTGAAACAGTTTTTGCGCGACAGAGGAATCGAAATGCGTGTGTAAAAAAAGAGGGGACAGGACAATGGAATTGAAATTTGATGAAAAAGGACTCATTCCTGCGATTGTGCAGGATCATTATACCAAACAGGTGCTGACATTGGCATATATGAATCGCGAAAGTCTGGAAATCAGCATCAAAGAAAGAAAAACTTGTTTTTACAGTCGTAGCAGACAGGAACTTTGGAGAAAAGGCGAAACTTCCGGAAATTATCAGCATATCGTCAGTATCTATGCCGATTGTGACGGAGATGCGCTGGTCGTTGAAGTCGTAAAAGACGGTCCCGCTTGCCATACAGGCAGTGAAAGCTGTTTCTTTGAGCCGCTTTATATCAGCGAGGAGCTGAAACAGTTTTCTTATGAAGGTTTGTACCGCCTGATCGAAGGCAGAAAGACAGACCCGAAAGAGGGCAGTTATACCACATATTTGTTTGAAAAAGGTATGGAAAAGATACTGAAAAAAGTCGGAGAGGAATCCACAGAGGTTATCATTGCGGCTGCCAAAAATGATAAGGAAGAAACGGTTTATGAGATTGCAGATTTGGCGTATCATGTGATGGTTATGATGGTGGAAGCCGGGATCAGCTTGAAAGATGTGGCGGCAGAACTGGAAAAACGTCATGTTGTGGATCATAAAGTGAAACAGGAGAGAATGCAGTGATGAAACTGACGGCAAATGCACATACGCACACTACTTGGTGTGACGGAAAGAATACAGCGGAAGAAATGGTGCAGGCTGCCATCGCGGCAGGGTTTGACTGCATCGGATTTAGCGGTCACAGTTATACAGCTTTTGACGAAAGCTATGCTATGAGTCTTGCCGCAACCGAGCTGTATCGGAAAGAATTGCTGAAGCTGCGTCAAAAATACAAGGAGCAGATCTATGTTTCCATTGGGTTAGAGTGGGACTGGTACTCCGACCAGATCCCGCGTGAGGCATATGATTATGTAATTGGAAGTGTGCACTATATTTACAGCGATCGCACCGGAAAATACTATACCATCGATTACACACCGGAGGAATTTTCCGATTGCCTGACAGAAGCCTTTGATGGTGATTTTTTCGCGATGGCAAAAGCCTATTACACGTCTGTAGCCGATATGGCAACGCAGCGCAAACCTGATATCATTGGACATTTGGATTTGCTGCGTAAACTGAATGCAGATAATCGTTTTTTTGACGAAACGGAGGAAGCTTACTTGACATTGGCAAAAAAGGCGGCGAAGGTCTGTATCGAAAACGGCTGTATCATTGAAATCAACACAGGCGGAATGTATAAAGGGTATCGTGATACACCGTACCCCGCGATGCAGTTGCTTCGCTATATTGCGCAGGAAAACGGAAAAATCGCGATCCACTCCGACGCGCATGATACAAAAGGCATCGATTTTTATTTTCCGGAAGCGCTGCAAATGGCAAAAGACGCCGGATTTCGAGAAGTTTGGCAACTGACCAAACAGGGTATGCAGCCTTTTTCCTTAGACGAGGAAAAATAAAGGATACACAATGGAAACATGTGTGTTCAAAAACAAACAACAAAAAGAACAGGGGTCTTATCGGAAAAGTGACCGATAACCCCTGTTTTTCTTATTTGCAACAAATCGATTCCAATATACCTCATATATGTTTGTTATGAGAATGATTATGGTTTTGCAGCCTGCGTTTTCGTGCCATTTTCCGCGCCTTTCTGCGTTTTTCGTGCCGTATTTTGCCGATGGTGCGAGTGATACAAAGTAAAATACAAAAGGCAAGTAGTACGCTGCCTGCAATGATACCGATTTTTTTAAGCAGGGCATTTCTTGCCGCTTCTTCCATCGCGGCACGTTCCTCTGCTGTAGTAGCGGCGATGGACTGTGTGGAAAGCAGATCTACGGTTTTGACTGTTTGACCGTTTAACAATACCGAAACAGTGCCTACGACTGCTCCCTGTTCTACAGGAGTCGAAAGACTGTCTTCTTTCAGGATCTGCGTGGTAACGGCAGATGCGTCGGTATCAAAGGGTACAGTGATGTAAATATCTTCCGCAGGCATCGCGGAAATGACACCTTTTTCTTCCGTTTTGTCCTCATAGGTTTCCATCACGGGGATCTGTGTAGCAACAGAAGCTGCCGTTGCCGCAAGCATAGTTTTGAAATTGGCGAATCCATAGTCAAACAATGCGGCGGTATCGGTATAATGATTCGCACCGGTACAGCCAAGTGTAACGGCGATCAATGTGGTATCTCCCTCGCTGGCGGCGGTGACCAATGTGTTTAACGCTTCATTGGTAAAACCGGTTTTCCCGGCAATGACATCTTCTCTGTAATAAGCAGAGTTGGAACGCATCATTTGATGCTGCCCATGCAGATAACGGGTTTCAGACTGCAAATTAGTGGGCGGGATTTCGTAATAGGTTTCTTTGGCGATCGTTCTGAATTCTTCATGTTTGAGAAGCTCTTTCATGATCAATGCCATATCATAGGCAGTGGTATAGTGATTTTCGTCATGGAGCCCGTTGGCGTTGGTAAAGTGGGTGTTTTGACAACCCAATTCTTTTGCGCGTTCGGTCATATGTGCGGCAAAAGCTTCGATCGAACCATCTACATATTCCGCAACCGCGTTGGAGGCTTCATTTGCCGATTGCAGCATGATCGCGTACAGTGCCTGTTCCAGTGTGATGACTTCTCCCTCATCTAACGCGATGTGAGAACTGCCGTATTCGATACTGAAAACAGCTTCATGCGACATCGTCAATTCATCGGAAAGGGAACCGTTTTCCAGCGCCAGAAGCACCGTCATCAGTTTGGTGATGCTGGCGGGATACATGGTTTCATAAGCATTTTTTTCATATAGGATCTCTCCGGTGACGGCATCTATCAAAATAGCCGCTTCTGCTGTGACGTCAGGTTGATCGTTTGAAGTCTGCGTACTCTTTTGTTCATCACTTGAAGCCGTGGATTCGGTTTCACTCATGGCAAAAGCCGAGGTAAATGAAAAAACAGTGAGAAGAAATGCTAAAAATAAGGAAAAAAAACTTTTTTTCATGAAATCACCTATAGGAGTTTTTGTATAAATATGGTATGATAATAAAGTATGAATTTGTGGTGCAAAAAGAATCACAAAATTTATTATAACAAAAATATAAAAGTTGAGAAGAGTTTTTTATGAAGATATCATTAAAAAATCAACATTTGCTTCCAATTATGGCATTGGGAGTGTCTGTAGTGATGATTTTTGCTTCTATTTTTGTTTCTTGTCATAAGGTGCAAAAGGAACTGTCCATGGGAAGGGCTGTGCGGATATCCGAGCTTGTTTTGCCGGAGATCGCGCAGGTGGTACCGGAGGAGCAGGTCGTGGGAGATCTGTTCAATTTAAACACCGCGACCAAAGAAGAATTGATGCGCTTAGATGGGATCGGAGAAGTGAAGGCAGAAGCTATTTTAGAATATCGAAAACAGAACGGTGCTTTTACGACAGTGGAGGAATTGCTTGAGGTAAAGGGTATCGGAGAAAAAACTTATGAGAAAATAAAACAATATGTTTTGATCGAATAAAAAAAGGAGGGGCTTTTTGTGGCGTATCGAATATTGGTGGTGGATGATGAAAAACTGATCGTAAAAGGCATCAAGTTTTCTCTGGAACAGGACGGTATGGAAGTAACTGCCGCCTACGATGGAGAAGAAGCGCTGCAGTGCGTCAAGGACAGTGCGTTTGACTTGGTCGTTCTGGATGTTATGCTGCCGAAAATGGATGGATTGCAGGTATGTCAGATGATACGCGAGTTTTCGCAGATCCCGATTATCATGGTGACGGCAAAAGGCGAGGATATGGATAAAATTATGGGGCTGGAATACGGTGCAGATGATTATATCACAAAACCGTTTAATATTCTGGAACTGAAGGCGAGGATCAAAGCGATCTTGCGCCGCAGTGTGAAAAAAGCCGTTAGCCCCGTGAAAGAAAAACACACATTAAAGGCGAGAGGACTGGAACTGGAATATGAGAGCAGACGCGTTTTTGTGGAGGGAAAGGAAGTCAATTTGACGGCAAAGGAATTCGATCTTCTGGAACTGTTTATGGAAAACCCCGGAAAGGTTTATAGCAGAGAAATTTTGCTGGATACCGTGTGGGGATACGACTATCCCGGTGATGTGCGTACAGTAGATGTGCATGTGCGTCGGTTAAGAGAAAAAATCGAAACAAATCCCAGTGAACCGAAATATATCTTTACGAAATGGGGAGTTGGTTACTATTTTAACTAAAGGAAACAAGCGGAAATTTCTCAGTTTACGTTGGATCCTTCTGGGTTCCTATATCCTCATCGGGCTGGTGCCGCTTTTTTTTCTGACATCTACCATGTTTCGCACGGTGAATTCCTATTTCGTAGAAGAAAGGAAAAAAGAATTGCTGAGCCAAGCGAATGTGATCTCCGGTCAGTTGATCTCATCGGATTATTTTCATAACGAAGAAGCTTGGGAAGAAATGCAGACCACGATGCTCGAACAAAGCCAGGCATCTAACTTTCGAGTGTTGGTATTGGACAGTTCCTGTGTCGTGATTTACGATACAAGTTACAGTGATGTCGGAAAAACGTATCTTTTAGATGAAGTATTGAAGGCGCTTTCCGGAAACGGAGTGGCGAATGAGCAGCCTAACGGCAGTATTTACGCTGCTGTTTCTGTCGTCAACAGTGCTTCGCAGGTGGAAGGTGTCGTGCTGATCTCCGCGTTGGTAACAGATGTGGAAAATACGGTCGGAGATATTGAAGGACAAGCCTTTTTGGTTATAGGGATCATACTGGTTGCAGTGATTTTTCTGATGATCGCGATGGCGCATACCTTCACAGAACCAATTAAAAATATTATCAATGTGATTAAAAAAATGTCTGAAGGACATCTGGAGCAGAGAGTACCGATACAAAATGGTGTCTATAACGAGATCATGGATTTGGCGCTTGCCTGCAATAATATGGCGGATAAACTGGAACAGGTGGAAAGCACCAGACAGCAGTTTGTATCGAATGTGTCACATGAGCTGAAAACACCGCTCAGTTCTATCAAAGTATTGAGCGAATCCATTTTGCTGCAGCAAGATGTGCCGAAAGAGATGTATGAGGAATTTTTGCGGGATATCAATTCAGAGGTAGATCGCATGACCGAGATCATCAACGACCTGCTGACGTTAGTAAAACTGGATCAAAAAGAGATCCCGTTGAATTTTGCGGAAACCAACCTAAACCGCTTGCTGGAAGGGATCTACAAGCGTCTGCTGCCATTGGCACAGGCAAAGCAGATCGAATTGATTTTCGAAGCGCCGAAAGAGGTTTTGGCGGAAGCGGACGAGATGAAATTGACATTGGCGATTTCTAATTTGGTCGATAATGCCATCAAGTACACACCGGAAGGTGGGAAAGTTACTTTCTTACTGGACGCGGATCATCAAAATGCATTCATTACCGTGACCGATAACGGCATTGGCATTCCGGAAGATGAAGTCGGAAAAATATTTGATCGTTTTTACAGAGTGGATAAAACGAGAGACCGCGAAACGGGAGGCACCGGTCTGGGATTATCTATTACGCATTCTACTGTGATGATGCATAATGGCAGCATCAAAGTGAACAGCAAAGAAAATGAAGGAACTTCTATATTAGTCCGTATCCCGCTGCATCAGTCACAGTGAGGTTGGAGAAATGAAAAAGAAAGGAGGGCTTGCGTGAAACGGATGAAATTTGAGCGTCTGCAAAAAGTAGTAGGCATTCTGGTAATTTTATTTCTGGTCATCATAGCGGGCCTTGCGATATTCAGCGGGTATTCGGCGGATCATCGGAGTGAATCGGCAGAGCTGTATTTTATTTCCGCAACGAATCATGTCGGAAGTGAATATAGAAAAATAGAAGCTGCCCCGCCGGAAGAAATGGCGCAGCAGATCTTAGAGGAGTTAAAAATCGGTCCCAAAACAGAAGGCTTTTTTCCTGCGATACCGGAGGAACTGAATATTTCTGTGACAAGCGTTCAAAACGGTCAGGCGGAAGTGGATCTTGGAAAAGAATATTACAGTTTGGATAATGTTTCTGAGGTTATCTTTCGTTCCACTGTGGTTTGGTCGCTGACGTCTTTGGACTTTATCGACCGAGTCCATTTTACGGTGGAAGGCAGGGAACTGCTGCGTACAAACGGAGAAGCGTTTGGTGTCATGGATCGCAATACGATCAAAATTGACGGAGAAATCTCCGCGGAAAATACAGAGTATGCGGTATTGTATCTGTACTTTGCCAATGAAAACTATACCGATTTGCAGATCGAGGAGAGGATCGTGGAGATCAATACCAATCTGGCGAAGGAAAATACGATCATCGAGCAGCTTCTTTTAGGTCCGGAGGACGCGCACTGTCGTTCTACGATCGCATCAGATGTTCAGCTCAGAGAGATCACAACTACCAGCGATGGCATCTGCTATGTAAACCTGAGTCAGGATTTTTTAACGAAAACGATCGCCAATGAATATTTGACGATTTACTCCATCGTGAATTCTTTATGCTCACTGGATAATGTAGATAAGGTCCAATTTTTAATTGAAGGAAAACGAATGGATCTTCTGAATGGAAGAATCGATATCAGTCAACCTTTTTCCGCAACGGCAGATGTATCTGCTTTGATAGCGGCAGATAACGCGTCAGGAGAGAAGTGAGCATACATTGAAACGACCGATATGTAATGTGGTGATATTCGCAATTTGTGGCATTTATTGGCGATTAGGCACATCTTATGAGGTGTGTTTAATCTCCTTTTTCTTTTTGGCGTTTTTGATGTTTCGTTTTGTGAAAGAAAGGTACTATCTTATTTCTCTTTTGGCATGTATTTTCCTATTGGGTGGCTATGTATATGCAGACAATAGGATTGAGCAGAAAGAACCGCTTTTTGAAACAGGTATGGAGATCTGCGAAGGAGTAGGAACTGTAAAAGATGTCGGAAAAACAGGATCCGGCAACACGAAACTAAAGCTTGACGCACGAATCAACACGGAAGGAAATACGCAAACACACGCAATCCTTTATGTGATCGACAGCGAAAAAGGAACATTTTCCGTGGGAGAGGAAGTTAAGTTTTCCGGCAGCTTGGAGCCGTTTTCGCGTGCTTCGATCCCAACGACTTATGACGAATGGTTATACTTGACAACGAGAGGTTATGATGCAAAGCTATATCCGGAATCTATCTTAAAAACAGGAGAAAAAAGCGATGGGTTTTTGGTTTCTCTGGAATCTTTCAAGGAGCGTCTGCAAAATTCGATCGATGAAGTGATGCCGGAAAAAGAAGCGGCGATCGTCAAAGCTCTGCTTACCGGAGAAAAAGATGACATTGATCAAATGACGGAAGAATTATACCAAAAAGCAGGGATTACACATATTTTGTGTATTTCCGGTCTGCATATTTCCATGTTGTTATTGGCACTGGAGCGTTTTTTGAATCGTGTGCTTTGCCTTTCCGTACGAAAAAGCGCACCGATCACAATGGCGTTTGGTTTATTGTTTTTGCTCTTTACCGGGTTTTCTTCTTCCGCGGTCAGGGCGATCGTCATGGCATTTGTGGCATTGCTTGGCAGAATGACAGGCTACCGGCATGATGTCAGAACAAATTTGGCACTCTCGGCGGGTATTTTATTGATCATACAGCCGTTATATCTATGGGACGCAGGATTTCAGTTATCGTTCTTAACGGTTCTTGGAATCTGTGTTGGGAATGAATATCTGGAGAAGAAGGATTTTTTGCCAAAATGGTTTAAGAATACGGTTTTAATTACCATAATCGCAACCATTTTTACATTCCCTTTGACAGCGTATTATTTCCATTCCATATCCCCAGCCGGTTTTTTGACGAATTTAGTTGTGATACCATTAAGCGGTTTGCTGTTAGGCGCAAGCTTTTTGGTAGGGGTATTTTCTTTATTTTCTGCTTTTGCGGCGCAGTTGTTTGCGTATGTAGTGCAGGGGATCTTATGGATCTATGAAACGGTCTGTGTTTTGACATTGCAGTTACCGTATTCTTATCTTTCGGTAGGAAGTCCGACTGTGTTGGAAATGATATTTTCCTACGTGTTTTTACTGGCAGTTTTTTGGGAGTGGAAAAGAGCGAGAAATTATTGCCTTTCCGTTGTTTCATCGGCGGGGGTATTGTGTGTTTTATTGCTGTATCAGCCTTTAGTTGCAAAAGAAAACTATGTGACATTTTTATCGGTCGGTCAAGGAGATGCGGCAGTCATTGTGACAGATGACAAGCGTGCCTTTGTGATAGATGGCGGAGGAACTTACGGAAAAGATGTCGGAGAAAATGTGGGAGTGTATACCCTCATACCATATCTGGAATATATGGGGATCACAGAGGTGGAGGCGGCGTTTTTATCACATATGGACAGTGACCATGCAACGGGTATTCTGGAGTTGATGGAATATTTTCAGGTAAATGCGCTCTATTTACCGCAATGTTTGCAGCAGCCATCAGAGTTGATGGACCAATTTCAAGAAACAGTGGAAAAAAACAGCGTCAGCTTGTATACTGTAAAAGAAGGAGACAGTGCGCAAATTTCCGAAAACAGCTATATCACCTGCTTGTATCCGAAAGAAGATACTGTTTTAGCTGCGGGTGATGATAACGGCGCGTCGATGGTGCTTTCTTATCATTGCGGCGATACAACGATTTTGTTTACGGGAGATATCGGGACGGAAGATGAGGAAAAATTGGACGAGCAACTGCTGCAAGCCGATATTTTGAAAGTTGCGCATCATGGCTCTAAATATTCTTCCTCTACCTCTTTTTTACAAAAGACAGGTGCAAAGACGGCTGTGATCTCCAGAGGGAAAGACAATTTGTACGCTCACCCGCATGAAGAAACCTTGACTCGTCTAAGAGAGGAGAAAATGGAGATTTTTGATACTGCTTTGGACGGCAGTGTTTTTGTTACGATACATACAGACGGATATGAAATTACGACCATGCGGGATAGGGATATGAGATGATAACTTTAAAAGAGCTGAAAGAACAGATCAAAACGAAAAATTTTGCCGCCTGCTACTTATTTTATGGAAACGAAGGCTATTTGAGAAGGCAGTATGCGCAGGCACTGACGGCAGCTTTGCTTCCGGAAGGCGCGGAAATGATGAACCATGATATTTTTGCGGAAAAAAATGCTACGGCAAATGCGATCATGGACGCCGCGGATACACTGCCGTTTTTGAATGAAAAACGCCTGATCACAGTGCGTGACAGCGGGCTGTTTCGAAAAGAAGGCAGAAAAGAAGAAGCTGCGAAATTGAGCAAGTATCTGCAAAATGTACCGCCGGACAGCTGCATACTGTTTTTGGAAGAAAAAGCGGAAAAAAATCTGGCTTTATATAAAGCGATTGAAAAATACGGCAGCGTTGTCGAATTTACTCCGCCTACGGAAAAAGAGCTGATCACCTGGCTGCAAAAAGAAAGCAGGAAGTCCGGTGTGGCTATGTCACCGGCGGAAGCAGTTTCATTTGTGCGCTATGTCGGCGGAGATATGGAAAATATGGCGAAAGAACTGCAAAAGTTGTTGCTTTACTGCGCGCAGGGGAGTGTTTCCAAGGCAGATATTGAAGCGATCTGTATCCCGACGTTGGAAGCAAGGGTATTTGATCTTGTGCGTGCGGTGGCGGAAAAAAAGACGGAGCGAGCGCTGCAGTTATACCATCAGCTGCTTGCGGCAGAAGAATCCCCACGTGCGATACTCTCTCTTTTAGCGCGACAGTTTCGCTTTATCCTGCAAACCAATCGCTTTGAGGAAATGGGGCTTTCTAAGCAGGAACAGCTGCAGCGTTTGGAGATAAAAGATTTCCAGCGGAAAGAGTATTTAAAGCAAGGCAGATATTTTAATGAAGTACAGTTGGAAAAAGCGCTTTGTGATTGCTTGCAAGCGGATTTAGATGTGAAAAACGGCAGGTTGGGGGAAGAAATTGCGGTGGAACTTCTTTTGATCCACTATAGTAAATGAAAAAATTCTAATTTTTTGAAAAAGCCCTTTACAAGAATAGAAAAAGGGTGTATGATGTATAAAAATTGAATATATGATCTTCGGGGCAGGGTGAAATTCCCGATCGGCGGTAAAGTCCGCGAGCCTGTTTTAGGCTGAACCGTTTAGATTACGGTACCGACAGTGATAGTCTGGATGGAAGAAGAATTTAGCGAAAGTCAGCATTTGTTGTACGGATTCTGCTTTTTCGTTGCTTTTTATGTGCTCTGAAGCGGTTTTTTTGCTTCAGAGTTTTTTTATGGAACAGGCAAACGAGAAGGCTTATTAAAGTGCATATTTATGCTGTAAAAAGAATGATTATACAGGCACCCGAGGCGATTCTCGAGTGCTTTTTTTGTGGAGGCGATAAAATAGTGGATCCGGATAAAAGATATATGAAACGAGCATTGCAGCTTGCAATGCGAGGCGCAGGGAAAACAGACCCCAATCCGTTGGTTGGAGCAGTGATCGTCAAAAATGGGGTCGTAATTGGGGAAGGCTGGCATAAAGGCTATGGATTGCCGCATGCCGAAAGAGATGCGATTGCTTCCTGCACGCAGCCAACGGAGGGAGCAACGCTTTATGTGACATTGGAGCCGTGTTGTCATTACGGAAAAACGCCGCCATGCACAGAAGCGATCCTTCAAGCAGGCATCAGTCGTGTTGTAGCAGCGGTAAAAGATCCGAACCCTTTGGTGGCAGGTATGGGATTGGATATTTTACAAAAGCACGGAGTAGATGTCAGGGTAGGTGTGTTGGAGACAGAGGCTCTGGAATTGAACGCTCCTTTCTTCTGGTATATTCAACAGAAAACGCCGTATGTGGTATTGAAATATGCCATGACATTAGACGGAAAAATTGCCGCCTACACAGGACTTTCGCAGTGGATTACATCGGAAACGGCAAGAAAAGATGTGCATCGCTTGCGAAATCGCTACGTTGGCATCATGGTAGGTGTTGGAACAGTACTGGCGGACGATCCGATGCTGAATTGCCGCTTGGCAGAAGGCGGCAGGAACCCTGTTCGAATCATCTGTGATACCGCTTTGCGTACTCCCTTGGACGCAAATGTGGTAAAAACGGCGGGGCAGATCCGTACCATACTTGCAACTTGTCAAAAAGATGCGCAAAAGCAGAAACCATACTTGGACAGTGGCTGCGAAATAGTCGTAACAGAGAAAAAAGACGGTATGGTGGATCTGCAAAGCCTGATGAGCAAATTGGGCGAAATGGGAATTTCTTCTATTTTGCTGGAAGGCGGCGCTACATTGGCGGAAGCAGCTTTACAAGCAGGAATTGTGCAGTATCTATATGCTTATATCGCACCGAAGCTTTTTGGCGGAAAAGACGCGAAAACACCGATCGGGGGAAAAGGAGTTGCCGCGCCAAGTGACGCTTGGTATATTGAGGCGGCGAAGTATACGCATCTTGGCAAAGATTTGTTGGTGGAAGGAGCGATCAAATGTTCACAGGAATCGTAGAAGAAATCGGAAAGGTACTTTCCATACGTTATGGAAAGCATTCTGCCGCATTGACTGTTGAGGCGAAGAAGGTTATTGAAGATGTTCATTTAGGCGACAGCATTGCCGTTAATGGAGTCTGTCTTACAGTGACAGCATTTACGAAACATAATTTTACGGTGGATATTATGGGCGAGACTTTACGCCGCAGTACATTTTCCAATATCGCAGCCGGGAAAAAGGTGAATTTGGAACGAGCGATGGCGGCAAACGGAAGATTCGGCGGGCATATGGTCAGCGGTCATGTAGATGCGATCGGCGTGATCCGAAGGATACAAAAAGATGATATCGCATGGATCTATGAGATCAGTGCACCGAACGATGCACTTCGCTATATCGTAGAAAAAGGCTCTATCACCATTGACGGAACAAGCTTGACAGTAGTGTCAGTGGACAGAAAGGGGTTTTCGGTATCTTTGATACCGCATACCGCGGCAAATACGATTTTGGGAGAGAAAACCACAGGAGCATCTGTTAATTTGGAAACGGATATTTTAGCAAGATATGTGGAAAAGCTGTTAGACAAAGAAAACGGTACAGTGACAATGGATCTGTTGCATAAAACAGGTTTTGCATAAAAAGGAGGCAAATGATTATGAGAGAGTATAATACCATTGAAGAAGCGTTGGAAGCATTGCGTCAGGGAAAAATCATTTTGGTGACAGATGATCCCGAACGCGAAAATGAAGGTGATTTTATCTGTGCTGCAGAGTTTGCCACCACAGAAAATATCAACTTTATGGCAACATACGGAAAAGGTTTGATTTGTATGCCGATGAGTGAAGAATACGTTAAGCGGCTGCAAATCCCCCAGATGGTTTCGGAAAATACAGATAATCACTGCACGGCTTTTACGATTTCTATCGATCATGTATCTACTGCAACGGGTATTTCTGCTGCGGAGCGTTCCATTACAGCATTAGCTTGCGTAGATGAGCAGGTGAAAGCGGAAGACTTCCGCAGACCGGGGCATATGTTCCCGCTTTTGGCAAAAAAGAACGGTGTCTTAGAACGTGACGGACATACGGAAGCAACGGTGGATTTACTTCGTCTGGCGGGATTAAAAACTTGCGGTCTTTGCTGCGAGATTATGGCGGAAGACGGAACTATGATGCGTACACCGCAGCTTTGGGAAGTTGCAGAAAAATGGGGGATCGTTTTTGTAACGATCGAGGATCTGAAAAAATACCGTAAGCGGAAAGAAAAACTGGTAGATGCCGTGGCAGTGACTAAACTGCCTACAAAGTACGGTGATTTTAAGGCTTATGGATACGTCAATCGTTTGAATGGAGAACATCATGTGGCACTGGTCAAAGGAGAGATTGGTGACGGAGAAAATATCTTATGCAGGGTACACTCTGAATGCTTAACGGGAGATGCGTTTGGTTCCTGCCGTTGTGACTGCGGACAGCAGTTTGCGGCTGCAATGACGCAAATCGAAAAAGAAGGCAGAGGGATCTTGCTGTATATGCGTCAAGAAGGCAGAGGCATCGGTTTGATCAATAAATTGAAAGCCTATGCACTGCAGGATGCGGGAATGGATACGGTGGAAGCCAATCTCGCGTTGGGATTTGGCGAAGACGAAAGGGAGTACTATATCGGCGCACAGATACTGCGTGATCTGGGAGTACATACCATGCGTCTTTTGACCAATAACCCGCAAAAAGTATACGAGTTGGAAGATTTCGGAATGGATATTGTAGAACGTGTACCGATCGAAATGGAAGCGACGGAGCAAGATTTATTCTACCTGAAAACAAAGCAGGAAAAAATGGGGCACATTCTGCATTATTAAACATGGCATCAGAATAGAGAAGGGAGAAGTTAAAATATGAAAATTTATGAAGGACAAATTAGCGGAAAGAATATGAAGATCGCCATTGTGGCGGCAAGATTCAATTCTTTTATTGTATCAAAATTAGTGGACGGTGCGCTGGACGCCCTCAGAAGACACGAAACAGAGGAGGACAACATCACTATCATGTGGGTGCCGGGTGCGTTTGAAATTCCGCTTGCGGCATCAAAGCTGGCAAAAAGCAAACAATATGATGCGGTCATTTGCTTGGGCGCGGTGATCAGAGGCAGCACCAGTCATTATGATTATGTCTGCAATGAAGTATCCAAGGGCATTGCCGCAGTTTCCTTAGAGAATGATATTCCCGTGATGTTCGGTGTCCTGACAACAGAAAATATCGAGCAAGCGATCGAACGTGCAGGCACGAAAGCAGGCAACAAAGGCTTTGACTGTGCAGTTTCTGCCATGGAAATGGTAAATGTGCTGAAGGGCTTCTAATATTTTATTTTTATAATAGTAATAAAAAAAAACAGGAGGTTTTGTGTTGACGGCGCAGCACAAGATCTCCTGTTTTCTTTTAAAATAAAGCCGCTTTCTTTTTTCATTTGGATCTTTTGGAAGCATTCCAACGAAAAAAGTTTTATTTTTTGTGTTTTTCTTTTTTCGCAATTTCCACATGGACTTTTTTGTTTTTCAAGCGGCAATTTTTCATCCCGTACAGAACATCTCTGACGTATTCATGTGGTACGTCCACAAAAGTATAATCATCGAAAATATCGATCGCGCCCAATGCTTTTCCCGGGACTCCCGCTTCATTGGCGATTGCGCCTACGACATCTTTGGTACGGATTTTTTGCTTTTTGCCTGCGTTGATGAATACGCGCACCATTTTTTCACCGCTGCCGCCGTAAATTTCCGTGCCGCCCAAGTTAATGTCATCTAAAATTTCAGCGTCATCGGTGCGGAATGCGGAAACATGATATTTAATCAAAGCCGCCGCAACGTCTAAAGCGGTATATTCTTCCCCAGCCAGCCGCTCTGCCATATCGATATAAGGCATCAGATGCCCTTCTTTTAAGGTTTCCTGAATATGTTCTAAGAAAATCGCAGTTTTCATTTCTTCTACATCGCTGAGGGTAGGGAGTTTTTGCTGTACGATTTTCGTTTTGGTATAGCGCATAATATCACGCAGTTTATAGATTTCTTTGCCGACACAGAAGGTAAATGCTTTACCGCTGCGACCTGCCCGTCCCGTTCTGCCGATGCGATGCACATAGTATTCCTCGTCTTGCGGAATATCGTAGTTAAATACAATGTCGATATCGTCCACATCAATGCCTCTTGCCGCAACGTCAGTTGCAACCAATAATTCGATCGTGCCGTTTCGGAATTTCTGCATCACTTTATCCCGCTGCGGTTGTTTTAAATCGCCGTGCAGCGCTTCCGCAAAATAACCGCGACCTTGCAATGCTTCTACCAGATCGTCTACCCGTTTTTTGGTATTGCAAAAAATTAAAGCAAGCTTGGGATCGTAAATGTCGATCATTCTGGTCAGAGCTTCCAGTTTTGTTTTTTCCTTTACATCAAAATAATATTGTTCGATGCTGGGAACTGTCAGTTCTTTTCTGACAACTTTGATAAACTCCGGATCTGTTTGAAAACGCTTGGTAATATCCAGAATTTCAGGCGAAAGCGTTGCGGAAAAGAGCATGGTCTGGTGCTCTGCGGGGATCTTTACCAAAATAGTTTCGATATCTTCGCGAAACCCCATATCCAGCATTTCATCTGCTTCATCTAAAATCATCATTTGCACGGTTTCCATTTTCAAGGTACGTCTGCGCATATGATCCATGACGCGACCGGGTGTACCGATGATAATTTGTGCGCCTTTTTTCAATGCTGTGATCTGTCTGTCGATCGGCTGACCGCCATAAATAGGCAGAACACGAATGTTATCTTTGTATTTTAATAAACGGCGAAATTCTTCGCTGACTTGAATAGCAAGCTCTCGCGTGGGGCAGAGGATCACCGCCTGCAGCCTTCTGTCATCCGGGTTGATGCGTTCGATGCAGGGAATGCCAAAGGCAGCTGTTTTTCCCGTGCCTGTTTGGGATTGTCCGATAATATCCCTGCCGGAAAGAGCAGCGCTAATAGCTTTAGACTGGATTGGTGTGGCTTCTTCAAACCCCATATCCTTGATTGCACGACAAAGCTCCGGGGAAATCCCCATTTCTTCAAATTTTAAATGTTCCATAGGATCGTTCCTTTCTCTTGTGTCAAAGCCGAAGAAAAAAGAAAACGGTCATAGGCATATTTTCTTCGACTGCATGTAAATTTATAATATGGCTTTTGCAAGCGCAAACGAAAAAAAGCATCGTAACCCAAAAATTCTTGCAAAAGCAAAAAAAACACTATTGACCATCATAACAGGGAAAATTGAGAATTGCAAGAAAGAATTAGTTGTTGTATAATTATTGTTATATGTTTCCAAAAAAAATGTAGCTTTCGGAGGATTTTTGAATATGGAGTTATTTGAAGCGATCATTTTAGGTTTGATCCAAGGCTTAACGGAATTTTTGCCCGTCAGCAGTTCAGGACATTTGGTATTATTTCAAAGTATTTTCGGACTGCATGAGGCAACCCAGTCATTCAATATTTTATTGCATATGTCTACATTGATTGCGGTATTTATTTACTATAGAAAAGACATATGGGATTTGATGTGTCATCCGTTTCAGAGAACAACAGCGCTTTTGATCGCAGGAACGATCCCGACGGTAATTCTTGCGTTGTTATTTAATGATACGTTGAACTCTATTTTTGGAGCCGGAAAATTTTTAGGTTTTAACTTTATTTTTACAGGTTGTGTGCTGTTGTTTGCCGACAGCAGAAAAAACGGCAAGAAGAAGATTCGTAATATGTCCATCTTTGACGCACTGATAGTCGGCACTATGCAGGGAATCGCGATCACACCTGCCATCTCTCGTTCCGGTATGACGATCAGCGGCTGTCTTGCCAGAGGCATGAATCGGGAAAATGCGGCACGGTTTTCGTTCCTGTTGTCGATTCCGGCTATTTTGGGTGCGATGGTTTTGACGGTCAAAGATATGCTGTCGGGAGAAGTATCTTTAGGGGAAACATTTGGCGTTTTACCGATCGCGATTGGTTGTATTGCTGCAGCGGTTTCCGGATATTTGGCAATACGTTTTATGGTCAGTGTAATCAAAAACGGAAAATTAAAATGGTTTTCCGTATATGTATTCTTGCTGGGAGCGGTTTTGCTGCTCGATCAATTTGTATTGCATGTGATCATTCCCGCTTGATAAGAAGCAAAATATTTTACCGATTAGAGCCTATCAACTGAAAGATAAAACAGAACTTAATGTAAGGAAAATCAGAACAGGACTGTTTCCATGAAAGCGGAAATAGTCCTGTTTTTGATCGATCAACGAAAGAACCCCCACTCGTTAAAACGGGTGAGGGTTCTTTTGGTTTTATTGTAATTGTGCCAAAGCATTTTGCGCATTAGAAAGCTGATTGGAGTCTGGATATTCCTGTATCACTTTGGTGTAGTAGCTGATTGCGGTTTCAATATCTCCATCTGCTTCTGCAATTTTTGCAAGATAGTAATAGGAGTCATCCACAAAATTTTCGCCATTTGCATATTTCAGGGCGTTTTCCAAGTTGGGTTTGGCGTCAGCATAATTGTTGCTGAGGAAATCGCTTTTTCCTTGGGTATAATAGCTGTTTGCCGCTTCCGGGTAGGCGGTTGCCCTCAGGGAACGATAGCTGGAGAGCTGTTCTTCATTAAATTGGCTGGTGTCGATATCCGAAAGTGTTGTGACGCAGGCTTCATAATCTCCTGCTGCAAGCAGGTCAACTGCGTTTTGGAGTGCATCCAGATTTTTTTGCAGGTTTTCTTCACTGCGTAGTTGATTGTTTTCTGATTCGAGCGCATTAAGTTGATCGCGCATATTTGCCACTTCTTCAGCGGTCATATTAGTTGTGCCCTGAAAATCTTCCAGCTGTGTTTCCAATTCTGCGATTTTCTGATCTTTGGCATCGCTGATCGCGGGCATGACTAAAACAAGCATAACAATCAAAGTACAAAGAATACTTGCTGCGCTGACGATCAAATCACGTTTGCCAATCAGGTTGGTTTGTTTCTCTTTTCTTTTATACCGCGGCAGATCCGGATTGCTGTCGGTGCGTTTGACGGAAACTACTTTTTTCTTTTCCTGCTTTTGTGCGGCAGAAAGTATCGGTGCCGTGGGAGCGGAGCCAAGAAGTGCCGCATAGTGCAGGGCAGTGGGGTTTTTCACATCTTTTTTCAGGACAATGTCATTAAAATGCAGTGCGCGTTTATAATTTTTTTCCGCAATACAGCATAATGTCATCAGATTATAGGCTTCGATCAAATCCGGATTGCTGTCGATACTTTTTTTCAACTGTATCACAGCAAGATCATCGCTTCCTTGGCGCAGATAGCGTAGTGCCTGGTTATACATATGGACCGCATCATTGCAGGTTTCCATTTCCCTGCCGTTTTTCTGCATAAATTCCATATACCCGATAGCCGGATTGTTCTGCGGCAGTTGATTGGAGCTAATGATCCAGTGTTTCAACGCTTCCGGTAAGCGTCCCATCTCACAGTAGATCAATCCCAATAAATTTCTCGCGTGGGTATTGCCTTTATCAAATATCAGGCTTTGTTCTAAGCAGTTGACCGCCGCGGAAAGATCTCTTTCTTTGGCATACGCCAGTCCTTTGTTATATAAACGGATAGATGCATTTCTTGCCTTGCGGTAAATATAGATATCTACACCGCAATCCGGGCAAATGCAGCCTTCCGTGAAAGAAAAGCCACAGTTAGGGCATTTCATAAGCATCGTACTCCTTTAAGATTCACTCGGTTGTTGTGTAGGTTCTTTTCCTTCTCGTTCATTGACGATATGTTGTAAAATATCCATAACGTCCTGCAATTCCGCAGGCTGCAAAGAGGATTCGATTTGGTCCAATTCCAAGAGGGGTTGATATCTGGAAAGTTCATCTTTAAAGTTCAGCATCAGACTCTGCCTCCATTTCTATTTGTTTTTGTGCTAATAACGTTCGCAAGTCACCGATCATGTATAAAGAGCCGCAACAAAGCAGCACTTCGTCTTCTTTGGTATGAGCCAAAGCCAGATCCAAAGCGCGGGCAAGATCGGGTTGTTCCAGATAGATTTTTTGCTGTGTGTGTATGTGTTGTTTCAGAATATCGACAGGCAGTTTTCTGCTGCTGTGAGGTTCTGTCAATATGATTTTATGTGCCAACGGCAAGAGAAAAGAAATCATTTCTTCATAAGCCTTGTCTGCAAGTACACCAAGTAATATCGTGATTTTTTTACCGCGACAAAGCAAGTGTAAAGATTCTGCCAAACGACGAATACCATCGGCATTATGCGCTCCGTCTAACAGAATCAGCGGTTTTGTGCCCATGATCTCCATTCTGCCAGACCATTTGGCGGCAAAAAGACCTTTCCGTATTGCTTCTTCTGATAAGAAGATATCGTTTTTGCACAAAACAGCACAGGCATTGAGCACTGTGATACAGTTCTCAATCTGATAAGTGCCCAAAAGCGGTAAGACAATATGTTCCATTGCAAAAAGATTGTTTTTTGCGGAAAAGACAGTTCCCTGAAGATCCTGTTTCTCCAAAACAACATTTGTTTCTTCAAAATAAAGCGGTGCTTGCAGTGACTGCGCGATTTGCTTGATTACATTATAAACGATTTTTTGCTGATAATACAATACCACAGGACAATTTTTCTTGATAATACCGCCTTTTTCAAACGCGATTGCCTCTAAAGAATTTCCCAGAAAAGCGGTATGGTCAAAACTGATGGACATGATGATGCTTAACAGTGGGGAAGTAACGACATTTGTTGCGTCAAACCTTCCGCCAAGACCGGTTTCCAATATGACAATGTCAGCGCGTGCTTGATGAAAATACAGAAATGCCCCGCAGGTTAACACTTCAAAATAAGTCAAAGCTTCACCGCCATTGGCGCAATGAATGCGCTCCGCAAGCATGACTTGCTCCAGAATATCGGCAAAGTCACGGTCACTGATGTTTTCTGCATTCAGACGGATTCTTTCGTTACAACGCTGCAAATGCGGAGAGGTATAAACACCCGTGCGGTAACCGCCTTCCATCAGAATAGAAGAAAGCATTGCGCAGGCAGAGCCTTTTCCGTTGGTTCCGGCAATATGGATCACACGAAGGTGTTCCTGTGGGTTTTGGAGCAATGACAGGACAGATTTCATTCGTTCCAGTGTCGGTTGTGACGCAAAAGTATGTTTGGAATCCAAATATTGTAAAGCGTCGTTGTATGTCAATGCAGTCCTCTCCTTTTGGGTGTATCATACAAAAATGTATCAGAAGCTTTCTTGATTATTATAGCAGTAATTATGGAATCCGCAATAAATTTAAGAAAGTTTTAGAGGAAAACGATATTGTTTTTCGTTATGATAAATATAAGAAAAAAATTGTTTTTTTCCTGTAAAAACGACATTGTCTGTAATTTTTTGCAGTATTTTTGTTGGACAGCTTGTCTGTTTTACGAAAAAAAGGTATAATAATTCGATAAGCTTTTTGATATGTTAGGGAGGTTTCCAAATATGGAAGAAAGACCGCAGATGCAAAGAACAAGAGCCGAACGTCAGCCCGCTGACGGCAGAAGAAATCGAAGAAGAAAAAAGAAAAGGAGATTGACGGGTTTTGCGAAAACATTGATCGTGATTGCCTGTGCGTTGATTTTATTTTTCATTTTCTTTTTCGCTTCGCGCGCTTTTTTTGAAGAAGGAAGTGAGCAAAACCTGACAGGGCAGACAGTTACGATCACCATACCGGAAGGTAGCGGCACAGCGGATATTGCCCAAATACTGAAAGAAAACGGTTTGATTGACAGCACGTTTTTATTCCGTTTAAAAAGTAAAATCAATGGGTATGATGGTCTGTATCAACAGGGAACGTATGATGTGGATACAGGAATGACACCCAGCCAGATTATGGAACTGCTCCAAACGGGTGTGGTTTATAATGATCTGAAGCTTTCTGTGCCGGAAGGGTATACCACACTGCAAATTGCCGCAAGAGTAGAAGAACTTGGTATTTGCACCGCAGATGAATTTATAAAGGAATGCAATGAGGCGGTGTTCCCGTACGATTTTGTGCAGGACCTGCCGGACCGCGCGTATCGTTTGGAGGGGTATCTTTTCCCGGATACCTATTATTTCTCAGAAGGAACTACTGCGCATGAAGTAATTGATGTGATGCTTGCCAGATTCGAGAAAGCGATTGAGCCTTATGCTTCTCAAATTTCTGCTTCGTCTTACTCTTTGGATGAGCTGATCACGATTGCTTCCATTATCGAGCGCGAGATTACGTTGGATGAGGAACGACCAATCGCAAGCGGTGTCATTTATAATCGTTTGAATATCAATATGGCGCTGCAAATTGACGCAACGGTACTGTATGGCCAGCTGATCGCAGGAGCAGATACATCTTCTGTAAATCTGCAGTTTGAATCGGACTATAACACATACTTGAACCCCGGACTGCCTGTGGGACCGATTTCGAACCCGGGAGATGCCTCCATTCAAGCAGCGTTGTCGCCGCAGTCACATCAGTATATTTATTATGTACTGGAAGCGGCGGACAAGAGCAATCATATTTACTGTGAGACCTATGATGAATTTTTGGAAGCAAAAGCAGCTTATCAGGCTACTTTACAGTGAGGATAAATTATGAATTATGTAACGAATGATACGATCAATACCTATTTACGGACGTTGCAGCCGATGTATGATGGTGTACTGGGCGAGATACAGAAAGAATCTTTGCAGGCGAATGTACCGATCATACCGCACGAAACAGCAAGACTCCTGAGTGTTTTGTTGCAGATGAAACGTCCGAAACATATTTTAGAAATCGGTACGGCAGTCGCGTTTTCTGCCGGACTGATGAGTCGCTATCTGCAAGAAGGTGGGACGATCACTACCATTGACCGGTTTGAGGTCATGCTTAAAGATGCAAGAAAAAACATAGAGCGAATGCAGCTGCAAGATACTATAAAAATTATAGAAGGGGATGCGGCAGATGTGTTGCCAACCTTAACGGGACCTTATGACGTGATTTTTTTGGATGCTGCGAAAGGACAGTATGGGCATTTTTTGCCGCATTGTTTCAGATTGCTTCCGGTAGGAGGATTGTTAATCGTGGATGATGTGCTGCAAGGCGGAAGCATTGCGGAAACCAGATTCAGTGTGCCGCGCAGACAAAGAACCATTCATAAACGTATGCGCCAGTTTCTATGGGATATTACCCACCATGATGCGCTGGAAAGCTGTGTAATCCCAATCGGAGATGGCGTTGCATTGTGTTACAAAATAAAAGAAACGAAACCAGAAACAGAAGGAGAAGAAGCGTGATGAGTACTTTCCAAAAACCGGAACTTTTAGCGCCCGCGGGTGATTTGGAAAAATTAAAAATCGCGGTATTATATGGCGCGGACGCGGTATATATTGGCGGAGGCGCATACGGATTGCGCGCCAAGGCAAAAAATTTTGATGCTGCACAAATGAAGGAAGGCATTGATTTTGCTCATGCACACGGAGTAAAGGTATATGTGACGGCAAATATTTATGCGCACAATGCGGATTTTGAGGGCATGGCGGAATATTTTCGTGAAATAGAACAGATGGGTGCGGATGCGGTTTTGATTTCCGATCTTGGTGTTTTTTCTGTTGCGAAACAAGCGGCGCCTTCTTTGGAGATCCACGTTTCCACCCAAGCGAATAATACGAATTATTTCAGCGCGCGTATGTGGCATCAGTTAGGAGCAAAACGAGTTGTCGTGGCAAGGGAATTGTCTTTGCGTGAGATCCGTGAAATTCGCGATCATATTCCGTCGGATATGGAAATAGAAGCATTTGTGCATGGCGCAATGTGTATTTCTTACTCCGGCAGATGTCTTTTGAGCAATTATTTGAGCGGCAGAGATGCGAATAAAGGTGCTTGCGCGCACCCTTGCAGATGGAAATATTATCTGGTGGAAGAAAACAGACCGGGAGAATACATGCCAATTACGGAAAACGAAAGAGGCACCTATATTTATAACTCCAAAGATCTTTGTATGTTGGATCATATTCCGGATTTGCTGGAAGCGGGAGTATGTAGTCTGAAGATCGAAGGGCGTATGAAAACACCGTTTTATGTCGGAACAGTCATCAAGGCTTACCGTCAGGCGATCGATGATTATTTTACCGACCCGAAGCTGTATGAAAAGAATATTCCGTACTATATGGAAGAAGTTTCCAAAGCCAGCCATAGGGAGTATACGACTGCCTTTTATTATGGAAAACCGGATGGTAATCAGCAGGTCTATACCAACAATACTTACATCAGAGAGTATGATTTTATCGGTATGGTATTAGAGGACTCCGATCCTGAAACAGGGCTTGCGTGGGTGGAACAGAGAAATAAATTTTCTGTTGGAGAAA
>CALWRB010000027.1 GCA_944383855.1 uncultured Lachnospiraceae bacterium
TCCAACAGCCAGATTAAACAGCTGGCAGGTATGCGTGGTTTGATGGCGAACCCTTCCGGCGGTATCATCGAGCTGCCGATCAAGTCTAACTTCCGTGAAGGTCTGTCCGTACTGGAGTACTTCATCTCCGCGCACGGCGCAAGAAAAGGTCTGACCGATACGGCATTAAGAACAGCCGACTCCGGTTACCTGACTCGTCGACTGGTTGACGTTTCCCAGGATATTATTATCCGTGAATGGGATTGCTGCGAGGGTGAGGAAAAAGAGGCACCCGGTCTGTGGGTATCCGCATTTATGGACGGTAACGAAGTAATCGAGGGTCTGCAGGATCGTATCCGCGGCAGATGGTCTGTTCTGGATATTCACCATCCCGAAACAGGAGAGCTGCTGGTGCCTGCCGACACCATGATCACACACGATCAGGCAGAAGCGGTAGAAAAAGCGGGTATCAAGAAAGTACTGATTCGTACAGTATTGACTTGCCGTTCTCAAATCGGTATCTGCGCGAAGTGCTACGGCGCGAACATGGCAAGCGGCAGATATGTCCGCATCGGTGAGTCTGTCGGTATCATTGCGGCAGAGTCCATCGGTGAGCCCGGTACACAGCTGACCATGCGTACGTTCCACACTGGCGGTATCGCCGGCGATGATATCACACAGGGTCTTCCCCGTGTCGAGGAGTTGTTCGAGGCAAGAAAACCGAAGGGTCTTGCGATCATCTCCGAATTTGCCGGAAATGTTACTATCAGCGATACCAAGAAGAAAAGAGAAGTTATCATTACCAATCCGGAAACATTGGAAACAAAGGAATATCTCATTCCTTACGGCTCCCGTATCAAAGTATTTGACGGCGACAGCGTGGAAGCCGGCGATGAGATCACAGAAGGTAGTGTAAATCCTCACGATATTTTGAAGATCAAAGGTCTGCGCGGTGTACAGGATTATATGATCCAGGAAGTACAGCGTGTATACCGTCTGCAGGGTGTAGAAATCAACGACAAGCATATTGAGGTTATTGTGCGTCAGATGCTCAAACGTGTGAAGATCGAGGAAAATGGCGATACCGATTTCCTGCCCGGCTCTCTGGTAGACTGGCTGACCTTTGAAAATACCAACGCAGAACTGGAAGCAGAGGGCAAAGAGCCCGCAAAAGGCTCCCGTGTGCTGTTGGGTATCACGAAGGCATCTTTGGCAACCGATTCCTTCCTTTCGGCAGCATCTTTCCAGGAAACAACAAGAGTCCTGACAGAAGCTGCGATCAAAGGTAAGGTAGATCCGCTGATCGGTCTGAAAGAAAACGTAATTATCGGTAAGCTGATCCCTGCCGGCACAGGTATGGACCGCTACCGCAACATCGAGATCGAAACCGATGCAGATGTGCAGGTGGTCGGAGAAACCCCTGCGGAGGATATGGTTTATCTGGATATGGACGAGGACGAAATGATCTGATCGTCAATAAAATATAAAAATGCGAAACCGTTACTTTCTTAAGATAGAAGGAAACGGTTTCGTTTCTTTTTTTCGGCAAAAAAAGATCATCAGCATAACAAGAAAAGCATAAAGGTTTGTAAAAACCTTGTAAAATAAAGGTTTTTTGCAAATTCCTGTGAAAAAACCGTTGACTTTTCAAACTTTGAGTGATACACTTTTGTAGTGTCTGTAAAAGAGGCATTTCTCAGCATGCATTCTTTTACAACGCAAGTGTTTAGATAACAAGCAAGCAGAACGTATTTAGTTTATAAGGAGGTGCAGTTAGAATGCCTACATTTAATCAGTTAGTAAGAAAAGGCAGACAGACTGTTGAGAAAAAATCTACAGCGCCTGCTCTGCAGAAAGGTTTGAACTCTTTGCAGAAAAAGGCAACAGACGTTTCTTCTCCTCAGAAAAGAGGCGTTTGCACAGCAGTAAAGACTTCCACACCGAAGAAGCCTAACTCCGCTCTCAGAAAGATCGCCAGAGTACGTCTTTCCAACGGTATCGAAGTAACTGCTTATATCCCCGGTGAAGGCCACAACCTGCAGGAGCACAGCGTGGTTCTGATCAGAGGCGGCAGAGTAAAAGACCTGCCCGGTGTACGTTACCACATCGTTAGAGGTACACTGGATACAGCCGGCGTTGCAAACAGAATGCAGGCTCGTTCCAAATACGGCGCAAAACGCCCGAAAGCTGCGAAGAAGTAATTTTTCGCATTGATATTGCAAGTTGAAACAAATTCAGGAAATGCCTTACAAACAAATACGATCTGCAGTTGCTGAGAGATAGATGGTTTTGATGGGTAAGGCATGAAAACACGGACAAAACAAATGCCGTGAAGTACCGAGAATATTTATTATTCTGTAAGGAGGGAAGAATCGTGCCTAGAAAAGGACATGTAGCAAAAAGAGAAGTGCTGGCGGATCCCATCTACAACAGCAAACTGGTGACAAAGCTCATCAACAGTGTCATGCTGGACGGTAAGAAGGGTGTAGCCGAAAAAATCGTGTATGGTGCATTCGAAAAAGTTGGAGAAAAGACAGGAAAAGAACCGCTGGAAGCTTTCGAAGAAGCTTTGGCAAACATCATGCCTGTACTGGAAGTAAAAGCACGCCGTGTCGGTGGTGCAACTTACCAGGTTCCTATGGAAATCAGACCCGAAAGAAGACAGACTCTGGGTCTGCGTTGGATGACACTGTATGCAAGAAAACGTGGTGAAAAGACCATGGTTGACCGTCTGGCAGGCGAAATTATGGACGCACTGAACAATGCCGGAGGCGCATGCAAGAAGAAAGACGAAAGACACAAAATGTCAGAAGCAAACAAAGCTTTCTCTCATTTTAAATGGTAAGCTATTTCAACGAAACTATGGTATGGCAGAGAAAATCTTTGACAGAGATTCTCTGCTTTGCCCGAAATTGACACGAAGGAGGAGTAATTGTGGCAAACAGAGCGTTTCCACTGGCCAAAACCAGAAATATTGGTATTATGGCGCATATCGATGCCGGTAAGACAACTCTTACGGAACGTATTTTGTTCTACACAGGCCGTAATTACAAAATCGGCGATACCCATGAGGGTACAGCTACCATGGACTGGATGGAACAGGAGCAGGAAAGAGGCATCACCATTACTTCCGCTGCTACCACCTGCCACTGGAATGGCAACAGAATCAACATCATCGACACACCCGGTCACGTTGACTTCACTGTAGAAGTTGAGCGTTCTCTGCGTGTATTGGACGGCGCTGTCTGCGTATTCTGTGCAAAAGGCGGCGTAGAGCCTCAGTCTGAGACAGTATGGCGTCAGGCGGACAACTATAACGTACCCAGAATGGCATTTGTCAACAAAATGGACATCATGGGCGCTGATTTCTACAATGTATTGCAGATGATGGTAGACAGACTGGGCTGCACACCTGTTGCAGTAACTCTGCCGATTGGCGCAGAAAGCGATTTTGTCGGCATCATCGACCTGATGAAGATGAAAGCGCTGATCTATGAAGATGATCTGGGTAAAGAAATCGATGAGGAAGACATTCCTGCCGAGTATATGGACAAGGCGGAAGAATACAGAGCAAAAATGGTGGAATCTATCTGTGAAACAGACGAAGAACTGATGGAAAAATTCTTCGCGGAAGAAGAAATCACAGAAGAAGAACTGAAGGCAGCACTGCGTAAAGCATGCATCAACTGTGAACTGGTTCCTGTATTCTGCGGTTCCGCATACAGAAACAAAGGTGTACAGAAACTGCTGGACGGTGTTATCGAATATATGCCCGCTCCCGTCGATATTCCCGCAATCAAGGGTATCGATCCCGAGACAGAAGAAGAAGTGGAAAGACATGCTTCTGACGAGGAACCTTTCTCCGCTTTGGCATTTAAGATCATGAACGATCCTTTCGTTGGTAAGCTGGCATTCTTCCGTGTGTACTCCGGTACACTGGACGCAGGCACATACGTTTACAACTCCACAAAGGGTAAAAAAGAACGTGTAGGTCGTATCTTGCAGATGCACGCAAACCACAGAGAGGAAATCGACAAAGTATATGCAGGTGACATCGCTGCTGCGGTTGGCTTCAAGCTGACAACAACAGGTGACACCATCTGTGATGAAGATCACGAGGTTATTCTGGAATCCATGGTATTCCCGGAACCCGTTATCTCTGTTGCGATCGAGCCTAAGACAAAAGCAGGTCGTGACAAAATGGGCATCGCTCTGGCAAAACTGGCAGAGGAAGACCCCACATTCAAGACTTATACAGACGCAGAAACAGGCGATACCATCATTTCCGGTATGGGTGAGCTGCATCTGGAGATCATCGTTGACCGTCTGCTGAGAGAATTCAAGGTAGAGGCTAACGTAGGCGCTCCTCAGGTTGCTTATAAAGAAACATTCCGTAAAGCGGTTGACGTGGAAGGTAAATTCGTTCGTCAGTCCGGTGGTAAAGGTCAGTATGGTCATTGTAAAGTAAAATTCTATCCCATCGGTACCGATGCAGAGCACAGCTATGAATTTGTCAACAGCACCGTGGGCGGCTCTATTCCGAAAGAATATATCCCCGCGATCGACAAAGGTATCCAGCAGGCAATGCAGAGCGGTATTTTGGGCGGATATCCCGTACTGGGCGTAAAAGCAGAAGTTTACGACGGCTCTTACCACGAAGTAGACTCCTCTGAAACAGCATTCATGGTTGCCGGCTCCATGGCATTCAAAGAAGCAATGAGAAAAGGTGATGCTGTACTGCTGGAGCCCATTATGAAAGTAACTGTAACTGTGCCCGAAGAATATATGGGTGATGTTATCGGTGATATCAACTCCCGTCGTGGCCGTATCGAAGGTATGGAAGCAAGAAACGGTGTACAGGTGATCCACTCCTATGTGCCTCTGGCTGAAATGTTCGGTTACTCCACAGACCTGCGTTCCAGATCTCAGGGTCGTGGTAACTATGTAATGGAAGTAGACCATTACGAACCCTGCCCGAAATCCGTTCAGGAAAAGGTTTTGGAAGGCAGAAAGTAAAAATCGCTTGAAACAGCAGAAAATAGAAGTTTTCTATTGCAAAAATACGCAAAGTTCTATATAATAAAAACGATGCGGTACATTGGGAATAATGTACAATACAACTCTCAATATCATACTTTTTAAGGAGGAAATCTTAAAATGGCAAAACAGAAATTTGAAAGAACCAAACCTCATATGAATATTGGTACCATCGGCCACGTTGACCATGGTAAAACAACTTTGACAGCAGCTATCACAAAGACACTGCATGAAAGATACAACATCGGTGAAGCAGTTGCGTTCGAAAACATCGACAAAGCTCCCGAGGAAAGAGAACGTGGTATCACAATCTCCACAGCTCACGTTGAGTATGAAACACCCGGCAGACACTATGCTCACGTTGACTGCCCCGGACACGCTGACTATGTAAAGAACATGATCACAGGTGCTGCTCAGATGGACGGTGCTATCCTGGTTGTAGCTGCTACAGACGGTCCTATGGCTCAGACAAGAGAACATATCCTGCTGTCTCGTCAGGTAGGCGTTCCTTATATCGTAGTATTCATGAACAAATGCGATATGGTTGACGACGAAGAACTGCTGGATCTGGTTGAAATGGAAATCAGAGAACTGTTGAGCGAGTATGAATTCCCCGGTGATGACATTCCGATCATCAGAGGTTCCGCATTCCAGGCTCTGCAGGATCCCGCTGGCCCTTGGGGCGACAAGATCATCGAACTGTTCGAAGCAATCGAGTCTTATATCCCTGAGCCCGAGCGTGACACAGACAAGCCTTTCCTGATGCCTGTCGAGGACGTATTCTCCATCACAGGTCGTGGTACTGTTGCAACAGGTAGAGTTGAAAGAGGTACCGTTAAAGTTCAGGACGAAGTTGAAATCGTTGGTCTGAGCGACGAGATCAGAAAAGTAGTTGTAACTGGCGTAGAAATGTTCAGAAAACTGCTGGATCAGGCTGAAGCTGGTGACAACATCGGTGTTCTGCTGCGTGGCGTACAGAGAAACGAAATCGAAAGAGGTCAGGTACTGGCTAAACCCGGTTCCATCACACCTCACACAAAATTCAAAGCACAGGTTTACGTTCTGAGCAAAGAAGAAGGTGGACGTCATACTCCTTTCTTCAACAACTACAGACCTCAGTTCTACTTCAGAACAACTGACGTTACCGGCGTAATCAGCCTGCCCGAAGGCGTTGAAATGTGCATGCCTGGTGACAACGTTGAAATGACAATCGAACTGATCACACACGTAGCTATGGACCAGGGTCTGCGTTTCGCTATCCGTGAAGGCGGCAGAACTGTAGGTGCAGGTTCCGTTACAGAGATCATCGAATAATTTCAGATTTTTCAAATAAGGCATCTTTTGATGCCTTATTTTTTTTGCCGAAAAGGGCATATGTTTCAGCTGCGCCGCATATAGGTAGTAAAGAAAAGACGGACAAGCAGACAGTCAGAAAGTGTTTATAAACAGAACAGTTTAAACAAGCGTTGTCATACAAATATTTGATGAAAAAATGCAATAATCTGCTCTTTTTTTTTGCGGGATATTGACAGATTCATCACAATGGTGTAAAGTGTAGACAGACTGAAGGGTCTAAAACACGCAAAATAGAAACATGTGTGTTATTTTTTCGTCAGTTTACTTTGCAATACGAATTATTTTTGATGCAAAGCATATTTTCTTTTGGGAGACTTCTCTCAGGAGAGAAAAAAACGGACCGGCCCCGTCGTCAAAAGGTGGCGCTGTGCTTTTTTGGGAGAGTTTTCGGGCGGGTGTGAACCCGTAAAATTGACGGTCTGACCGAAGGACAAAACGAAGCTCTTTCTGGTAAAATCTGTCGGTATTACCATAAAATCTGATTGTTTTTTATCTATTATTTATCGACAAACTTGTTGACAAATTTTAAACAAAAATGGTATAGTCTTGTTAGGAATTCTGATTTCTCTGTTTTTTTCTGCGCAAAAAATCAGAGGATAAGAACTCTCCGGCAGGCAGCGTCAAGCACGCAGTTCATGAAACAGTCGGTGTGCAGTAAACCGGTTGTTTTAAATTTTATTACAAAATAGGAGGAATATTAAATGGATTTCAAATTGACAAAAGCTCAGATGCTTCAGCAAGAGTTGTTCAGAAAAGTTGCTGAAACAGAAATTAAACCCATCGCGAAAGACATGGACGAAGCTGAGGAATACAGCATGGATCTGCTGAAAACTCTTCACAAATGCGGTATGTTCGGTATTCCTTACTCTCGTGAGTACGGCGGACAGGGTGCAGACAATCTGACATACACTCTTTGCATGGAAGAAGTTTCCAAAGTTGATGCATCTACAGGTATCACCATTTCCGTACATACCTCCCTGTGCTGCGCATGTATCAATGAATTTGGTACAGAAGAACAGAAACAGAAATATCTCAGACCTCTGGTTGACGGTTCCAAGACCGGTTGCTATGGTCTGACAGAGCCCGGTGCAGGTACAGATGCCGGCGGTGTTCGTACAGAAGCTGTTTTGGATGGCGACTACTATGTAATCAATGGTACTAAAGTATTTACAACAAACTCCGGTTTCGCTGATACCTTCGTTGTATTCGCACTGACAGATAAGACAAAAGGCTCCAAGGGTCTGTCCGCTTTCATCGTAGAAAGAGGTTACGAAGGTCTGTCCGTTGGTCCCAACATCGAACGTATGGGTATCAGAGCTGCTTCCAACTGCGAAGTTATTTATGAAAACGTAAAAGTTCCCAAGGAAAACCTGTTGGGTAAAGAAGGTCAGGGCTTCAAGATCGCTATGAAAGCTCTGGACGGCGGTCGTATCGGTATCGGTGCTCAGGCTGTTGGTATCGCACAGGGTGCAATCAACGAAGCACTGCAGTATGTAAAAGAAAGAAAACAGTTCGGCAAGACTCTGAACAAATTCCAGAACACACAGTTCAAACTGGCTGAAATGCAGACAAAAGTTGATGCTGCTAGATTGATGGTTTGGAGAGCTGCTATGGCGAAAGACAACGGTGAAGTTTATGGTCCTTACGCTGCAATGTGCAAACTGTTCGCTTCCGATGTCGCTAACGAAGTAACAAGAGGCTGTGTACAGCTGCTGGGCGGCTACGGTTACTGCCGTGAGTACCCTGTAGAAAGAGCTCTGAGAGATGCTAAGATCACAGAGATCTACGAAGGTACTTCCGAAGCTATGAAGATGGTTATCTCCGGCGCTATGAAGGTTTGATCCATCTGACCGACTGATTAGAAGACCGAATAAAAAACTTAATTTTTTGGAAGGAGAACAACATAATGAAAATCGTTGTATGTATTAAACAAGTACCTGATACAGTAGAAGTTAAGATCGATCCTAAAACCGGTACACTGATTCGTGACGGCGTACCTTCTATCATCAACCACGATGACAAGACCGGTATCGAAGCAGCTCTGCGTTTGAAAGAACAGCTGGGCGCTACCGTTACCGTAGTATCCATGGGTCCTCCTCAGGCTGACGTTGCTCTGAGAGAAGCTCTGGCTATGGGTTGCGATGAAGCTATCCTGGTTTCCGGCAGAGAATTCGGTGGTTCCGATACATATGCTACAAGCGGTATCCTGGCTGCTGCTCTGAGAAAAATCGGTTATGACCTGATCATCACAGGTCGTCAGGCTATCGACGGTGACACAGCTCAGGTTGGTCCCCAGATCGCTGAAAAACTGCACGTTCCTCAGGTTTCTTATGTAGAAGAAGTAAGAGAAGCTACACCTGAATACGTTGTTGTAAAAAGACAGTTTGAAGATGGTTACCACATCATCAAGATTAAAACACCTTGCCTGCTGACAGCTATCGCTGAACTGGCTACACCCAGATACATGACAGTTAAAGGTATCGTTGAAGCTTACGAACAGGAAATCAAGATCCTGGGCTTTGAAGATCTGAAAGACGATCTGGAACTGGATATGATCGGTCTGAAGGGTTCCCCTACAAACGTATATCAGTCCTTCACAAAGGCTGCAAAGGGCGCTGGTACAATTATGAAAGATCTGTCTGCTGACGAAGCAGTTCAGGTAATTCTGAACAAATTGGAAGAAAAATTCATCATCTGATGATTCTTCCCAATTAGAATGGATCATAACGTAAATTTGAAATATAAGGAGGAAACCCTACAATGAGTAAAGGTATTTATGTAGTAGTTGAACAAAGAAGCGGTAAGGTTCAGAACGTAGGTCTGGAACTGATCGGCGAAGCTACAAGACTGAAACAGGATCTTCCTGATGATGTAGTTGCAGTTTTGCTGGGTAGCGAAATCGAAGGCGAAGTTGAAAAACTGTTCCACTATGGTGCAGATAAAGTAATCCTGGTTGACCACCCTTACCTGAAAGAGTGCGTAACAGAGCCTTACACAAAGGCTATCACAGCGATCATCAATGAATTTGATCCTGAGATCATGCTGTTTGGTGCTTCTTCTATCGGTCGTGACATCGCTCCTCGTGTAGCAAGCCGTGTAAAAACAGGTCTGGTTGCTGAGACAACAGGTCTGAGAACGGCTAAGACAGAAGAAGAATTTGCAAAAGAAGCTTCCATGGGTTGCGCAGATCCCACAAGAGCTCTTTTGATGACTCGTCCTGCATTCGGCGGTAACCTGATGGCTACTCTGATGTGCCCTAGAACAAAACCTCAGATGGCTACAGTACGTCCCGGCGTTATGAAGAAAATCGAAAAGGACGAAACAAGAAAAGGCGAATTGATCAAATACAATGTTGACTTTACAGAAGCTGACATGAACGTTGAAATCATGGAAGTTGTAAAGGCTGACAAGAAATCCGTTGACTTGACAGAAGCTAAACTGATCGTTTCCGGTGGTCGTGGTGTTGGCGGTCCTCAGGGCTTCGACATCATCCGTGATATGGCTGACGCACTGGGCGCTGAAGTTGGCTCTTCCAGAGCATGCGTTGACGCTGGTTGGATCGAAAAAGATCGTCAGGTTGGTCAGACAGGTAAGACAGTACGTCCTGACCTGTACATGGCTTGCGGTATCTCCGGTGCTATTCAGCACGTTGCAGGTATGGAAAGCTCCGAGTTCATTGTTGCTATCAACAAGAACGATGCAGCTCCTATCTTCGAAGTAGCTGACCTGGGTATCGTTGGTGACCTGAAAGTTATCCTGCCTAAGCTGGCTGAAGCTGTAAGAAAATACAAAGCTTCCAAAGCTACAAACTAATTTTTAGTCAAAGAAAAAGGCACAGTCGAAAGACTGTGCTTTTTTTGTGCGTAAAATTCGGACGGAAGGTTTGGAGAGAAAAGATAGGGGAAGCAGAAAAAGAAAACAGGTGTGGGAAGGAACTATTCTGTCGGGAAAATTTTTTTTGCCGCGATTAAAAAAGAGCCGGTGTTTGCTGAAAAAGAATATCGGCAAATGCTTTGCGGAATCAGTATGATATGTGGTAAGCTAAGGCGTAAAAACGACAAGATGGTTTTTGGGGAAAGAATGGATCCGATTTGCTCTCGGAATGGAAAAAATTACGAAACACAAATCAAAATGCCGTTGCATAAAAAAAAGACAGTGACAAATAATACCTATATCAAACGAAAAGCAGCGGGATTTCGCCGTTTGCATAGGAGGAAAACAGATGAAAGCGACTGGCATTGTAAGAAGAATTGACGACTTGGGCAGGGTCGTGATCCCAAAAGAAATTCGCCGTACGTTACGAATTCGCGAAGGCGACCCTTTGGAAATTTTTACAGACAGAGAAGGAGAAATTATCCTGAAAAAATATTCGCCGATCGGAGAACTTGGCGCATTCGCGAAAGAATATGCGGAGGCTTTGGCACAAAGCGCAGGGCATATCACTTGTATTGTTGACAAAGATCGGATCATTGCGGTTTCCGGCGGTGGAAAAAAAGAATTTTTGGATAAGCATATCAGTCCCGAAATGGAAAATTGCATTCAGCAGAGAAAAACCATTCGTGCGGCGAGAAACGACCGTTCGTTTATCCCGATTTTGGCAGAGGATTCTCCGAACAGCTACCAGCATCAGTTGGTCGTACCCATTATTGCGGAAGGAGATGCGATGGGGGCGGTTATCTTTTTATCCGGTGAGCATGAAATGGGGGAAGTGGAAGGAAAGCTCGCGCAGGCAGCTGCCGGATTTTTGGGCAAACAGATGGAACAGTGAGAAACAAAAGCGTTTTTCTGCAGAAAATGCAGGGGACGCTTTTTTCATGGAACAAAAACCCTCTTTTTTCGTTTAATTATTAAGATTCGGTTGCAATTTTCGCAAATATCTTTTAAATATTTCAAAATCTGGTATACTATAAAAAGTCAACA
Organism: uncultured Lachnospiraceae bacterium; assembly: GCA_944383855.1. GTDB lineage: Bacteria > Bacillota > Clostridia > Lachnospirales > Anaerotignaceae > CALWRB01. The sequence continues at coordinate 11,293 of CALWRB010000027.1, forward strand.
GGCGATTTTTTTGTTTTACGCAATAGATTTTGATAGAATACGCTGCTTTATGCAGAAAAATAAGGAAAAAAGGAGAGAGGAAAAATGGGGTTCTGGAAGAATAAAATCTTGCCCGCTGCGCTTGCTTTGGGCATGATTTGCAGCACAAGTGTGCCTGCTTTTGCGGCTATGGTAGAAATGACATTGCACTATAACGGTGCAGCGCATTCCTATAAAGCGGAAGAAGTACATATTACCATCAATGGTAAAGCATTTACGGATACCGATATGCCTGCCGTTATCATCAACGACAGAACGATGCTGCCGGTGGGGGCGATCGCCAGAGAATTGGGGGCAGAGGTCGAATGGAACGATACTGCCAGAGAGGTTTATATTACCAAAGGTGATACCAAAATTATTTTTAAAATCGACAGCACTACAGCTTTTGTCAATACCAATACGTTATTTATGGACGTTGCGCCAATGATCATCAACGATCGTACGATGATACCCGTTGCGGCACTGGCGGAGTCTTTGGACCAGAGCGTTACATGGGTCGATGCGAGCCGTACCGTTGTGATCGAAAGCAAACAGTCAACACAAAGCGTTACAAAACTGACTGGGCTCGGTCTGCCTTCTTCAGCGGCGGATACACAGGTCTTTACCATTCAGGCAAACGGGAAAATTACAAATTACGAAGAACTGGATTTGACAGATGATAAAATTGTTTTGGATATTTACGGCGTGCAAAACGGGTTGGCTGCAACTACATCTGCGACCAACAGCGCGATCGTTACGGCGGTGCGTACCGCTTACCATGCCGATGGCGATTATACCAGAGTGGTGTTTGATTTAGTCGGCAAAACGGATTATACCGTGGAAAGAAGCGAAGATAAGACAAAACTGACGATTTCTTTTGGCAATAATGTGCTGGAAGATATTCGTGTGCGGGCAACATCTACCACCGATGTGATCACATTGTACGGTGAAAGCGCTTTGGGTGCAACAGTGACCAAAACCAACGAAGGGCTTTTGGTGGAGATTCCGAATGCTTCCGCCGAGGTGGACGAAGTAGATTGTGATGATCTGCAGTTTATTGATCGGATTTATGTGGAGCCTACGGGGTTAAACAGTTTGCGGGTATATTTGGATTCTTCCGAATTTTTGGAATATGAAACGGAATCCGACGGAGAGGAATTTGTCATTCGTGTGACAGCTTCTTCCGTACAGAATATGAGCTATGACACCAAAAATGAGGTGCTGAAGCTCGAGAAAGTGGCAGACATGAATATCGACCGAATCGCGTATAACGACTACTACCAAAAGGGATATTATGAACTGACACTGCCGGCAGATTATGAAAATGACTACGGTTTTGGCACATGGAAAATCAACAGTGATCGCGTGGCAAGCCTGATACTGGACAGCAGCAGCGGCAAGACGGTACTGCGCTTTGAACAGAACCAGGCAAGTGTTTATCAGGTGGAAGAAGACAGCAAGTATTACTATATCTATGTGCAGGATCCCAGAGATGTTTATGACGCAGTGGTTGTGATTGATGCGGGACATGGCGGTAATGATCCCGGCACGATCGCAAACGGTTTACAGGAAGCTACGCTGAATCTGAATGTGGCATTGAAAGTGCAGGAAATTCTGGAAGATGAAACCGACATTAAGGTTTATATGACCAGAGAAGATACGACTTATATGGAGAATAAAGACAGAGCGTATTTGGCAAACGGATGTGCTGATTTGTTTGTGGCGATTCATATGAATTCCGCAGAGAATATTCTTGCAAACGGTACGGAAACGTGGTATTGGAACCATTCCTCTGATCCCGGTGAGCTGACCAGCAAACAGGCGGCACAGGTGATCCAGAACTATTTGGTTTCTTACTTAGGCAGCACAAACCGCGGTTTGAAAGAAAGCTCTAACCTGATCGTTTTGAACTCCACAACAGTACCTGCAGTTTTGGTCGAATTGGGATTTGTAAGTAATCTGGGAGAAGCACTGAAACTTTCGACAGATGCTTACCAACAAAAAGCGGCAGAGGCGATTGCAGATGCCATTGTAGAAATTTTTGAGGACTATGAATATCGTTAAGCTACGATAGAGAAGAACCCCCTGTTTTCAAAATGCAAAGCAGGGGGTTTTTGTATGCGAAAACGGGGCAATAAAAACGAGTAAAGCGCATGACATTTCCCCAAATGGGTGTATATATGAAAAATAAGAAGGCTTGAGAAACTTATAGAGAAAGAAAGCGTACCAAATGCAAAAGATGTTATTTTATCAAGACGAGGGGTTTTATGGAAAATATCACATTGGAACATAATTTTGGGACAAACTACAAAAAAGTACGGAACGGAAAGATACTTTAAAAATATCCGGTGCAGAGGGCAAAAAGAATGGGTATGGCGGAGAGAAAGTGGTTGTTAGAGCGGAGCTTGCGGAAAACAGTTACCCGCCGGGGAAAAGGAAGTGCTTTTTTCTGACAGCAGATGCAGACAAAGCAGAGCCTCTGTGATATACTGAAAACAATGGATGGCAGGAAGGGAGATGAGGCATTCATGGAAAGAATAGACGGAAGAAAAACAAACGAACTGCGCCCGATACGCTTATTAACAGGCATCAATCGTTATGCGGAAGGGTCGGTTCTGATAGAATGGGGCGAAACGAAGGTACTTTGCACCGCAAGTGTGGAAGAAGATGTACCGCCGTTTCTCAAAAACAGCGGGAAGGGCTGGATCACGGCAGAATATGCGATGCTGCCCAGAGCAACGCAGACCAGAAAAAAGAGGGATATCCACCGCCTGAAATTAGACGGAAGATCTTCCGAGATCCAGCGGCTGATCGGACGAAGCCTGCGTGCTGCCTGCGATCTTTCCTTATTGGGGGAGAGAACGATCACCATTGACTGCGATGTTTTACAGGCGGACGGCGGCACAAGGACGGCTTCTGTGACGGCTGGATATGTGGCATTGGCGCTTGCTGTCAAAAAGCTGTTTGCGGAAGGGAAATTGGAGCAGTATCCGATTCGTCAGGCGATTGCCGCGGTCAGTGTCGGGATTGTGCAGGGTGTTCCGATGCTGGATCTTTGCTATGCAGAGGATTCGAAAGCAGATGTGGATATGAATATCATCCGCACGGACGCAGGCGGCTTTGTTGAACTGCAGGGAACGGGAGAAGGTAATACTTTCAGCGAGCAGGAGCTGCAGCAATTACTGGATTTAGGGAAAGAAGGAACACAGATATTATTTGAGATGCAAAATGAAGCACTGAAACAGGCAAACGCATGAGGAGAACAGGAGAACTAAGAAAAATGGAAACGATTATTTTTGCAACCAAAAACAAAGGGAAAATCAGAGAAATCACCGCGATACTGGCGGATATGGACGTAAAGGTGCTTTCGATGGAAGAAGCGGGCATTACGATCGATGTCGTGGAGGACGGTACGACATTTGCAGAAAATGCGATGAAGAAAGCGGAGGAGATTATGAAAGTCAGCGGGAAACTGACACTGGCAGACGATTCCGGGCTGGAGATCGATTATTTGGACAAGGCACCCGGCGTATACTCCTCTCGGTTTATGGGGGAAGATACGCCTTATACGGTGAAAAACGCGGCGATATTGGAAAAATTAAAAGATGTTCCGGAAGAAAAACGCACGGCGCGTTTTGTCAGCTGTATTGCGGCGGCATTTCCCGATGGCAGAAAACGCAGCTGTCAGGATACGATCGAAGGCATCATCGGTTACGAGAGCAAGGGCAGCAATGGTTTTGGTTATGACCCGATCTTCTTTTCCCCGGAAAAAGGAAAATATTTGGCGGAACTTTCCGCGGAGGAAAAAAATGCCATTAGTCACAGGGGAAAAGCGCTGCGCAAGATGAAAGAAATCCTGAAAGAGGAGCTGTGCTAAGATGAAATTACTGGTCTTAAGCGATACCCATGGCAGAATCGGTACCGCAGAGAGTGTGCTGGAAAAAATCGGCGGGAAAATGGAGGCGGTACTGCATTTGGGCGACCATGCGGAGGACGCAGCGGAACTTGCTGCGCGATTTCCGAAACTGCGGTTCTTTTCTGTACGCGGCAACAACGATGATATGCAGGCGCCGAAAGAAAGACTGCTTCGATTGGGCGGCCATGTGATCCTGATGGTGCATGGGCATCTGCATGGTGTTTCTTGGGGTGTAGACCGATTATACTATCGCGCGATGGAACAGGGAGCGGATATTGCGCTTTTTGGGCATACACACAGACCGTATTACGAACAAAGCGGAGCGGTATTGTTGATGAATCCCGGCAGTTTGAGTCTGCCGAGGGGAGATGGGATACCGACTTTTGGCATACTGACGTTAGAGGACGGAAGAATGGAAGGGGCAGTGATGGAATACCGCGGCGCGGAGCGTCTGGTACGGAAAGATTTTCTGTATTAAAAAACAGAGGAGAACTCAGTGCGCATTTCGATCGTTCTGTTTCAAAAAAGACTCGCTTTTTTTTGCGGCATGCGGTTTTGGAACGGATTTGGGTTACGGTTTATAGAAAACGCATGACCAAAGGGGAATTTCAAGCAGGAAGTGTTTGCGCTATTTAGAGCGGGGCAGGTAATAAAAAAATAACAGCAGGGTATATTGGGAGAGATTTCCAATACACACTGCTGTTTTTCATTGGTTCCATTTTCGGAAAGGGTATGGGATCAGGCTTATGCCTGAAGGAAAGCCAAAATTTCCGCGGCGTTGGTGTCGGGTTTTGCCTTTTCCCAAACCTGTTCGATGACGCCGTCTGCGCTGATCAGATAAGTCGTACGGACGACGCCCATACTGACTTTACCGTACAATTTTTTTTCCTGCCAGACATCATACGCCTGAATGGCGGTCAGCTCCGGATCGGAAAGCAGCAGAAACGGCAATGCGTGTTTTGCGGCAAAACGGCTATGTGATGCCACGCTATCCTTACTGATCCCGATGACGGGAATATCCAGTGATGCAAAGGCTTCCTGCGCCGCCGCAAACGCGACTGCCTGTCTGGTACAGCCCGGTGTATTATCTTTCGGATAGAAATAAACGATACAGCGTTTTCCTTGGAAGTCGGAAAGACGATGCATCACGCCGTTTTGATCCGGCAGAGAAAAATCAGGTGCCTGCATACCTGCTTGCAGCATAATCATATCACTCCTTTGGGTTTTTCATTCGCTTAAATATCATTGTTTTCGCATCGGACGATGCGGTGTCATAGGAAAAGTCTTGGAAAGAAAAATACCGCAGATCGTCTTTTTTTGTGATGCCTTCTTCCGCAAGAAAACGGACCATCGCGCCGCGCGCCATTTTGGCATAAACACCTTTTTCCACCCATTTCCCGTTTCGCTGTTGTTCCAAAAAACGGCAGGTGATACAGCGCTGGTTATTTGTCAGATATGGCAAGATCGCTTTGCTGTATTCCTGCGAAGCCAGATTGAGCAAAAGCTCATCTTCTTCCAACAGCGCACTGTGCAGTTGATTTGCCCAGAAATCATACAGATTTGCTTTGCCTGCAACAGCAAGCGGGGTCTGCATTTCCAGTCGGTACGGCACAATGCCGTCTAATGGCTTTAAAATACCATAAAAAGCGGAAAGTATCCGCAAATGTTCCTGCACATAGCAAAGCGCCTGCGTATGAAATACTTCGGGTGCCATGTACTGAAACTGTATGCCTTGATAGGAAAATAAGGCGCAGGAGAGATTTTTGCTCAGGTCTGCAGATGCGAACAGATGAAAACTTTCCTTGGCGATGGCGGGACTGCAGCGAAACAGCGCTTCCAGTTCGGAAACGGAAAATTTTCGCAATGCATCTAATAGCTGCGCGGTTTTTTCTAAAAACTGCGGCATGGCGACAGGGGCGGTTCCGTCATCGGTATGCATTTTTTTGGCAGGGGAAATGATGATCTTCATAGCTCTTGGTACCTTTCCGATGTTTTTTTGAGTGTAACATGAAACCCTACC
>CALWRB010000028.1 GCA_944383855.1 uncultured Lachnospiraceae bacterium
CAGAAAACAGACATCGCCAACTGCGTCAGAAACAAAAACAAGATAAAATAATTTGTTTTTTTGGTAAGTGTCATCAAAAAACCTCCTGTGACCTTTTTTAAAGATCAGACTTATTCGATATTTACCGTAAACTTATGCTTACGGCTCTCTTTCTTTTTTTTTTTCTTCTAGCATATGCAGCGGGTCCAAACGACTGTATTTTTCCGCGTATTTTCGGTTCACATAGTCAGACCAGAACATTTTGATGGACGCAAACACAGGCACTCCGATGAACATTCCCAAAGGTCCCATCAGCGCGCCGCCCACAATGATGGCAAGTATGATCCAAAGCGGACTTAACTCCAGCGTATTGCCCAAAATCTTCGGTCCCAAGAAATTCCCGTCAAACTGCTGCAAAATCAAAATGAAAATAGCGACCCAAATCGACTGCAGGGGGCTGATCAAAAAAGTGATCAAAATCGCGGGGATCGCGCCCAAAAACGGTCCGAAATACGGGATCATGTTCGTTACCCCAACGATCAGCGCCAGCAATGCCGGAAACGGGCTGTCTATAATGGTAAAACCGATAAATGCCAGTATGCCGATGATCAGGGAATCGATCGCTTTTCCCACGATAAAGCTTTGGAAAATATGATTGATCCGTTTGGCACAATCACAAATTTTTTCTGCCCTGCGCTCGCTGCTGAGTGCGTACAGCACTTTATGCCACTGTCTTTGGAAGCCTTCTTTATCATACAGCATGTAAAAGGCGATAAAGATCGCCATGATCAAATTCAGCGCCATCACGCTGAAGGAATATACATTGGTCAATATGGTTTCCAATAACCTCGGCATATCCTTGGAAATGCCGATCAAAGGCTCCATCAGGCGGTTGATGGCATCGTTGACGTCCTTTGCGTCGATAATTTCGATCTGTCCGAAAAATTCTTCGATCTTCAGATTCAGTCCGCTCGCGTAGGAAGGCACCTGTGTGCCAAACAGCAGCAAAGAGTCTTTCAACTCCGGAACGAAAATAAACAAAATACAGATCAAACCGCCGATCACGATCAAGTAATTCAATAAAATAGACGTCGTTCTGGCGCCCTTGGGATGTGCCGCAAACACCGGCAGTATTTTCAGCCGCTTTTCGAAAAAACGCACAAACGGATTCATCAAATACGCAATCGCAAAACCATAAAGGAAGGGGCGTGTTAAAGTTTGAAGCAGATAAAATCCTTCTGAGATCCATTTTGTAATCCCTGTAATATTTCCTATCACTTTTTCAAACAATATCGCGATCAATACAACGGCAAGCAGATATGCCGCAATTTTCATATACTTCCGATCCAGTTTTGTAAATTTGGGTTTTTGCATATTTCAACACCTTTTCCGTCTATGGTACAAGAATACAGTCTTACAATACTATCATACTATGAATTTAGTACAAGCGCCATTATTTTTCCAAAAATAATTATTAAGAAAAACAAAAATTTTCCAGCGAAAGCCTTACGGTTCCGCCGCTTTCATTGACGGAAAATGCAAATTCTCCTATAATAAAAAATGAGCAAAAGCGAGAAAAAGCGAATGATTTTTCCGTCTTTTTCTCCGCTCAAAAACGCTTTTGAAGGATAGCTTTTCCTTTTTTACAAAAAACAAACAGGAAAACAGATACTTGTCATACAGATGATAGAGAAAAGAGGGAATTCCTATGGACGACAGCGCAATTCTTCGTTTTTCCGAAGAAATTCAATCCATCGAAACACAAATCGGCAAAGCCATTATCGGTCAGAAAGATCTGATCCGTCACGTGCTGATCGCGATGGTTGCCGGCGGCAATGTACTGTTAGAGGGTATGCCGGGTCTGGGCAAAACGCAGTTGATCAAGACCATCGGAAAAGTAATGGCACTGGATTTTTCCAGAATACAGTTTACCCCCGACCTGATGCCTGCCGATGTCACAGGCACTGCCGTTTTCACACAAGAAGTCGACGGCACCAGCAAGATCCGCTTCCAGAAAGGTCCTGTTTTTGCCAATATCGTACTGGCGGACGAGATCAACCGTGCCACACCCAAAACGCAAAGCGCATTGTTGGAAGCCATGCAGGAACGCACCGTGACAAGCGGCACGACGACTTATGAGCTGCCTTCGCCGTTTTTTGTCTTAGCGACGCAGAATCCTTTGGAGATGGAAGGAACTTATCCTTTGCCGGAAGCGCAGATGGACCGTTTCCTATTCCACCTGCAAGTAGAGTTTCCCACGAAAGAGGAGCTGCTTCGCATCGTGACCCTAACGACAGGAACTCAAAGCCAGACGCTTGAAACCGTCTGCAACGGCGAGAAACTTTTAAACCTGCGCCAGATCGCCGCCGAAGTGCCGATTGCGGAGCCGGTAGCAGATTACATCATGGAGCTTGTGCTGCGCACACACCCGGAATATGAAAACGCACCGGAGTCTGTGAAAAAATACGTACGTTACGGTTCCAGCCCCAGAGGCGCGCAGGCGTTGCTTTGTACCGCGAGAGTCGCCGCACTGCTTGCGGGACGCTACCATGTCGCCTATGACGATGTGCGGCAAATGGCAAAAGCTGCGCTGCGCCATCGTGTTTTTTTGAATTTTGAAGGTGTGGCGGACGGCATCACTTCCGACGATATCATTGAGGAGCTTATCCATGAATGATTTAAAATCCTGCTTTAGCAAAGAATATTTATCCAGACTGGAAACGCTTTCCCTTTCTTTACGCGAAAGGCTTGGTGTAAATGGTTATATCGGTGCCAGAAAATCCTCGGCAAAAGGCAATTCTCTGGAGTTTTCCGACTTTCGGGAGTACACCGCAGGGGACGACCTGCGCCGTGTGGATTGGAACAGCTATTCCAGATTCAAAAAAGTATATCTGAAACTGTATACCGAAGAAAAGCAAGCTTCCGTATCCGTTTTTATGGACTGCAGCCGTTCTATGGCGGAAGAAAAAAAATTCTTGCAGGCGAAAGCCATCGGCGCTTCCGTTTCCTATCTTGCGCTTTGCGGACAGGATCGTTTAGAGCTTTTTGCTTATGCCGAAGGCGCGCCCCATGCAGCGCCTGCCACTATGCATAAAAACCAATTTTTGCAGCAGTTGGAATTTTTAGAAGGGCTGTCCGCACAGGGAAAGACCGACTTGATCGGCGCACTGCGCCAATGCCGTAAATTCCGCCGCGGCATTACGTTTCTGATCTCAGATTTTTTGGCGGAACAGAACTGGGAAGAAGCAATACAATTCCTGCAATATCAAAAACAAGAGGTCTTTTTGATCCAAGTGCTTTCCAAACAGGACATCTCCCCTTCGTTCAACGGCATGATCCGTCTGATCGACAGCGAAACAAAAGAAGCAAGGGATTTGGAAATAGACGCAGCCGCTCTGCAGGCTTATGAGAAAGCATTGCGAGAGCATCGTTTGATGCTGCAGGAAATTTGCCGCAGACGGGGCGCATCGTTTTTCTGTGTCACAGAGGACGAACCGCTCTTGCAGTGCATGAAGCAAATTTTATGGACAAGATGATAAAAAAACAGGGTTTTTTTTCGAAAACACCCTGTTTTTTGTTTGCGTCTTTTCTTGTTTTCTTTTTCTCAGTCATATTGCAGCAGAGAATGCACCGAATAGCCTTCCAGTACCTTTCTGCCTTCCAAAGATTCCAGCTCGATGAGGAAAAACAATCCCTCAACGACCGCACCCATTTCTTCCAGAAGTTCCACCATCGCCCGTGCCGTTCCTCCGGTTGCCAAAAGATCGTCCACAATGATGACTTTCTGCCCCTTCTGCACAGCATCTTTATGAATTTCGATCACAGCGGTACCGTATTCCAACGCATATTCCTTTCTTATCACCTCCGCCGGCAATTTCCCGGCTTTGCGGATCGGCACAAACCCTTTATGCAAATGATATGCCAAAGGCATACCGAAAATAAACCCTCTGGATTCCGGACCGACCACCAGATCAAACTGTGTATGCGCCGTTTGCGCGATCAACGCGTCAAATGCCTCCTGCAAGGCATCGGCATCTTTCAATAATGTGGTGATATCCCGAAAAACAACTCCTTTTTGCGGAAAATCCTGGATCGAGCGAATCTTTTCTTTTAAGTTTGTCATAAAAACCTCCTCTTTCATTCTTTCGTCCATCTGAAATCTTTTAACACCAACTGCACAGAGCTTCTTCCGTTGTATGTATTGATATCCACACTGTAGACAAAATCCATCGGCTTCGAGATCAAGCCGCATTCCATAATATCCTCATGCCATATCTTAGGGAATCCTTCCTCCAATAAGGCAAGAAACGTTTCCTTGCCGTCAAAGCTGATTGCATTCAGCCGCAGGCCGCTTTTTTCTTCCCGCAGCGTTACACGCAGGATATCCCGGTTTTTTCCGATCCAGCTGAACCGATCCATATAAACCGCTTTCGTACCGAATAAAGGGGCGGGGTTTCCTTTCCCAAACGGAGAAAGTCCTTTTAATTCCTTTGCCAAAAGCAGATCGATCTCGGAAAATTCCAATTCCTTCTCAATGCGCAGCACCGCCGTCAGATCCTCCGCCGTCAGCTTACAGGAAGCAAGCAGTTTTTCACGCAGCGGCGCAATATTTTCTTCCGGCAGAGAAAACCCCGCCGCCATGGCATGTCCGCCGAATTTCGTAAACAGCTCCTTACACTCCAAAAGCGCCTCAAACATATGGTATGCCTCGATGCTTCTGGCGGAACCTTTCGCACCGTTTTCGCTTTTTGTGATCATCAGCACGGGGCGATGCAGCTGATCTTTTACCCTACCTGCCGCAATGCCCGCAACGCTTTCCTGCACCAGCGGATCATACAGCACCAGAACAGGGTCCGACGCATACGGCTCCTCTTTCGCTTTCAAAAGCGCGTTTTGCGTAGCTTGGATCGTCATCTGCTTACGTTCCGCATTCAATTCCACTAATAATTTCGCACAGCTTCTTGCCTTTTGGCTGTCCTCCGTCATAAACAGCTCCACTGCTGTCGCGGCGCTTTCCAGCCTGCCTGTCGCGTTCACACACGGTCCGATCACAAATCCCAGATGATACTCCGTCAACTCCCTGCCTTGCAGCCCTGTTTCTTCGATCAGCGCGCGCAGTCCTGTTTGCTTGGTATTGGGCAGGTATTCCAATCCTTTTTTCACCAGATCTCGATTTTCGTCCAATAGATCCACAATATCACAGACCGTTGCAATAGAAGCAAATGTCAGCAATTCGTTTTGGAAGGCTTCGTCCTCTTTTCCCGCCTCTTGCAGCAAACAGCAGGCAAAACGGAACGAAATCCCTGCCGCGCAAAGGCTTTTGAACGGATATGCGCATGCCGCTTGTTTCGGGTCGATCAGCGCGTCTGCCTGCGGCAAAAGCTCTTTGCGCTCTGTCCCCTCTTGTATAAAAGCAGGCTCATGGTGATCCAGCACGATCACCGTCATGCCTTTTTCTTTGGCAAGTTCTATTTCCCGCAGGGCGGCAATGCCGTTATCGCAAGTCAACAGCACCTGCGTCTGTTCCGCCGTCAAACGCTCTACCGCTTCTTTGTTCAGTCCATAACCTTCCTTTTGTCTGTGCGGCACATAGCTTTTCACGATCCCCCCACAGCGCAGAATGCTTTTACATAAAATGACACTGCTCATCACGCCGTCCACGTCATAATCTCCGTAAACCACGATGTTCTTTTTCTGCCGAATGGCTTCTAACAGCAGCAAAACACCGTGTTTCATATCTTTCATGCGGTAAACTTCTTCTATGCTTGGCAACTGAGCGCTGCCGTACAAAAACCGCATCGCTTCTTTTTTCGTTTTGATTTGACGATTCGCCAGAACACAGGCTGTCGCATGGCGGATCCCAAGATCTTTTGCCATTTGCAGCGTATCCACTTTTGTTCTTTTGCGCATCCAGCGTTTCATAAAAACCTGCCTCCTTACCGTTCTTGAAAACAGTATAGCAAAAATTGCGTTTTTTATCCATAGGCTAAGGCAAAAGAGCCAAAGAAAAAAAGACCGTTCGCCTCTCCTCTTTTGCTTCGGCACTGCCTGCCGTCTGCCAAAAGAGGTCTTACTGACAAGAGCAAACGATCTTTTTTCTATTTCTTATTTTGACTGCGGCTGGGATTTTTTCTCCTTCGGCAGCAGAACATACCAGATACCGCCGGAAATGCAAATCGAGGAATACGCACCCACCAAAATACCGATCATCATCGGCAGCGCAAACTCTCGGATCGACTCCACACCGAAAATAAATATTGTAAGTACGGGCAGGAATGTTGTCATCGTTGTATTGATGGAACGCGCCAAAGTCTGCCCCACGCTTTTATTGATCTTTTCCGCAGAACGGTTCGGTGCAAAAAGGTCTTTATTCTGGCGTATCCTGTCAAAAATAATGATCGTGGCATTGATGGAATAACCCAGTATCGTCAACAGCACCGCAATAAATGTCTGATTGACCGGAATGCGTAAGAGCGCATACACGGAAATCACGACCAGCAGATCATGCAGCAATGCCGCAATGGCACTGATGCCCGCCCGAAAGTCACGAAACCGCACAGAAATATACAGCAACATGACCACCACCGCCAAAAGCACAGCCTGAACGGCTTTCGTTTGTGTCTGCGCGCTGATGGTCGCACCCACATCATCTGCCGAGTGCAGGATCGCAGCGGGATAGTCCTGCTCGATCACCTGCATCACATCATTTTTTTGCGCATCTTCCAAATAGGAGAACTTCAATGTTACTGCATTGGTCCCGACCATCTGTTGAATCTGCGCCTGTAGTCCCGTATATTCCAAAATATCTTTTTTCAGCTGTTCTTCATTCGGCTGTTTGCCAAGATCTACATACATCGCCGTGCCGCCGATAAAGTCTACGTCCCAATTTAACACGCCTTCCTGTTTGCTTGCGTGGTATGCCATCGCGCAAAAGCCAATCAGGATCATCACCAAAGAAAGCAGGAAATATCGCTTTCTGTTTTCAATTACACGCATTCGATATCCCCCTCCTTACTTTGTGCGGATCCCGTAATGTTTCGGGTTGCGCAGTCCCATTTCCATCAAACCGATCACAATGCCGCGGCTGATGACCAATGAGGTAAAGCCTGACAGCACAATACCGATCATCAACGTTTCTGAGAAACCGCGCACCGTGCCTTCACACATCGCGTACAGTATGCCTGCCGCGATCAGTGTTGTGATATTTCCGTCCAGTATCGCGGGGGTCGCATCTGAAAATCCATGCCGTATCGCTGCCCGCAGCGTCCTGCCGCCGACCAGTTCCTCCTTGATACGCTCAAATATCACGATATTGGCATCTACCGCCATACCGGTGGAAAGTACAAATCCCGCAATTCCGGAAAGCGATAACGTGATCCCAAAAATATTAAATGCCAGCAGATTCATCGCGATATATGTGATCAGTGCGAAGTTTGCGGTCAGTCCCAATACACGATATGTCGCAAGCATATAAACCATGATCAAAATAACACCGCAGATCCCGGCGAACACACCGCTTTGGAATGCCACATCTCCCAGTGTGGCACCGACTTGCTGCATACGCAGTACCGTCAAGTCAAACGGCAGCGCGCCTTCCCGAATCAAAAGCGCCAGCTGCTCCGCTTCCTCTTGGGAACTCAGTCCGGTGATTACGGCATTACCATCTGCAATTTTTTCCTGCACCATAGGACTGCTGATGATCTCATCGTCCATCACGATATACAGCACCTTACCGATATTTTCTTCCGTTGCTTTTTCAAACAGAGCCTGTCCCTCCGCGCTGAAGGAAAGCACAACGCACGGTTTTTTCACGCCGCTGGCATCGTAGTCCTCCAAGCTAAAGCGGGCGTCGGAAACTGCGTTGCCGTCTAACCAAACATTCCCCGCTTCGTCCACAAAACTCAGATGTGCTGTTTTGCCGATCTCGTCTTTGACTGTCTGCGGGTCCTGCACACCCGGTATGGAAACACGGATCCGATCCTCTCCTTCAATGGAAACTTCGCTTTCCAGCCAACCTGCCGCATCTACTCTGCGGCGCAGTATAGAGGCAAGCTGTTCCATATCTTCCTTACTGATGTCTTCCCCTTGTGCCTCGTATAAAATACTGATCCCTCCGGAAAGGTCCAATCCTCGTCCGATACTTTCGGCAGAAAGCTTCCTGTCACTGCCGATCCCAAAACACACAAGATATGCCATCACTACCGTTGCCGCGAAAATCAGCAGCAATAACAGTCGTCCCTTCGGCTTCATCCGAATCCCTCCATGGTTTCGCAAAAGAAAATAACATGCCCCGATAAAACTCTCCTCTCGAGAGTTTCCTCAGGGCCATTTCATGCGTTTCTATCGTTTTTTTGGTTCTTTTTTTATATTTCTGAAAAAAACTGTATGCTTTCTTAACGGAGAAAAACATTCCTTTTTTTCTTCAAATGCTTCGGTCATTATATCACACTTTCTTTGGTTTGCAAACATTATTTTTGGAAATTGATCCCGATGATACCGCCGATGCAGCCGCCTGCCGCTGCGACCAGAGGCATACTCCAGCTCTTTAACAGAAAAGCACCGCTTCCCCATGAACAGATCGCGCAAAGCAGCACACCATACACAATGCCAGCCGCAAGCCCCCAAAAAATCCCTCTTTTCTCAGCGCTTTTTGCCCAATCAAAGCCCGCCACCCCCGCGCATAAGGCAGTGGTCAGAAGCGAAATGACAGGTATGGTCTGCTCTGACAGTGCGGTATAAGTCAACAGTATCCCGCACAAAATAAATACACAGCAAGTGATGGCATAGGCAACCGCCATTGCTTTTAAGAGCAAAAGGGCTCTGCTTGGTGCTTTTTCCGTCTGTTCTCGTTTACTTGCCTGCTTCACTTTTTCCCTGCTCCAGATTTTTCCCATATGTATCCTCCTCTTGGATTGTGTTCTATTGCATTTTTATGAAGATTTAGCGTAATTTAGACATATTCGCCATGAAATTATAGGTTTTGTATGGTACAATACGGGTAATGATAAATTTCTAAGAAAGAAGGTGTGAAGGTGTCGCACTTATCTGATACAGTTTTGCCTATCGATCTGCACTGCCACTCGTATTGTTCCGACGGAACATTTTCTCCGGAAGGATTGGTCATTGCCGCCAAAAAAGCAGGTCTTTATGCACTGGCGCTGACCGATCATGATACGATAGACGGTCTTGCCCTGTTTCATGAAGCAGGAAAAACACACGATCTGGAAACCATATCCGGCATCGAACTTGCGGCGTTTACCGAACTGCCCCGCCCCGCGGAGCTGCATATCGTAGGATTGGGGTTTGACCCCCACTCGCCCATCATTTCTTCCGTAATGGAAACGATCAAACAAAGCAGACATACCCGTAATCTGGAAATGCTGGAAGCCTTGAAACGCTGCGGCGCGCCGTTAAGCTATGCACAAGTGGAAGCACAGGCAGGCGGACAGATCATCACACGGGCACATTTTGCCAATGCGTTGGTCAAACACGGCTATGCCGCCACAAAAGACGAAGCTTTTATGCGCTATATCGGAAACGGCAGCCCCGCCTATGTGAAACGGAAATTCCTGACACCGGAATTTTGTATCCAGTCTATTGTTTCTTCCGGCGGTATCGCCGTTTTGGCGCACCCAACACTTTACGGCATGCAGGCGCAGGAAATTTTTGCGTTATGCAAAGAGCGTCTGATTCCGGCGGGACTAAAAGCGATCGAATGCCGCTACAGCACCTATACATCAAAACAGCAAAAAAGCGTCGAGCGCATCTGTGATACCCTTGGGCTGCTGCCTTCCGGCGGCAGTGATTTTCACGGCACAAATAAGCCTGATATCCTTCTTGGCAAAGGACGGGGCAATCTATTGGTCCCCTATTCCTTCTGGGAAGATATGAAGCGCTCTTTGGTCCGATAAAATTCTGTTTCCTCTATGTATTTCTTTCCCCCTGCATTTCCTCAAAGAAAGTTTCGTGACAATTTTCTTTGACTGTGCTATACTGTGTCCTACACAGAATACTTTTTTGCAGAAGATCAACAGGAGGGGATCGTATGGAAATACCGGATCGGACGCTTTCTCAGATACAAGGCTGCCTGATCGGCGGTGCCATCGGGGACGCTTTGGGTTATAGCGTGGAGTTTACTTTATACCACGAGATCCGCAAACAATACGGACCATTGGGCATTACAGACTTTGATTTAGACAACGGGATCGCTCTGATCTCCGATGATACACAAATGACTTTATTTACCGCCAACGGTATTTTGGAATACGCTGCCAAGCAGGCGAAAACAGATGCGGTTTTATCCAAAGAAGCATTTTTCTGGCAGGCTTATCAAGACTGGCTGCATACGCAAAGCGAAAAGATCGCGCCCGTACCGCCGTCTTGTTGGCTTTTTGGCAGAAAAGCGCTGCACAGCAGACGTTCCCCCGGCAATACTTGCCTTTCCTCGCTGCGGCAAACGGAAAGTGGCGGCACATTGGAAAACCCTATCAACAACAGCAAAGGCTGCGGCGGTATTATGCGTGTAGCGCCTATCGCGCTTTATTTTTCGCCGGAGCGGCTTCCTTCCGATGATCCTGCGGCAGCCGCTGCCGTTATCGGCGCAAAAAATGCGGCATTGACCCATGGTCACCCCTTAGGGTATCTGCCTGCCGCCGTTTTGGTTTATCTATTGCACCGCATCATTTACGCACAAGACCCCGAAAATATTTCTTTGGAAGAAATCGTTTCCGATGCCTGCCTGATGCTGCAAAAAAACTTCCCGAAACAAACAGAAGCGGTCAACACCCTGTGCCGCCTCTTGCAGCACGCCGTGCTGTTGGCAAAAGAGGAAGAAGAAGATATTTTTGCATTGGAGGAACTGGGGGAAGGCTGGATTGCAGAGGAAACGCTTGCGGTCTCTGTCTATACCGCGATCAAATATCAAAATGACTTCTACAAAGCGATCCTCTGCGCAGTCAATCACGATGGTGACAGTGATTCCACCGGTTCACTCACCGGGCAGATCTTGGGTGCCTATCTTGGATTTGATGATGCGGCATGCGCTTTTGACATCACACCTTTGGAAGAAAAGGATACGATCTTGGAGATCGCACACGATCTATACTTTGGTACGGAACATGATCCGAACTACGAAGAAAAGTACGTTTCACACACCTACCGAAATGATTTTTCAAACAAATAATCTTTATTCCATTCGAACAGAAGATATTTTTTATTTTTACCTGCAAACAAAAAAGCAGACGGGATCTGCGGCAGTCACGCCGTAAATTCCGTCTTTTTTTGCGAAAAAACACAACAAAAATCAGGCGGCACAGCAAAGCCGTACCGCCCCAAAAACATTTTGTTTCAGATTTTATTTATTTTGTAATGGTGACATAATTGACAAATTCATCGCTTTGGCTGTCGAAGGTAATGGTGTAACCCAGCTTCTCAAAATCACGCACTTTGATATAGGTGCGGTCATTTACGATCATGCCGCTCATCGGCACACTGCCGTTTTCTGTAGCGACGGAAGCCTGTTTTGCAGCGCCGTCCCATTCCACTTCTTCTCCCAGACCTTCACAGATGCTGCGCAAAGGCAGGTACAATCTGTCCTCGGAGATTACATAATTGAAATAATCCCAACCGTCATTGGCAAAGATGCTTTCTTCCCCTCTGACAAACTGCGCAAACGCATAGTCGTCTTCCGCAGCTACACCTTTATTATACTCCAAGTTTACAGCAACAACAGGGTTATATTTGTTCTCCAACTCTGCCATTACTTCCATCAGACGTTCCGCACGCATCGCTTTCGCAGGTACATTGAGGCTTACACCGGTCAGTCTGGTCTGGCTTTCGCTCTGCATGGAGAAAATTTTCTGTCCTTCATATACAAACTGCAGTGTTTCATTTGCGGTATACAGTTTGTCGTTTACAGTCAATGTGGAATCATAGCTCAGCCCCTGTAACAGCTTCATTGCCTCTGCCGCATCAGCGGATTCCAATAATGCTTTTAATTCGTCCGCCAGATACAGAATGCTTTCCTTACCTTCTTCTCCCATCAGTTTTACTTCTTCCAGCTCTCTGATGGCAGCTTCGATCTCCTCATCGCTCATCTGCATATAAGTGCCGACTTCGGACATATATTCCTGCAGTGCGCTCAGAACATCGTCCAAGTTCTCCGCGATATAGTACATCACATCTACGCAAAGTTTTGCCACCTGTTCCCCGTTAAACTGCATACGATAGGTATTGCCGTTTTTGGTGATCATACCGGTGGAAAATCCTTCAAATGCATTCAAATACAGATCCATCGCGCTGTCATACAGGCTTCTTGCATCCATGCTTTGCATGCCAAGCATAGAAAGATCCTCTGCAGACATGATCTGGATATATTCTACACCGTCCAACGCACTTTTCAGTTCAGACTGATATGCATTGCTCATATAAACACTGTCTGTTTCTCCGCTGAGAAGCGCCATCATTTCCATTGCGCTGCCCACTGCGTCCGCAGAAACATAAATGCCGTTTACCAAGCTGTAATAAACACCGCCAAAATCATAGGTCTTTCCTTCATAGGTCACGGAAAAGTCCAGATAAGTGTCTAAGGTATCCGTATCCATCTTACCTTCATATGCAACGGAAACGGTTTTCTTTCCGCTCATCTGCGCCAAAGTTTCTGCCGCAGCGGCTCTCTGTTCATTGGCAAAACCGGCAAGCGCAACATCCTGCACCATATCGGTCACCCCGTCCAGATCCACCATGATCTCGGATTTTCCGCTAAATTCCGCACCGTCTGCGGAAATCATTTCCCTTGCCAGATCCAAATAGGCAATTTCGTCTGCCGAGCAGCCGCTGAGGGTACCGATCCCCAACACCGCAGCCAGTAGGGTCGCGATCATCTTCTTCATCTTTTTTTCCTCCTTTTTCCTGGTTCATTTTTCCTAAACTGTGTAAACTTTACTTTTTTTCGCATGTACTCCTTCGCATTTTTTTAAAAAAACGCTTATTCTGATTGTAACATACATGTCATATTTGCGCAATATGCACAATTTGTTTTGTGTATCATTTACACAGCTTCCCTCTCTTTTATAACGCGGTTTCTCGCCTTTTTTCTTCAAAAAAAAACAGCCGAAAAAAAATTTTTTTCGACTGCGTTTTTGCTTTTTATTTTTTTGCCTGTTCCAACCCGTCCGCAAGTGCCTGCAAAACTGCTTTGGCAGAGTATACGCTGTCCTCTCCCACTGTTGCCTGCAACGCCTGCGTACGCACGACTTCTTCTTCCACCAATTCCGCCACTGTTTCTATTTTGGGATAAAAAACAGAAAGATTTTCGCTTTTGTTTTCTAATCGGACCGCGCTGATCTTGCCCTCCTCTACAGTCACCGCCACCAGTGCGCCTTCGTCCCCGGCTGCCAGCGTGCCGTAATAGGTACCGTCACGGTATGCAGCATCGGCGTTTTCCTCGCCCAATCCCAAAAAGAAACGTACTAGCGCAAACAAAATGATCACCCCAAGCAGCGCAAACACTGCTGTCTTGAGCACTTCCTTCAGCCGTACCACCATAAATTTCGTTCCCTTCATACGTCCCTCCAAAAAATAAGCCTCGTTACCATACCATATGAAAATTGCGCCTGCATTATTCCGATTCTTTCCTTGCAAAAAAAAGTATGATTTTGTATTATAAAAACAGGATTCTTTTATCCAACCGTGAAGAAAGGAGTACGGTCAAAATGAGCTTACGCATCATACTCGGAACGGCAGGCAGCGGAAAAACGGCCTGCTGTATCCGTGAGATCCTACAACAACCCATAGACTCCAAACGTAAAGTTTTCCTGTTGGTACCGGAGCAGTTCACCTCGGAAAGCGAACGCCTTTTATGCGCCTTGGCAAAAAACGGCGGACTTTTGCACGCGGAGGTAGTCAGCTTTGGGCGTTTGGCGCATCGTTTTGCGCCGCAAAAACGTGCCAACGCTTACGTTCTGGACGAGATCGGAAAATCTATGGTCCTGCGCAAACTGTTAGCGGAACACCGTCAGGAACTGACTTATTTTTCTGCGGCAGCCGACAAAACCGGTCTGATCGCCGAATTAAGCGGCATTATGACAGAGTTTTTCCATTACCGCATCACACCCGAACAGCTTTCCGCCCTCGTGCAGGAAGAAAACGGCTCTTGTGCGTTTTCCTATGTGACCAAAGGAAAACTGCATGATTTGGAGCTGATCTACCGCGGTTATCTGGATTTTCTGGCACAGGACTATATCTCCCAGGACGAAAGTCTTGGTGTATTGGCAAAAGCGTTGGACAAGTTTTCCGCCTTGCCGGAAACGGAAATTTATATCGATGGATTTTATGGCTTTACTCCTTTGGAATATACCGTTATCCGTCAGCTGCTGCGTTTAAGTGCACGCGTTCATGTCACACTGACAATGGATATCGAAACGTATCACATGACTTCCCCGCCGGAAACCATTCCTTTTTTTGAGTCATATCTGACCGCAAGAAAGCTCCGACAAATCGCCGCAGAGGTCGGAACCGATATGGAAGCACCTTTCATCTGTGAAACGAATCATCGTGCAAAAGTACCTTCTTTGCGTGATTTGGAACGTAATTTTTTCCGCCACCACCCCAAACTGGATACCCCCTGTGCGGGTATCAGTATCTTTGCCTGCGCCAACCGTCAGGCAGAACTGCGTTATGTGGCAGGCACGATCACCCGACTGGTCAAAGAAGGGTATCGCTATCGGGAAATCGCGATCCTGACCAACGCGCTGCCTACCTATGAAAAAGGTCTGCGCAGAATTTTACAGGAATACCAAATCCCCTGCTTTATCGACACGAAACGCAGCATCACAAGCCACCCGCTGATCCATCTGGTCTGCGGCTGGTTAGATATCCTTGCATATGACTATCGTTATGAAGGTATGTTTTCCTATCTCAAGTCGGGATTGGTACCGATATCGCGCGCGGACTGCGATCGGCTGGAAAATTATGTGCTTGCTTACGGCATCAAAGGAAAAAAATGGAAGCTTGACGAGTGGGATTTTGGCTTCACACCGGAAAAAGACGACGAGGAGCGTGAATACTTCAACCGTCTGCGTACGCAAGTGATGGCACCCTTTGCGCCGGTACTTTCACTCAAACGAAACAAGGCATATCCTGTCGATCAGCTTTGCGACGCGCTTTTGGCACATCTTGACGCACTGGGTACCGCAGATACGCTGGAAAAATGGGTCACGGAAGCGGAACAAGAAGGCGATCAGGAAGCCGTACGCACACATCAGCAGATCTGGAAAATCCTGATGCATCTGTTAGATGAATTTCGGCAGATTTTAGGGCAGAGCAAAGTAACGCCGCAGGAATTTGCCAAAATATTGGAAGCAGGATTTACGGGCAATCATTTGGGCATTATCCCGCCGACCGTCGACTGCCTGACAGTGGGTGACTTGGAACGCAGCCGCCTGCCGGAGATCAAAGTTTTGATCGTAATGGGCGTCAACGAAGGCGTCCTTCCCTCGCCTGGCGCACCTGCAGGGATATTATCCGACAGGGAACGGGAGCTTCTTGCGCAGGAAGGCACAGAGCTTGCACCCGGCGGCAGAAGGAAGCGCTATGAGGAGCGTTTTTTGATTTACCGCGCCATGACAAAACCTGCCGAACAGCTGATTTTGACTTATGCCTGTGCCGCTTCCGACGGCAGTTCGCTCTATCCTTCTTCCTATATCGACCAAATCTGCGGCACCTTTCCCGATTTGCAGCCAAAGGTCGCGCAGGAGGCGACATTAGAGGAGCTAAATAAGCCTGCCGCTTTTCATCTTTTGGGAGAACAGCTCCAGCGGGAAAAGAGTCAAATGCCGCCGCTGTGGCAGGAAATTTATCACTTTTTTGCAAACGAGCAAGACCCGCTCTGGCAAAAAAAATTCGCTTTGCTGCAAGCAGGACGCTCTGATGGTCCGCACGACCATTATCTTTCCGCCGCAACCGTCAAACAGTTGTACGGAAATGATCTGTACTCGGCAGTTTCCCGTCTGGAACGCTTTGCCGCCTGCCCTTTTTCGTATTTCGTGCAATATGGACTGAAGGCGAAGGAACGAAAGCTCTATCAGCTGCATACACCGGATCTTGGCATACTGTTCCACGAAGTTTTGGAATTATTCGCCAATCATCTTGCCGCTGACGGCGTGGATTGGCAAACGCTCACACAGGAGCAGACCAATCAGAGGATCTCAGAGGCAGTTGCACAATCCGCACCGCGTCTTGGAAACCAGATCCTGTTAGATACCGCTGCCAACCGTTATTTGATCCGCCGTCTGGAACGCATCTCCAAACGCGCGGCATGGACGTTAGTACGACATATCCAAAGCGGCAGCTTCCTGCCGGCAGGGTATGAAGTTGGCTTTGGATACCATGAGGCACTGCCGCCTATCGTCATAGAACTAAAAGACGGCAAAAAACTCATACTCGGCGGAAAAATAGACCGTGTAGACCTGCTGGAAGCAGACGGCAGGCGGTTTGTCAAGATCATTGACTATAAATCCGGCAGCCGCACCTTTTCGTTCCAAGATATTTTTTACGGTCTGCAATTACAGCTGTTGATTTATCTGGACGCGTATTTGTCCTATTTCTCGAAGGAAACGCTAAGCCCCGGCGGTGTCTTTTACTTCCGCATCACAGACCCTTCCATCACACTGGACAAAGAAATGTCCGCAGAGGAGATTGAAGCGCAGATCTATGAAAAAATGAAGATGTCGGGACTTTTATTGCAGGACCCTTCCGTTTTGGTGGGGATCGACCAAGCCTTTTTGGCGAATGAAAACGGCATCAGCGGTGAAAGCTGTATCGTTCCCGTCGCGTTTAAAAAAGACGGTACCTTAAAAGCCTCTGCCTATGCCGCGACCCAGGAGCAGTATGAAGCACTGCTTGACTTTGTCGGGAAGAAAGCGGCTGCCATCGGAGAGAGCATGTTGGAAGGTTATATCGCCCCGGCGCCTTATAAAAAGAATACGGAAACGCCTTGTACCTATTGCAAATTCGGATCTATCTGTCGCTACGACTGCAACGGCACACCGCTTTACCGCAATCTGAAAGCGATCAAGACAGATGCCTTTTGGGCAGAGATCGCAAGATCAAATGAAACGAAAGATTGATTTTTTCCATGAAAAAAACAGGGAAGGATCGTATCTCCCTCCCTGTTTTTGATTTCAGAACAGATTTAAAATGTTTTCCAATATTGTTTTACACTGTTTTCTTCCAACGCGTCAAAATAGGAATCCGCAATTTCAAAAATCTCGTCCTCATCTCCGATTTGAAACAAAAGACCGTCTTTGCCTTCCGTCACGCCTTTTTTCGGGATTTTCGGGTCTTCCAACCATTCATAAAACTCTTTTTCCCACTGCGCAGCGATTTTTTCGCCTTCTTCATAACAACAAATTTCGTCTTTTACGCTTTCGATCAATTCCTCCACCGGTATTTTCATATCCTGCCCTTTCTCCTTTCCAAAAGCCAAACCCATACGATGCCGCATACCCCACCGATCAGGTGCGTACCGTGGGCAACCGCAGTATCCGTTTCAAACAACGCGACCGCTTCCTGCCCCAAATAAAGCAATATCACCAGCACCGCGCTCAACGGAATTTTTCCTTTTTTCAGATTCACAAATCCGCTTGCGCAGATGCACGAAAACACCACGCCGCTTGCGCCCAAAAGCGCAAAGGGGGAAAGTAAAATCTGCATCAGACCCGTCACCAGAGCAGTTCCAACGATCAGCACTAAAAAATCACGAGAACCGTATTTTTCTTCCAATAGCGGTGCCACCAGCAAAAACAGCATCATATTCCCGCTAAAATGCGCAAAATCCGCATGCCCCAGCACATGTCCGAACAGCCTGACATAAAACAGCACTTCCGTCGGCGCACTGCGGTAAACGGAAAACGCTGCTGCCGTACTTCTGCCACCACTGAGAAAATCCAGCCCCAGTGCTATGGCGCATAAAAACAAAAAAATCAGTGTGACCGGTGCATTCAGATCGATTCCGATTCGTTTCATGCTTATTCCTCTTTTTCTGCTTTTTTTAATCCGAAATGTGCATACCCCCGCGGCGTGACCACCCTGCCGCGCGGTGTACGCTGAATATATCCAAGCTGCAGCAGATACGGCTCATACACATCTTCGATCGTTTCCGCTTCCTCGTTGATCGAAGCCGCCAAAGTATCCAATCCAACCGGTCTTCCGGAAAACCGTTCGATCATCGCCATCAGCATCTTACGGTCGATCTGATCCAACCCGGCTTTATCCACCTCCAGCAGATCCAGTGCAAACGCCGCCACTTCCTGCGTAATCACGCCTTCATACCGCACCTGTGCAAAATCTCTGACTCGTCTAAGCAGACGATTCGCGATTCTGGGTGTACCTCTGGAACGGCGAGCGATCTCCTGCGCACCTTCCGGCTCAATCTTGATTTGCAGCACATCTGCACTGCGCAACAAAATTTTCGTCAGATCTTCCACCTGATACGGTTCCAGACGATGCACGACCCCAAAACGATCTCTCAGCGGCGCCGTCAATAAGCCGATGCGTGTCGTTGCGCCGATCAGTGTAAATTTCGGCAAATCCAGACGCACCGATCTGGCACCCGAGCCTTTGCCGATCATAATATCAATCACAAAATCCTCCATCGCAGGGTATAATATTTCTTCTATCATACGGTTTAAACGATGGATCTCGTCAATAAATAAAATATCGCCTTCATTCAGGCTATTTAATATCGCTGCCATATCCCCCGCACGTTCTATGGCGGGTCCCGAAGTGGTTCGCAGCTGCACACCCATCTCATTGGCAATGATATTGGAAAGCGTCGTCTTTCCAAGCCCCGGAGGTCCGTACAGCAGTACATGATCGAGCGGCTCTTTCCGTTGTTTAGCCGCTTCCATAAATACCCGCAGGTTTTCTTTCACGCGTTCCTGCCCGATGTAGCTGTCCAAAGCATTGGGTCTGAGCTTTGGCTCTGTACTTTGGTCCTCCTGTTGGAAAGCGGCTGTCAGAATCCTTCTTTCTTCCGTTTCATACATATATTATTCTCCCCTTCTTTAGAAGGTAATCATCTTTTTCAATGCCGCCTTCAAAATAGCTTCCGTATCCATTTCCTCTGTCGCAACGGCAGAAACCGCCTTTACCGCTTCCATGCGGCTATATCCCAACGCCATCATCGCGTCGATCGCTTCCCACTGCGCGGACGGCGTGCCTGCCTGCATTTCTTTCTGCAACTGCACTGCCTGCGGCATCTCTATGGCATCTTCCGTACTGAACTTATCCTTTAACTCCAAAATGATCCGCTGCACGGTCTTTTTCCCCACGCCGGGTGCCGCGCTGAGTGCTTTCACATCTTCAGTCAATACTGCCATAATCAACTCCTGCGGCTTTAACTGCGACAACACTGCCAAAGCCCCTTTCGGACCCACGCCATTGACGGTCAGCAGGCGATGAAAAATATCCAGTTCCTGCCTGTTCGCAAAGCCAAACAGCGAGATCCCATCTTCTTTCACACTCATATGTGTATAAATTTTCACTTCTTCCCCTATCGCAGGAAGCTCCGCCATCAGTCTTGGCGAAACGAATATCTCATAGCCGATGCCGTTGCTTTCCAGCACGACAGAATCGGCTGTTTTCTCCTCCAGACTGCCTCTGATATAGGAAATCATCGCATTCTCCTCCTTACTCTGTATCCATTATACGGGAAGGCACACAAAATCACAACCCGTTTTGCAAAACATATGTTTTCTTTTTTTTGCACAAAAAAAGCGACTGTGCGCTCACACAACCGCTTTTTTGTCGTTTCATTATGTACCGATAGACTGTTTTCTGGTGGAAAGCAGCGTTACCGTGACCAGAATCAATGCAAATCCGACCAAATCCAACAACTGGAAATCCGAATGCAAAAACAGGAATGATACCACGATCGCCGTCACAGGCTCCACACTGCCCAAAAGGCTACCCATGAACGGACCCACAATGCTGACTCCCTTCAAATACAAAGAAAATGCCACTGCTGTACCAATGATGATAACACCTGCCGTTGCCAGTATGGTTTGTATATCCGTCGGCACTTCCCTTTCCCAAGGGCGCACCACTATGCACATCAGAATGCCCGCGATCAACATACCGTATCCCACCACGGGATAAACACCGTATTTTTGCAGTATTTTCGAGCTCATTAAATTATACATCGCTGCCCCTGCCGCTGCGCAAAGTCCCAAAATCAGCGCAAGCGGTGTCAGCTGCATACTGCTGATATCTCCATGGGTACTGAGTAGGAAGGTACCCACCAAAGCACCCAAAATCGCCAATGCCTCAACACCCTTTGGCAACCGCGGACGTGTGATACAGACCACAGCCAAAATCAGGATCGGCGCTGTAGACTGCAATACCGTTGCGGTACCTGCATTCGATTCGGCGATCGCCGCGAAATAAGTATACTGACAAAAGAGCATGCCGAAAACGGAGAACCAAAACAACTGCTTACGGTCCTTTTTATCCCGAAAAATATCATTCACCTTTTTGCCCTGCACAATATGCCCGATCATAACCAGCAAAAGCCCCGCCAGCAGCATACGCACCGCAACCAGCCACTCCGCTGTCAAACTTCTTTCCTGAAATAAAAACTGTCCGAAGCAACCGGAAAGACCCCAACAAACACCGCCGCAAAGAGTAAACAGTATCCCTGCCGTACGGCTTTCCTTTTTCTGCTCCATAAGCCTTTTCCACTCCCTTCTATCACTTCCGTATGTATGACAAAATCCCATATTTTTCTACTGCCAATGAATGTAATTATAGCAAGGCAACCATAAAAAAGCAAGCGATCTTTTCCCTCAAAGACACATAAAAATATCTCCCTCGCAAAGCATACGAGGGAGTAAAAAACTGCTTCTTTAAGAATGGACACGCAGGGAAAATCCTTTTTGCTTAAGTGCCCCAACCAGTTCATCTCTGTGAGCGGCATCTCTGGTTTCCACCACGATATCCACCACACACACACCGACATCTACACCACCGACCATGCGGTCATGGTTCACCGAAAAGACATTGCCGCCTGCTGATGCAACCACTTCTAACATTGCCATCAGCTGCCCCGGTTTATCCTCCATAGAAACGGAAAGTGTGACCAACCTGCCTGTATGCTGCAGCGCTTTATTGATGATACGGGACAACGTCGTCACATCGGCATTTCCGCCGGAAATGATACAAACGGTCTTTTTGCCGCGTAGATCGACTTTCGGAAACATCGCCGCCGCAACCGAAAGCGCACCTGCGCCTTCCGCCACCAGTTTATGTTTTTCCAATAACAACAGCATCGCCGTTGCCAATTCCTCCTCCGTTACAGTCACGATGCCGTCCAAATATTTCCGGCAAGCTTCAAACGTGAAATTGCCCGGTTGTTTGACTGCGGTGCCGTCCGCCATGGTATGCACTTCTTTCAGTTTCTCGATCTTTCCAAGCCGCAGTGACTCCTGCATGCAGTTTGCGCCGACCGGCTCCACGCCATATACCTTGCAATCTGGATTGATCAGCTTCACTGCCGTAGCAACGCCGCTTGCAATCCCGCCGCCGCCAATCGGGACGAATACCACCTCTGCGTCCGGCAGTTTTTCCATAATTTCCAACCCGAGTGTTGCCTGCCCGGTAATGATGCGTTCGTCATTAAAAGGGTGGATAAAGGTACACCCTTGCTCTGCCACTAACTGCATTGCTTTTTCATAAGCATCATCATATACCCCCGGCACCTGCACCACTTTTGCCCCATTTTGTTTTGTACCTTCCACTTTGGAGATCGGCGCGCCGTCAGGCATACAGATGGTTGCGGGGATACCGAGCATTCTTGCTGCCAGAGAAACCCCCTGCGCATGGTTTCCGCTGGAAGCCGCGACAATGCCGCGTTTTCGTTCTTCCGGGGAAAGAGAAGAAATTTTCGTATAGGCGCCGCGCAGTTTAAATGCGCCTGTTACCTGCAAATTTTCGCATTTGATATAAATATCCGCTTCATCATTGATAAATGCCGACTGGATCAACGGCGTATTTCTTGTGATACCTTTCAGATTTTTCTCTGCCGCTTGAATCATTTCCAATGTGATCATTTGTCGTCCCCCCTTGCCGTATATTTGTCCTTGTATTAAATACAAATTGTTTCATAATGTCCTTCTACTAAGAACATTATAGTATTTGGACTTTTCGCTGTCAAGAAGTCTTTTCATTTTGGGAAGTCATCTGTTATACTCTAAATAAGAAGCGATTTCGAAAAATTTCTCGTCAGAAAGGAAGTGTTCTTATGAAGCTCTACAGAAAATCACCTCTCATCACTGCCGTTTTCGGCATTCTGATCACATTACGATATCTGTATAAATTTTTCTTTCTTGACGGAGATGTTTTCACCCTGGTGTTTGCGATCATTTTTGCGGCATTTACAGGCAATTACTTTTATTACGCATTCTCCAAACAAGGCGCAATAGAATATGCCAAAGAAGAAAAGGTGAAAAAAATGTCGATCAAAAGCTCGGAAGATTCACCTCCCTGATTTTATTTTTACTTCTGCTCCTCTCCGCCATCGGTTATATACTCTCCGAAGGCAGTCCTATCTTCCTTGCTTCCACCGGGATTCTTCTGGTTCTTTTCTTTGCCTATGTGATCATGCACCGCATCTTTTATCGACGGATCGCCGCCAAAATGGCGAAAGCGGAAGCAGCAGGGTCTGCACTTACAGAAACGGAAAATGGCGAAGCGGAGTTGTAAAACTACTCTGTCCGAACTAAAAAACAGAAATTCATCGTCAGACAATGCTATTTTTCCAAAAAAACGAAAAAAATATATCTCTGCGTGAAAAAAAAGCAGATGTTTTACGGCAAACAGCCTAAAACACCTGCTTTTTCATTGATTTCATATTACGACATCGATTACGATGCGTGGTTTCTTTTCCCTGTGGGTTTGCGTTTGCGCATTCTCTGCAAAGGCTGTCTATTTTCGTTGTAGACATACTTCGGCTCGCCTGTACCATTCACCACGTCTGCGGTAATGATGCATTTTTCCACGGTAGTTTCCGTCGGAATCTCATACATAATCGGATTGATGAAATCCTCCAGTATCGCACGCAGACCACGCGCGCCGGTTTCTCTTTGCATTGCCAATTTTGCAGCGGCACGCAAAGCATCTTCTTCAAACTCCAGCTTTACATCGTCCAACGCAAACAAATACTCATATTGTTTTACCAAAGCGTTCTTCGGCTCTGTCAAAATATGGATCAGCGCGTCCTCGTCCAGATTATCCAATGTGACTACAACGGGCAAACGTCCGATAAATTCGGGGATCAGACCGTATTTCAATAAATCCTGCGGCATCAGGCTTTGCAGCAGTTCATCGTTGGATTTATCCTGCTTGGACTGCACATCGGCACCAAAACCGATGACCTTATGCCCCATACGATTCTGCACGATTTTTTCGATACCGCCGAACGCACCGCCGCAGATGAAAAGGATATTGGTCGTATCGATCTGCAAAAACTCCTGGTGCGGGTGTTTTCTGCCACCCTGCGGCGGAACGCTTGCCACCGTTCCTTCCAGAATCTTCAATAGTGCCTGCTGTACGCCTTCTCCGCTGACATCTCTGGTGATAGATACATTCTCGCTTTTTTTGGTGATCTTATCGATCTCGTCGATATAGATAATACCTCTTTCCGCACGGTCCATATCATAATCCGCTGCCTGAATCAGTTTCAGCAGAATATTCTCCACATCTTCGCCGACATAACCCGCTTCGGTCAAAGAAGTCGCGTCCGCGATCGCAAACGGTACGTCCAATACTTTCGCCAAAGTCTGCGCCAGCAAAGTTTTGCCGGTACCGGTCGGACCGACCATCAGAATATTGCTCTTTTGCAACTCTACATCGTCTGCTTTTTCGTCCATGAAGATACGTTTGTAGTGGTTATACACCGCAACTGCAAGCGCTTTTTTTGCACGATCCTGTCCGATCACATATTCGTCCAGCGCAGCCTTGATCTCCTTGGGCTTCGGCATTTCTTTCACTTCTTGTCTGCTTGCCAAAACATCATATTCCTCGTCCATGATATCGGCGCACAGCTCGATGCACTCATCACAAATATACACCCCGGGGCCCGCGATCAGTTTTTTTACCTGATCCTGGCTTTTCCCGCAGAAAGAACAATGCAGTTTGTTGCTGTCATCTGTCTTTGCCATGGTTTCACTCCTTCGCCTGCGGTTTTGTAATGACTTCGTCAATCAGGCCGTATGCCTTTGCTTCTTCCGCAGACATAAAATAATCTCTTTCGGTATCCTGTTCGATCTGTTCAAAGGATTTTCCCGTATTTTCCGCTAAAATCTCGTTTAATTTCTTTTTGGTGCGCAGAATATTTTCCGCATGGATACGGATTTCTGTCGCCTGTCCTCTTGCGCCGCCGCTGGGCTGATGGATCATCACTTCCGCATTCGGCAGAGCATAACGCTTGCCCTTCGCGCCGCCTGCCAGCAAAAACGCGCCCATACTTGCCGCCATACCAATGCAGATCGTGGACACGTCCGGTTTGATATACTGCATGGTATCGTAAATTGCCATTCCGGCTGTGACGGAACCGCCGGGGCTGTTGATGTAAAGGTTGATATCCTTATCGGGGTCTTCCGCCGCTAAAAACAGCAGCTGTGCCACGACCAGACTTGCTGTGATATCGTTGACCTCCTCACCTAAAAAAATGATACGGTCTTTCAGCAGTCTGGAGTAAATATCGTAAGAACGTTCTCCTCTGCTGGTTTGTTCTACCACATAAGGTACTAAACTCATATGCTTTCCCTCCTGTCGATTCGGTACAGATTTTCTTTTTTTCTCTGCCCAAGTTAAATTGCATAAAAATACAGCTTTTTTATGCCGATCCACGGAAAAAATACCGTTTTCGACACTTCTCTTTTTTGCATAAACAGCGAGTTTCCGGGCAAAAACCCTTCGAAACTCGCTGGCAATGCTGCATTTGGAATCACGCCTTGCTGTCGGTTCCGTGTGCTGCTCTGTATCTTTATGACTTGTCTTTCGGTCGGATTATTTCAAGATAGCGGTATCTTCGATCAGCTTCATTGCTGCGCGTACCTTCATATCGTTTTCCAACGCTTCTTTATCTTCATCCTGGAACATTTCCAGCATGGTCGCGCCGTCGATGCCATAGCTTTCGCCGTATTTGCAGATCTCAGCGTCCAGATCTTCTTTGGAGATCTCAATCTGTTCTTCTTTTGCAATCTGCTCCAGCATCAGTCTTGCATCTACGCTCTTCATGGAAGTTGCTTTGAAGTTTTCTCTCATCGCTTCTTCTGTGGTGCCCATGTACTGATAGTAAATATCCATAGACAGACCCTGACGCATGATATTTTCCTCAAACTCACGCATCATGCTGTTGATTTTGTTTTCATACATTACCTCAGGCACTTCCATCGTGCAGTTTGCAACGGCTGCGTCCAAAAGCTTGTCACCCTGCAGCTGTTTTGCGCGTTCTGCTTTGCTTTCTGCCAGTTTTGCCCGAATATCTGCTTTGTATTCATCTAAAGTGGAGAAATCGGAAACATCTTCCGCAAATGCATCGTTCAACTCAGGCAGTTCTTTTTCGGAAATTGCTTTTACTTCGATCTTGAAGATCGCTTCCTTGCCTGCCAGATTGGTAGCATGATACTCTGTCGGGAATGTTACGGTAATATCGAACGCATCGCCTACATTATGACCTACGATCTGTTCTTCAAATCCTTCGATGAACATATGAGAACCCAGTTCCAAATCATGGTCATCGCTCTTGCCGCCGTCAAAAGCAACGCCGTCCTGGAAACCTTCATATGCGATCTTTACGATATCGCCCATCTTTGCGGGACGATCTGTCACATCAATGGTTCTTGCGTTCTTTTCCTGTGTCTTTTTGATCTCCGCCATAACTTCTTCATCAGTTACTTCTGCGTCGACTTTTTCTACTTCCAGACCTTTATACTGACCCAGTTTTACTTCGGGTTTTACAGTTACTTCGATCAGGAATTTTACACCCTTTGTTTTATCGATGTAATCCACGTCCAGTGTAGGTGTGGAAACCACTTCCAGACCCAGTTCTTTCACTGCAGCGGCATATTCATCAGGGAAAATAAAATTGATCGCATCTTCATAGAAGAAACCTTCCCCATACTGTGCTTCGATCAGCTTTCTGGGCACTTTGCCTTTACGGAAACCGGGGATAGAGATTTTGTCTTTATTTTTCTTATACGCATGGTCCATGCCTTTTTCCAAAACTTCTGCGCTGACTTCAAAAGAAAATTTTACCTGTGTTTTTTCTTGACTTAATACTGTTGCATTCACTGCCGAGTTCCTCCTTCATCGTTTTACGCTGTCGCACGCATAACCACTGTGCCGCGTCTGTTTGCTTTCTTTGATGCATATCTGCAAAAAATCTGCACAATCAAAGGATATTATAACACAGCCGTTTTCGAAAATCTACTGCGAATTCGAAAAAACCTTGCAAATTCCGTAAAAAACTGTGTTTTTTTCCTTTTTTCAGCTATAGATCAGTTCCGTTTCCCAAAAAATAAGTTCCGCTTCCGTACTGCTTTCCAAAAACTGCTGTACGCTTGCCAACACCGCTTCCGCATGCCTGCCCTCATTGCTGACACAGGCAATACCGATCGTCAGCGTCTGATGCACCTCCTGCGTATCCACCTCCGCTACCGCCACGCGGAATTTATGCTGTGTGCGTTCGATCAGGCTTTTCGCCGTCATGCGCTTTTCCTTCAGGGAATGCGCCCATTCCAGACGAAATACCGCCTGCGCCGTTCCGACTACCATTCTCCGTGCCTCCTTTGATCGGGATAGATAAAAAAAACGGTCTTGAGCATTCTCAAAACCGATTTTTCCCAAAAGCGCGAAACGAGATTCGAACTCGCGACCCTCGCCTTGGCAAGGCGATGCTCTACCACTGAGCCATTCGCGCATATATTATATATTGTAGAAAACAGTATATCAAAGGCTCTCTCTTTTGTCAATAGCCATTATCAAAAAAACATCTGTCCGCATTCGCTTCTTCTTTGCGACAAAGCAAACCGTACTTCGGCGGGCATTTTTTTCCTATCCCCACACCAGCGCTTTTTTACACCACAAAAAACAGGCGCCGATTCGCTCGGCGCCTGTTTCATCGGCAAGGCTATGCCAAACTGTTTTTTTCTTCTTTTGCAATCTTAAATCTGCTCAAATGCCTGTTCCAAGTCTGCAATGATATCTTCCGCATTTTCCAGACCTGTGGACATACGCACCAGTCCGTCGGGGATACCCGCTTCTTTCAGTTCTTCTGCGGTATAAGTGGAATGCGTCATGGAAGCGGGGTGCTCTACCAATGTTTCCGCATCTCCCAAGCTGACCGCGATCGTGCAGAGCTTCAGGCTATTGCACAGTTTCATGCCGGCTTCTTTTCCGCCTGCCACTTCAAAGGAAAGCATACCGCCGAAATCGCGCATCTGTTTTTTTGCCACTTCGTGTCCGGGGTGACTTTCCAAACCGGGGTAATATACCTTCTCCACCTTCGGATTCGCCGCCAGATATGCCGCGATCTTTCTTGCGTTCTCACAATGGCGCTGCACACGGATCTCCAACGTCTTTAAACCTCTTAAGATCAAAAATGCCTCAAACGGTCCGATCACGGAGCCTGTCATATCCTTGATGCCGAATTTTTTGACAGTATCGATAAATTCTTTCTTGCCTACCGCAAAGCCGGCAATGACATCTCCATGCCCGTTCAGATATTTCGTTGCGGAATGCACAACCACGTCCACACCCAATGCCAAAGGATTTTGCAGATACGGTGTTGCAAATGTGTTGTCACAGATCACTTTGATCTCGGGGTTATACGCATGCACCACTTCGGAAACCGCAGCCAGATCCGCGATCTTCAGATTCGGATTGGCAGGTGTTTCCAGATACACCGCTACGGTATTTTCTTGCAGCGCTTCCTTTACTTTTGCGGGGTCCGACGTATCCACAAAGCTGACTTCCACACCGTAACGAGTCAGACCATGGCTGAGCAGCGCAAATGTGCAGCCGTACAGCGTACCGTCCGCAATGATGTGACTGCCGGCAGACGCCACGCTCCACAAAACAGATGAGATCGCGCCCATGCCGGAACTCATCACCGCAGCTGCCTCTCCGCCTTCCAGCGCAGCCACCTTATCCTCTAAAACGGAAGCGGTGGGATTGCCCAATCTGGTATAGATATATCCGCCTTCCTCTCCTGCAAACCGTTTGCCGCCCTGCTCGCAGTTCTCAAAGAAAAACGTAGAGGTCTGATAGATCGGCATGCTCAAAGCGCCATATACGCTGTCTTTTACATTTCCTGCATGAATTGCCTTTGTTCCAAATCCAACCTGTTTGTTTTCCATAACGATCCGCTCCTTTTTTCCCCATATCGATTGTCCGCTTTCATTATGCTTCTAATGTTATTATACCCGTTTGCAGGCATTTAGCGTTAATAGGGAAATTCTATATCCTGTTATCATACACAGTGATAAGTATGCGCGGTTTCACTCATTTTCATGAAATACTTTCTTCCTGGAGAACTTTTTTCAACTGTCGGATAAATTCTTCCGTTTTTTCATGTAAACTTCTTTCTTTGCTGCAGATCCAACCGATACGCATAGGCGGCACTTCATCGGCAAGCGGCACTGCCTTGATCCGTTCATCGTAATACCCCTTCGGCAATATCCCGCTGCCGATCGAAACGCCTTGGGAATGTGCGACGATATTGTAAAACGACGCACGGTCATTGATATAAATCATTTTTGCAAACGGCATTCTGTCAAATATCACAGACTCCTCCGAAAAATGAATGGAATCCGTCTTTTTTCTGGCAAAAACCACATACGGATACTCGGTCAGTTCCTCCAATCGCAGACTTTCCTTTTGTGCCAACGGGTGATCTTTACTCAAGAACACGCGCGAAGGTAATTCCATGATCTCCCGAAAGCATAGACGATGGTGCTCCAAAACACGATGCACGAATCGTTCCGTTTGATCGGAAAGAAAAATAATTCCGATCTCACTTTCCCCCGCCGCAACGTCACGGATCACTCGGTCCATATCCGTTTCCTTAAACCCAAGCTCCATTCGGGGCGCCTGTGCACTTTCCAAAAACCGCACAAAGGCTTCCGCGCAAAAAGGATAGCGTTGGGAAGAAACAGAAAAACGCAGGGTATCGCGGTCATTCTTTTCCGTATAAAACCGTTTGATTTTCTGCTGTTGCTCCAATATCGGGCGAATCTGCGACAAAAAATCCGCACCGTCATCTGTCAGCTGCACACCACGGTTGTTTCTGGCAAAAATCTGGATCCCCATTTCCTCCTCCAGTTCCCGAATGGCACTGCTCAGTCCCGACTGCGATACGAACAGCGTCTGTGCCGCTTTATTGATGGAGCCGCATTTCCAGATCTCCATCACATACTCCAGCTGTAATAACGTCATCGGATCACCTCTTTCTATGGCGTTTTATCGTTTTATCTGTTGCAGTCGTTTTTTGCTATATAAAGCAGAAAACAAAAAAAAGAGCATACGGTAACAACCGCTGCTCTTTATCAAAAGCGCGAAACGAGATTCGAACTCGCGACCCTCGCCTTGGCAAGGCGATGCTCTACCACTGAGCCATTCGCGCATGGTGCCCAGAACCGGAATCGAACCAGTGACACGAGGATTTTCAGTCCTCTGCTCTACCGACTGAGCTATCTGGGCATCTTCGGCAGCCGTTTTTCGACTGCCTATTTATAATATCAAATGGATTTTAGTTTGTCAACACTTTTTTTCGTGCATTTTATTTTTCTTTTCCCTCAGTCCGGAAATATATTCCCCTGTGCGTCTTTTCCCCAGCGATACAGCACTTCGCCTGCAGCATTTCTGCCTTCCACATAATCCGCATAACCGATATAACTGTCTTCCGTCCGCGATTTCACATCTTCCGTCATAAAAAATCCGTACGAATCGGTCTGAACCGTAACCTCGTCCACGATCACATCGTTCTGATCGCGGATCAAGCAGTAAACTTCCGTTATCTCAGGGTCTTGGCTCAATCCCAATAAAATCCCTTCCGGATCGATCATAATGGCAGTGACTGTATCATGACACTGGGTCCACCCGGGAATACTGCCGCTTTTCATCTTCCAAAGAAAGCCCATAGACCTTGTAACGGGGACCATCGAAAGATTTTTTCCGTCTGCATCTTCTACCAGACCGATCATCATGATGCTTCCGTCCTGTCTTTCATACTCCCCGAGCACCACTTCGGAAGGGCCATAGCGCAGCCCCGCTTCGCAGGCATGCAGCACCCCTTCTTTTGTCAGATAGCGACCGCCGAACCAAAGATAGGTGCCAAAAAACAAAACCGCCATCAGCAGATACAAAACCACTTGCTTTCTTCGTTTCATGGCGAAACCTCCTCTCTGGCAGACAGATCCACAGTAAACACTTCTCCTTCTTCTTGCCCATAACGGAAAATCAGCTGCTGCGCGTCTTCCGGGAAACCGTCCAGCCGCAGATCGCCTATACTGACGACACCGGCACTCAAACCGCCGCCTCCGGGATAGTCATTGCCGTTTTCATCAAACACCCTTCCGAAACCAGCCAGACTGTATGTCCATTTAATCGAACGGCTGAAAGGATTGCTCCAAACCGTGTAGTACACCACCATGGTTTCGTCCTCGTAATAAGTCACCTCTTGGATCGTGACATGATAATCGTAGTATTTCCAACCGTCATTGACCGGAATGGTATAAACCGCTTCGCTTCCCTGATATTCCCTGTCATTGAGAAGCACATCTCCGACAGAATATAGGACACCCAGCCCCATGTTTAAAACAAACGGTACATTGACCAGTATCGTCAAAATTAAAACCCATCTGGAGATCCGCCAGATCCACCCCAATAACGGCTTATGCTCTTTGTTCAGCTCTCTGCCCACTTCTTCGGCATCGCCCATATTCTCCAATACCAGAGCTTCTGCTTCTTCCTGCTCCATGCCTTCCGACAGATAATCCTCCAAACGGTCTTCCATGTGCCCTAACAGTTCGAAATAAATGTCATTGCGGTCATATTTGAATTTCACAAAGGAAACGACTTTTTTCAGATAGTCTTCCCACTCAGGTACACGCATGCCCCACACCCCCAATGACCTTATTGACAGAATAAGTAAACTCCGCCCATTTCTCCCTTTCCTCAGTCAACTGCTTTTTTCCGCTTGCGGTAATGCGATAATACTTCCGTTCCTTTCCGCTTTCCGTCTTTTCACGGTAGGACTGCAGCAAGCCCTGATTTTCCATACGATGCAGCACGGGATATAATGTGCCTTCCTTAAATTGGAACATGCTTTCACTGCGTTCTTCCAGTTCCTTGATGATCTCATATCCGTAGCGATCCTTCTCCTGCAGCAAAGAAAGCAGCATCAATACGGTACTGCCGCCTAACAAACCCTTATCCACAGCCATTTTCTCTCCTCCTTTCCGTTTGAGATACCCTTTCCTGTTTCTTTCTATGATACATAGATCATCTATGTATCATTATTATACCTCGACCATCTATGTATGTCAAGATACGGAAACTGCTTTCCGCAAAAACCATTTTGCCGCAAAAGCGGAATATGCTTCTTCTTTTTCTCCCCAATCGTATTCGTTATCGCTTTAAAATCAGCGTAAAAAAGTGTAAGTTATGCAATATATTTGCAAATTGCATACAAAAAAAGACAGGTCCATTTGCCTGTCCCTGTCCAATGTAAATTCAAAAAACAATACGAAGCCAACTGCTTTCTGTCTTTGTCGTGTTTGCAAACACTTTCATCAAAGAAAGCCGAAGTGCCGCTATTATCCCCAACGTATCGCAGGTCAAACATACAGAAAGCGCACCTGCTTACCTCACATCAAAACGATTCCGATAGCCGATCACAGAAACAAAAAAAGGACAGGCACATTTGCCTGTCCCAATACTGGGCGGAGAAGGATTCGAACCTTCGAAGC
>CALWRB010000029.1 GCA_944383855.1 uncultured Lachnospiraceae bacterium
TCTAGTGGGCATTGCGCCCGTGCAGGTTCAAGTCCTGTCATCCGCATTATTATGAGAAAACGGATTTCCTATGGAAATCCGTTTTTTTTATGATTTTTATGGTTTCTTTCAAAGAAAATGCTCTCCATTTTTTTTGGAAAATCGCAGAAAGAGGGATCCTATTCTTGCAGCAGCTAAACCGACGGATCAAAACTGATGTCAGACTATCCCAAAAGGATCCTGAAAAGTCAAGGATAAGAAGATAGAAGATCCCTTGAAATGTTTTTGGCGATAGGTGGCAGGAATTTATTTATTCTTGAAAAAAACAAAGTTTGTCTAATTTTTTGTAAAATTTTGGAAATAGTATGCATTCTTTTCTCTAAATATTGCAAATATATTGCAAAAGGTACACTGGAGATGTATGACGGCACCATTACAGAGTGTGAAGCCTTAGGCGGTGGCGGTATCGGCATGCTGGGCAGCGCAGAGGGAACCAATCAGATCATTATCCATGACGGCAATATCATAGAAAATAAAGCGACCGATACCACCTTTGTAAGAGGCGGCGGTGGCATTTATGTGGCAGAACAGGGGTCCACAGGATATTACCACAATCGATCTTTGGAGATATTAGGCGGCGTCATCAGCAATAATGAGGCGGGCTATCCCGGAGGCGGTATTTTTATCAATGACCGTTACTGCGCGGTGAGTATTGCAGGTGGCATGATCAAAGAAAATCGTGCCAAAATGGGCGGTGGTTTCTATTCCAGCCAGATGGGCAGTGTTACCTTAAAGGGTGGTGAAATTACCCAAAACCATACCACCAGCTGGGGTGGCGGCATGATGTTAGCGCCGGTAGATGTTCTGTATTTGGAAGGACCCGTGGTCATTCGGGACAATACCTCGGAAGCAACGGCAATGCCTGCTCATAATCTCTTTATCCAGGGCAATCCTATGGAGCAAAATAAAACAAAAATAGATATCAACGGGGATATCAGCGGGGGAGAGATCTGGATACCTACCAATTTCCTTCCTTCCGATCAGCCGGAAGGTAAGCTGTATATGATAGCCTCCACAGCGGACCACACCATAACGGAAGCAGATCGGCAGGCTATTTTCAGCGACCAGAGCGCATACCATGTGATGTTAGACGACCAAAGGGCGGAGATCTATTTCCAGGAACACGACTTTGCGACAGAATGGTCTTGGGACGATGACAGTCACTGGTATGCCTGCACCGTTTGTGAGGCGAAAAAAGATGAGAATTCCCATGATTTCGGTTCTTGGGAGGAGTTATCGCCTACAGAAACCACCGATGGATATCGCAGAAGGACTTGCAATACCTGTCTGTATCTGCAGGAGATCAGACTGCCGGCACTGAATACTTTGGAATACAGAGTGGAACTGCCTTTGACGCTGACTGTGCAAAAAACGGGTACCGCAGAGGCAGAGGGAGAGATTTTCCATTTTACTGTAATAGATACTGCGGGCAATTTGATTGCTTTGGAAGAAGCGCCGTCATTTACTGTGACAGACTGGGATTTTCAGGGGGATACAGCCACCGAAAGCGGTATACTGCATCTGAAGTTCAAAGGTAACCAGACGATGGAGCAGCTGAAAAACGGCATTACCGTGGAAATGGAGGAAGGAAATGCCGAAGGGTGGATTTATGCCATCGAGCAGTGGAAGGTGACCTTCCAATTTTCTCAGGACCCTGTCAGCTTGCAGTATGCGATAACTGACCAGACGATCGTGGAAGTGGGGCATATAATAGAGGAGCCAAGCATGCTTTTCACCTTGAGCTATGAAAAGCCGAAAGACGGCGGAGACGGTGGCAGCAGCGGCGGCGGCAATACCTCTTATTATATCCTACAGTATCATACCAATGGCGGGAACGGACTGAATGAAGAAAGAAAATCCACTACTTGGACGAAGGCGTACGAAAAACTTCCGATCCCTGTCCGAGAAGGATATATCTTTGCGGGTTGGTATCTGGACAAGGAACTGACCCAAAAAGTAAAAGGAGATGTGGCAGTCAATGTCCGGACAGTACACCTCTATGCCAAGTGGAAAGCGGAAGAAATAGCGCAGGAAACAGAAGAAACGGACAGCGGTGTGATGCAGTGGCTGAATGGAGAAGAACATAATGCGTACTTATTTGGGTATACAGATGGTACTTTCCGTCCGGACCGCCCTATGACGCGCGCAGAGGCAGCTCAGATGTTTTATAACCTGCTGCTGGAAAAAGAGGTGCCTTTTACAGTGACTTTTATTGATGTACCGGAGAACGCCTGGTACAGCAAGGCTGTCCATACCTTAGCTTCTTTGGGTATGTTAGGCGGCAGGGGCAACGGTATCTTTGATCCGGAAGGGACTATCACCCGTGCGGAATTTACTTCTATTGCTATGAATTTTTCCGACAAAAAAGCAAATGGAGCGGTTGAATTTACAGATGTGCAGAAGACAGATTGGTTTTATCGTGCGGTGACCGGTGCGGTAGGCTATGGCTGGATCAGCGGCTACGGCGACGGTACTTTCCGCCCCGAGCAGACCATTACCCGCGGCGAGGCGGCTGCTATCGTGAATCAGATGCTTCACCGTCAGGCGGATCGGGGCTATGTGACAGAGAATGGACTGAAACAAAGATTTTCGGATTTGACAGAAAGTCATTGGGCATATTGGCAAGTATTAGAGGCTGCTGTTTCTCATCAACATATTATGCAGGAAGATGGGGAAGTTTGGGCAGATAACATTTGAATCCAAACAAAAGATCAGAAAAAAAGCGGAAAAGAAGGTTTTTTGGGACTGCTTTCCCTGTTTCGGCAGGCAGTCCCGAGCCTTCTTTTTTTGTAGACATAGCGGCGGTGTGGTTTTCTATGGCGTTTAAGAGCGCTCTTTTTTTCTTACAAAAAAAGTCTTGTTTTTTGCGACGAAAGAGGATACCCTTAAAAAGATAGGAGAAAGGAGCAAAAGATGGAACGAGAATATTTGCATGTGGAACATACTTTTTCGCCGGTGGTGGATGACCGCTGCCGCGTGTTGATATTGGGCAGTATCCCTTCGGTCAAGTCCAGAGAAAACGGATTTTACTACGGTCACCCTTCCAATCGGTTCTGGAAAGTGATGACAGCAGTATGCGAAGCGGAGGTGCCGGTCACGATAGAGGAGAAGAAAGCTTTTTTGCTTGTCCATCATATCGCATTGTGGGATGTGATCGCCAGTTGCGATATTTTGGGTTCTTCCGACAGCCATATCAGAAACGTGGAGCCGCAGCCGATCGAAAAGCTGATGAGGCAGGCGCCAATACAGGCTGTTTTCGGAAACGGCGCAAAGGCTTGTCAGCTGTATCGGAAATATTGTGAGGAAAAAACGGGGATGCCGATTCTGCCGCTGCCCTCTACCAGCCCTGCCAATGCGGTGATGAGGCTGCCTCATCTGGTGGAGGTGTGGAAAGAAGCTTTGCAGCCGTATCTTACGCTGTAATACAGGAAAAAAAGGCTCTTTTTTCGAAAAAAGGCGCAAAATCAGGCAAATTCCTTTGATTTTCCATTGACAGGCGCAAAAGAAGCTGATACAATGCATTATGCAGTAAACGAAATAGTGACCTTATCAAGAGTGGTTGAGGGACAGGGCCCTGTGACACCCGGCAACCGGCAGTGAATTTTCTGCATCGGTGCCAATTCCCCCGCGATTCTGTCCTCAAAAAGGCAGAAAGCGGAAGATGAGCGTAAGAAACGATAAGCCCTGAAGCGGGCTTTTTTTATTGAACAAAGAGATACAGACTGAAACGAGTCAAAAAAGACAGGAAAAAGGAGGAACAGCATGAGTAAAAGACTATTTACATCGGAGTCCGTAACAGAGGGACATCCCGATAAGATCTGCGATCAGATCTCAGATGCGATTTTGGATACTTTGCTGGCACAGGACCCTATGTCCCGCGTTGCCTGCGAAACAGCGACGACAACGGGTATTGTTTTTGTCATGGGTGAGGTGACCACCACAGGTTATGTGGACGTGGAAAGTGTGGTACGCGAAACATTGAATCGTATCGGTTATAACAGGGCGAAGTTTGGGTTTGACTGTGAAACCTGTTCCGTCATTACTTCCATTCATGGACAATCCCCCGATATTGCGATGGGTGTGGATAAGGCACTGGAAAACAAAACAGGCGAGGATGACAGTGAATTTGACACAGGCGCCGGTGATCAGGGCATGATGTTTGGCTTTGCCTGCGATGAAACGGAAGAACTGATGCCGCTGCCGATCTCCCTGGCGCATAAGCTGACCAGACGACTGACAGAGGTGCGTAAAAACGGAACGTTGGATTATCTGCGTCCTGACGGTAAGGCACAGGTTACGGTGGAATATGACAACGACGTTCCTGTTCGTGTGGATACGGTGGTCGTATCTACCCAGCATGATCCCGAAGCCACACAGGAAACAATCCGTCAAGATGTGATCGAACATGTGGTGAAAAAAGTGATTCCTGCCGATTTGCTGGACGAAAATACTAAGTACTATATCAATCCGACCGGTCGTTTCGTCATTGGCGGACCGATGGGCGACAGCGGTTTGACCGGCAGAAAGATCATTGTGGATACTTACGGCGGTTATGCTGCGCACGGCGGCGGCGCTTTCAGCGGCAAAGACCCGACAAAGGTAGACCGTTCTGCTTGCTATGCTGCAAGATATGTGGCAAAAAACATTGTCGCAAGCGGTGTGGCAAAAAAATGTGAGGTGCAGTTGGCGTATGCCATTGGTGTGGCTAAACCGGTATCTATTCTCATCAATACTTTCGGCACAGGCAAGATCTCTGATGACAAAATCACAGAACTGGTGAAAAAGAACTTCGACCTGCGCCCTGCGGCAATTATCAAACAGTTTGATCTGCGCCGCCCGATTTACAGACAAACAGCGGCATACGGTCATTTTGGACGTACTGATCTGGATTTGCCTTGGGAAAAGACAGACAGAACCGATGTATTTGCCGATCAAATCTAAAAAAAGAATGGGGGCTTTTCGCGATTTGTGAAAGCTCCTTTTTTTGAACGGAAAAAAAGAACTTGCGTTCCCTTTTTTTCCAAGATGTGGTACAATAACAACAAATGCGGCTTGCCAAGTAAAAAAAAGAGCGTCATGACTGCTGACGCTGTGTGTTTTTGCAAGTTGGTGTATGCGCACAGCGGTCAGTATAAAAATTTTCGGCGGGCGTTTACGCAGAGAATGGCGGTCAAAACGCTGTCAGCGCGGAAAGGAGGAAAAACGGCATGGAGGAAGTTTCATTCCGAGGAACGGTGGAAGATATTATTTTTCAGAATAAAGAAAACGGCTATGCCGTATTTACCTTGTCGGAGGGGGAAGATGAAATCACCTGTGTCGGGACAGTGCCTCAGATTTTACAGGGCGAAAACCTTGAAGTGAACGGCAGTTGGGTGGTGCACCCGATTTATGGCAGACAGTTACAGGTTTCGTTTTTTACAAAAACATTGCCGGACAGTAAAGAAGGTATGGAAAAATATCTTGCTTCCGGCTTGGTGAAAGGGATCGGTGCCAAAACGGCGAAAAAAATCGTGGAGCGCTTCGGGGAAGCGGCATTTTATGTGATCGAGGAAAAACCGGAGCGTTTGACGGAGATCAAAGGTATCTCCTATGAAAAAGCGAAGCGGATTTCAGAAACATTTCGCGAGCAGTATGAGATCAGACGGGCTATGTTGTTTTTGCAGGAATTTTCGCTTTCGCCCGCACTTGCGATGAAAATTTATAAAAAATATAAGCAGAAAACATTTCAGATCGTGCAGGAAAACCCCTACCGTTTGGCGGACGAGGTGTGGGGCATCGGATTTCGCACGGCGGATAAGATGGCGGCGAAAGCAGGAATGCCGCCGGACGCAACGCACCGTGTTTGTGCAGCGATTAAGTATGTGCTGAATATGGCGGCGGCAAATGGCGATTGCTATTTGCCGAAAGATGAGCTGGTGGAGCAGACGGTTGAACTTTTGCAGCTGCATGAGTCACAAGTGGAGAATGCACTCCTGGAATTGCAGATCAATAACCAGATTTGGCAGGAAAAAGTGGAGGGAGAACATCGGGTTTACCTGAATTTTTATTATTATGCGGAAATGGCGGTTGCCAAACGAATGCTGGAGATCGCTTCTTTTGCGGAAAGTTTTGATGCGGCGCAGCTGCATAAGACTGTCGAGGAAGCGGAAGAACGTACGGGGAAAAAACTTGCCAAAGAGCAGAAAGAGGCTGTGTTTGAGGCAATGCAGAAGGGACTGCTGTTGATTACAGGCGGCCCGGGAACGGGAAAGACCACAACGATCAACACCATTCTTTTTATCTTGGAAAAAGCCGGGCTGGAGGTTGCCTTGG
The DNA here is from genome assembly GCA_944383855.1 of uncultured Lachnospiraceae bacterium. Classification (GTDB taxonomy): domain Bacteria; phylum Bacillota; class Clostridia; order Lachnospirales; family Anaerotignaceae; genus CALWRB01. Next base: position 6,352 of record CALWRB010000029.1, read on the forward strand.
CTGCACCGACAGGCAGGGCAGCTAAGCGCATGACGGAAGCGACGGGAATGGAAGCGCAGACGATACACCGCCTTTTGGGAACAGTGTTCGCGGGGGAAGATATGCGCAGGCAAAGCTATGAGCGCAACGAGGAAAACCCGATCGAGGCAGATGTGATTATCATTGACGAGGTTTCTATGGTGGATCTGCCGCTGATGCACGCGCTTTTAAAGGCAGTTGCGGACGGAACAAGGCTGATTTTTGTAGGAGATGCGGATCAGCTGCCCTCTGTGGGTCCGGGGAATGTGCTGAAGGATATGATTCGCAGCGAAAGACTGCCGGTTGTAAAGCTGGAACATATTTTCCGCCAGGCACAGGAAAGCGCGATCATTGTCAATGCACATCGCATCAATCACGGGCAGGAGCCGATTTGGAATGAAAAAGGTACGGATTTCTTTTTTATGCGCCGTGTGCAGGCGGAAGACACCGCCGCGGCGCTGGTTTCTTTGGTGACAAAGCGCCTGCCTGATTTTTCGGGCTGCAATGCCAAGCAGGAGATCCAGATTTTGACGCCGATGCGAAAGGGTGTTTTGGGCGTGCAAAGCCTGAATACCAGATTACAGCAGGCACTGAATCCGCCCGCACGGGAGAAAGCGGAATATGTATTTCGCGGCGTGACATTTCGGGAAGGCGATAAAGTCATGCAGATCAAAAATAACTATAATCTGCCGTGGAAACAGAAAACGGACGGCATTTTACAAGAGGACGGCATGGGGATCTTTAACGGCGACGGAGGAATGATCACTTCGATTGATGAGCAAAAAGAAAATGTACGGGTATTGTTTGATGACGGCAAGGAAGTGGTGTATGATTTTACACAGTTGGACGAATTGGAGCTTGCGTATGCCATTACGATCCACAAATCACAGGGCAGTGAATACCCGGTTGTGGTGATTCCGGTCCATAGCGGTCCGCCGATGCTGATGAGCAGAAATTTGCTGTATACAGCCGTGACGCGCGCTAAGAAGATGGTCGTTTTGGTGGGACTGCAAGAAACCGTGTTTTCCATGATCGCCAACGACAGAGAAGTGGCAAGAAGAACGGGGCTGGCGCTTAGGATTCGGAATATGTATGATTTTTTGAATATGGAGGAGTAAGCGATGAACATCGATGTAAAACAGCTGCGTTTTCTGCTGTTTCCGCCAAGATGTGCGATTTGTGGGGAGGTATTGCCGTATCACGAAAGAGAACAGATTCTTTGTGAAAACTGTCGTACGCATTTACCTTTTCATACCGAACAAAGTTGCAGCGTTTGCAGCGCAACGCTGGAAAACGGCATTTGCCCGCGTTGCAGCCATCATGTATTTTTGTTTTCCCGTTCTTATAGCGCGTTTCGTTATACGAAGCTGCGCAGGGCGATCTATGCTTTCAAATACAGCGGTTATTATAAAACGGGGAAAGCTTTGGGTATTCTGATGGCGGAATATCTGCGCAGATACCACCCGGAAGTGATACAGGAGCTGACGGGTATTGCGGCGGTACCGTTATATCGCAGGAAGCTTCGGCGCAGAGGGTTCAATCAGGCGGAAATTTTGGCGCGGACGCTGAGTGAGGAACTGTCACTGCCGTATCTGGAAGGAGTTTTGCTCCGTGTTCGGAATACGAAAGCACAGAGCAAACTTCATGCCGCACAAAGACGCGTGAATCTAAAAGGCGCGTTTGCGCTTTGTAACGCACACCGCCTGCAGGGCAAAACCATTCTTTTGGTAGACGATATTTTTACCACTGGCGCTACATTTCAGGAGTGCAGTAAACTGCTGTTGGAAAACGGCGCGGCAGAGGTGATCCCGTTTGCGCTTTCCACCGCGGAGTGAGGGCAAAAGCAACTGAAAAAAATAAGAATTGACTGCAAAAAAACGGATAGGGAAAGATATTCCGTTTTTTTCTGCTTTTCGGGGGGGATAAAAACGATATTGCCGAAGGTGTTTTACAAATTTAGTCCAAAGACAATGCGATCGGGAGAAAGGTTTTTTGACAGATTTTTTCTTTTTTCAGAAAAAATGTTTATTTTTGGGAAACTATAGTGTGATTTTATGAAAAAAAAGAAAGCAGTAGAGGTCGGAACCCCTTTTCTTGTCTTACAAGATGGATTTTTTTCGTGATTTTTTGGGAAATTGTCGACATTTTTTTATGTATATTTAGCAAGGTTGGGATTTTCATTTATTGACAGTAAATAAAAAATAGTGTAATCTTAGCCTATATTATTCTTGCGGAATGTTTGAATTGCACGAATTCTGCCGGAAAATCAAAAAAGGTTGTAAGAGATGTTCTGTCAGAAGGATGGGGGCAGAGTTACATTGCAGAGCTGAGAAAGGGAGGATGTTAATGGAGAAAAAAGGTTTTTTTGAGGGCGGCTTTGGTAAATATATTTTGCCCGGCGTTATCGTGCAGTCCGTTATGGTCGGCGGCGGTTATGCTACAGGTCGTGAAATCATCGAGTACGGCGCGAAGTTCGGTGCTCTGGGCTGGATTGCAGGTCTGGGTATTTTCCTTGGCTTTGCTATTGTCGCGGTATTATCTTTTGAATTGATTCGTCTTTATAAGGTATATGACTATAAGTCTTTTATCAAGGAAATTGCAGGACCGTTCTGGATTTTATTCGATATCGTCTATGTAGTGCTGCTGGTTATCATTATCGCGGTTATGGCTTCGGCGACGGGGTCGATCGTGGAGCAGACGCTTGGTATGAATTACTATGTCGGCGTTGTAACGGTTATCGTGATTGTAGGTATCCTGAATTTCTACGGGGAGCGTTTGATTGAACGTTTTGAAACATTGGGTACCGTTGCACTGTATGCAGGTTATATTCTGTTTGCGTTTTTGGTTATCAGCGGAAATATGGATAACATCAAGGAAGTATTTGCAACAACAGATACCTCTTATACACCCGGCGCGACTGCTCCTTTGGCGCTTTGGACCGGTATTATGTATGTAGGTTATAACCTGGTTTGCTTCCCTGCTTCCTTCTTTACCATCAAACGTCAGACCAGCAGAAAGCAATCTGTCATTGCTGGTATTATTGCGGGATTTTTGACAACGGTTCCTTGGTTCTTGACCTATTTTGCAGTTATGGGCTTCTATCCCAGCGAAGATGTTCTGGGTGCATCCGTACCTTGGTTGGTTATGATGGCAAGCTCCGACGCAGGTGTTTTGGTCATCGCTTTCTTTGGTATCGTTATGGGTTGGACACTGATCGAAACTTCCACCGGTGTTATCCATGCGTTGATTGAGCGTATTAACGGTGCGTTGGAAGATTCGAATAAAAATCACCTGACAAGACCGCAGCAGGCGATCGTTACGATCATCATTCTGGTGGGCGCAATGTTCCTTTCCAGCGTAGGTATCATCGACCTGATCTCCAAAGGCTACAATGCGTGCGCATACGGCTTCCTGCTGATTTACCTGCTGCCTTTGATCACAGTAGGTGTATACAAAATCTGCAAAAAGAGAAAAGAAGAAGTCAGCGGTTCTTGATCTGATTTCTGTTCCATATCCGAAGGGTCCATCCGAACGGGAGAGTTCCCGTTTCCCAAACGGAAGTGTTTTGAAAAATCCGTTTTTGCCAATTTCGGCAAAAACGGATTTTTTTTCGGATATACAGGTTTTTTTCTGCCGTCTATTGCCAAGAGGCAAAAAGCGGTATATACTAATCAGAGGAAATGCAGGCATGCCGGTTGACAGTTTTTTTGTCAGGCTGACATGTCTATTGTTTTTTGAGCGGAAATATTAAGGGGTATGTGATATGAAAATTGGATTTGATAATGAAAAATATCTGAAGATGCAGTCTGAGCGAATCAAAGAGCGGATCGGACAGTTTGGGGGCAAGCTGTATCTGGAGTTTGGCGGTAAATTATTCGATGATTACCATGCTTCTCGTGTTTTGCCCGGATTTGAGCCGGACAGTAAAATCAATATGCTGGTACAGCTCAAAGACGATGCGGAGATTATTCTGGTAATCAATGCGGGCGATATTGAAAAGAATAAAGTGCGCGGGGATCTTGGGATTACCTATGATATGGACGTGCTGCGCCTGATCGATGCGTTCCGAGGCTATGGATTATATGTGGGCGGTGTGGTGCTGACTTGCTTCAGTGGACAGCCGGGTGCTGTGGCATACCGTAAAAAACTGGAACAGTTGGGACTGAAGGTATATCAACATTATCCGATTGAGGGATACCCTGCCAATATCCCGCTGATCGTCAGTGACGAAGGGTACGGCAAAAATGATTATATCGAAACGAAAAAACCGCTGGTGGTCATTACAGCACCGGGACCCGGCAGCGGAAAAATGGCGGTTTGTCTTTCTCAGCTGTACCATGAACATAAAAGAGGCATCAAAGCGGGATACGCAAAATTCGAAACTTTCCCGATCTGGAACCTGCCGCTGCGCCATCCGGTCAATGTGGCGTATGAAGCGGCAACGGCTGATTTGAATGATGTGAATATGATCGATCCGTTCCATTTGGAAGCATATGGTGAAACAACGGTCAATTATAACCGTGATGTAGAGGTGTTTCCCGTGCTGCGCGCGATGTTTGAGCAGATTTACGGAAATTCCCCTTACCAATCTCCGACGGATATGGGTGTCAATATGGCGGGCAACTGTATCATCGACGACGCGGCGACCAGAGAGGCTTCTTGTCAGGAGATCATCAGACGCTACTACAGTGCGCTGTGTGACCGCAGAAAAGGAAACTGTGGGGATGACTGCGTATTTAAACTGGAGCTGTTGATGAAACAGGCAGGTATTTCTCCCGAAGACCGCCCTGTGATCGCAGCTGCCAATGCATTGGCGGAACAGACCGGAGCGCCTGCGGTTGCGGTTTCACTGCCGGACGGAAGCATCGTGACAGGAAAAACCAGCACACTCTTGGGAGCGTCTTCCGCGATGCTGCTCAATGCATTGAAAAAACTCAGCGGTATCGAAGATGAGGTCAAGCTGATCGCGCCGACCATCATCGAGCCGATCCAGCATTTGAAGGTAGGGCATCTGGGCAATCATAACCCCAGACTGCATACAGACGAAATTTTGATCGCACTGAGCATTTGCGCCGCGACAGACCCGCTGGCGGAACGCGCGATGGAGCAGTTGGATCGCCTGAAAGGCTGTGAAGTACATTCTACCGTGATCCTTTCTTCCGTAGATGATCGTATTTTCCATAAGTTGGGCATGAATCTGACGTGCGAGCCGATGTACCAGACCAAAAAATTATTCCATAAATAATAAACAGAAAAAAAGCGGAGCGACCTGCTGCGGCGGAGAACCCGCTTTTTCCTTGTGTCTTTCCAAACGGCGGAATTGACAGAAAAAGAAAGAACAGGTATCCTATCGTTAGAATATACTTGCCAATAAGATAGAGGAGGGTGCGGTATGACAAAATATCCATTTCCCAAAGTAGAGCTGCATTTGCATTTAGACGGCTCCGTATTGCCGGAAACGGCATGGGAGCTTGCGCAGGCGCAGGGGGTTACGCTGCCGGCGGACAGTTTGGAAGAATTTCGGAAGTTTATCGTGGTAACGGCGGATTGCCGCAGTGTCAACGAATATTTGAAACGGTTTGAAATACCGTTACAGATTTTGCAGGATACGGCATCGTTACAGCGTGTGACGAAGGAATTGATCTGTCTTTTGGAAAGTCAAGGGGTAGCGTATGCAGAAATTCGTTTTGCACCGCAGTTACATACCAGAAAAGAACTTTCGCAAGAGGACGCGATTCGCGCGGTGCTGGCGGGCAGAGAGGAAGCATTGCGCATGTGCAAAGAAATCAAAATCGGTATCATTCTTTGTACGATGTGTGTGGGAGAAGAAACGCTGAACGAAAAAGAGAATTTGGAAACGGTGGAATTGGCAAAGAAATATCTGGGACAGGGCGTCGTTGCCATTGATTTGGCGGGCGCAGAGGGCATTGTACCGCTGACGCATTTTTCTCCCGTTTTTCAAAAGGCAAAAGAATTGGGTGTGCCGTTTACCTGCCATGCGGGCGACAGCCAAGAGTCAGATACGGTAGAAGATGCGATGAATTTCGGCAGCCGAAGGATCGGACACGGGCATCATATTTATGAGGACGAGAGCTTATGCTGCCGTGCGATACAGGATAAAGTCACATTGGAGATCTGCCCCACCAGCAACATTCAGTGCCAGACGAGATTTGATTATGACAAACACCCTGCCAAGATGCTGTTTGACATGGGGCTGCGTGTGACGATCAATACGGATAATATGGTACTGTCCAATATCGATCTGGACCATGAGTATGACTGCTGTATCGAAAAAATGGGATTTACCGAGAAAGATTTGATCCAAATGAATCTGTACGCCGCGGAAGCGGCATTCCTGCCGGAAGATGAGAAAAAAGAACTGATTGAGCGGATACGGGGGTATTTGCAATGAAGGAAGAACAAAATCTGGAAGCGGTATTCGCTGCCGCATTGGAAGAAAACCTGCAAAAAGCCGAGCAGGCAGGTGTTCGTGATGCAAGGCTCAGACAGGCGGCGCAAAAGTACGGAGCGGTGCGGGCGGTAAAGGAAGTGCTGCGCAAAAAGAAGGAAACAGACGGATTTCGCGCGCTGGCGGCGGAAAATTTAACTGCGCTGAGTGTGGAAGCGCTGGTCGCGCAGGAAAAATTCGGCGCATTGTTTACAGATGATGAAGTGAATCTGTGCTATGCACTGTTATGTGAGGAAGGGTATTTCGGTTAAAAAAAGGAACGCAAACAAAGCAGGAATCACTGCGGTGTTTTTGTAAGTGGGCGTTATATTTCAAATCGCAACAGGAGTTTTCCGGATTTTTACCAAGAAAACTCCTGTTTTTTTGTCCGGGCGTAAATCTATATTGCGGATATGCCGGTTTTGCTGCCCGCCTGAAAGAAAGCGCGATGCATTTGCCGCTAAGCATGGAAAAAACCGTAGATGCCCATGGAAAATAACAGCACGCCGGAAAGTATCCCCCAAAACTCCTCTTTCAGATGCAGTGCAAAGCGTCTGCCTAAGGCATCACCCAAAGAAAGCAGAAGGATTTGCAGAAAAGCGGTCAACGGCGGCAGTAAAAAAGGGTTTTGATGCGCGCCTGCCGCAAGGGAAACGCCGCAGCTATCCAAAGAAAGCAAAAGACCTAACAGGACTGCTTCTTTTGGCTCGATGACAGAGGAAGCATTTTGATCGCAAGCAGAAGGGTTAGAGGGAAGCCCCTCTTTTTTTTTGCCAAAAAATGGCTGAAGGATAAAAAACAGTCCGAACAGGCAGAGCATACCCATAGAAAGAGGGACCGCCAGCGTGAGCGGCAGAATATGGAACAAACGCGCGCCCAGTATCAGAAAACAAAATAAAATCAGACAAGTAACGATGGAAACAACCACCTTAGAGCGAAGCGGGAACTGCATTCGGCGAAGCCCGTAAGCGATACCGATGCCAAATGCATCTAAACTCAGTGAAAACGCAAGTAAAACAGCCGAACCCAATGACATTTTTTTGCGCACCTCCTCTCATCAGAATATGCTGCGGTCATTTTTTTGTGCCGCGAGGCATAGACTGTAATCAAAGAACAGGACAAACCTTACCAAATACCAAGGAAAAAAGGAGCAGATCAAAAGATGAAATGGTGGAGCAAAGATGGAAAAGAGGTATTGGCTGCACTGCAAAGCGATCCGCAAAGCGGATTGAGCAGTCAGGAAGCTTTACGCAGAGCACAACAGCAGGGGAAAAATAAGCTATCGGAAGGCGATGGCAAAAAGAACGTGTTGCAGCGGTTTTTGGCACAGATGAATGATTTTATGGTCATTGTATTGCTGGCTGCGGCAGGGGCTTCCTGGTGGGTGTCTGCAAGAGAAGGGGAAAGCATTGCTGCGGACAGCCTGATTATCATTGGGATCGTGGTATTAAACGGCATTTTCGGTGTGGTGCAGGAAGGAAAGGCGGAAAAGGCGCTGGAAGCGTTAAAGGCGTTGGCTGCACCCAAGGCAAGAGTGCTGCGTGACGGGAAGGAAACGGAGATTAGCGCGGAAGATGTGGTGCAGGGAGATATTTTGCTGTTGGAAGCGGGGGACTATGTCGCGGCAGATGGCAGAATACTGGAAAGCTACAGTTTACAAGCGGAAGAAAGCGCATTGACAGGCGAATCCACGGCATCAGACAAGCAGCGCACCGCACCGTTAAAAGAGGAAACGCCGATTGGTGACAGGGCGAATATGGTATTCGCGGGAACGTACATCACTTATGGCAGAGCGAAGGCGATCGCGACAAATATCGGTATGGATACAGAAATGGGTCAGATCGCCGCGCTTTTGGGACGGGAAGAAGAAAGTCAGACACCGCTGCAAAAACGTTTGGCAAGAACGGGGAAACAGCTTGGCACGGCGGCATTGCTGATCTGTGGTTTGATTTTTTGCATCGGCGTGAAGCAGGGCAAAGACCCGTTGGATATGTTTATGACCTCTGTCAGCTTGGCGGTTGCCGCTATTCCGGAAGGCTTGCCTGCGATCGTGACGGTGGTGCTTGCGGTGGGAATGCAGCGTATGAGTCGGGCAAATGCCGTGATGCGCAGGCTTTCCGCGGTGGAAACATTGGGCAGTGCGACAGTGATTTGTTCTGACAAAACGGGGACGCTGACACAAAATAAAATGCGTGTCGCGCAGATGGCGGATATGCAGGGGGATTGTGCGAACAAAGCGGAGAAGAAAGAATTTCTTCTGACACTGGCTGCGCTTTGCTCTGACGCGGCGGCACAAAACAGCGAGAAAAAAGGTGAACCGACCGAATGTGCTCTGATCGAAGCGGGGCAGGAGGAAGGGCTTGATATTGTCGAACTGCGGGAAGAAATGAAACGAATCGGTGAGATTCCATTTTCTTCGGAACGCAAGGAGATGACAACGCTGCACCATATGCCGGAAGGGGATTATTTATTCATCACAAAAGGTGCGCCCGAGGTGGTGCTTGCGCAGTGCAGTCATTATATGGCAGAACGGGGAAGCCGCCCGTTTGACAGCTCTGCCAGAGCGAAAGCCTCGGCATTAAACGGTGCATTGGCAGGCGGTGGTCTGCGGGTCATAGCGATCGCTTTTGACAGGCGGCAGACGGCAGCAGACAAGTCTTCGTGGGAGAAGAATTTAACATTTGCGGGATTTTTTGCATTGGCGGACCCGCCCAGACCGGAAGCGAAAGATGCTGTAAGGCAGTGCAAGGAGGCAGGGATTCGCCCTGTGATGATTACCGGGGATCACAGCCTGACGGCAAGGCGAATCGCGCAGGAACTGGGGATTTTTGAAAAGGGCGATCGTTTGTTAACGGGAAAAGAACTGGACGAGATGCAGGAAGAAGAATTGCGGGAAGCGGTAACGCATACTACAGTTTTTGCAAGGGTATCCCCGACGCATAAAGTGCAGATCGTCAAAGCATTCCAGGCATCAGGGCACATTGCTGCGATGACGGGGGACGGTTTGAATGATGCCCCTGCGCTCAAAGCGGCGGATATTGGCTGTGCAATGGGGAAAAACGGTACGGAAGTGGCAAAGAGCGCTGCCGATCTGGTATTGGCAGATGATAATTTCGCAACGATCGTATCCGCGGTCAGAGAAGGCAGAGGGATTTATGATAATATCAAAAAAGCGGTTCATTTTCTGCTTTCCAGCAACATTGGTGAGATCGCCGTGATATTTTTTGCGATGTGCTTTGGCTGGGCGACACCGCTGCTGCCGATACAGCTGTTATGGGTCAATCTGGTAACAGATTCGCTGCCTGCCATTGCGCTTGGATTGCAGCCGACCGCTGCCGATATTATGAAGAGAAAGCCTTTGCGCAATGAAGCCAGCTTATTTTCCGGCGGTATGGGGCAAAAAATCGCATTGGAAGGGTTTATGATCGGTGCATTGACGCTGCTTGCCTTTGCGGTGGGGCATGTATATTATGACGGGCAGAACGGCTATCTTTATGCACGGACCATGGCATTTGCCGTACTGAGCTTATCTCAGCTGGTACATGCGTTTAATATGCAGACGGAAGATTCTTTATGGCATCTGTCAATACTGGAGAACCGCTTTTTGGTGGGCGCGTTTTGCATTGGCTCTTTTTTACAGATGGCGGTGATTATGTTTCCGCCCGCGGCGGCTTTGTTCGGCACAACGCCACTGCATTTGCGTCAGTGGGGCGTGGTTTGGGCATTGAGTTTTGCGCCGATCGTACTGGTGGAGTTGGAAAAATACATGATACGGTTTTTGGAAAGGAAGAAAGAAATGGCGCAGCAAAACTAAAATACATCTGACAGACTAAACTATCGGCACAGAAAAACAGCCGTGCAGAAAAGGGGGATCCGTCCCTTTTTCACACGGCTGTATGTGTTTGATTCAAAGGTGTTTATCGTAGTGGATATCCAGCCAATGCAGTGCGGCAGCGCTGTCGCCGGATTCGATACTTTTGAGGATCATGGAATGCTCAAAGATATTCTGCGCTCTGTCATGCTCCCCGCGCTGATGAATGTCCAGTGCCATCAGGAAAAAGACATCTTCAATCTGTTCATAAATGGAAAGCAGATAGTTATTTTTTGCGGCAAGCACGATGCTTTTATCAAACATCAATGCCGATTTTACCGACGCGTGCAAATCGCCGGAATTTGCGTATTCCTGCTGGATTGCCCAGTATTTGCGCATTTCAGGAATCGCTTCTGCAACCGTATTTTGCCTCAGACAAAGATTATAGGCACCGGACACCATAATATGCAGGGTGGAAGCGATCTCGTGATAGGTAACGGGGTCAAAGGAGATCACTCTGGCACCGTTGTTTGGAATGATCTCCACCAGACCATGCTTTTCCAACATAGTCAGCGCTTCTCGAATAGGAGAGTTGCTGACGTTTAATTCCGCGGCGAGGGTGTCGATATTGACCTTTTCGCCCAAGTGGTACTGTTGTGTCAGGATCTTATCCTTAATGATTTCATAAACTTGCTCTTTAATCGTTGTTTTGGTTAGTTTTACCATGTGATTCCGCCCTTTTGCCCGTAAAATATTCATTGATTCATTATTTCAAATTTTTGCGCAAAAATCAAGAGGATTTTCGCCGCAAGGCGCATTTTTCGGACAAAAATGCCAAGAAAATAGGGTTATGATAAAAAAGAAAGCAAGAGAGAAGTTTTGACTTTTTGCAGTGTTTGCTCTATACTGGGAAAAAAGAAGCAGAGGAACGAAAAAAGCGGAGGCATCCATGGAAGAACGGTTACAGAAATTTTTGGCGGAAGCGGGTGTACTTTCCAGAAGAAAAGCGGAGGAAGCGATCGCCAGAGGAGAGGTTACGGTCAATGGGAAGACGGTGACGGAACAAGGGGTGAAGGTCGATCCCGAAAGGGACCTTGTGACCTATCTTGGCAGAAAAGTACAGAAAAATGTGCAGAAGTCTGTGTATTTGATGCTCCATAAACCGGAGGGGTATGTGACAACGGTGCGGGACCAGTTTGGCAGACCGACGGTGATGGATTTGGTCAAAGATGTGAAGGAACGGATCTTCCCGGTCGGAAGACTCGATTACGCGACGTCCGGGCTGCTGCTGTTGACCAATGACGGCGCGTTGACGTATCGCTTGACACACCCGGCGCATGAAGTCCAAAAAACATATGAGGCGAAGCTAAACGGGGTGCCAAACGAAAGACAGTTACAGCAATTTCGCAGCGGAATCGTGATCGACGGCAGAAAGACAAAGCCCGCGAAAATCCGTATTTTGGAACAACAAACGGAAGCTTGTCGGGTGGAGATTATCATTCATGAAGGCAGAAACAGGCAGGTGCGGAAAATGTGTGATGCCATCGGGCACCCGGTGATACAGTTAAAGCGCGTTGCCACAGGAGAGCTTAGGCTGGGAACGCTTGCGAAGGGAAACTATCGGCATTTGACAGAAAAAGAAGTGCAGTATCTGAAGCAATTATGACCCTGTTGATACAGGAGCAGAAAGAGGAGCTATGAAAAAACAGCGGTTTTGGGCGAAGTAACGCCTAAAAACACGCTGTTTTTTATTTCTGCAAGAAGAAGTTGATAGTATCTGTTTCATTATACTACAGAGTCAGCAAAGCGGATTTGCGTAAAAGGTTCTTTGTAAAAATAAGACAACGATAGCGTCAGCAATCATGCGCTGCGTTTGATTTTGGCAAGCCATGGTGCGCATTTTTGCGCGGAATAAATGGAACGGTTCTGATTGCACAGATATGCGACAAACATGACGACGATAAAATATGGAAAAGAAGCGAAGCCGAATACTTCCGCGCCAATCAAAATCGGGGCGAAAAAGGTATTGGACGCACTGCCAAATACTGCTGCATATCCCAACGCTGCCGCAAAAGGAATCGGCAGTCCCAAAACGGCAGCGAGCAACACCCCAAGGCTGGCGCCGATCGAAAACAGGGGTGTGACCTCGCCGCCCTGAAAGCCGATAGAAAGCGTAAAGACGGTCAGAAGCAGCTTCAAAATCCAATCATAGGCATAAACAGGCTGCTGTGTAAAGCTGTACTGAATCAGATTGGTGCCAAGACCCGCATATCTGCCGCCGTGCAGAAGAATCAGAAGGATACTCAGGCAAATCCCCATTAAAAAAATACGGGATATGGGGTGCGGGAAGCGCGTGGCAAAAAGTTTCTTTGCGCGCTGCAAGAAAAACGAGAAACCATTTCCAACCAGACCAAACAGTATGCCGCAAAGCAGAAGCTTTGCCAATAATGCGGCTGAAAAAGAAGGCGGAGTAACGGCAAAAGCAAATTTTTCCAGACCGAGAGAGGCTGAAACCAGACAGGCAACCTCTGCCGCAAAGAAGGAAGGAAGCAGTGCACTTACCTGCAGGCTGCCTGCGACAAGCACTTCTACGGCAAACAATGTGGCGGCAAGCGGTGTTTGGAATAAACCGCCAAAGCCCGCTGCCATACCCATAATCAAAAAAGTACGAGAAAACTGTGCAAGAGAGGGAAAGCAGGAGCAAAAACGATGAGAGATGGCAGCACCGATCTGTACCGCGACGCCTTCTCTGCCGGCACTGCCGCCAAACAGATGTGTCAGCCAAGTGCATAGAATGATCAGCGGAACCAGACGCAGCGGTATCTCATCTTCTTCGCCGTGTCCGACAGAAAAAATCAGCTGCATACCCCGTGCAGATTGTTTTCCGTAGGTTTCATAGAGAAACACAATGCCGCTGCCGATCAATGGCAAAAACGGCAGGAACAACAGGGCAGAGGCATCACGCCATGCACTGACGGCAAGCAGTACACGTCCAAAGACGGTATCCACGATGCCGACAACGATACCAAGCGGTATCGCAAGACATAACAAAAGAAGATGCTCTTTCCATTGGGGTAACGCGGTGTTTTTGTGCATATGTATTTCCTCCGAGCTATAAAAAATTGCTGGATACAATAAAAAAGCTGATGACTGTACCGTAAGAATACAGAAGTCATCAGCCGATCGGCAGTTTTGGATCACAAATCCAAGGGAGAACCTCATTCCCTATCTGATTCGCATTATATAATAGGATCTTGAATTCTGTCAATACATTCCGCCTGTGGCAAAGAAAAAATCTCAGAAGTCAAGTTTACGAATGACTTTTGCGGGGACACCTGCCGCAACGGTATTGGACGGAATATCTTTTGTCACAACAGAACCTGCCGCAATCACTGCCCCGTCGCCGATGGAAGTACCCGGCAATACCGTGACATTTGCGCCCAACCAGACGTTTTTACCAATATGAATGGGGGCGGGGTGCAAATCACTGCGCTTTTGCGGGTGAAAATCGTGGTTCAGCGTGGCAAGTACGGCATTATGCCCGATCAATGCGCCGTCTTCGATCGTGATACCGCCTTGATCTTGAAAGCGACAGCCGGAATTGATGAATACGTTTTTGCCGATGGTAATATTTTTACCGCAGTCTGTATAGAAGGGGGGAAACAGACCAAAAGATACATCTACCGGTTTGCCGGTCAATTCGGAAAACAATTTGCGTACTTCTTCCGGGGTGTGGTAGCTGCTATTGAGCTTTGTGGTGATGCGCAGGGCTTCTTGACTCAGTTCATGCATATAAAGATGCGCTTCGGAACCGCCGATAACCGTTTTTTGTAAACGCATATGTTCCAAAAACTGTTCTAAGTTCATATTCTTTGCCTCCTGTTATGTTTCAAACGAATATCTATCATAGGAACGGTCGATAGTTTTAGTATATCTGCGTTGCGTGGAAATAGCCAATGCCTATATTTTATAGCTGTCTATGCTTTTTGGATATATGGCAGGAATAAGGTTACATAATGCTATAAACAACAAGAAAAGATGAAAAAATATTATGTAAATATTATAAACCAAATTAAATGATAGGAATTATAAAGTTTTTTCTTTATTATTAGGGGACATAAAATTTTTTAAAAAAATTAGCACTCACCTCTTGACAGTGCTAACAAATGGTGCTATAGTAATATCAGAACAAAGGAAACGAATCCGAAACCGCTTCCTTCGCTCAAAAGAAATGAAACACGCTGGCAAGTGATATGCCAATGTGCAAGTGAAATAGATCATCGATGGAAGGAGTAATGACTTATGATGATGCCTAGTATTTTTGGAGAAAACTTATTTGATGAATGGTTGGATTTTCCGTTTGAAAGAGAATTTTTCAGCAATAAAAACCCTCTGTACGGAAAACACGGCAAAAATATGATGAAAACAGATGTCAAGGAAACGGAAACCGCTTATGAGCTGGATATTGATTTGCCCGGTTTCAAAAAAGATGAGATCACGGCAAATTTGGAAGGCGGCTATCTGACGGTATCCGCTGCAAAAGGGTTGGATAAAGACGAAAAATCTGAGGACGGCAAATATATCCGAAAAGAGCGTTATGCCGGCAGTATGAGCAGAAGTTTTTATGTCGGAGAAGGCTTGACGGTTGCGGATATTCACGCGAAATATGAAGACGGCATTTTGCGCCTGCGTGTGCCGAAAACAGATGCCAAGGCGATCGCCGAGAAAAAATATATTGCGATCGAAGGCTAAAAACAGACACGGATACCGGCGGCACTCCGTTATGAAACCGCTTTTCATAGAGAACCGACAGATGATGTGATTTGTCTGAAAGGTGTCGACTTTGTCGGCACCTTTTTTTGATTGGCAGAGAAAGGGAAAAGGAAACTGTCGGCATAAATGAGTGAAAAGAGAAGAATTTGATAGAAAAGCCGAAAGAGAAGGCGGGGATATTTTTTTGCAAAAAGTAAGTGTTAAGACCGGAGAGTGCTTTTTCTACAAAAAAAGCTGCCAAGCGATGGCTTGGCAGCGAAAAATATGATTTAGAGCAAAGTGATGTTTGCTTCGTCGCAAACTTCAAATGTTTCTTGGTCCCAAACGGAAGATTGCACCTCGCCGATATGCGCTTTGCCTAAAAACAGCATGCACAGGCGGGACTGACCGATACCGCCGCCGATAGTCAGCGGAAGTTCGCCGTTTAAAAGCATTTTGTGGAACGGCAGCTCTCTGCGCTCATCACAACCGGACTTGGTCAGCTGGATATCTAACGTTTTGGGATCGACACGAATACCCATGGAAGAAATCTCCAATGCCAGATCCAGTGTCTTATGATAAAACAGTAAATCACCGTTCATGTGCCAATCGTCATAGTCGGGAGAACGTCCATCGTGCGGTTTGCCGCTGGCAAGTGTGTCACCGATCTCCATCAGGAATACGGTTTTGTATTTTTTGGTGATCTCATGTTCGCGGTCCTTGGACGGCAGGTCGGGGTACATATCCTCCAATTCCTGAGAAGTGATGAATGTAACTTCTCTGCAAAGCTCTGTTTTGATACGGGGATATTTCTGTTTCAGAGTATCCAGTGTATCACAGATGCTTTTGACGATCTGCTCTACGGTTTCTTTTAAGTAAGCGATGTTACGCTGTTCGGGCGTAATGACCTTTTCCCAGTCCCACTGGTCAACATAAATGGAATGCAGATTATCCAGTGTTTCATCGCGGCGGATCGCGTTCATATTGGTATAAAGACCTTTGCCGGGGCGGAAATCATAACGATGCAGTGCCATGCGTTTCCATTTTGCAAGCGACTGCACAACCTCTACGGAAGTGCCTGTGGCAGGAACTTCAAAGCTGACAGGACGCTCGATGCCGTTTAAGTTATCATTTAACCCTGTTTTCGGATCTACAAACAAAGGCGCGGAAACTCTTTTCAGATTCAGATTCTTGGAAAGATGGGATTCGAATACCGTATGGATGATGCCGATGGCATTTTGTGTTTCGTACAGTGTCAGATAAGGCTCATAGCCGTCGGGAATATAAGTTTTATGCATACATACACCTTCTTTATCGTATTTTCACGGAATTACCGTATTTTCATATGATAATAGAATATCACGCAGTTGAGATTTGTCAAGTCAAAGCGGGAAAAACAGCCGTTTTTTCAAGGTGTCGGCTAAGAGGAAACGAAAAAAAGAAATCCTTTTTTGGATTGACAAAATTTTCGCGGGGTGCTAAAATTCTTGTTAGAGTGTGACGAGATTGCCGCATGAAGGGGTACACCACCACGGGTGTAGATTCTCTTTCGTGCGGTCTTTTTTATGGAAAAAAGGAGGAAGAAACATGAAAGACATTAAAAAACTGGCAGTTGCAGGGATGTTGGTGGCATTGGGCGTGATCCTTTCCGCTTTTGCCATTCCGATCGGTGCGTCAAAATGCTTTCCCATTCAGCATATGGTCAATGTGATTGCAGGGGTATTTCTTGGTCCATGGTATGCGGTGGCAATGGCATTTTGCACTTCTTTGATCCGTAATTTGACCGGCACCGGAACACCACTTGCTTTTCCCGGCAGTATGGTCGGCGCATTATGCTGCGGTCTGCTGTACCGTTATACCGCCAAAATACCGCTGGCATACATCGGCGAAGTGGTAGGAACGGGTATTTTAGGCGGTATGCTTTGCTTCCCGGTTGCGGTGCTTCTGATGGGAAAAGAAGCGGCATTGTTTACTTATGTGGTACCGTTTTTGATCAGCACCGTAGGCGGAACGATCATAGCCGGCATTTTGATTGGCGCGATGCAGAAGATTGGGGTGTTCCGTCAGCTGCAACAGTCTTTGGCATAAGTTAAGAGGCGGAGAGAAAAAGAGCTTGGAAACAGGCTCTTTTTTTGATTGGCGAAAGCTTTTAAAAACAGTATAATAGAGCATATAGAATTTTCGGCGAAGAAAGAAGGAAAGACGATGAAACAAGTACTGATTACAGGCGGAGCAGGCGGCATTGGCAGAGCACTTGCGAAAGGGTATGCCGCAAAGGGTTGGGAAGTATTCGTATTAGACAAAGAAAAAACGGATTTTTCGGAAGAAAATATTCATTTTTTTCAAGCGGACCTATGTAGGGAGGAGGAGATTTTCGGCTGTATCAGACAGATTGTTTCCGACTACGGCGCGTTACAGGTATTGATCAATAACGGCGGAGTCAGTCATTTTCAAAAACCGATCACAGAAGTTTCAGCGGCGGAGTTTGACCGTGTCATGGATACCAACCTGCGTGGAACATTTCTTTGCTGCAAGGCTTTTCTGGAAATGAAATGCGGTGAAGGCTATGGGCGTATCATCAATATCGCATCCACCCGTTTTGCACAGAATGAATCGAACTGGGAGGCATACGGCGCTTCCAAAGGCGGCATTGTTTCTTTGACAAACAGCCTTTGCGTATCGTTACACAATACCAATATTACAGTCAATGCCATCAGCCCCGGGTGGATCGTGACAGATGAGGCGGAGCCGTTATCTCTGACTGATCACCGGCAACACCCTTCCGGCAGAGTCGGTAAGCCGAGAGATATTTTGAACGTATGTCTGTTTTTGAGTGAGGAGGAAAACGATTTTATCAATGGCGCGAATATTGTAGTGGACGGCGGCATGACAAAGCGTATGTTTTACTATGGTACGCCGTATGACCAAAGCGAAGAAGTGTGAAAGTAAGATTTTTCAATGAATGTCCGGTTTGAAAGAATATTGCGGATAAAACAGATACTATGCGGCTGGAGGATTTTTTCAGCCGCATTTATTTTTTAGAAAAAAGAAGGACGGGTTCTATTTTTCCTGACGGCGCATATGTAAGTATTGTATGGATACAATCAAAGAAAGGGGAAAAACAAATGGAATCTTACGATATTTACAAAGATATTGCCGAACGGACAGGCGGGGATATTTACATCGGCGTGGTAGGTCCTGTCAGAACGGGAAAATCTACTTTTATCAAGCGTTTTATGGATCTTTTGGTGCTGCCGCAGATAGAGGAGGGCTACGCGAGAGATCGGGCGAGAGACGAACTGCCGCAGTCGGCGGCAGGACGCAGTATCATGACGACAGAGCCGAAGTTTGTGCCCAATGAGGCGGTCATGATCCAGTTGGGGGATCACACATATATGAATGTGCGAATGATCGACTGCGTAGGGTATGTCGTGCCGGGGGCGGAAGGATATATGGAAGACGACACCCCCAGAATGGTACATACCCCTTGGGCAGAGGAGGCACTGCCGTTTTTAGAAGCTGCTGAGATCGGGACGAAAAAGGTGATCGAAGATCATTCTACGATCGGTGTGGTGGTGACAACAGACGGCAGTGTGACGGATATTCCGAGAGAAAACTATGTAGAGGCGGAAGAACGCGTGATTTCTGAGTTGCAGGCAATGGGCAAGCCTTTTGTGGTGCTGTATAACACGGCGACCCCTTACAGCACACAGACGATCGGGCAGAAAGAGGCGCTGCAGCAAAAATACGGGGTACCGGTTTTGGCGATGAATGCGGCACAACTGAAGGCGGAGGATATTTCCGCACTGCTGGAGGCGGCGTTATATCAGTTCCCAATCAAAGAGATCCGCTTTTCTATGCCTGTGTGGTTAGAAGCATTGGACTGCGCGCACCCGATGAAAGCGGCACTGATCGAAGGGCTGCGTAAGGTAATGGAAAAAACCAGTCGTTTGGCAGATGTATCTGACGCGGTATCGGCATTGGAAGATCTGGAATTTCTGCATAAGGTTTATACGGAAGAAATATTGCCGGGAGAAGGTGCTGCGGAGATTGGTTTAAGCCTGAAGGACGGATTGTTCTACGATATATTAAGTGAAACGGTAAATCTGCCGATCCGCAATGATTATGAACTGATCTCGACGATCAAGCTGCTTTCGGAAACGAAAAAAGCATATGACAAAATTGCTTCCGCACTGGCAGATGTGAAATGTCGGGGATACGGCGTGGTGCCTCCTGTTTTTGAAGAAATTCAGTTGGAAAAACCGGAAGTCTTTAAACAAGGCAACCGCTATGGGATTCGTCTGCGGGCAAAGGGAGAATCTTTGCATCTGATCAAAGCGGACATTGAAACGGAGGTTTCTCCTATCATCGGGAATGAGGCGCAATCTACAGAGTTTATTGAAAAACTGATTGCGGATTATGAAACAGAACCGGAGAAAATCTGGGATTTGAATATTTTCGGTCATACGCTCAGCAGTATGGTCAGTGACGGAATGCAAAACAAACTGTACCGTATGCCGCAGGACGCGCAAATTAAGCTGCAGGAAACGCTGCAAAAAATCGTGAACGAGGGCAGCGGTGGGCTGATCTGTATTATTTTATAATGGGTCATAGCAAAAGAAAAACGGTCTGACAATACTGTCAAACCGTTTTTTTATTTGTCAAGAGAAAGCTTTTTACAGCGCTGCAATGACAGCGTCTGCAAATTCTTCTGTGGAAGCGCTGCCGCCCATATCCTGTGTCAATACATCTCCTGTATGAATGACTTTGGAAACAGCCGCGCGGATCTTTTCTGCGGCTTCTGTTTCGCCCAGATGCGCTAACATCATGGCTGCGGATAAAATCGCAGCGGTAGGGTTGATTTTATGCTGACCTGCGATATCAGGGGCAGAACCATGGATCGGTTCGAAGATCGCGCCTGTTTCGCCGATATTTGCGCTGGGAGTCAGACCAAGACCGCCGACCAGACCTGCGCAAAGGTCGGAAACAATGTCGCCGTAGAGGTTCGGGCAGACCAGAACATCATATTTTTCGGGGTTCATGACCAGACGCATACACATCGCGTCTACAATGCTGTCATCAAACTGGATTTCAGGATATTCCTTGGCGATTTCTTTTGCCACTTCCAGAAAAAGACCGTCTGTGCATTTCATGATGTTTGCCTTATGTACGGCAGTGACTTTTTTTCTGCCTTCCCGTTTGGCATATTCAAAGGCATAGCGAATGATACGCTCACAGCCTTTTCTGGTGATCAGTTTAATGCTTTCTGCTGCGACATCACCGATCATATGCTCAATACCGGCATACAGGTCCTCTGTATTTTCCCGAATGACAACGATATCGACATTATCATATCTGGAAAGTGTACCGGGATAGGTGATGGCAGGACGCACATTGGCGTACAGGTCAAATGTTTTACGCATGGCTACATTGACACTGCGGAATCCTGTGCCAACGGGTGTGGTAACGGGACCTTTCAGTGCGACGCCGTTTTTACGGATAGAGGCGATCGTTTCCTCGGGCAAGGGTGTACCGCAGGCTTCGATCATTGCCGCGCCTGCGTGTGCTACTTCCCACTGGATATTAACGCCTGTGGCTTCTACTACTTTTTTTGCTGCTGCGATGACTTCGGGACCGCTTCCGTCACCGGGAATCAATGTTACTGTATGCTGCATGGAATTTGTCCCCTTTCTTAGTTCATCTGTTTCGTATAGTTCAGCAGACCGCCTGCCAGAAGAATGTCACGCTGTCTTTCGGAAATATTCAGGCGGGTCGGGATTTCTTCGCCGGTCTTGACATTGGTTACCATGACCAGTTCGCCGCGTGCTGCACCTTTGATCTGATCGGGTGCATAAGCGATGGTCAGTTCATCTCCCAAAGCAAGATTATCATAATCCCACTCATTGACAAAAATCAAAGGCAAAATGCCGTTATTGATGAGGTTTGCCATATGGATACGGGCAAAAGATTTTGCCAATACACCCTTAACGCCAAGCTGCAAAGGTGCCAGTGCCGCGTGCTCACGGCTGCTGCCCTGACCATAGTTCTGACCTGCGATGATAAAACCGCCGCCGGCAGCTTTTGCTCTTGCGGGGAATTTCGGATCGCAAGGTGTCAGGCAATAGTCTGCCAGATAAGGCACGTTGGAGCGGAACGGTAACAATTTCGCATTGGAAGGCATGATATGGTCTGTAGTGATGTTATCCTCTACCTTGATCAATGTTTTACCGGAAATCTCATTCGGCATCTTTACATTTTTCGGGAACGGCTGGATATTCGGACCGCGTACGACTTTTACGCTCTGACCGTCTGCTGCGGGCGGAATTACCAGATTATCGTTAATCAGGAAATGTTCGGGCATGGAAACCTGAGGTGCTTCGCCCAAAGTGCGAGGGTCTGTCAGAACACCTGCCACTGCACTTGCCACTGCGGTTTCGGGGCTAACGATATAAACCTGTGCGGATTTTGTGCCGCTTCTGCCTTCAAAGTTACGGTTGATGGTACGCAGGGAAACTGCTTTTGTCGCGGGTGCCTGTCCCATACCGATGCAGGGACCGCAGCCGCATTCCAAAATACGCGCGCCTGCGGAAATGATGTCTGCCAGAGCGCCGTTTGCCGCAAGCATATTCATCACCTGCTTGGAGCCGGGGGCAATGACAAGGCTGACATCAGGGTGTACAGTTTTGCCTTTGAGCAGGGCTGCAACGGTCATCATATCGGTGTAAGAGGAGTTGGTGCAGCTGCCGATCGCTACCTGATCGACTGCCATACCTGTAATCTCGCTGACTTTTTTGATATTATCCGGGCTATGCGGGCAAGCAACCAAAGGTTCGATCTCGTCTAATGCGATGGTGACGCATTCGTCGTAAACGGCATCTGCATCTGCGGAAAGTTCGATCCAGTCTTCTTCTCTGCCTTGTGCCTTTAAGAATGCCAAGGTAACTTCATCACTGGGGAAAACAGAGGTGGTCGCACCTAACTCTGCGCCCATGTTGGTGATGGTGGCACGCTGCGGTACGCTCAAAGTTTTGACGCCTTCGCCTGTGTATTCCATGACTTTGCCGACACCGCCTTTGACGGATAATCTGCGCAAAACTTCCAAAATCACATCTTTTGCGGTGACCCAAGGGCTTAATTTACCGGTCAATTCTACTTTGCAGACCTTCGGCATTGCCAAAAAATACGCGCCGCCGCCCATAGCGACTGCAACGTCCAAACCGCCTGCGCCGATGGCGAGCATACCGATGCCGCCGCCGGTGGGTGTGTGGCTGTCGGAACCAAGCAGGGTTTTACCGGGTTTGCCGAAACGCTCCAGATGTACCTGATGGCAGATGCCGTTGCCGGGTTTGGAAAAATAGATGCCGTGCTTGGAAGCAACGGTCTGGATATATTTATGGTCATCTGCATTCTCAAAGCCTGTTTGCAGGGTATTATGATCGATATATGCCACGGATTTTTCTGTTTTTACCGTGGGGATACCCATTGCTTCAAATTGCAGATATGCCATGGTGCCTGTGGAGTCCTGTGTCAGGGTCTGGTCGATTTTGATGGAAATTTCCTGTCCTGCGATCATTTCGCCGCTGACCAGATGGGATTGAATGAGTTTTTGCGTTAAGTTCATGATGTTGATTCCTCCATAAAGAAAAAAATACGCTTTTGTATGATTCGCTGTATGCAGACCTATTTTTACAAAGCCTGCACCTGCGTGTGTTACAGATCAAATAACTGCGGCGTCAGTTTGTGCATCGCATCTACCAGTTCTTCTTTACTGATGTAGGATACACGACCGTCGTCATACTGATGGTCGACCCAGTCTTTCAAAACCGCAACTTCCGGTGCGTGTTTTTCGATTTTTTTGCCTTCGGGAAGTTTCAAATATTGGTTCAGCCAGTAGGCGATACCGGAAAGACCGGAGTTTTTATTGATCTCTACGCCCAAAGGACGATTCAATATTTTTTCTGTATTAAAGATGTTATAAATTTCCTCGTCTTTGGCAACACCGTCCGCATGGATACCTGCGCGGGTCACATTAAAGTCCTTGCCGACAAAAGGTGTACGGTCCGGAATGACATAATTCAATTCTTTTTCGTAATATTCCGCGATCTCGGTGATAACGGTGGGGTCCATGCCGTCTAATGTACCGCGCATCTGTGCGTACTCGATGACCATAGCTTCCAGAGGCGTATTGCCTGTTCTTTCACCGATGCCAAGCAGGGAGCAGTTGATACCGGAAGCGCCGTACAGCCAAGCAGTTGTGGAGTTGACCACTGCTTTATAAAAATCATTATGCCCGTGCCATTCCAAAAGTTCACTGGGAATGCACGCAAAGTGATTGATGCCGTAAACGATACCGCCGACGGAACGGGGCAGTGTTGCACCGTGGTAGGGTACGCCGTAGCCCATGGTGTCGCAAAGTCTGATCTTGACAGGGTGCTGATATTCTTCCATCAGCTTATACAGCTCTGTGGCAAAGGGAACGACAAAACCATAGTAATCTGCTCTGGTGACATCTTCAAAATGACATCTGGGGGTGATTCCCATTTCCAAAGCGGCACGAACAATGTCCAGATAGCCTTCCATTGCCTGTCTTCTGGTTTTTTTGAGTTTATGGAAAATATGATAGTCAGAGCAGCTGGTCAAAATGCCGCACTCTTTCAGCCCCATATCTTTGACGAGTTTGAAGTCTTCCGGTGTGGCACGGATCCAACCTGTGATCTCGGGGAATTCATATCCCAGTTCCTGACAGGCGCGAACCGCTTTTCTGTCATTTTCACTATAAAGGAAGAATTCGGACTGACGAATGATGCCTTTCGGTCCGCCCAGACGATGCAGCATTTTAAATAAGGTAACGATTTGTTCCACCGTATAGGGGGCACGAGATTGCTGACCATCGCGGAAAGTAGTATCTGTGATCCAGATATGTTCCGGCGGGTTCATCGGTACGACGCGGTAGTTAAAAGTACATTTCGGAATCTCGTCATAGGAAAAATTATCCCGGTAAAGATTCGGCTTTTCCACGTCCTGCAGACTGTATTTATACTGTGTCAATTCCAACAAATTCGTTTTCGGATTGAAGGAAAGCATCTAAACACCCCTTTCATAAAATTAAACGGTTATGGATATATGGTGCGATTATTTATCAAATATAACAATAAAAGGAAGGACTGTCAATAGAAAATAATAATTTTTTTTAATCATTTATCTTCTGCATAAAAATTATAAAAACAATAGAAAATCCCATAAACACAACAAAAATTAGAAGAAAATCAAAAAAATAAATATATGTAAAAAATGAATTGTTTATATGCGATTGCGAATGGTTTTTCAATAGAAATGATAGTGAAGTTCTGCCGTGAGAAGCGAAAAAAATGGGACGAAACAGCTTGGGAAGCGGAAAATAAGAGGGAAAAAGGCAAGGGGAGAGCAGGCTGAGGGGAGAGGTGCGTTTGACTATGCGAAAGCAAGTGTATCCATAACAAAAAGGGGAGAAGCGTCAAAAAAAGGCGTCCCGTTGACAGGCGCTACAGACTGTCAAAAAACGAAATGAGATCTCTTTTTCAAGAATGCGGAAGGGGTTGGGAAACAAAGTGTTTCTTATCTGCAATCCGCAATCGGAATTTAGTTCCGATGAGAAAGATGAGAAAAAGCAGGGTTTTTCTCGCTTTTTAGGCGATAAAACTCCTGCTTTATCTTTTCGTTTCCTCATCAAAGGCTTATCAAGTAAATGATTAGCCTAAAATCACATTATGGAATGTTTTTTTGCCTTTTTGTACCAGAAGCTGTCCGTCGGTAAACAAGTCTGTGGTGACACGGAAAGCAGGGTCTGTGACGGGTTTTTCGGCAAGTTTTACACCGCCCTGCTGTACGGCGCGGCGTCCTTCGGAACGGGAGGGCACTACACCGATTGTAGTCAACAGTGTGAGGATATCCATGCCGTCTGCAAAATCAGCAGCGGGCAATGTAGTGGAAGGAGCGGAACCTGCAGCAGAACCTTTGCCAAAGAGCGCTTTTGCCGCTTCCTGTGCTTTTACAGCTTCTTCTTCGCCGTGGACGATCTTGGTCAGTTCAAACGCAAGCACTTCTTTTGCCTGATTGATTTGGCTGCCTTCCAAAGCACCCAGACGACGTACTTCTTCCATCGGCAGGAAAGTCAGCAGAGCAAGGCATTTTTCCACGTCCTGATCGCCGACATTTCTCCAGTACTGGTAAAAATCGTAAGGGGAGGTCTTTTCAGGATCCAGCCATACAGCGCCGCTGACAGTTTTACCCATTTTTACTCCTTCACTGTTGGTCAAGAGCTTGAATGTCATGCCGTAAGCGGATTTGCCTGTTTTGCGGCGGATCAATTCTACACCGGCGATGATATTGGACCACTGGTCGTTGCCGCCCATCTGCAAGGTGCAGTTGTAACGTTTATTCAGTTCCAGGAAGTCGTATCCCTGCATGATCATGTAGTTGAATTCCAAGAAGGACAGACCGGCTTCTTTTTCCATACGGGTTTTGAAGCAATCTGCTGCAAGCATACGGTTGACGGAAAAATGTACGCCGACATCACGCAGAAATTCTACGTAGTTCAAATTTCTCAGCCAGTCCGCGTTATTAGCTAATATCGCGCTGTCTTCTCCTTTGTCAAAATCAATGAAATGCGCCAACTGCTTTTTAATGCAGGCAACGTTATGATCGATGGTTTCCACGGTCATCATTTTACGCATATCCGTTTTTCCGGAAGGGTCGCCGACCATAGCGGTACCGCCGCCCATCAGGCAGATTGGACGGTTGCCGCAGCGCTGCATATGCGCCATTGCCATAACGGTCAAAAAGTGACCGACGTGCAGGCTGTCTGCGGTGGGGTCGATGCCGATATAAAAGGTAACGCCACCTTTTTCGAATAATGCTTTGATTTCTTCTTCGTGTGTCAGCTGCTCAATAAATCCTCTTTCTTTCAATACTTCGTAAGCGTTCATGTTCATTCTCCTTTTTGTTCTATGATTGAGGGAAAGCCAAACAAAAGAAACTGCAAAAAAATAGAGCCTTCTCTATCCGAAAGGACGAGAAGACTCGCGGTACCACCTTACTTTGCATCGGTTTTCTCTTTTTCACTGCAAGAAAACGAATGCCTTTCATACCCGTTAACGGAGGTGACCGCCGCACCATTTCCTGTGCGGTGCTCATGAGGCGTAATTTACAAAGTCTGTACTGCAGTCCTTTCAGCTGCCGGACTGCTCTCTGCGGTTGTAACCAGCTTTGCCCATTAAAAGCGATGCTTTTACTCAATCACTGCAAGTTTCTTTATTTGCAGATATACTATCATACCGTTTTTGGAAAGTCAAGACCTACGGATAATTCCGCGATTTTTACGATCACAGCAACGGCTTTTTCCATAGAGGAAATCGGAATATACTCATACGGACCGTGGAAATTATGCCCGCCGGTAAACAGATTCGGGCAGGGAAGCCCCATAAAGGACAGCCTTGCGCCATCTGTGCCGCCGCGAATGGGGCGTACGATAGGGGTGACGCCGCATTGTTCCAGCGCGCGTTTGGCAAGGTCGATGATCTCCGGGTAAGCGTTTAATTGTGATGCCATATTATAATATTGATCGTACAGATTCAGCACAATCGCGTTTTTATACTGTATATTTTTACGATCAATGATCATACGCAGCAAGTTTTTCCGATTCTCAAATGTCTGCGGATTAAAGTCCCGAATGATATAGGACATAGTGGCATGCGATACAGAACCGTTAAAATCGTGCAGATGGAAAAATCCTTCATAACCTTCCGTTTTTTCAGGTGTTTCCCGCTCGGGAACCAAAGAGGCGATCTCGATACCGACGGAAATGGCATTGACCATCGCGTTTTTTGCGGAGCCGGGATGCACACTTTTGCCTTCAATCGTGATCTCCGCGGCGGCAGCGTTGAAATTTTCATATTGCAGCTCGCCAATCTCTCCGCCATCCATGGTATATGCAAAGTCCGCCCCGAAAGCGGAAACATCAAAATGATCTACCCCGTGACCGATCTCTTCGTCGGGGGTGAAAGCGATTCTGATTTTGCCGTGCGGGATTTCCGGGTGGAGAGAAAGGTATTCCATTGCGGAAAGGATCTCCGCAATGCCTGCTTTATCATCTGCGCCTAAAAGCGTTGTTCCATCGGAAGTGATCAGAGTTTCGCCTTTATATTGCAGCAGGGAAGGAAATTCCTCCGCAGAAAGAGAAAGACCATTTAAAGGAATCACTCTGCCGTCATAATGCTCGACGATATTGGGGTGTACTTGTTTACCCGGCGCATCCGGACTGGTGTCCATGTGCGCAATAAATCCGATGGTAGGACCTTCCGCCGTGGCAGGCAGCGTGGCAAACAGATAACCGTATTTATCGACCGAAATTTCAGTCAAACCAATCTGTTCGCACTCTTTTGCCAGAAATGCCGCAAAAGAAAGTTGTTCTTTTGTGCTGGGAAACGAAACAGAACGAGGGTCGGAGGTCGTATGATATTTTACATAGGTAAGAAACCTTTCAGATACAGATTGCATGATTGCCTCCTGAGCAAATTTTGATTGAACTTTCTTCATTAAAGTTAGTATTTATTGTAGCATTGAATGAAGAAAAAAACAAGAGCGGACCCAAATAAGAAGATGGATACGAATGAGAAATAGATATATTATAAGGAAGAAATCAAAAAATATGCATGAAAAAAGTGTAGCGTGTGAAAAATATCCGTTTCCTTTTTTTAAAAGAAAGACTTTTTAGTTGTGAAAAGCCTTGACAGAAGAAGGGAATTGCGGTATAGTAAAAAAACTCTCCCCTTTGGTGAGAAATTGCCGAAACAGAGAGGTAAAACGGCAGAAATACAGGCAATATGATTTTTTATCGGAAATCGAAAAAAAGTGTTGACAAGGTCTGCCGAATCATGTATTATATTAAAGGTTTCGCTGCGCAAGACAAGCAAGCAAATCCGATATGACCCATAAGGAGAGATGTCCGAGTGGTTTAAGGAGCTGGTCTTGAAAACCAGTGACTCCGAAAGGGGCCGTGGGTTCGAATCCCACTCTCTCCGCCAATTTCATACTGTTATTTTTTATTTTGAGAGCATTTTGGAGAAGTACCCAAGTGGTTGAAGGGGTTCGCCTGGAAAGCGGATAGGTCGTGAATAGCGGCGCATGGGTTCAAATCCCATCTTCTCCGCAAATTTCAATTATTATTTAAAAAAATAAAAAATAATAGTTGACACAGAAGGAAAATTATGATAAGATAATTTTCGCTGTGAAAAAAGTCGGCGAAAGCCGACAATAGATCCTTGAAAACTGAACAGTAAGATACCATACGACCCATAGTCAATTCAAAATGACGAGGTTTTGCAGATTTGACCTAAAATAAATCTGAGGATAGCCAGAGAAAACAACATTCTTTGGCAGGAAA
>CALWRB010000030.1 GCA_944383855.1 uncultured Lachnospiraceae bacterium
GCGGAGCCGCCTTTGCCCGCCAGAGGAATGGAGGAAACGGCGGAAAATTTCGTGCGTGGGGCGGCATTGTTAGGGCAGATGCATCGTGCGGGGAAGGGCTTGCAGAGCCAATGGGGCTCGCCGCCGCAGCAGGATCTGCCTAAATTATACGCAAAACGAAGACAGGAGCTTGCGAAGATCCGCAAACGGATCCGTTCCCGCTCCACATTCGACGGACTGGACCTGTTGGTCAAGCAGAATTGGCAGCGCTATGATGCGCAGGCGCTGTTGGCACAGGAGCTGCTGGAGAAGGCAGATTACGGCGCACAGCAGGCATCTGCCATTGCCGCGGGGTATTTCTGCCATAACCATTATAAAGGAGAGAATCTGCGTCAGGCAGAAGACGACAGCCTTTGGGTGACGGGGTTTCGAGATGCTTGTTACGATACGCCGCTGCATGATCTGGCAAGCTATTTGCGCCGTTATATGAAAAAAACAGACGGGTCTTTGCAGTATTTGGATCGTATGCTGGCGGCGTACCATTGCTTTATGCCGCTTGGCAGGCGGGAGATGGTGCTTTTATGCGCGCTTGCCGCTTATCCGGAGAAATTTATGCGTCTGATCAATAGCTATTATAACCGCCGAAAGGTCTGCGTTTCGCCCGCGATGCAGCAGCGCCTGCAAAACTGTATCGATAACAGACCAAAGGAAGAACGGCTGTATTTGTTTTTGCAAAAACTGAGCCAATAAAAAAAGAAGGGGAAAAAGTCTTTAGAAAAAGCAGACTTTGCCCCTTTTTTTGTGTGGTTTATTTTGCACGGATATAGGCGATGCCGATGATGCCGGGGCCTGCGTGCGTGCCGACAACGGCGCCGATCTCGCCGTAGAGCTGCGCGGGTGCGCCTGCAACCAAGTCTTGGCTGGCAGCCTGATATTTTTCCAGATTTTCCGCTGCGTCCGCATGACCGAACAATACGGGATAGGAAAGATCGATACCCTCTGCCACAGTCAGTTTACGCAAGCCTTCCATCATGCCTTTGCGCCCTCTTGCCTTGCCGACAGACTGCACCAGACCGTCCTGTACGGTCACAAGCGGGTGGATATTCAGCATTGTACCCAGCACGGCGGAAGTGGCGGACAGCCTGCCGCCTTTTTTCAGATATTCCAGTGTTTCCACGGCAGCATAGATGCGGGCGCGGCTTTTGAGCGATTCTATGGTTTCGGTAATACTTTGCGCATTTTCTCCCTTTTTTGCCAGATCCGCTGCAATCTCGACCAAAAGACCCAGTGCAAGGCAAACAGTTTCGCTGTTGATGATATGAATACGCGCATCGTCGTTTAACGCCTGCTTGGCGATCGTGGCGGACTGCACAGTCCCGCTCATTCTATCGCCGATGAATATGCCGACGATCTCCTCGCCTGCTTCCAATGACTGCCGAAAGGCATCTTCAAACGCGGCGGGGGTGGGTTGTGCGGTGGTGGGGATCTCTTTTGCATCACGCAGTTTTTCGTAAAATTTAGAGGTGCTTAATTCCACACCTGCCAAATATGACGCATCAGCGAAAAAAACGGTCAGAGGCACCATCTTCACGCCCAGTTCTGCCAGACGATCGGGGGTCAAATCACAAGTGCTGTCAGTAAAAATTCGTACCATTTTTCCTCTCCCTTCCTGTTGCTTTTTTTGATGGTATCCCGCAATCAAAAGAAGCGGAATACATTACGTTATATGCTACTCTATTATACAAGGTTTTGAAAACCACGTCAAGGAAGAAAAAAGAAGCCGACAAAAGAGCGATAGGAAAAAAAGGCTGCCGACAGAAGATCGGCAGCCTTTGATCACGCAATGGGTATGATGATTTTCGTGATGTGGTTCTCCTCATTATTGATGTCTACCGGAGAGATGATATATTCTTCCGATATGGGCCCCGCAATGGTATAGCCTTGCTGATTCAGCCATTTGATCGCTTTGATATGGGTCTGTATGATCTCGTCATTTCTCCCGATGTGCAGTGCGGTTACGGCTTTAAAGCCGCCGAACTGCTTAAATTCCGGCAGGTTTCGGGATTCATTGACTTGTATACTGATCTCCAGATCGCAGTCGGTCTTAAAAAACTGTTCCAGCGGGTTATTGTGATAAGTGAGGATCACAGGCCCTATCATACGCAGTTTCTGCTGGGAAACCATTTCAAATAATTCGAACCAACGGTCGACGGAAACATCATTGTTTTTATAATTTTTCTTGATCCTGCGGGTGAAGATCACTGTGCAGACAGGGATCTCCTCCACACGAATGCCTTCTGTCGCCCAATGCGACTGTTCCGTTTCCAGAATATTATGCCCTTTTTCCAGACGATCCAGCAAAAGCTGACCTTCCGCATACTGATCATTCAAAACTTCGATGGCTTGGCTGATCTCTTTCAAGCGTTCTTTGATGCAGCGTCCCATCGTGGTGGCATCACGGTCGCAAACGATCTGACTGATCTCTTTTAAAGGGATACCCAAAAGTTTCAGTTTCCGAATGATAAAAAGCGTCAGGATCTGTTCTTGGGTATAGTACCTGTAGTTGCTGTCATCTTTTCGGTAATCGGGGACCAAAAGACCAATTTTATCGTAGTACCGCAAAGTTTTGATGGGTACATTACAAAGTGTGGAAACTTTTCCGATAGAATAATAGTTTTTTCCTTTGGTCATAGGTCTTCCCCCTTTGTTTTCCGACGAATGATAATATGCTACAGTATATCACAATGCCAAAACGGACTCAACCGAAAATACAGGATAAGGCTGCTTTTCCGGAAACAAACGGATCAGATGACGCCGTTTTTACGCAGCGCTTCGATCTGTTCGTCGCTCTTGCCCAGCAGATCTTTCAAAATAGCATCGTTATCCTCACCCAGCTGCGGTGCGGCTTTCTGACATTCGTCCGGCTCGCCGTGGATCTTGATGGGAGTGCCGGGAATGCGGATCTCTCTGTCCATGCCGGGCTGATATACATTCCACAACATATTTCTTTCTTTGGTTTGCGGATGTTCTGCAGCCTGCGGGATATTCAGGATCTCGCCGAAAGGAATTTTCAGACCGGAAATGATTTCTTCCAGTTCCTTTACGGTTTTGGTGGTAGTCCATGCTTCGATCTGTGGTTTCAGATCGTTCAGATAATTTTCACAGCGATCCAAGTTTGTGATAAAACGAGGGTCTGTGATCAAATCTTCTCTGCCCATTGCGCCGCAGAGGTCTGCGAACATTTTATCTGTGCCGCAGCCCATAACGAAATCGCCGTCTTTTGCACGGAAAGAGTCAAAAGGCGCGATGGAAGGATCCTGGTTGCCTGCGCGATGCGGTGTTTTTCCAGCAATGGTATACTCAACTACGAAATTTTCCATAACGGAGAAGAGCGTATCCATCATTGCCACATCGATACGGCGACCAACGCCTGTTTTTTCTCTTTCATACAATGCCATCAGGATACCCATGCACAGGTATGCGCCTGTGTAGTTATCACCGACGGAAGGACCGATCTTGCAGGGCGGACCGTCTGCGAACCCGGTGACGCTCATCATACCGCTCATTGCCTGTGCAACGATATCATAAGCGGGGCGGGGCGCCAGATCGCCTGTCAGCCCGAATCCGCTGATGGAACCGTAGATGATGCGGGGGTTGATCTCTTTCATTTTTTCGTAAGGGAATCCGAGTTTTTCCAATACGCCAACCTTATAGTTTTCACATACGACATCGGCTGTTTTCAGCAGTTCTTCGAAGATCTGTTTGCCTTCCTCACTCTTTAGGTTCAGCGTCATGCCTTTTTTGTTGCGATTGATGTAAGCGTAATAGCCGCTGTAGTTGTTTTCCATAGGACCCCAGCCTCTTGTTTGATCACCTTTGCCGGGGGTTTCGATTTTGATGACTTCGGCACCGTGGTCGGCCAGATTCATAGTACAGAACGGGCCGCTGTAGGCCTGCGTCAGGTCAAGCACACGGATGCCTTCCAGAGGTCTTTTCATGGTCGATCGTCCTTTCTTTTTGTCCTTATCCAATGGTTTTTGCCTGCTTATGCGGGGAAGTTTTGAAAAAGAAAGAGCGGATTGAATATCCGCTCCTTCGTAAATATCACCGGAAATTATTCACCAGGGTGTTTTCTATCCATGAAGGAAGATTCCTGAGGACCTCTCTGGTCTTTCTTAGCGATGTAAAGGCTGCCGGTTGCTGTACCGCACAGAATAGGGGGCTCGCATGCTGTAGCAGCTGTTTCGGGTGTAGCAACGCCGGTCATATCAGCGTGTGTTCTGTCCAGCTGTGTAGCAACTTTCCAAGCTTCGAATTTGCAGGTGTAGGACTGATTGCCGACTTTTTCGATCCAGCCTGTGTATTCCATGAAGTCACCTACATAAACAGGAGCTGTGAATTCGATGTCTTTGTAGCCCAGGAACAGAGAAATGTCGCCGTCAACATAAACCATCAGCTCTGTGCCGACGTCGCCCCACTGTGTTACGATTCTTGCACCGTTTACCAGACCGCCAACATAATGTGCATCTTTCGCGCTCATCATCAGATGATGTACAACTTTTTTACCTACCATTGCAAGTTCCTCCTTTTTTTAATATGTATTGAAAAATTTTTTTGGGTTTCGTTAAGAGAACCTTAACTTTGATTTCAGTTTAGTACATACACTCGATGGAAGGTCAACGGGGGAGCAAAAATTTTTTTTGCATAGACAGAAATCAAATCCAAAAAACTCTACCCTTAAAGGAGAGTTGGAAATTGCATGGAAAAGGTCAAAAAATGTCCGTTTTTCTGTGGAAAAGTCGCTGTTTTTTGAAGAAAGATATTTTTTTTCGCGGAAAGGGAATAAAAATAGGGGAGAGTTTTTTTCTGGCGGTAGTGCATAATTTTTAAAAAAATTGAAAAAACGCAGACTTGTTTGTATAATAAATACAGTAGGGAAAAAGACTGTTTTCTGCAAACAGCGTAAAAATAAGAAGATATCGCGATTTTTTTTAGATAAAACGTACAGCATTTTTGGCGGACGGAAAAAATAAGAAAAAAGAGAGGAGAGTTTTGGCGTGAAACGGGCATTGATCACGGGTGCAAGCGGCGCTTTGGGAGAAGCGTTTGCGCTGGAATTGGCGAAAATGGGGTGGTCGTTGGTGATCACGGGACAGAATGAGCAGAAACTGGCAAGGCTTGCCGGAAAGCTGCCGCGGGATACCACAGTGATCGCGGTGGACTTGTCAAAGGAAGAAAATTGCCGTAAATTATATGACAGGCTGCAGGCGCTGCCGCTGCAGCTTGTGATCAACAACGCGGGTATCGGTGTATACGGCGCGTTTTCCGATACTTCGTTGGAGCGGGAAATGCAGATGCTTGGCGTCAATGTTGCGGCAGTGCATATCCTGACGAAATTGTTTCTGCAAAAATTTCAGGCACAGGGGAAAGGATATATTTTGAATGTGGCATCTTCCGCGGCATTTTACCCCGGTGCGCTGATGGCGGCATATTATGCGGGCAAAAGCTATGTGCTGCGCCTGACGGAAGGGATTCGGGAAGAATTGCGTCAGGAAGGCAGTGCGGTTGTGGCGGCGGTCTGCTGCCCGGGGCCGATCGAGAGCGGATTTCACGAAAGAGCGGGCATAAGGCGTGCGCTGCCTGCCAAAAGCGCGGCATTTGTGGCAAGAAAAAGCCTGCAAGGGTTATTTCGGGGCGAGGGCGTCATTTTGCCTGACAGCACGACAAAATGCTGTTATTTCCTGCAGCGTTTCCTGCCGGAGAGGCTGTTGGCGGCAGCGGTTTACCGACTGCAAAAAAGAAAAGAAGGGAATTGAGCGCGTATGCTGGAAAAAATATTATTATCCTACAGAGGACCGAACCGTCTGCTGCGGCGGATCTTTCTTTGCACGGCGAAGGCACTGTATGCAAAGGTAGGCAAAAGCGCTGCGGCGATGACGTATTATCTGATTTTCGCGATATTCCCGTTTGCGTTTTTCGTCAGTATGGTATTGGGCGCGCTGCACCTGCCGATGATCTCTCTGGAGGGAGATGCGGCGGCGATATTGCCGGAAGATGTGGTGACGTTATTGAATGTGCTGATCGCGCAGGCGACACAGAGCAGTTCCGGTTCTTTATTGACAATAGGTTTGATTTTTACGATATGGTTCCCGCTGCGTGCCGTGGGGCATATGATAGATACCGTTTCTCTCATTTACCGCGGCAAGGCGCTGGACGGCATAAAAAGAAAAAAACGTCTGTTGGCATTGACTGTGTTTTTGATCATTCTGATCCCGGTACTGGTGCTTTTGATGGTAGTGGGAGAAAGTGTGCTGCGGTGGGTATCGGTATTGCTGCCGTTAACGGAAGGGTTTATCTCGCTTTGGACGAGGCTGCGCTTCTTGCCGTTGGCAGCGGCGGTGCTGATTTTTGTAACGGGAGTTTACGCGTTTTCCGTGGACGAAAAACTGAAGTGGCGGCATATCCTGCCGGGGGCGTTTTGCTCCATGATCGCGTGGGTCATTTATTCCGCGGCATTCGCGTATTATGTGGATCACATGGGAAATTATTCGCTGATCTATGGCTCCATCGGTACGGTGATCGCTTTTTTGGTCTGGCTGAATGTCAGCATCACCACCATGTTAGTGGGAGCGATTTTCAATCGTGTGACGATGGATTTAGAGGAAGAAAGCAGATGGCAAAGCCCTAAAGACCAGCGGGGCGAAAAGGCGGAAGAAGTGAAAAAAGCGGACCGCGCATAGTTTGCGCGTGTGATCCTCAGAAAAAAATCTACAATAATATATCGAAACAAAAAAACGGAAGTTTTATCGGCAGGACCGAAAAGCTTCCGTTTTTTTGATGTTGGTTTGCGCTAAGCCGTTTTTATGCTTCTTTTAAAATGCGCTGATATTCTTCCTCTCTCAACAGCCCCAGTGCCACAAAGCGCTGCAGCTGATCTTTTCTGATGTAGCGTTTTCTGTATTTTTCCAGCAATGTTTCATACATGAAGCACCCCTCCTTCCAACAGCATCAGCTCTAAATTGACAAATTCCTGCATGATCAGCTCCGTTTCGGTATAGACCGGAGCGGGCGCGGGTTCTGTTTGATAGTACAGTGTCTGATCTTCGGATAAGTACAGCACTGCAACTTCATCTTCCGACAGGGTCGGCTGTTCCGGCAAAGCGGTATCCAGCCAGAAGGTATTTGCGGACAGGCACTGTTCCGCAAGTGTTTGGCTGATGTAGGGGTTATACCAACAAACTTTTCTGTTTTTATCGATATTGACTAACATAATCTGATTCTCCTTTCTTTTTATCATACGATCTCCTGCGGTGTGTCACTGTAGCAGATCGCGATGTGGTCGCATTTGCCGCCGGTGGTGGCGGAGGAGGTGACATTCAGCGCGAAAAACAGCTCCTGCCCGCGCGTTACAAAGACAGTCCTTGCAAAATCGGTATAAGTTTTGGCGCTGAGAGCGTCATAGAACAGAATACCGTCTTCATGATAGGCTGTACCGCTTTTATATACGCTGCCGACCGGCATATTCAGGTACTTCGTTTCTACGGCGGTGCTGTCACAGTTATCCATTTTCTGGCTGCCGCTGAAGCAAAGCATATAAAGTGCGCCGGAACCGCTGCCGTCTAAGCTCATGCGATATTGGATCGTGATCATACCGTTTCTGTCCGCGCGCCAACGCCCCACAAGAAGGAAGTCGTTGTAATTGGTGGTAAGTTCTTCATTTAAAATCACCTCTTTTTCCTCTGTGGAAAAATAATATAACGGTGTCTGTGCGCCCTGCTTGACCAGACCGAATAAGGTATCGCTGCCTTCATCTGCTGCGCTGCCTATTTTTGCAGACAGCTCCGCGACAGCGCTGCCGGTGCTTTCTGCCTCCGTTTCCATTTGCATCAGCTGTGTATCCAATAGATCCATGTTTTCGTTGAAGTCGGAAATATCATAAAAATCCTCTGTATCCGGCTTCAACAGATTGTAATGCTCCGTATAAGTTGCCATTCGTTTGCTCCTTTCTCTAAAAAAATAGAATGCGGTCGTCTTGCCTTCAGACTAAAACGGGGGCAGTCTCAAAGAGTATCAAAAATGCGGAAAGGTTTTTTTCGAAAAAGGGGAAAAGAGAAAAAATTAAATTTTGATTAGAAAATTTAGACATAGTAAATTTTCGAATCGTGAAATTTCCAAATTCTAACATTCATATATCGTGAATCTTAAGAAAAAATTACAACTATCGTGAAGGTATTGCCTATCAAAGCGTGATGCTTTATACTGTCACTACACAACGAGGCTGACTGGGCAATTTTGCTCAGGTATGCGCAGGTGATGTCGGAGGACGAAAACGCCGTTTCGTAGAATGGGTGAGGGATGTGCGTGGACAGAATTTGTCGTTATCGTGCCCATGCAGGGCGAAAAAACAAAAGCAGCGGAGTTGTAAAAGAAAAAAACCAACAGGAAAGGGATTCTTAACAAAGGAGGAAGGAAAATGAAGAAATTTATTTCTTTATTTCTGGCGGCGGCAATGGCCATCACCATGATCCCCGCTACGGCATTTGCCGATGTTTCCGCGGTGAAGCTGGTAGGAAAAGAAAAAGTTCCGGTCAGCGATTCCGCAATCACACTGGAAAAAGCACAGTTGCAGATGAAAGTGACAGATGAGTACAATCTCCAAACAGGGGGCAAAGAGGAGATCACACTGAAACTGGATAATGCAAAATGGGCAGACGATTTCCAAACGGCTCTGGGGAATAACAGTGGCGTACTGCAGGATACCAACCTGATCGGTGTATCCGGCAAAACCAACGAAGGTGCCGCAAACGTAACAGACGACAAAGTAAAAGTAACATTAAAATCCATCAACAGCGACAAAGACGAGCTGGTATTCAGCGTAGAAGGTCTGAAAAACGGCGACTTGATCTTTGTCAACATGAAAGCAAAAATGACAAACGGCAAAACCGTTGGCAGAACTGCGAAGGTTTCCGTTGATAACGATTCTTTCAGCCAGGACAGCATCGTATTTGCAGAAACAGTCAAAGGCGGTCTGGACGTTACGGTAAACCGTGTCACAGAACTGACCGCTCTGGACGTGGATAAAGCGACCAAGAAGAATCTGGAAAAGATCACCATGAAAGAAGTAGCCGGCGATGAGCTGCAAAACGGCAGGATCGTGCTGCTGTACTTCAAAAATGACGATTTCGGTGTAAAAGTAGCTGACAGCGGCAAGGCAACTGCTTATAAAGGCGATGCCAAGGCAACCGCTCCCACAGTGGAAAATGCGACTTACAGCGGTTACAGCGCAGTTAAGATCACTCTGAACGCCGAGGGCGATAAACTGGTTCTGGATAAAGGCGCTCTGGAGATCTGGGCGGACGAAGTTTCCGTTGGTTCCAGCTGCAAGATGAACGTCAGAGTGTTCAAAGACGATTCTGACTATAGAGATGACAAAGCAGTTTACTCTCTGTCCTCTATGGAAGTAGCAAAAGTTGTCAAAAACGACAAACTGGAAGTAGTTTACGAAGATAAGGACAAAGATATGCCCGTTGTATTCGCAGGTCTGGCAGATAAAGACAGCGGCTGGAAAGCACAGCCTGTTAAGATCAAAGGTATGATGAAGGGCGAAAATCTGGAGCCTAACAAAAAACTGACACTGTCCCTGCCCCAGGGTGTGTATGTCACAGCTTTGGATATTTCCGGCGATGTAAGCAAAACTTATACCAGCACAGACAGTACTGACCTGAAATACGATGTAAACTCCAACGAGATCGAGTTTGCAAGAAACGTATTCGACGATATCAAAACAGCGAAAGACGATGAACTGGTATTCCAGATCTATTTCGTAACAGAGCCTGATTTCAAAGGCGATGTAAAGGCAACATTCAGCGGTTCTGCGCTGAAAGATTCTTACTCCATCAAAATTGCGGAAGTAAAACCCGTCTTTTCTGTAGACGCTTCTTCCGTGAAGGTGGAAAGCGGCTTTAAGACAGTAGAATTGCCCGGCTCTGTTATCGTCAAAGAAACAGAGAAAGGCGTTCTGGAACGCAGCAAGACCATTTACCTGGTACCCGAAAAGAGTGGTACCAACAGAAAAGGAAATGAAACAGGCTTCGAGTTTGACGCAACCGTAAACAAAGAAAGCGGCATGCAGATCGATGTGAAACGTACAGACGGCAAGATCACTATTAAATCCACATCTGACGATAAAGCAGGCGAGATTACACTGACTAAGCTGGAAGCAACGATCCCGACTTATACCGCTTTGGGCAAATACGACCTGCGTATCCTTTACAGCGGTTATGATTTTGCTACACTGCCTACCGTAGATAACGGCAAAGACAACCTGATCGGTGCGGAAAAAGGCAAAAACAGCGCAACTGCAGACGGTCCTTACCTGAACAAACTGCAGGAGTATGGCACACCTTACTTCACAGCACATAAGGATTATCTGGACGTGGTATCCGCAGGTACCAGCACAACTAAGCCTTCTTTCACCAACCGCGTTGAAATCACAATCGGTGCAAACCAGATCGTGGTAAACGGCAAACCTTCTCCGATGGAAACACCTGCGTATGTAAACGCAGATAACAGAACAATGGTACCTCTGCGTGCGGTAGCGGTAGCGCTTGGTGTAAACGACGACCAGATCGTATGGGTTGCGGCAACAAAGACTGTAGTAATCAACTACGGCGACACATGGAT
The DNA here is from genome assembly GCA_944383855.1 of uncultured Lachnospiraceae bacterium. Taxonomy (GTDB): domain Bacteria; phylum Bacillota; class Clostridia; order Lachnospirales; family Anaerotignaceae; genus CALWRB01. The sequence goes on from CALWRB010000030.1 coordinate 10,663, forward strand.
TTCCATGGAGATCGGTAAGCAGATTATGAAGGTCAATGGCATTGAAATGGCAATGACCACTGCACCTGAAATCAAATCCGAAAGAACCTTCCTGCCGATGGCAGATTTGGGCAGAGCGCTGGGCGTGACTGCACAGTGGGACGCAGCGAAAAAGACTGCATCTTTCAATAAATAATACGGATTTGAGCATTTCATCAAACGAAGAACAGATAAAACTCTATCCCAAACCCTATCTGGAGGGCGTCGAACAATGTGTTCGGCGCCTTTTTTTGCTGTAAAAAAAGAAATTGACGGAAAGAAAACGATGGTGCGGAAAAATCACACGGCGTGAGAAAAAGGAACAAAAAGGCGAATGAGAAACTGTAAAAAATCACGGAGTGTGAAATTACAAAGAGGGCAGATTTGTCATAAATGGTGATAAAATATTACAGTTACGTTACAGATTACTGTATAATATTGCCAAAACGTGATGTTAATGATAGGATAAGATTGCAAATCGGAGCGAAGGAAAAATCTGGACGTCACGAAACGCGACAATGAAAGGGCGGCAAGCGGCGGTTTGTGGAATGGGTGAAAACACGCGCTGCCAAACGGACAAAGGAGCGGGACGGGCGAAAGGAGGACGCTTTTGCGAGGTTTGCGAGATGTCGTTGTATAATTATAAAACGAACAAAACGAACGAACAAAACAAAAATCAAAAGGAGGAATGAAACAATGAAGAAATTTATTTCTTTGTTGACTGCAGCCGTTATGGTAGCCGCTCTGGTTCCTGCGACAGCTTTCGCTGATGCAACTTCCGTTAAAGTTGTTGACGTGCAGAAAGTTGCAGACGGAACAACAGATATTGCAGGCTCTCAGCTGCAGATCAAAGTAAGCGGCGACTACAGTGTTGCCAATGATGAGGGTGGTAAAGAAACCATCACACTGACACTGGACAATGCAACATTTGACGACACATTTGTAGAAGGCGCACAGGCTACTTATAACTTAATCGGTGTCTCCGGTCACTTTAATGATCAGGATGGTGACAATACAGGTACTGCAAATGCTACACCTGACTTGTCCGCAGATGCAGTTGTTGTTACCATCGACGAAATCAATGATGACGACGATGAACTGACATTTACTGTAGAAGGTCTGGAAGACGGAGATGTGATCTTTGTAAATCTGGACACAACTCTGACAGGCGGCAAAAAAGCAACTGTTGCGGTTGACGTTGACGGCGGCACAACTTTCGATGCTCAGACATTTGCTCAGGTAATCGACAACGGTATCGATGTAACTGTAAACAAAGTTGCTGAAATGAGCGTTGAAGATGCAGAAGAATACAACTCCGTTGGTCTGGATAAGATCACAATCGACGATGTAGTTGATGGTTCTCTGTTCTTGGATAGCAGTGACACTATCGTTCTGACACTGAAGAATGACTTTGTATTTGATACAGCTGCAACAATTACCAATATGTCTGCACCGAATCGTGTTTTTGGTCTGCAGGAAGTTACAGCTGGTGACTTCAGAGATGGCAATACAGTTCTGACACTGAAAGTAAAACAGTCTGAAGCTGCTACAAAGATCACAATTCCGAAAGATGCGATCCAGATCAAAGCTGACGAGGATATGGGTGCAGGTGCTACCGCTAAAATCACATTTGAATATGTTGACGACAGCGCAAACGAAAGTTTCAAAGTATCCAACGTTGCAGTTCTGAAAGTAGTAGACAACGAAGGTATCTCCGTTACTATTGCTGACGAAGACGAAGATATGGTTCAGGCTTGGGCAGGTATGACAGATGACGACGAAGCTTGGGAAGGTCTGCAGGTTAGAGTAGACGGCGTTGACGGCGTTGACTTCTCCGCAAACAAGAAGATCGAACTGACACTGCCTGAAGGTGTTTATGTAACAGACGTTACTGTAGAAGACCAGGACGAACAGGATCTGAGAATCGATGCTACAAAATATGATGTAGAAGATAACATGATCACATTCGCTTCCGGTGCATTTGAAAATGATATCGAAAACAACGATGTAGAAGAACTGCTCTTCACAATCGAATTCGTAACAAAAGCTGACTTCGCAGGTGATGTAGAAGTTACATTCGGCGGCACAGCATTTGATGATGAATACTCTGTAGTCATCGCAGAAGTAAATCCTCTGTATGCTGTAACATCTACTACAACGAAAGTAGAAAGCGGTTACAAGACAATCGATATCCCCGGTACAGTAGTGATCAAAGAAACAGAAGCTGACCTGTGGGATAAAGACGGTGAACTGACATTCACTTTCGATACAAAGATCAACAATGCAATGTACATCGAATTTGATGCTGTTTCCAACAGCGCTGACAGCGATCTGGACATCAAAGTAAGATCTGCTGGAGCAGACAGAGGAGACAAAGTTGTGATCGATAGCATCAGTGACGAAACACCCGGTGAGATCACAATGAGCGACATCACAGCAATTATCGAAGCTACTATGAGCTTGGGCGAATACAAACTGCGTGTAAATTATGACGGTTTCGACTTCGACACCTTAGACTTCTATGTTGCTGACGATGGTGCTGGAAGCCACGATATCGACGATGTATTGGCTTCCGAAGATATGAGTGTTGTAAAATACATCTCTTCCGCTGATACCTTCATGGACATCGTAGCAGCCGGAACCACAACAGCACAGTCTTCCTTCACAAACCGCGTACAGATCACAATCGGCGCTAACCAGATCGTTGTAAACGGCACAGCTACCGCTCTGGATGTACCCGCTTACATCAACGCAGACAGCAGAACAATGGTTCCTCTGAGAGCTGTTGCAGTTGCTCTGGGTGTAAACGATGACCAGATCGTTTGGATCGGCGCAAGCAAGACTGTCATCATCAACTATGCTGATACATGGATCTCCATGGTAATCGGCAGCCAGATCATGAAAGTAAACGGCATTGAAATGGCTATGACAACTGCTCCTGAAATCGTAAACGACAGAACATTCCTGCCTATGG
>CALWRB010000031.1 GCA_944383855.1 uncultured Lachnospiraceae bacterium
CGATCTGGGGCGGATCGCAACAATATTGCCGGGGGTACGTCCGATCATATCTTTTGCCTCGTTGCCAACGGCTAAAACTTCGCGGGTCTGTGTATTGATGGCAACTACGGAAGGCTCATTGACTACAATTCCTTTTTCACGCATATAAACCAGTGTATTTGCGGTACCCAGATCGATACCCATATCTTTTGAAAACATAATGAAACTAAACTCCTTTCCATATGTGAAAACGTGAGGAAGGCTCACGATATTTCATGTTCTTCCAAATTTTTTCCGTATATTTTATCATACATCTTTTTTAGGATATTTTCAATAAAAAACCACAGGGGGAATGCGGAAAAAAGCGGACGGAATACGGCGCAAAACGACAAATTGTACGAAAAAAAACAAAAACCGCTTCTGCATAAAAGAAGCGGCAGGCAACTATAGTTTGCGGTAAATAAAAAATGCGAGAATAATGCCCAAGATACCGGCAATGGTAAAGCGGATCGTCAGGGCGAACTGCAATGTGAGAATTCCCAGATCCAAAACAAGCGGAGATGTCAAACCGAAGTTACTGCCATAGCCAAGCCAGCTTAAAGCCGGGATTTTCTGCAGTGCATCGCCGATAAAGCCGCCCAGCACAACGCCTGCCAGCATCAGCAAAACCAAGATCCAGATATTTTGCGTACGTCCTTTCATTACTTGACCTCCCTGTGAAGTATCTTTGCCAAAAAAAGTATATCATAATTCGATGCGCAGGTAAAGCCACAGAAAGAAAAGAGGGGATTCAGTTTTCACAGCGGCGGTAAAGAATGGGTTCATCAAACCCAAAGACACGCTTGCCGTTGATTTCGATGACTTCGGAAACTTCCAAACATTCCGCGCTGAAGCGTTCCCAAAGCGTAAAACGCATCACGGGAGAAAATTGACTGACGCTGCCGCCTTCCCAGCCATTTTTGGTTTTGCGGTATAGGGCGGGTGTAAATTTCGGGGACGGACTGAGGGCGTGATAAGAAAGCTCGCCCAAATTTTCATAAGTGAAAGACGTTTTTTGATAGCCGTCCGGGATCTCATAGGAAGTCAGAAGAATGCCGTCCTCTGTTTCGGTAAATAAAAACAGATGATGGGAAGGGTTGGTTTTTCCTTGTGTGGTATAGTAGCTTTCTTCCAACAGGAAGATGCCGTAAAAATCTGTTGGCAGATCCTGAATTTTATGGTTGCAGACGGTATTCACATGTTTCGCGAAAACAAAATCGCTTTCGCCTTGCTGCTTTTTTTCTTCCCACTGCGCGCGGTTATCAAATGTGCCGCTCAGCAAGGAAATAAATGCTGTCAGGTTCGTCATATCAAAAACCTCCTATTCTTCGGGAAAATCGTTTCTCTCCCAGATAAAGTTGCCTTTGCCTGCTCCGAGCAGAAAATGGTATTTCGCGATACCCAGATCTACCTTGGAAAAGAAGCCGGGCAGTGCTTTTGCGCTGACAACAGAGCCTTCCCGCAGCGTAAAGCGAAAACGCTGTTGATTGATGGCGGTAGGGGCGAGCTGAACTGCCTGCATACCGCGGCGGAACCATTCCGGCATCGGAACTTCCGTGGCGGAAAGGGCTTCGATGGACTTGGTGGAGCGAGGGCTTCCCAGTGTTTCGCCGTGACCCAGCGCGATCACGCAGCGAACGCTGATGTCGTCCGGGAAATGGCAGGGGATCTTTTTTTTGCTGTAGGTCAAGCCGACCCAACAGCTTTGCAGACCGTAAGTAGTTGCGGCAAGCACGATTTTTTCGCCGAAAAAGCCTATTTTTTCATCATTTGCCGCGGATTTTTCCGCACCCAGCGTGATGTAATTTCGAACTTGGTGAAACGAGCCGTAATGTGCCAATTTTCCGGAAAAAGCTTTCGGTTCGTCGACAAAAAGACGAATATCCAGACCGCTTTTTTCCCGGCAAAGCAAGATAAGATCGGTCAGTTTGGTCAAAGTTTCCGTGTCGATGGGGGCAGACGTGTACCGCCGTACGGAATGCCTGCGCTGCATTGCTTCCCAAATATCCATAAGGTAAAACCTCCGTAAGGTGACATAAATTTGAAACAATTATACTGGATTTTTGTTTCCGTGTATAGGGAAAATAGGATTGTTAAAAAAATCTAATGCTGCAGGCGGAAAAATGAGAAAACGGAAGATGCGGCAAAAAAAACAGAAAAAAGCGGTGAGGGCAAACGGTTGTCATGTATACCGCGAAAAAATAAAAAAAAGAGAACAGTCCCGAAAAAAATTAAAAAAAGACTGCCGACATTTGCCGACAGTCTTTGCAGATACCGGATTTTATTTGCAGATGCGAAAAAATCAAGCCTCTGTTTTCGGTGCTTCCGGTGCAGCTTCTGCTTTGGGAGCAGCCTCTGCTGCGGGAGCCGCGGGAGCAGCCTCTGCTTTGGGAGCTGCAGGAGCAGCCTCTGCTTTCGGTGCTTCTACGCGCTTACCTGTGATAACACCCTTCGGGCATTTGTTTGCACAGATACCGCAGTTTTTGCACTTGTCATAATCGATGACTGCAAGGTTATCGATGACATGGATCGCATCGAAAGGACAATTCTTTTCGCAGATCTTACATGCGATACAGCCAACGGTACAGTTCGGGATCACGTTTTTGCCGATATCCTTGGAAGCGCACTGTACTTTGACTTTCTTCTTTGCGGGCAGCAGTTCGATGATGTGTTTCGGGCAAGCGGATACGCATTTACCGCAAGCTACACATTTTTCTTTATCTACTACCGCAATGCCGTCAATGATTTCGATCGCGCCGAATGCGCAGGCTTTTTTGCAGCTGCCCAGACCCAAACAGCCGTAAGAACAGCTCTTGGAGCCAGCACCTGCAAGCTGCATTGCCATCACGCAGTCGTCGATGCCGAAATAATCATATTTGCTTTTTGCTTTTTCACAAGTACCGCCGCATTTAACGAATGCTGCCATAGGTTCAGTAGCGGATGCTTCTACACCCATGATGGCACCGATCTTTTCTGCTGCGCTTGCACCACCGACAGGGCAAGCGTTAACAGGTGCGGAACCTGCTGCAATGGCAGCCGCACAGCCTGCGCAGCCGGGGTAACCGCAGCCACCGCAGTTAGCACCGGGCAGTACTTCCAAAATTTCGCCGATCTTCGGGTCTTCTTCTACTTTGAATACCTCGCCGGCAATGCCAAGGCCTGCTCCAAAAACAACACCAAGGCCACCGATGCCCAGCATCGGATAGATGATATTCATAATGTCCATTTTTGTCACACTCCTTGATTAAAGACTGATCAAGCCGCTGAAGCCCAGGAAAGCGATGGACATCAGACCTGCTGTTACAAGCGCCATAGGGAAACCGTCGAAAGCCTTGGGTGTATCGTTATCTTCGATACGCTCACGGATACCTGCGAACAGAATAATCGCCAAAGCGAAACCTGCAGCACCGCCCACACCATTTACAATGGAGGTAATCAGGTCGTATTCATTCTGCATATTTACAACGGCAACACCAAGTACCGCACAGTTTGTTGTAATCAGGGGCAGGAATACACCCAGCGCCTGATACAAAGAAGGTACGGATTTTTTCAGGAACATCTCTACAAACTGCACCAAAGATGCGATTACCAGAATGAAGGCAATGTTGTAGAGGTATGTCATGTTCAACGGAAGCAAGATCAAGTTGTAAACCAACCAGGAAGCGGCACACGCCAAAACAATAACGAAGATAACCGCTGCGCCCATGCCTGCTGCGGTGTCTACCTTTTTGGAAACACCGAGGAAAGGGCAGATACCTAAGAACTGGGATAATACGTAGTTGTTAACAAATACGCCTGCCAGCAATAATAAAATCAAATACATTCTCTACCCCTCCTTTACGCTTTTTTCTTATTTCTGAAGTGATTCAGAGCAGCCATCATGCAGCCCAGTGTGAAGAACGCGCCGGGAGCCATGATAAACAGCAGTGTTCTGGGGAATGCTTCGGGCAGCACTGTGATGTTGAACAGTGTGCCGGAACCGATGAATTCACGCACCAGACCAATACATGCCAGAGCAATGGTGAAGCCCAGACCGTTACCGATACCATCACAGATGGAGTCGATCGGACCGTTTTTGGAAGCAAATGCTTCCGCTCTGCCCAGAATGATACAGTTTACAACGATCAGAGGGATATAAAGACCCAAAGATGCGTTCAATGCCGGCAGATATGCCTTCAGCAAGAATTCAACGATGGTTACGAATGTTGCGATAACAACGATAAAGCAAGGAATTCTGACTTTATCGGGAATGATCTTTCTCAAAAGAGAGATGAACAAGTTTGCGCAGATCAAAACTGCCGCTGTGGAAAGCCCCATGCCGATGCCGTTGATGGCGGAGCTGGTAACTGCCAGTGTGGGACACATACCGATTACCTGCACGAAGGTGGGGTTTTCATCAATAATACCATTTTTAATAACTTTGATGGGATTACTCATCAGTAAGCACCTCCGTTCGCTGCAACCCAATCAAGCGCTTCCTGTACGCCGTTACATACGGCTCTGGAAGTGATGGTTGCACTGGTAATCGCCTGAATCTGACCGCCGTCTTTAGAAACAGCTACGCTGCCGCTCTGACCGTCAAACTGAGAATAGAAAGCTTCTTCGGTTGCTTTTGCGCCCAAACCGGGTGTTTCGGAGTGTCCTGTGACACGAACGCCGGTGATAGTGCCGTCAGCGGTGATGCCGACCATAGTATTTACCGCGCCGGAAAAGCCCTTTGGTGCGACTGTGAGAACAAAACCGCCATTGTCTGCTTTATAAGCGGCGGTGATGGTGCCGGTCGGTTCGATTTCCAGTTCTTCAAAGCTGGTTGCGTCAGGCATAACCGCCTGCATGGAAGTAGCCAGTGTTTTTTCGTTCTGAATGCGGATCGGCTCAGCCGTCACTTCGGAAACGATACCCAGAAGCATCGCTGCCACAGCAGTGATAATCAGCAGAACGACTGCGGGTCTTACGATCTCTTTTGTGTTCATGCCTTCTTCGCCTCCTTTGTTTTGGGTAATGCACCGAAGATCTTAGGCTCGGTGAAACGCTCAATCAGAGGAACGCACAGGTTCATGATCAAAATAGAGTAAGATACGCCCTCGGGGTATCCGCCGAAAATACGGATCAGTGAGGTCAAAAGACCACAGCCGATGGCGAAGATGATCTGACCTTTTGCGGTAACGGGGCTGGAAGCATAGTCTGTTGCCATGAAGAATGCACCCAACATCAGACCGCCTGCAAACAGTTCGTAAACAGGAGCTCTCAGACCGTCTCTGCCGATCAGAGCCATCAGAATGAATACGGTTGCGATGTAAACAACGGGGATTCTCCAGCTGATGACATGTTTATACAGCAGGTAAATACCGCCGATGATCAAAGCCACTGCACAGGTTTCACCGATACAGCCGCCGATGTTTGTACCGAGCAGAACATCTGTTAATGTTGCATCGGGCATAACGCCTGTTTTCAGTGTAGCCAAAGGTGTTGCGACAGAAACTGCGTCAGCACCGCTGAAGCCCACAGGAGCTGTCCAGGAAGTCATTTCTGTAGGGTAAGATGCCAACAGGAATGCACGACCTGCCAAAGCGGGGTTGATGAAGTTCTGACCCAAACCGCCGAAAAGCTGTTTTGCGATGATGATGGAGAACGCTGCGCCAACGATCGGCAGCCAGATAGGTGCGGATGCAGGCAGGTTCATTGCCAGAAGCAGACCGGTTACCACTGCGCTCAGGTCGCTGACAGTGATCGGTTTTTTCATGAGCTTCTGATACAGCCATTCAAAAAAGATACAAGATACGATGGAAACGACAATCAGCGTCAAAGCCGGAATGCCGAAATAAACAATACCCATCACAGTTGCAGGCAACAAAGCAATGACAACGTCACGCATGATGCTCTGAATGTTTTCCTTAGAACGCACGTGAGGGGTACCGGATACTACGAAATTTCCCATTAGATTCTACCCCCTTCTCAGTTCTTGGCAGCTTCCGCTTCTGCCTTTGCTTTTGCTTCGGCTTCCGCTTTTGCTCTGGCTGCCGCAGCGGCTGCAGCCTTTTTGCCTGCTTCGATTTTCTTGGTTGCACGGATGGACTGTGCCAACTGACGTTTTGCGGGGCACTCGTAAGAGCAGCTGCCGCATTCGATACAATCCAGACCGTGGTGTTTTACAAAGCCTTCGCCGTCACCCTTCAGTGCCAAGTGATTGAGCATAAAAGGCATCAGACCCATCGGACAGTGGTCTACACATTTACCGCAGCGAATGCAGTTTCTTTCCTCAGGTATGTAAGCTTCTTCTTTGGTGAAGCACAACAGACCGGATGTGGTCTTTACGGATGCAACGTCCAGTGTATAAAGGGTAGGACCCATCATAGGACCGCCGGCGATCAGTTTCACGGGAGGATTTTCCTCATTGAAACCGCCGATCGCGTCTACCAGATCACGCAGTGTCATACCGATGCGGATCTTGTAGTTGCCGGGGTTTTTGATACCCTTACCGGAAACGGTCACGATTCTTCTCATCAAAGGTCTGCCTTTTTCAATGGCTCTTTCGATGGCAACGACAGTGTCGACGTTGTCAACGATGCAGCCTGCACTTGCGGGCAGCGCGCCGGATTTTACTTCTCTTTTGGTGATCGCATAAATCAGGTGTTTTTCAGAACCCTGCGGGAATTTGGTCACCAAAGGCTGAACTGTGATGTTGTCGATACCTTCGCAAGCCTTTGTCATTGCTTCGATGGCTTTGGGCTTGTTCATCTCGATGCCGATAACGCCTTTTGCGTTGGGGTGCAGTTTCAGCATGATCTGCAGACCGCGTACGATACGCTCGGGTTCTTCTAACATCAGACGGTAGTCGCATGTCAGGTAAGGCTCGCACTCTGCCGCGTTGATCAGGATATGATCGATCACGGTATCCTTAGGCGGATTCAGTTTGACATGAGTCGGGAAGCCTGCGCCACCCAGACCGACAACGCCTGCTTCTTTGATCGCGTCCAGAATTTCTTCATTGGTCATGGTGGTGTAATCTCTGCCCTGATTCAGACCTTCGATCTCCTCCATTTTGCCATCGTTTTTCACAACGATCGCCTTTACGGTTGCACCGCCGGGTACCAGCATGGGTCTGATGTCCACAACTTCGCCGGAAACGCTTGCGAAAATAGGAGAAGACATGAACGCGCCACTTGCCGCGATCTTCTGACCTACTTTGACATGGTCGCCGACAGCTACCAGCGGCTCGCAGGGAGCGCCGATGTGCTGGCTCATGGGGTAGTACAACTCAGAGTCTACTTTGGGGAGTATCACCTTGATGGGCTGCTCTGCGGAGAGAGCTTTGCCATCCGGCGGGTGAACTCCGCGCTTGAATGTTAAAGCTTGCATATGATCTCCCTCTGTTTAAAATGGATTTGTGTGCTTTGCCGGATATTTCAAAGCACAAAGATTGTGTTACGTCTTTACAACATAGCACATGACTAACAGCATTATTCTAATACAAAATCAGCCTCGAAACAATCTTTTTCGCAAGAAAACCCAAAAAAACTTTTTTCATAAAAACAAAACCCCGGGCACATGGCAACGACAAGGTCTGTCAGAAAAAAATACATAATTTTAATAATAGCAATCGTTCTTATTGACCGATGCGAAAAAGAAAGTCCAGCAATTTGCATTCCAGATATTTTGCATGCTAATCATATTGCTTATTGTTAGTTTACTATCATTGGAGCAAATTGTAAATGTGAATTTGTTACCAGAATTTATGCTTGTTTTTTGCTGTATTTGACGAAAGGAAAGAAGGATAGGAGCGAAATGCAGGGCAAAATGAAGCAATCTTGATTGAAAGAGGGTTTTGTGTTATGATATTTGCAGTAACAAAGGGGGAAAAAGGCCGGGGTTGCCGACAAGGCATACAAAAGGAGCGTGGAGCTTGTGGAACTTTCATTACAATTATCACAAAAGCAGATACTATCCCAAAGGATGCAGCAGTCCGTGGAAATTTTGCAGATGAACACCACAACGCTCAGCGAATGCGTCAGAGAATGGATGGAGGAAAATCCGGTTTTGGACTGGAAAGAAGCGGAACCGGTTGCGCAGGAGAAAAATGACAAGCTGCGCGAAAAGTTGGAGTGGCTGGAAGCTGCAGATGAGCAAAACCGCGGATATTATAAGGTAGAACACGAAAAAGAAAACGAGTCGGATGATTGGAAATACGGGAAAAAAACCAAGCGTACGCTGCGGGAATCTTTGTTGTTTCAGATCCATATGCTGCCAAGCGGACAAAAGGAGCGGTCGGTGCTTTCCTTTTTAGCGGAAAGTACGGACGCCGGCGGCTACCTGGAAGAAGCGGATCTGGAGGCGGCGAAAGAAAAGTATCATCTTAGCCAAGCGGAAATGGAACGCATATTGGAGAGATTTCAAACATTGGAGCCTGTGGGTGTCGGTGCGCGGAATTTAAAGGAGTGTTTGCTGATCCAGCTTCGCGCGAAAGGTGCCAGTGCGCTTGCGATTCGTATGGCGGAGGAATATCTGGAAGAACTTGGGAAAAACCGTTTGCAGGCAGTGGCAAAGCAGCTGCATGTGAAATTATGCGAAGCCGCAGAGGCATTTCAGGAAATCAAGACCTGCAGCCCGAAACCGGGAAGCGGATTTGATGAAAGTGCAGACACGGGATATATTTTGCCGGATATTCTGGTGGAAAAACGGAACGGCGAGCTGAATGTTTCGTTAAACAGCGGTTATATTCCGCAGCTGTTTGTCAGCCCGTATTATCTGGGACTGCTGAAATCAGATGCGCAGGAAGAAGCGAAGGACTACATCAAGCATAAAGTAGGGCAGGCGCAGTGGCTGATCCAGTGCATACACAGCCGGGAAAACACATTGCTGCGCACGGCTGAGGTGATCGTATCTCTGCAGCAGCCTTTTTTCTTGGAAAAAGACGGTGCGGTAAGACCCATGCGGCTGGTAGATGTGGCAGAGATGTTACAGGTACACGAATCCACCGTCAGCAGAGCCATTAACGGGAAATATCTGCAATGCTGCCGCGGGGTGTACCCGTTGCAGTACTTCTTTTCCAAAGCGCTGGCTTCCGGGGAGGAAGAAGCGGTTTCGGCAAAGCAGACCCAGCAGCAGTTACGCAAGATGATCGAGCAGGAAGATAAAAAAGACCCGCTCAGTGATCGTGCGTTGGCGGAAGCACTGCAGCAGCAGGGAATACGGATTTCCCGCAGAACGGTGGCGAAATATCGTCAGGCAATGCAGATTTTGGGTGCCGCGGGCAGAAAAGAGTTTTGATTTCAAAAGAAAGGCATATTTTTTCTGCCGCAGGCAGTATATAATGTAAGATAAGAAACAACGGACAATATGAAACGGAGGGGACAGCAGTGGACAGAACAGAAGAACTCAGAGAGATCATGGAACGATTTGCGGCAACCGGTTGGGAACCGCTTGCAACACCTGCGCATGAGTGGCTGCAGGGCAAGCGCGGCAATCAGGAGGAATTGGAAAAAGGCATTCATGCAGCGGCGAAGGAATGCGGCGGCTGCGGCTGTCAGCTGGACCCGCTGTATCAAAAGGTACTGTTGTACCGTGATCTGTTCTGATGCGGCACGAGAAAAAAGACGGCGTTGTGCCGAAAGGCATTTTTTCCATACCGATCTGTAAGCAGGATGCGCAGCCGATTTATTTGCAGTTGGCGGAGGGCGCTGCCAAAATGATAGACGAAGGGATATTAGCGCCCAATGAGAAGCTGCCGCCGATTCGCAAGCTGGCGGAGCATTACGGTGTGAATAACGGCACAATCGTTTCGTTTTATAAATATTTGGAACAAAAGAAATTGGTTTATGCCAGAGCGGGAAGCGGGACTTATGTATCGCCTCTGCCGTTAGAGGAGATTCCTCTGCCGGTCGGCGCCGGTCAGATGCGGCAGTTTGCGCAGGGGGAAGATTATGCGGACGCCATCAATTTTGTGGATACGGCATTGCCTGCGGAACTGTTTCCGGTGGAAGCGTTCCAGCGCGCGTTTCAGGAAGTGTTGGAAAAAGAAAAAGGCGCCGCTTTTCGCTATACCGACAGTTTGGGGTATGCCCCTTTGCGGGAGTGCTTGCGGACCTATCTGTCGTCTTTTGGCATTCAGACAGATGCAGAACATATTCAAATCATTTCCGGCGCACAGCAGGGAGTGGATCTGGTTTCAAAAGCGATGCTCGGCTTTGGAGATGTGGTTTTGGTCGAAAGACCCACATTTTACGGCGCGGCAGGCGCTTTCTTGTCGCGCGGCGCCAAAACGGTGGAGATCGGCTTGGAAGAAGACGGCATGGATCTGGTAATGTTAGAAAATATGCTGAAGCTCTACCACCCGAAATTTATTTACCTGATGGCGTATTTTCAAACGCCGACGGGAGTGTCGTATTCTTTGGAGAAAAAACGGCGGATTTTGGAATTTGCGGAAAGATATGACGCCTATATCATTGAAGAAGATAATTTTTACGACTTTGCGTACGGTACGGAGCAGATCGTACCGCTCAAAGCATTGGATTTTCGTAACCGTGTCATTTATATCAAGAGCTTTTCCAAAATTTTGATGCCGGGACTGCGTATGGGCTTGATGGTATTGCCGAAAAAACTGCGGGAGCGTATCGCACAGGCAAAATATACTTCGGATATCTCCACTTCCGGATTTTTGCAGCGGGCGATGGCGGTATATCTGGAAGAAAACGGCTGGGAGCACCATGCCAAAGAGGTGCGCTGTTACGGCAGCCAGCGGTATCGGCAGGCGGTGCGTCTTTTAGAGCGGCATCTGGCGGGGTTGGTATCTTTTCAAAGACCGCAAGGCGGTGTGTGCCTTTGGCTGAAGCTGCCGGACGGAATCGGTGCGGAAGCTTTTTGTAACCGTATGTTGGAGCGACATGTGGTGCTGACACCGGGCAGTCGGTTTTTGTTAGACGGCGCGGACAGCGGTTATGTTCGTTTGAGTTTTGCTTCCGTAGATGATGATAAGTTAGATGTGGGTCTTAGACGGATGCGAGATGTACTTTGTCATATGATGGAAGAAAATCATACATTAGCGTATTGATTTTTGAGGGGGAGCGGTTTTAAAATCGCTTCGGTTATAAAGAGATTTTTGCGAGATGAGGCGGCTTTTTTGCCGCCTTTTTTCTTGACAAAGCGGGGCAGGCTGACTATAATACAACTATTCGAATACAGACAGCAATGATAAAAAGAAGGAGTACGTCAGCAGACGGTCTATGCAGAGAGGAAACACCCTGTGCCATGCGGCACGGCGGCGGTGTGAGGTTTCCGATACGAGCGGCGGAAGCAGTCTTTTTTGGGCAAACGATATTTTGCCTCATTCCGCGGCGGAACATAAGTATGCTGCGGCGCGCCCCTGCGTTATCGGAAAAAATGAGCGACGGCTTGTCCCTAAAAAGCCGTAACAAGGGTGGTACCGCGAGAAGAAGTTTTTCCCGTCCCTGAATTTATTGAGAAAACAGTAAATTCGGGGCTTTTTTTATGGAAAAAACGCTGTCCGAAACAAAACAGAATCGACGTAAAGATTATATAATAAGGAGGAAACAAGCATGAAAAATCTTGGGGTAAACGAGATCAGAGAAGCGTTTTTGTCTTTTTTTGAAAGCAAAGACCATCTGCGTCTGAAAAGCTTCTCTCTGGTGCCTCATAACGACAACAGCCTGCTGTTGATCAACTCCGGTATGGCACCGTTAAAGCCTTATTTTACAGGGCAGGAGATCCCGCCGAGAAAGCGTGTGACCACTTGCCAGAAATGTATCCGTACGGGGGATATTGATAATGTGGGAAAAACCGCGCGTCACGGTACATTTTTCGAAATGCTGGGGGATTTTTCCTTCGGGGATTACTTTAAAAATGAGATCATTCCATGGTCTTGGGAATTTGTGACAAAGGTATTGGAAATTCCCGAGGATAAGCTGTATGTCACCATTTACGAAGACGATGACGAGTCCGGCGATATTTGGCATGAAGTAGTGGGTCTGCCCAGAGATCGCATCAAAAAACTGGGGAAAGCCGATAACTTCTGGGAACACGGCACAGGACCCTGCGGTCCCTGCACGGAGATCTATTACGACAGAGGTCCCGAGTATGGCTGCAACAGCCCGACCTGCGGCGTGGGTTGTGATTGTGACCGCTATATGGAATTCTGGAATCTGGTGCTGACGCAGTTTAATGCGGAGCCGGACGGCACTTATACCGAACTTTCACAGAAAAACGTGGATACCGGTATGGGTCTGGAGCGTATGGCAACGATTTTGCAGGGTGTGGATTCCATTTTTGATGTGGATACGGTTCGCTCCATTCGGGACGCGGTCTGCAAAAAAGCCGGGGTATCCTATGGCAATCATGATAAGACAGACGTTTCCGTCCGTGTTATTACAGACCATATCCGTTCCGTGACCATGATGACGGCAGACGGTATTCTGCCCTCTAACGAAGGCAGAGGCTATGTGCTGCGCCGCTTGCTGCGCCGTGCGGCAAGACACGGCAAGCTGCTTGGTATCGAAGGCGAGTTTATGGCGGAACTCTCCAAAGCGGTGATCGCTTGCAGCGGAGATGCTTATCCCGAACTGGTGGAAAAACAGGATTCCATCTTTAAAATCCTTTCCGTGGAAGAAAACAGCTTCTATAAAACCATTGACAAAGGCATGGAGCTGTTGAAAAACGATATGGAACAGATGCAGCAAGCAGGCACCAAAGTGCTGGACGGACAGAAAGTATTCCGTCTGTATGACACTTACGGCTTCCCTGTGGACCTGACCAAGGAAATCTTAGAGGAAGCGGGATTTACCGCAGATGAGGAAGGCTTTGCCGAGGAGATGAAAAAGCAGAAAGAAATGGGACGCGCGGCAAGGGGCAAGTCCACCTTCATGGGTGCGGACGCCAATGTGTATAACGAGCTTCCCGTGGATCTGGTTACGGCATATGCCGGATATGATAAAACAGAAACCGAAACAAAGATCGTTGCACTGATCGCCAATGATGAGATCGCGGCAAAAGCGGTGGCAGGAGATCGCGTGGCGGTATTTTTGGAAAGCACACCGTTTTATGCGGAAAGCGGCGGACAGGTGGGCGATCATGGTGTGATCGAATGTGCAGGCGGCAAGGTTGCGGTACAGGACTGCGTGAAAGTGGTCGGCGGCAAGATCGCGCATATCGGTGAGGTGACAGAGGGCGAGATCGCCCTGGGCGACAGTGTAAAGGCTGCCATCGACACCAAACTGCGTATGGCGATTTCCAGAAACCACAGCGCGACACATCTATTGCAAAAAGCGCTCAGAACTGTGTTAGGCAGTCATGTAGAGCAGGCAGGTTCCCGTGTGGACGCAGAAAGACTGCGTTTTGACTTTACGCATTTTTCCGCTTTGACAGAGGAGGAGATCGCGAAAGTAGAGGAGATCGTCAACGATGCTGTTTTTGCAAGCTATGACATCACCACTTCCGAAACCACACTGGACGAAGCAAGAAAAATGGGCGCTATGGCACTGTTTGGCGAAAAATACGGCGAACGAGTGCGTGTGGTAGATATGGGCGGCTTCAGCATTGAGTTGTGCGGCGGTGCGCATCTGAAAAATACCGCACAGGTCGGCTCTTTCAAAATCATTTCCGAAAGCGGCATTGCGGCAGGTGTGCGCAGGATCGAAGCGGTAACGGGTACGGAAGCACTGCGTTACTACAGAAAACAGGAAGCGGAGATCAAAGAAGCTTGCAAACTGGTCAAAGCCACACCGGATAAGCTCTTGAAACGTCTGGAGCAGCTTTTGAGCGAGCAAAAGGAGATGGCAAGAGAGCTGGAAGCGCTGAAAGCAAAACTTTCCGGCGGCGCAGTGGACTCCCTGCTTTCAAAGACAGAGCAGATCGCGGGCGTGAATGTGCTTGCGGCTGAGGTGAAGGATATGGACGCTAACAGCATGCGTACACTGGGCGATCAGCTGAAAGAGAAACTGGGCAGCGGCATCATCGTTTTGGCAGGCAGCAAAGACGGCAAGGTCAGCCTGATGGCAATGGCGACCGATGATGCGGTGAAAAAAGGCGCGCACGCCGGCAATATCATCAAAGCGGCAGCGGCTGTCTGCGGCGGTGGCGGCGGCGGTCGCCCCAATATGGCGCAGGCAGGCGGCAAGGACGCTTCAAAGATCGCGGAAGCGCTTGTGAAAGCAAAAGAAGTGATCGCGACATCTTTACAATAAAAAAATAACGTGAAAATATGCCAAAGGGCAGTTTCTTCCAAAGGGGAAACTGCTCTTTTTTTGCATAAGAAGCAAGCACTCCGCCATATCCTGTTGTCGGAAGAAAGAGAGAGAAAAGAGGGAGTTTGGTATGCGGCGGAATATGAAACTACGCATTTTGGGATATGGCATTTTACTGGGTATTTGTTTTTTGGGAGGGCGAATGGCGGCGCGGCAAGATGCGGTCTATACAGCGGCGCAGCCCAAAGAGGCACTGCTTGCGGTGGTGATCGATGATTTCGGATACCATGCAGAAGGGACGGAAGAAATGCTGGCGCTAAGGATCCCTTTTACGGCGGCGGTCATGCCGTTTCACAAATCCACACAGCAAGATGCGGCAGATGCCGCAGCGGCGGGGAAGGAAGTGATTTTACATATGCCGATGGAATCTTTGACAGGCAAGGCGGAATGGGTCGGTGAAAAAGGTATTTTCGTATCTATGAACGAAGCGCAAACGGAAGCGGTGCTTTTGGAGGCGCTTTCGCAGGTGCCGCAGGCGGTCGGTATGAATAATCATATGGGTTCTGCGGTTGTGCAGAGCGATACACATATGACGGCGGTGGCAAAGGTGCTTGCGGCTTACGATTTATTTTTTCTGGATAGTATGACTACGGCACAAACGTGTGCGGAAGCCTGCTGCGCGGCAGAGGGTGTGACCTGTGTAAAAAGAGATGTGTTTTTAGACAGTACGGACGATGTGGAGAAAGTGAAGGAAAACCTTCGCTTGGCGGCGCAGACGGCATTGGAATGCGGCGGCGCGGTTGCGATCGGACATGTCGGACCGGAAGGCGGGAGTATCACAGCGGAAGCTTTGGCAGAGTGCGCGGCGCAGATCGAAGCGGCAGGGGTACGCTTTGTGACATTAGGGGAATATATCGCTGCGCAGGGGAAATGATAAAACGCGAGAAAAATGGAGTAAAAAGGGGGAAAGGAACTCTTTTCCGTGATAAAAAAGTGTGATACAATGTTTCAATAGTATGCATCTGCATCTGCCTGAAAAAAGGCAGAATGCACACGAAAGGGAGTCGGAACGGTGTCTTATTGGAATTCCAGAGGTCTTCGGGGCAGTGCCTTGGAGGAAACGATCAATTTCACAAATGATTGGTACCGCCGCAAAGGGCTTGCGTTGCTGCAAAAGATCCCGACACCGATTACGCCCATCGAGGTGGATCATGCTGCGCACGCGATCAAACGGGCATATTTCGAAAAGCAAAGCACAGTGGATTACATCGGCGCGGTACAGGGCATTCCGATCTGTTTTGATGCGAAAGAAACAGGAGCAAAGCATCTGCCGTTACAAAATATCCACCCGCACCAGATACAGTTTATGGAGGATTTTGCGGCGCAGGGCGGCATCGCTTTTTTATTGGTGCATTTTACGGTGTGGGATACTTACTTTTTTCTGCCGTTGGAAGTGCTTTGCGATTATTGCAGGAAAGCGGCGCAAGGGGGAAGAAAATCGATCCCTTACAGCGCTTTTTGTGAACGATACCGTATCACGGAGCTGTCAAACGGTACGCTGGATTATCTGAGCGCGGTGGATAAATATTTGCAGGATCGCAGCCGCGAGAGGAAAACGGCGCAGGGGGAAAATTGACGGCTGAAAAAAAGTCTACAGAATTTTTTGCTGGAATCCAATACAAAGGATAAAGAGTGGGGGTGTGCGATGTTGAAGCAGACAACGGCGGAACGTGTACTGGATGCTGCGGTATCCGGCGGCGCGGACTTTGCCGAGATTTTTTTGGAACATACCGGTCGCAGCCAGATCTCTGTGGTCAACGGAAAGGTGGAGCAGGCTTTCGGCGGTGTGGAGCATGGTGCCGGTATTCGCCTGTTTTTCGGCAGCCAAGCGATCTATGGCTATACCAATGATACCTCGGAAGAAGGATTGATCCGTACGGCAAAAGAAGCCGCGGCAGCCGCAAGAGGTGCCGGCGGCGTGCAGATGGGGGATTTCTTCCATCGAAGACGCCCGAATATCAATCCGATCCAACGCTATCCCAGCGGAGTGGCAAAGCAGATAAAAGCGGAACTGTTGCTGCGCGCTTCTCGGGCGGCGTTTTCTTATCACGATCTGATCACGCAGACCAGATGTACCGCTGTCGATGTGGAGCAGTCGGTTTTGGTGGTCAATACAGACGGTTTATGGGCGGAGGACAAACGGGTCAGAAGCCGTTTTTCCATCGAAGCGGTGGCATCTGAAGGCGGTCAGAAGCAAAGCGGGTATACCGCACCCGGCGGTTCGGTGGGATTTGAGCTGTATGATAAGATCGATGTGGAAGAAGAAGCCGAACGCGCGGCAAAAACGGCGGTTACCATGCTGGGGGCGCAGCTTTGCCCTGCAGGCAGAATGCCCGTGGTCATTGACAACGGCTTTGGCGGTGTGATTTTCCACGAAGCCTGCGGTCATGGGCTGGAAGCGGCGGCAGTGGCAAGGAATGCTTCCGTGTTTGCGGGAAAACTGGGGCAGCAGATCGCTTCGCCTTTAGTGACTGCCATTGATGACGGTACTATCGCGAACGCATGGGGTTCGGCGAATATGGACGATGAGGGTACACCAACCAGAAAAAACGTATTGATCGAAAAAGGTGTGCTGAAAACGTATCTGGTCGATAAATTAAACGGCAGAAAACTGGGGCTTGCCTCTACCGGCTCCGCCAGAAGAGAAAGCTACCGTTTCGCGCCCAGCAGCCGTATGAGCAATACCTACATCGCGGCAGGCAACAGCCGCCCCGAGGAGATCATTGCGCAGACGGAGTACGGTCTGTACGCTAAGCAAATGGGCGGCGGCAGTGTGGACCCTGCTACGGGAGTGTTTAACTTTGCGGTCTTGGAAGGGTATTTGATCCGAAACGGCAAGATCACAACCCCCGTCAGAGGCGCGACGCTGATCGGTAAGGGCGCAGAGGTTTTGATGAAGATCGATATGGTGGGCAATAACCCTGCCAGAGCGCAGGGAATGTGCGGCAGTATCAGCGGCTCTATTCCCACTGATGTGGGGCAGCCGATGATCCGTGTCAGTGAATTGACCGTTGGCGGAAGGAGGGGATAAGAGATGGATATTCTTTTCTTCGAGCAAGAACTGCTGCGCAAGGCAAAGGAATATGGTTTTACCGATAGTGAAGTTTTGTTTCTGGGCGGGAAGGAATTCGAAGTTCTGGTGCTGGAAGGCAGTATATCGCACTATGAAAACAGCAACAGACAGGGGATTGCTTTCCGTGGACGGATCTGTGACAGAGAAGGCAGCGCTTATACGGAGGAGCTGACCCAAGAGGCGATCTTGCCGCTGCTGCGGGAGGCTGCGGAGAATGCGGCACTGACAGAACCGAACGATACGGTGCTTTTTTACGGCGCGGAGGAGAGTTATCCCGAGTTTGCGGGGTATAACACGCATCTGAATGCGCTTTCGGCGGCGGAAAGGGTCGAGGCGGCAAAACGCATGGAAGCTGCGGCATTGGACGAGGAAAATGTTGCGGCGATCGACTACTGTGTGCTGCGTACGCACGAAACAGAGGTGGCGCTTTCCAACAGCCGCGGGCTTGCGCTTTCTTATCGCAAAAACGGGGTGGACGCTTACGTCTGCGCGATCGCAAAAGACGGGCAGGAGATCAAAACGGGAGATATGTTTTGGGCAGGCAACAACTGGAACGAATTTGACCCTGTCGCGACAGGACAGGAAGCTGCCAGACGTGCCGCTTCGTTACTGGGAGCGCAAAGTGTTCCCAGCGGCAGCTATGAGGTGGTACTGGACGCGGAGGTGATGGCTGCACTGTTACAGGCGTTTTGCGGTGTTTTCTTTGCGGAAAACGCACAGAAAGGCTTTTCGCTTTTGGGCGGCAAAACGGGAGAGAAGATCGCGGCGGATTGTGTCTGTCTGCGGGACGATGCGCTGTTGGAAAACGGCTTTGCTTCGGTGCCTTTTGACAGTGAGGGAACTGCCTGCCGCAATAAAACGGTGGTGGAAAACGGTGTGCTTCGTACATTACTCTACCACAGGCTTTCTGCGGCGAAAGAAGGCGTGCTTTCTACGGGAAATGGTTTTCGCGCGGGATTGAAGGCGCCGGTAAAGACTGCCTGCACGAATTTTTATCTGGAAAAAGGCATTCTGGAACTGGAACAGCTTTTGGGCGCATTGACTTATGGATTGTATATTACGGACGTGACGGGGCTGCATGCGGGCACTAACGCGGTTTCCGGCGACTTTTCGCTTTCCGCGCAGGGGTATTTGATCTCTTACGGCGAAAAGGTACACCCGGTGGAGCAGATCACGATAGCGGGGAATTTTTATGAACTGCTGCAAAAAATCA
The DNA here is from genome assembly GCA_944383855.1 of uncultured Lachnospiraceae bacterium. GTDB lineage: Bacteria > Bacillota > Clostridia > Lachnospirales > Anaerotignaceae > CALWRB01. Next base: position 18,557 of record CALWRB010000031.1, read on the forward strand.
TGGCAGTGGGAATTGACCTGCATTTTCGAAAAAGCGGCATCGGTTCGCCCAGTGTATTGGTTTGCGATCTGGATATTGCGGGAATGTAAAAAAGGTAATAAAAAACCTCTTTTTTCCGAATTTTTACGGAAAAGAGAGGTTTCTTTTTGCAAAATTATGGTTTGGTTTAAATAAATAAGGATACAGCGCAGTAAATCAACAGCAATGCCATGATCGTGTTGATGATACGCGCGTGCTTTGCGAAAATACGTCTGAAAATGGAGCCGAAGGCGGACCAGCAGAAGGTAAAGCCGCCGCCGATCATACCCATCAGCAGAGCAAGCAGAATCAGCGGAATAGGTTCTCCCGCATAGTAGGGAAGCATATAGCCTTCGATGGCAACGATGATGCAGATGTAAAGCTTCGGGTTGACAAACTGCAGCAAAAGTCCTGCGATATAGCCATGGCTGGAAGCGGCGTCCTGAATTTCTCCGTTGCTGCGCAGCAGTTTGATCGCAAGGTAAAGCATATATGCAGCGCCGATGCAAAGCATCGGAATTTTAATCATCGGAATATAGACGGCAAGCACACTGCAAAATGCCGTGCATAGCAAAGAGATCAGACACCAACCGGTTAGAATGCCGAAGTTAAAGGGCAGACCTTTACGAAAGCCGAAGCGGTTGCCGTTGGACATACTCATGACATTGTTGGGACCGGGGGTTGCCGTTGCCGCTACGATGTAGGAAAGAAACGGGATCCATGGAAACATAGGCTGATTCTCCTTTCTTTTTTCAGAAATCAATGCAAAAGATAAATATAAAAATGTATTTATATTAAATAAATTTATATAAAGTAATCAAGTAATAGATTCTCTCACTATAACATCTGTTAGGCTGCGTGTCAATTCTTTGTCAAAAGTTGGAAGAAAGAAAATGTTTCCGCCGCACAGTCGCTCTGGAAACGAAGCGTTTTTTGCGGTATAATACTAAAAAAGCAAGCGAAAGGAGAGATACCGATGGGCACGACACAAATGCAAGAAATGTTTCAGATCATTGCGGGAAGGCACAGGGAACCGCATCATGTTTTAGGTATGCATGAAACGCAAAAAGACGGTAAGCCCATGGTGGTAGTGCGGGCGTTTGTACCGAATGCAAAGCAGATCACGGTAGTCGATGCGGCACAGAGAAAACAAAAATATCCCATGGAAAAAATCCACGAAGCGGGATTATTCGAAGTATATATCGAGCGTGAAGCATGGTTTGCGTATCTGCTGCGGCACAAAGACGAGCAGGGGCATATGTGGACAAGCTATGACGCGTACGCATTTGCGCCGACGGTATCGGAATATGACAGATACCTGTTCGGCAACGGTACGCATTACAATATTTACGAAAAACTGGGCGCGCACCCGATGACGATAGACGGCGTCAAGGGAACGGCTTTCTCGCTTTGGGCACCGAATGCACAGGCGGTCAGCGTGATCGGCTCTTTTAACAACTGGAATATACTGCGCCACCCGATGCGCTGTTTGGGTGAGTCGGGGATTTGGGAGATATTCATTCCGCGGGTTATGGCAGGGGATCCGTATAAATTCCATATCCTGAACGCTTACGGCGAGGCAGTAGATAAGGCAGACCCCTATGCCTTTCAGGCCGAGCTTAGACCGGATACCGCATCTGTGGTCACAGATGTGACAAAATACCGTTGGAAAGATAAAAAATGGCTGAAAAAAAGAAAACAGACCGACCCTTACCGCAGTCCGATGAATATTTACGAAGTGCATATCGGCTCTTGGCGGCGCGTGGTGGAGGAGGAAAATCGTCCTTTGACTTATACGGAGCTTGCCGAGCAGCTGATCCCGTATGTCAAAGAAATGGGATACACCCATGTGGAGCTTTTGCCTGTTATGGAGCACCCTTTGGATCAAAGCTGGGGCTATCAGGTGACGGGATACTACGCACCGACGGGGCGTTACGGTACACCGCAGCAGTTGCAGCAGTTCATCGATGCCTGCCACAAAGAAAATATCGGTGTGATTTTGGACTGTGTGCCTGCGCATTTTCCGAAAGACGGCTTTGGACTGGGCAGATTTGACGGTACGGCATTGTATGAGCATGAGGATCCCAGACGCGGGGAGCACCCGCAGTGGGGGACGTATATTTTTAATTTCGGCAGAAAGGAAGTCAGCAATTTCCTGCTTGCAAACGCATTGTTCTGGTTGGAAAAATACCATGCGGACGGATTGCGGGTGGACGCGGTGGCGGCAATGCTGTATCTGGATTTCTGCAAGGAAGAAGGTCAATGGCTGCCGAATGTATATGGCGGCAGAGAAAATTTAGATGCCGTGGAATTTTTGAAGCATATGAACTCCGTGATCTCCGGCAGACAGGACGGCACAGTGATGATCGCCGAGGAGTCCACCGCTTGGCCCAGAGTGACCAAAGGTGCCGATCAGGGCGGTCTTGGCTTTACGTTCAAATGGAACATGGGCTGGATGAATGACTTTCTGAAATATCTGGGCAAAGATCCCATTTACCGCAAGTATCACAATGATCTGGTCACATTCAGCATGGCATACGCGTATTCGGAAAATTATGTACTGGCGCTCAGTCATGATGAGGTAGTGCATGAAAAAAGCGCGATGATCGGCAAAATGAGCGGTGATCTTTGGCAAAAATACGCGACGCTGCGTCTGGGATACGGTTTTATGTACGCGCACCCCGGCAAAAAACTGCTGTTTATGGGCGGGGAATTTGCGCAGTTTCAGGAATGGAGCGAAAGCAGAAGCTTAGACTGGCATTTGCTGCAATACCGTGACCATCAGCAGATGCAGGGGTATGTGCGGGCGCTGAATGCGCTGTATTTGGCACACCCTTGCCTTTGGGAAACCGACTGTATGCCGGAAGGTTTCAGTTGGATCGAATGTGATGACAGAGATCACTCCCTGTTTGTCTTTAGCCGGCAAAATGAGGAGGAAACGCTGGTGTTTATCTGTAATTTTACGCCAAATGTATCAGAATGCTGCCGAATCGGCGTGCCGCAGGCAGGCGCTTGGCGCGAGATCTTCAACAGCGATGCGTTAGCCTTTGGCGGCAGTGGTGTAGTCAATACCAAAATCCGCCAAAGCGAAGCTGTACCGGCAAACCGCTGTGAAAACAGCGTGCAGCTGCGCTTGCCGCCGCTGGGCATGATCGTGCTGCAAAAAGAAGCGGCGGATCCGACGGGAATCCTTTAAAATGACAGTGGAGAAGATGGGTTTGCATCTTTCAAATGCGCAAAAAGAAAGAACCGTAAATATTTCTTCCGTGAAAAAAACTTCTTTTGGTTGACGCGCGCTGGATTTTTGTGTATAATTCAATGATGTATGGTAGGAAGGTTTACGCAGAATTCTTTTCCCGCCATGAAGCAACAAGCGAATCTCGCATCTGGAGGGAGGGAAATTCATGTCGGAGGTTAAGGTAAAAGAAAATGAATCCTTAGACAGCGCGCTGCGCCGTTTTAAAAGAACTTGTGCCAGAGATGGTATCATGGGCGAAGTACGCAAAAGAGAGCATTATGACAAACCCAGCGTAAAACGCAAAAAGAAATCCGAAGCTGCAAGAAAACGTAAATTCAGATAATGTTCGCAGTGAAAAGAGTGGATGGACATGTCATTAAAAGACAAACTGTTTGCAGATTTGAAGGCTGCAATGAAAGAAAAGGACGCAGTCCGCAAGGATACGATCCAGTTGATTCGTTCCGGCGTCCTGCAAGTCGAAAAAGACAATAAAATCGAGCTGGATGATGAGGCTGTTATGGAGGTGATCTCCAAACAACTGAAACAGCGGAGAGATTCTTTGCCGGACTTTGAAAAAAGCGGCAGAGCTGATTTGATTGCCAAGTTGGAACGGGAGATCGAAATTTTGTTAAGCTACCTTCCAGAACAGTTGAGCGAGAATGAAATCGAAGAGATCGTCCAAAAGGCAATCAGCCAGACCGGTGCTTCCACGATCAAAGATATGGGAAAAGTGATGGGTTTGGTAACTCCTCAGGTCAAAGGACGTGCGGACAATAAAGTCGTAGGCGGTATCGTAAAGAAACTGCTTGGCGCGAAGTAAAAAACAAAACTGCTGACAAGGCTTGTCAGCAGTTTTTTTATGTCTTGTTTTCCAAAAGGGAGTCACGCTTAAAAAAATAAAATCACAGTAAATTTTTTCGTTGACATTTCAAAGATGCGTGCTATAATAAACTTTATCAATGTAAAGCATAACTGCGAAGCAGTGCGAAAGCGTTTTTTTAGCTCGCAGTGAAACAAAGGAGAGTGTGTATGATGAAGAAAAATTGGTTTACAAAAGCGGCAGCTTTGGCAATGACCGCTGTTTTGGCTGTAGCGGCAGCAGGCTGCGGCAGCTCCTCTGATGCGCAGGACGATTCCGCGACAGAAGGCGGCGAAACAACAGGTGATGTTTATAAAGTCGGTATCATTCAGCAGATGGAGCATGATGCACTGGATGCCGCAACAGAAGGCTTTGAGGCTGCCTTGATCGAGAAACTGGGAGAAGACGGTGTAGAATTTGACTACCAGAACGCACAGGGCGAACAGGCAAACTGCACCACCATTACGACAAAATTTGTGACAGACGGTGTGGATCTGATCATGGCGAACGCGACCACCGCATTGCAGGCGGCTGCCGCTTCCACCGGTGATATCCCGATCGTCGGCACTTCCATTACAGACTATATCACAGCAGGTGTAGTAGAAAGCAACGATGCACCCGGCACCAATGTAACAGGTGCTTCCGACTTGGCTCCTGTAGATCAGCAGATCGCTTTGCTGTTAGAAATTTGCCCCGATGTGGAAAAAGTCGGCATTTTCTACTGCAGCGCAGAGCCTAACTCCGTATTCCAGTCCGAACTGGCACAGCAGTACCTGGACGAAGCGGGTGTCGCTTGGGAAGAATTTACAGCAGCGGATTCCAACGAGATCCAGTCTGTAATCACCAACGCGATCAGCTCTTGTGACTGCATCTATATCCCGACAGACAATACGATCGCCAATAACATGGAAATCGTAAAGAATGTTGCACTGCCGGCAGGTATTCCCGTTATCTGCGGTGAAGAAAACATGTGCAGAAACGGTGGTCTGGCTACATTGAGTATCAGCTACTACGATATGGGTTACAAAGCAGGCGAGATGGCATATGAGATCCTTGTCAACGGTGCAGACCCTGCAACTATGCCGATCGAGTATGTTTCTGAGAACATTGTGGCAAAATACAATGTAGAAGCAGCAGAAACACTGGGTATCACAATGCCTGAGGGTATTGTGCCGATCGAGGAGTAATGAGAGAAGAACATCATAGGATCGATTTCGAGATCATATGATTTCGATTAGATGTGATTTTTGGGAAAAGAAACAGAGGCGGAGTTTATAAAGATGCTCCGCCGTCTGCTTCTTTTTTGGCGTCTATTAAAAAGTTTATTTTTAGGAGGAATCCTACATGGATATTTTGGCATTTGCACGCGCGCTGCCCGGTTCTGTCGCACAGGGCTTGATCTGGGGCATCGTGGCGATCGGTGTTTACATCACATATAAGTTATTGGATTACGCGGACTTGTCCGTGGACGGCAGCATCTGTACCGGCGGTGCGGTAACGGTCATGATGATGTTGGCGGGTTACCCTGCGCCGCTTGCACTTTTCTGCGCAACCATCGCAGGTATGGCAGCAGGCTTTGTGACCGGTATTTTCCATACCGCAATGGGGATCCCTGCGATCCTTTCCGGTATTTTGACACAGCTTGGACTGTATTCTGTCAATATGCGTATCATGGGAAAATCCAACCAGGCGATCAGCGTGGACAAGTTTGATCTGACACTGAGTGTACGTTATATTCCGCAGGCAATTTTAATCGGAGCGATCTTCTGTCTGGTCGTGATCGCGGTGCTGTACTGGTTCTTTGGCACTGAGATCGGCCGCGCGATCCGTGCAACAGGTAATAACGAACAGATGGCAAAGGCACAGGGCATCGATACCAATGCAAAGAAAGTGCTGGGATTGATGATCTCCAACGGTTTGGTCGGTCTGGCAGGCGGTTTGCTTGCGCAGTATCAGGGCAATGCGGACGTGAATATGGGCCGTGGCGCGATCGTTATCGGTCTGGCTGCCGTGATCATCGGCGGCGTATTATTCGGCAAGATCTTCCGCAATTTCTCCCTGCGACTGGTGGGTGTCGTGATCGGTGCGATCTTGTATTTCTGCGTCATCGCGTTGGTATTGCAGCTGGGTATGGAATCCACAGATATGAAACTGATCAGTGCGCTGATCGTTGCACTGTTTTTGGCTGTGCCCTATATCAAAGAAACAAAGGGACAGAAAAAAGTAAAACCGATGGTAAAAGGAGGGGAAGAACATGCTTGAGTTAAAACAGGTACAAAAGACATTCAATCCTAATACCATCAACGAACGCCGTGCGCTCAAGGGCATTGACCTGACTTTGCAGGAAGGCGATTTTGTGACGGTGATCGGCGGCAACGGCGCCGGAAAATCTACGATGCTCAATGCCATTGCGGGTGTTTGGCCTATCGACCAAGGGCAGATCTTGGTCGATGGGATCGATATTACAAAGTTAGCACAGCATAAGCGCGCACAGTATCTGGGGCGTGTGTTCCAGGACCCGATGATGGGAACCGCTGCGGATATGGAACTGGAAGAAAACCTTGCCTTGGCAAAACGCAGAGGACAGTTCCGCGGCTTAAAGTGGGGCATTACGGCAAAGGAAAGAGAAGAATACCGGGAATTATTGAAAATACTGGACTTGGGGCTGGAAAACCGTTTAAAAGCAAAGGTCGGTCTGCTTTCCGGCGGACAAAGACAGGCACTGACGCTTCTGATGGCAACATTGCAAAAGCCGAAAGTTCTGCTTTTGGACGAACACACGGCGGCGCTTGACCCGAAAACGGCGTCAAAGGTATTGGAGATCTCCGACCGTATCATTGCGGAAAACCGCTTGACGGCATTGATGGTCACACATAATATGCGTGACGCGATCCATTACGGCAATCGTCTGATTATGATGAATGAAGGCAGGATCATATTGGATATTTCCGGCGAGGAAAAGAAGAAACTGACGGTAGAACATCTGCTGGAGCAGTTTACAAAAGCAAGCGGAAGCGAATTTGCGACCGACCGTGCGCTGCTTTCTTAAAAAAACAAAAAAAGAGGAAGGACTGTGGCAGTTTTTTGCTGTGCAGTCCTTTTTGATTGGAAAAAAGCTTTGCGATGCAAGAGGAAGGGGAATATCGTTTATACGCGGAGGAAGAAAAAGGCATTTCAAAAAAAATGCCCGAAAAACAGTCCGATATTATGTGAAGTGTGACCAAAAAAAAGAGTGCGTTGTCAGACAAATAGAAGAAAAAAGGAAAAGTGTTGCAAACAGGGCAGAGAAAACAGGTGGAAGTGCCATTGACCGCTTGATATGGAATGAGTAAAATAGAGGGACAACTGTAAAAAGGGGTGAAGACGAGAACGATTCGTTTTGTCTTCTGATAGGCAGAGAAAGGGAGAAACAGAAATGGTTAGAGTTTACGGCACGGCGCCTTACGCTATGGCGTTGTTGCACGGGGGACCGGACGATATAGGGTCTATGGCTTGTGTGGCGGAGCGTTTGTCTGACGAAATGGGGATTTTAGAACCGCTGCAAAGCAAAAATACGGCAGAAGCATTGCTAAAGGAACTGCGGGGGCAGCTGGGCGCCTTTTGCGACGGAAAGATCATGTTGTTGGGGCATTCTTGGGGTGCCATGCTGTCGATATTATACGCGGCGAAATTTCCGGAAGATGTCAGGGCACTGTTTTTGGTCGGTTGTCCGCCGTTGGAACAGAACTATGTGCATTTGGTCGGCAGGTGGCAGCAGGAGCCTTGGAACAAAGAAGAACAGGAAACTTATGCGCGGACCATTGCGGAGCCGAAGCAGCGGATCGAGGCGCAGAAAAACAGACTGATGCAGGAGCTGGAGCAGATCACAAGAACGTCCGATGTACACGATGGGGAGCATCAGAACGTACATCAGGATATTTTTCCCGATCAACAGATCCATCAGGCGCTGCGCGAGCAGGCAGGTCGTTTGCGGCAGGAAGGCGTCTTTGAAAAGGCGCTGTATCGCATCAAATGCCCTGTGTATGTGATCCACGGGGAGTTTGACCCGAACCCGATCGAGGGCGTTTTGGAGCCGATGCAGAAAGCGGGGATTTCCGTTAAGCTGCGGACGATGCAAAACTGCGGGCACGCGCCTTTTGGCGAAGCGCAGGCGAAAGAAGATTTTTTCCGACTGGTATCGGAACTGGTGCAGGAACTGAAAGAAGAAGTACAGATAAATCCATGATGCAGCAAGGCGTCTTTGGGGTGATGACCCAAGGCGCCTTTTTTGATGCCCGAAAACTGTCCGCAGACGGAAAAATATTTTTCTTTGCTGCGGCATAAATTGAAGAAATGAGGATACGCAAAAAAAGGAGCTGACGCTTTGCTATGAAAATCGCGAAAAAAATGGCGGAAGCACTGGAACTGCCGCGGGAAGTGGTGCTTCGGCTGCCGCTGATCTGCCTGACAGGGCGCACAGAGCTGACGGTGGAAAATTATAAAGGAATGCTGGAATACAATGAGGAGGAGATCCGTATCAATACGGCGGAGGGGATCCTTTCTGTGCGTGGCAGGGGGCTTTGCCTGCAGCGTATGACAGCGGAGTGTGTTGCCATCGGCGGGTATATCATCGCGATGGAATTTCTGACGTGATCGAGGTGAGGATTTTGTTTTCAGCATTATGGCATTATTTGTGCGGATATGATATGATAAGAGTGAACGGTTTTTCTACGGAACGATTTTTGAATCTGGTGGCGAGGGAAGGCGTTTTTCTGCGCTGTGTCGTATGTAAGGGCAGCGCGGTGGAGTTTTGCGCCGCCCCGCATACACTGGATATCCTGCGGCGCTGTGCCGAAAAAACAGGCTGCAGCTTACAGGTGCTGCGCAGCGTGGGAATGCCGAAAAAAATCGGCAGACTGCGCAGACGTTGGGCATTGACGGCAGGCGCCTGCTGTTTTCTGTTGGGGTGGTACGCGCTTTCCTGCTTTGTCTGGACGGTACGGGTGGAAGGAAACGAAACTATACCGACAGAGGCGATTTTGGAAGGGTGCAGTTCATTGGGACTTGCTCCCGGTACATTGCGTAAACAGATCGATGCCGAAGCGGTGAAGGACGGGTTGCTGCTGCAATTTGAACAAGCCGCTTGGGTCAGTGTCGCGATTGAGGGAACGCAGGCAGAGGTAAAGGTGGCGGAGCGTATTGACTCGCCGCCCGTTTTGCAGGAAGAACCGCAGCAGGTCATCGCATCACAGGATGGTCTGATTTTACAAGTGACAGCACAAAGAGGCACGCCGTTAGTCAAGGCAGGCGATGTGGTCAAGGCGGGCGATGTGCTGATCGATGCTGCCATGCAGATTGAAGGCGAAACGGAGCAGAAAACGCAATACACGGCGGCGGAAGGCGCGGTCTATGCCAAGACGTGGCAGGATTTTTCCGTGCAGGTGCCGTTTGCGTATGAACAGAAGGAATACGGGAAAACAGAAACTTTCTACCGTCTGCAGATCGGTTCGCTGCAGCTAGATTTGGGCAGTACGGGGAAGAACACTTTGACGGAAGAATATGTGAAGTGGAAAAAATATCTTTCCATCGGGGATTTTTCACTGCCGATCGGCATCAGCTTTTTGCAGGGCAGAACAATCACGCTGCAAAACGCTGTCCGCAGTGCGGAGGAAGCAAAAACAGAAGCGGAAGCGTTGTTATGGGAAGCCGCGATGGATTCTTTGGGCGTCCATGACAGTCTGATGGATATTTCCATTGACTATGTGGACAATATTGATGGGATATCCGCAACGGCACAGGCAACGTTTATCCGCAGGATTGATACACGGGTAAAATATGAAATCAATGGGAGAGATGCAGAAGATGGAACAGACGGAACTGATGATACAGATTCCTAATCAGGTGATATTGGCGGTATTCGGGCAATTTGATGCGAATATCAAAAAAATAGAGCAGGCTTGCGGTGTAAAAATCGTCAACCGCGGCGAAGGCGTGAAGGTGACGGGTAGTGCAAGCGGTGCGAAAACAGCCGCACAGGTGTTGGAATCGCTTAGTGCCATTGCGTTAAAAAAAGAGGAGATCAATGAACAAAAGGTGACCTATCTGCTTTCTATGGCAGAGGAGGAAGAAATGAAGGCAGTGGAAAAGATGTATGACGATACCATCTGCATCACTGTCAGCGGCAGAGCGGTAAAACCCAAAACGCTCGGACAGAAAAAATATGTGGATATGATCGAAAAGAACACCGTGGTATTTGGCATTGGCCCTGCCGGTACGGGAAAAACGTATCTGGCGATGGCAAAGGCGATCACGGCATTTAAAAATAATGAAGTAGGCAGAATCATTCTGACCAGACCTGCCATTGAGGCGGGCGAGAAACTGGGCTTTTTGCCGGGGGATTTGCAGCAGAAGGTGGACCCGTACCTGCGACCGCTGTATGATGCGCTGTATGAAATCATGGGGGCGGAAACATTCCTGAAAAATATGGAAAAAGGACTGATCGAAGTGGCGCCGCTTGCCTATATGCGCGGACGTACGCTGGATAATGCGTTTATCGTGCTGGACGAGGCGCAAAATACGACGCCGGCACAGATGAAGATGTTTTTGACGCGTATCGGTTTTGGGTCTAAGGCAGTGATCACCGGCGACCTGACGCAGATCGACCTTTCGGAAGGCAAGCGTTCGGGACTGACCGAAGCGGCAAAGATATTGGGCGGCATCGAAGGCATCGGCATCATTACGCTGACTAATAAAGACGTTGTGCGCCACCCGCTGGTGCAAAAGATCATACTGGCATATGAGAAGTTCGAGAATAAGAAGCGGAGTGAGGCAGATGGCAAGAAGTTCAGGAGAAACCGCTAAACGGCGCAGACAGCAAAAATGGTTGCTGATCATTGCCTTTTTGCTGACGGTGGTCTGCATTGTAACGGGTTCTTATGTGCAGGAATTGGAAAGCGTGGAAGTGGGAAGCGTTGCGCAAAAGCGCTATGTCGCTCCCAGAGATACGGTGGACACTGTCGCGACGGAAAAGAAAAAGGAAGAAGCGGCGGCGGAGGTCGGACCGCTGTATAAACACGATACACAAGTGGAGGAACAGACGCAGCAGGGGATACAGACTTTTTTCGAAACGCTGGAAGCTGCTTTGAATCGTTTGGGAGAAAGGGAGAATCTGGCTTCGGTGCTTTCCGACAGTTCCCTGAACCTTCCGGTGGCATTAAACAGCAGGTATTTGAATGCCTATGCACAGCTAAGCGAAACCAACCGCACATTATTTGCGCAGGACTGCGTCGCGGTGGTCGTGACGGTGTATGAACAGGGCATTACGGAAGATACACTGGAAAAAGGCAAAGAAAACGCTGCGGCATATGTGGACGGCACGCCATGGTCGGAGCCGCTCAAAGAGTTTGCCAAGGCGATTGCGGACAAGGCTTTGCAGCCGAATCTGGTATTAGACGAAGAAGCGATGGAAACGGCACGCAACACGAAGATGGAAGAAGTGGAAGATGTCGTGATCCAAAAGGGACAGAAAATCGTCGATGAGGGCGAGATCATCACACAGGAGATTTATGACCGGCTGGTCAGTATGAATCTTTTGGAAACCGCCTCTTATCGGGAGTCGGTATTGCCTTTGGCGGGCAGTCTTTTGGTTACGGGACTGATTTTTGCGGCACTGCTGCTCTTTTTTCTGTGGGGCAGCAAAAGTCAGCACGTTCTGGCGGCAAATGAGGAGCAGATGCTTTTTGCGGTCTATGTGATCATGACGATCGTGCTGCGCTTGATGAGCCAGATCTCGTATTTTACATTGATCCCGATGGAGCTTTTGCCGATGCTTTTGAGTATTTTGATCGGCAGAAGGATCTCTTTGGTCATCAATAGCTTTTTCTGCATCATCGGGTGTTTCATTTTTAACGGAGATGTAGAATTTTTGATGTATGCTATGCTGACAGGTTCTTTCGCGGCGATTTTGATTCAGAAAACGGACAAGCGCAGCCGTATGGTGCCTGTGGCACTGGCGCAGGCGGCGGTTTGCTTTGTAACGATGTTTGCGGTGGGTCTGTTCTTTGATAAAGGATATTCTTGGAACCTGTTTCTTTCCAGTGCATTCGGTGCGCTGATGGGTATGGTTTCCGTGATGATTGCGGTGGGCAGTCTACCGGTATGGGAGGCGGCATTTGAAGCTAATACACCGCTTCGGCTGTTGGAGTTGACCAATCCGAATCACGATCTGCTGCGTAAAATGATGATCGAAGCGCCAGGAACATACCACCACAGCCTGATCGTGGCAAACTTGGCGGAAACTGCAGCTTATGAGATTGGCGCAAACAGCACGCTGGCACGGGCAGGTGCGTATTACCATGACATCGGCAAACTGAAAAATCCGCTGTATTTCGGCGAAAATCAAAGCGGAGAAAATCTGCATGATATGCTTCGACCGAAAGAAAGCGCGAAGATTATATTGCAGCATGTCAAGGCAGGTGCGGAAATGGGACGAGCCGCAAAACTGCCCAAAGCGGTGTTGGCTATTTTACAGGAGCATCATGGTACATCATTGGTGAAGTTCTTTTATTTCAAGGCATTGAAAGAAGACAGCGGCGAAGAAGTGAAAGAAGCTGATTTCCGCTATCCCGGACCGATTCCTTCAAGCAGGGAATCCGCTGTGGTGATGTTGGCGGATACGGTGGAAGCTGCCGTGCGTTCGATGCTTGGGAAAGGAAAAACTCTGGAAGATGCGGAAGAATTTATCCGTACACTGATCAAAGATAAATTGGACGACGGACAGCTCAACCACAGCGGGCTTACGATTGATGAGCTGGAAACGATACGCAAGGCGTTTATGAAGGTATTCCAGGGAATGTACCACGAAAGAGTGGCATACCCTGCGCAAAAGGAAATCGCGCAGGCGCAGAAAGAAAAGGAGGCACAAAAATGAGTGTATGGATCGACCAACGCGCAGAAAAAGTGTTGGACGAGCAGATGGAAGCAGTCATTCGCGCGGTAGTTGCGGACAGCCTTTGCTACGAAGGATTTTCGGAACCTGCGGAAGTCAGCGTTTCCATTGTGACAGAGGAGGAGATCCGCTCCATCAATCGACAGTTTCGCGGCATTGACCGTGTGACAGATGTGCTGAGTTTTCCGCTTTTGACATTTGAGGCGGGAGAAGTTTATGAGCGCAATGAGGACGGAGAGGTGCTTTTGGGCGATATCATCATCTGCCTGCAAAGAGCAGAGGAGCAGGCGGCATCTTACGGGCACAGCCTGAAGCGGGAGATCGCTTTTTTGACGGCGCACAGTATGCTGCATCTATTGGGGTACGACCATATGGAAAAAGAAGAAGAAAAGATCATGTTTGAAAAACAGGAGGAGATCCTGCAAAAAGCGGGGATCCCCAGACAATAAAGAGAAAAAAAGGAGGCAGGACGTATGCAGAAGGAAGAATTGATCCGACTGGCGGAAACGGCGATGGAACGGGCTTACGCACCGTATTCCCATTTTCAGGTGGGGGCGGCGCTGTTGGCAAAAGACGGAAGGGTGTTTTTAGGTTGTAATGTGGAAAACGCTTCTTTCGGTGCAACGATCTGCGCGGAGCGCACGGCGGTGACAAAAGCGGTTTCGGAAGGCGTACGGGAGTTTTCCGCGATCGCGATTGTGGCAAGTTCCGGGGAATATGCGGCGCCATGCGGTATTTGCCGACAGGTATTATTTGAATTTATGCCGGAAGGCACCGTAATACTTGGCGCAAAGGACGCGCCAATCAAAGTGATGCCGCTGCGTGAACTGCTGCCGATGGGATTTGGCGGAAGCGATATCAAATAACGGCAGGACAGCGATAGCAAGACGGCTTGGTATTTCGAAGAAATTGCCGGCTGTTTTGCAAAAACAAAACTTGAGGTGGAAGTATGGCACAAAGAAGCTGGGAGATTTTGGAGAGCGCCTGCTACAGCTGCAAAAAATGCAGGCTGTGGGAAATGCGCACCCATGTGGTGATCGGAAAGGGCAACCGCAATGCGGATATTCTCTTTGTGGGGGAAGGCCCCGGTGAGCAAGAGGATTTGCAGGGGGAGCCGTTTGTGGGTCCCGCGGGAAAGCTGTTGGATAAAATGCTGGCAAGTGTGGGGCTTTCTCTGGAGCAGGCATATATCGCCAATGTGGTCAAATGCCGCCCGCCGGGGAATCGTGATCCGCATGACGATGAGAAGGAAGCCTGCCTGAATTATCTGCGGTATCAGCTTTTGCTGATTCGTCCCAAGATCATTGTTTGTCTGGGCAGAGTGGCGGCACAAAGTATCATTTCGCCGACATTTCGCATCACCAAAGAACGCGGGCAGTGGATCGAAAGAAAGGGGTATCACATCATTGCGACTTACCACCCTTCTGCGCTGCTGCGGGACGAAACGAAAAAAAGACCCGCCTGGGAAGATATGAAGACGATCCGTGCCAAGTGGGACGAGATTACGACAAACGGCGGGCAGAAGGAATAGATTTTTTTGTATAACGGAGGGAATCAAATGAACGGAAGTCAAATCGCGAAGCTGATGAAAGAATATGAATCGGTACAGCTTTCGCCCAATGCAAAAACCATGGAGGAAGTGGTGGCATATATCGAAAATAACTGGCATGGACACCGCGCCAAGATCAAGGAAAGCCATTATGTCATTCATTATAAAAACGCTTTGGAATACGCGAAGCAGTTGGGTAAAGATATGACAGGCAAGCAAGAGGAGATCAGACGCTATGTTTTGCCTAACGGTATCGGCATTATTTTGGGTATGCAGACGGAATACATCACAGCAGAAGACGGCATGAAGTATTATCAGGCACTGCATTTATATAAAGGACTGACCAAAGAGGATATTGAAACGAAAAATGACAGATGGCTCAATTATATCCTGATGCTGCAAATGCAGAAAGAATGGGACGAGAAAGAACAGAGCTTTTTGGCGGAGCAGCAAGCGGAGCTGGAAAGAAGAACGGCGGAACTGGAGGCAGAGAGCAGCGATGGCAAATAAATTTTATTCCGGCTTTGTTTCTCTGGTCGGCAGACCCAATGTCGGGAAATCCACATTGATGAATTGCCTGATCGGGGAAAAGATCGCCATTATTTCCAATAAGCCGCAGACCACGAGAAATAAAATCACTTCTATCCTGACAAAAGATGATTTCCAGTGCGTATTTCTGGACACGCCGGGCATTCATAAGGCAAAGCACAAACTTGGCGAATTTATGGTGCGTTCGGCGGAAAATACGTTCAATGAGGTAGATTTGGTGCTGATGTTAGTGGAACCGCTGACAGAGGCGCACCCACTGGACCGGTATGTGATCGAACGGTTGGAAAAAGTAAAAACACCGGTGGTATTGGTCATCAATAAAATCGATACGATCGAAAAGGACAAGCTGTTGGAAGTGATCGCACATTACAGCAGTCTGTACCCGTTTGCGCAGGTAGTGCCTGTTTCCGCGATGAAAGGGGAAAATACGGAGCAGCTGCTTTCGGTCATCAAAAGCTATTTGCCGGAAGGACCGCAGTATTTCCCAGCGGATATGGTGACCGATCAGCCGGAGCGGCAGATCGCGGCGGAGATCATTCGGGAAAAAGCGCTGTATGTGCTGCAAGACGAGATCCCGCATGGTATTGCGGTGGAGATCATGTCGATGAAACAGCGTCCGCAAAAGGATATGGTCGATGTGGAAGCGACGATCTACTGCGAGCGGGATTCCCACAAGGGAATTATCATCGGCAAGGGCGGAAATATGCTCAAAAAAATCGGTTCTATGGCGAGAAAAGATATAGAGCGGCTGTTGGGTTCTCCTATTTATTTGCAGCTTTGGGTGAAAGTCAAAAAGGATTGGCGAGATAACGACTTTTTGCTGAAAAATTTTGGTTACGATAAAAAGAAGCTTTAAAAAAAGCAATTTGTAGGAATTACCGTTTGTGCCATGGATTGTCTGGTATGTTTTTTTCGGATACACGCAACTTAAAAGCGAATCGGAAAAAAATTTTTACAGGCAGAAAGGGTGATGCGGCATGAAGCGCAGCAAACAGTATGACAATGACGTTTGGCAGCAATTTTTACTGACCGGCGCAGTGGAGGATTATCTGCGCTATAAGCACCCGGTTTCGCCTGCGGAGCCTGACCCTAAGCGCAGGATACAGCAGATCACGGGGAAAAAAGAGTTATACTGAAACGGCAGGGAGGAAGGTGCGCCTATGGCGGTGGTAAAGATGCGCGGTATTGTGCTTTCCGAGCAGGAACGCGGCGAAAGCGGCAGACAGATCATTCTTCTGGCGAAGGGCATCGGCAAGGTGCGCCTGACGGCAAGAGGCGCAAAAAATGTCAAAAGCAAGTTTTTGGCAGGGACACAACTGTTTTGCTATGGAGATTTTTTGGCATATGAGGGCAGAGGGTTTTATTCTGTCACACAGATCGACTTGTTGGAGAGTTTTTACGCTTTACGCACCGATATGGAAAAACTTGCGGAGGCGATGTATCTGTTGGAGCTGTTGGATCAAACGGTACCGGAGGGAATGGCTGTTGATGAAACGCTGGAGTTTTTACTGTATACATTGCAGGTGATCGCAAAAGGGGCGCTGCCGCCGATGTTAGCCGGCAGGATCTTTGAGCTGAAATATTTGCAGATGTCGGGGCTTTTGGCGGAATTTTCCTGCATGCATTGTGGTACGCGGCAGGACGAAATGTTCTTTTCGTTTACAGAAGGCTGCTTTGTCTGCGGTACGCATCGAGCAGGTGCGGCGGAACGGGTGCTTCCTGCTGTGGCGGAAGCGGTTACGTTTGTGTTAGAAAAAGAAGGAAAAGCGGCGTTTGCTTTTTTACTTGGCGAGGAGGCTTTGGCGCAGTTAGACCGCATGATGGAAGCCTATCTGGCGGTACATATGGGGGTACGCTGCAAAAGCAGAGGTTTTTTCCGCACAGGAACTTGACAAACAAAATGTTCCGTGTTAGCATTATCACGAAAATGAAAGATTGCGCTGCGAGGAAAAAGAGGAGTACGTCGGATCATACATCACACAGAGAGCCGTTGGTTGGTGGAAAACGGCGGTGTGTCGGACGGAAGGCGCTTTGGAGCGGCTTTTTACAAGAGTGGGCAGAAAAATGAAACTGCCAATAAGGGTGGAACCGCGGAAGTTTTGGCTTTCGTCCCTTGCTTTTTCAAAAAAAGTGAGGGATGGGAGCTTTTTTTATGCGAAAGTTCGTATTCCTCGGCACAAGACAGGACACTGTAAGGAGGACAAGACAAATGGAAAAAACAATGGAAAAAATCGTGGCACTGGCAAAGAACAGAGGCTTTGTGTTCCCCGGCTCCGAAATTTACGGCGGCTTGGCAAACACTTGGGATTACGGTCCTTTGGGTGTGGAGCTGAAAAACAACGTCAAAAAAGCATGGTGGAAAAAATTCATTCAGGAAAGCCCTTATAATGTAGGTGTGGACTGCGCGATTTTGATGAATCCGCAGACTTGGGTGGCTTCCGGTCATGTGGGCGGCTTCAGCGATCCTTTGATGGACTGCAAAGAGTGTAAAGAGCGTTTCCGTGCGGACAAACTCATCGAGGACTACCGTGCTGAGCAGGGTCTGCCCGAAGAAAGTGTGGACGGCTGGACGAATGAGCAGATGAAGCAGTATATCGAGGAAAATAACATCTGCTGCCCGACTTGCGGCGCGCATAATTTTACCGATATCCGTCAGTTTAACCTGATGTTCAAAACATTCCAGGGCGTTACCGAAGATGCGAAAAATACGGTTTATCTGCGTCCTGAAACCGCACAGGGTATTTTTGTGAATTTCAAAAACGTACAGCGTACCACCAGAAGAAAACTGCCTTTCGGTATCGGTCAGATCGGTAAGTCCTTCCGTAACGAGATCACACCCGGTAACTTTACCTTCCGTACCAGAGAATTTGAGCAGATGGAACTGGAATTTTTCTGCAAACCCGGTGAGGATCTGGAATGGTTCCAATACTGGAGAAACTTTGCGGAAAAATGGCTGGACGATCTGGGCATGCAGAAAGAAAATCTGCGTTTCCGTGACCATGCGAAAGAAGAACTTTCCCACTACAGCGCGGCTACGACCGATGTGGAATATCTTTTCCCGTTTGGCTGGGGCGAATTGTGGGGTATCGCGGATCGTACCAATTTTGACCTGACTTGCCATCAGAATGTCAGCGGTCAGGATATGAGTTATTTCGACCCTGTGACCAATGAAAAATATATCCCTTACTGCATCGAGCCTTCTTTGGGCGTAGATCGTATGACACTGGCATTTTTGTGTGATGCGTATGACGAGGAAGAAGTGGGCGAGGGCGATGTGCGCACGGTACTGCATTTCCACCCTGCGATCGCACCTGTGAAGGCGGCAATCCTGCCTTTGAGCAAAAAACTCAGTGAACAGGCAACTAAAATTTATCAGGATCTGTCCAAAGATTTCTTTGTGGACTTCGATGAAACAGGTTCCATCGGTAAGCGTTACCGCAGACAGGACGAGGTCGGCACACCGTTTTGCATCACTTATGACTTCGATTCCGTGGAGGACGGCTGCGTCACAGTCAGACAGAGAGATACCATGGAACAGGTGAGAATGCCGATCAGCGAACTGAAGGCTTATCTGAAAGAAAAAACAGAATTCTAAGAAAGATAGAATTTGTATAATCATTTTTATACTCCCGTTCGGGACGGAAGGCGTCGATAAAGTCGGCGCCTTTTTTATTATTACTTTAGTGCTGAAGGCTGCAAAGCAGCCTTTAACAACCGCCCGCTCTGCGGGTGAGATTAAAGCTTAAGCAAAAAGCATCGTCCTTGTTGTAAAATAAGGGTGTTCAAGCCTA
>CALWRB010000032.1 GCA_944383855.1 uncultured Lachnospiraceae bacterium
AGTTTTGGTTCAATTATTTTGATATGTGTGTATTTTCTTTTTGCCATAATAAAAACCCCCTCATGTAGTTCTATTATCCTACATAAGGGGGCTTTTTGTCATTGTCCGTTTTTACTGGTTCAGTTCATGATGGAAAAGACGCTTTTTGTGTGTCTGTTTGTTATACACGTTTGGCACGGAACAGTTTTTGCTCCCAAAGTTCGCTCAGACAGGTGGAGCCAAGAATCAGCACTGCGCCGATGATATGCAGGAAAGAAAGCGGTTCCCGCAGAACCAATGCCGATACCAAAATCGCAACAACAGGATCGATATAGCTGAAAATAGCGATTGTCTGTCCTTTCAGCATGGAAATAGATGAAAAATACAGGTGGAATGCAATGCCGGTATGAAAAATACCGACTGCAAGCAGCAGTAAAATACTGCGTGTATCCAAAGATACTGCCGAAATGTCTTCTGTCAGAAGAATATACGGTACCAGCACAGCAGATGCGACAAAAAGCTGCACTTGTGTCGCATCGGAAGAAGAAATATCCCGCAGAAATTTATTGGACAGCACAACACAGGCATACAGCACCGCGGCACCGGTTGCCATAAGGATACCAAGCATATTCACATTGCCGTCGCCTTCCAGTATGCCGGAAACAAATACCATACCGATCAGTGTGACCACAATGCAAAGCAATTTTACCGGTGTCAAACGCTCTTTCAATAAAACGGGAGAAAGCAGCGTCACAAAGACAGGGGAAAAATAATAGCATAATGTGGCGATGGCGACGGTAGTATAGTTATATGCTTCAAACAGCAGCATCCAGTTGATGCCGATACAAGCGCCTGAAAACAGCAGTAGTTTATAATTTCTGCGGAAAGCTTCCTTGGAAAATTTTGTACCCGACAGGCGCAGCAGTAAAAAAAGGAACACCGCGCCAATGATACCGCGGAAAAAGGCGGTCATGGCGGAGGAGAGCGGAATAAATTTTACAAATAGTCCGACAGTTCCCCAAATCAACATAGCGGTGATCAGTTTGATTTTTGGCATAAAAAAAATCCTTTCTGTGCAATCATTGCCATACGGATGCCGATGCATCGGCAGGCGAAATTAGGGACAGTTTTCTTTATTGCGAAAATTGATTCATTATAATATAAATTTTCATAGAGAATTCATATAAATAGAGAATCTATATAATAGGTAGAAACTCTTTTAAAAACAGTTGAAATTTTCGCGATATCACTTGTTTTTTCAATTAAAAAACACATTTTTCATTTGTAAAACTGCCGAAAAGAAGGCAGACACACCACTTTTCGTTTTTTGATCGAAAATGTGTGTCCGCCAAAAAGGGTGAACAAAATCAGAGCTTACTTAAAATACGATCTCCGGCTTCTTTGGTACCCATTTCTTTTGTGCCTTCTGTCAAAAGATCAGGCATGCGCCAACCTTCTGCCAAAACGGCGCGAATGGCATTTTCAATCGCGTCCGCTTCTTTGGAAAGGCCCAAGGAGTAGCGCAGCATCATCGCAGCGGAAAGGATAGATGCCATCGGGTTTGCCAGATTTTTGCCTGCAATATCAGGGGCGGAGCCGTGTACCGGCTCATACATACCGAAATTGCCGACTGCTAAGCTGGCGGAGGGCAGCATACCAATGGAGCCTGTGATCATGCTCGCCTCATCGGAAAGAATATCGCCGAACAGGTTTGCTGTCACAATGACGTCAAACTGTTTCGGATTACGCACCAGCTGCATTGCAGCATTATCCACATACATATGATTCAGAGTGACTTCCGGATAGGAAGCGGAAACCTCTGTGACGACTCTGCGCCACAGGCGGGAACTTTCCAATACATTTGCCTTATCTACAGATGTCACGATCTTATTACGTTTCATTGCCATTTCAAAAGCGGTAACAGCGATGCGGCGCACTTCTTCTTCCGCATACTGCTCGATATCATAAGCGGCAAGACCCATATCGGTCTGTTTGGTGCCTCTTTCGCCGAAGTAAATACCGCCTGTCA
Organism: uncultured Lachnospiraceae bacterium; assembly: GCA_944383855.1. GTDB lineage: Bacteria > Bacillota > Clostridia > Lachnospirales > Anaerotignaceae > CALWRB01. The sequence continues at coordinate 2,009 of CALWRB010000032.1, forward strand.
GCTCGCGAACAACCAGAATATCCAGCCCGCCGCTGACCAATTCCTCTTTTAACGGGCAAGCGCCTTTCAACTGTTCAAACAACAATGCCGGGCGAAGGTTTGCAAACAAACCTAAGGCTTTTCTCAGTCCCAACAGTGCCGCTTCCGGGCGGGTATCTCCGCTCATGCCGTCCCATTTGGGACCGCCGACTGCGCCTAACAGTACGGCATCGGCTGCTTTTGCCGCGGTTACGGTTTCTTCCGGCAGGCTTTTGCCGGTAGCGTCAATCGCACAGCCGCCTGCTAACAATGTTTCGAAATGAAAGGTATGTCCGTAAATCTCACCGATGCGTTTCAGTACGCGCACCGCCTGCTCGGTAACTTCCGGACCGATCCCGTCGCCGGGGATACATGCTATACGAAATTCCACTTTGCTCACGCTCCTTTGATAGATTCCATCAGTCCGCCTTTGGCAATGATCTCTTTGATGAAATCGGGGAAGGGGTTTGCCTGATAGGTTTCGTTTTTGGTCAGGTTTGTAATAACACCGGTATCAAAATTGATGCTGACTTCATCGCCGTCTTCGATTTTTTCACCGGCTTCTTCACATTCCAGAATTGCCAGACCGATATTGATGGCATTGCGGTAGAAAATACGCGCGAATGTTTTGGCGATAACACAGGAAATACCTGCTGCACGAATCGCGATGGGGGCATGTTCTCTGGAAGAACCACAGCCAAAGTTAAAGCCGCCTACCATGATATCGCCTGCGTGTACGCGATGGATAAATTCTTTATCAATATCTTCCATACAGTGTGCTGCCAATTCTTTATGATCGGCTGTATTCAGATAACGAGCGGGGATAATTACGTCTGTATCCACGTTGTCGCCATATTTATGTACGAATCCTTTTGCTTCCATATTATTGTACCTCCTTTGGACCGCTGATTTTTCCTGTGATGGCGGAAGCGGCTGCAACCGCAGGGCTTGCCAGATAGATTTCGCTGGTGATGTGTCCCATACGACCGACAAAGTTACGGTTTGTGGTGGAAACACAACGCTCGCCTGCTGCCAGAATACCCATATGTCCGCCTAAGCAGGGACCGCAGGTGGGAGTGGAAAGCACACAGCCCGCATCGATGAAGATATCGGCATATCCCAAACGAATACATTCCTTATATATATGCTGTGTCGCGGGAATGATGATGGCACGCACGTCAGGGTGTACCTGTTTGCCCTTGAGGATCTTTGCTGCGGCTGCCATATCGGAAAGTCTGCCGTTGGTGCAGGAACCGATAACAACTTGCTGGATCGGGATATCCTCGATCTCGTCAATGGTATGTGTATTTTCGGGCAGGTGCGGGAATGCAACGGTGGGTTTGATCTCGCTTAAGTTGATGGTATAGCTTTCTACATATTCCGCATCGGGATCTGCTTCATAAGAAGTCCAAGCGCGATCCACTCTGCCGTTCAAGTATTCTTTGGTCACATCGTCAACGGGGAAGATACCGTTTTTGCCGCCGGCTTCGATCGCCATATTGCAGATGCAAAGGCGGTCGTCCATCGAAAGCGTTTTCACACCTTCACCGACAAATTCCATGGAACGATACAGTGCACCGTCTACACCGATCATGCCGATGATGTGCAGGATCACATCTTTTCCGCTGACATCTTCCTGCAGTGCGCCGGTCAGTTCAAAACGAATCGCTTCGGGAACTTTGAACCATGCCTGACCGGTTGCCATGCCGGCTGCCATATCGGTACTGCCGACACCGGTGGAAAATGCGCCGAGCGCGCCATAGGTGCAGGTATGAGAATCCGCGCCGATGATGCACTCACCGGGGGCAACCAGACCTTTTTCCGGCAGCAGCGCATGCTCGATCCCCATTCTGCCGACATCATAGAAATTTTCTACGCCGAATTTTTTAGCGAAAGTGCGGCATTTCATGCACTGTTCCGCCGCTTTGATGTCTTTGTTGGGGGTAAAGTGGTCCATGACCATCGCGATTTTGCTTTTGTGGAAGATGTTCTGGAAACCGGCTTTTTCAAATTCGTTGATGGATACGGGGGAAGTAATATCATTTCCCAGTACCATATCCAAGTTGGCACGAATCAGCTGACCGGCTTTCACACTGTCCAAACCGGCATGGGCTGCCAGTATTTTCTGTGTCATTGTCATTCCCATAGTTTATTCATCCTTCTTTCTTTTGCAGTGATATGATTGCTTATTTCATAGGTAAGAAATGGTTTGCTTTGTTTTCTCTGTTCAATGCGCTGACCAGTGCGTTGATGGAGGCAAGGATAATATCTTCATGCAGACCAACGCCCCAGAAAACTTTTCCTGTGCTGTCGGCAATGGCAACATAGGAAGCTGCGCGGGAGTCGGAATCTGCTTCCAAGGCATGCTCGGAGTAGGTGATGAAGGTATAGTCAAAGTGGTAGGGCAGCTGTTTGAGCGCGTTGCTGACAGCGTCCAGTCTTCCGTTTCCGCTTGCGTCCAAGTCATACGGTACATCGTCTACGGTCAGGTGCATATGCACGGTAAAGCCTTTGCCGTCTTTAAAGCCGGCGATTTTTTGGAAGGTCGCGTCGGTAATGTCAAGGGGGGCGAATACATTGATATATTCCTTATGGAAAATATTAAAGATCTCTTCCGGTTTCAGCTCTTTATGTCCGTGGTCAGAAATGCTCTTGACCATATATCCCAATTCCTCACGCATATCGATTGGAATGGTGTAGCCATAGTTTTGTTCCAAAATATAAGCGATACCGCCTTTGCCGGACTGGCTGTTGATACGAATGACATCGGCATCGTATTCTCTGCCCACATCGTGCGGATCGATCGGCAGGTAGGGGATATTCCAACGGTGCAGTCCTTTGTCTTTTCTCCACTGCATACCTTTTGCGATGGCATCTTGGTGAGAACCGGAGAAGGCTGCAAATACCAACTGACCTGCATAAGGATGACGGGGAGAAACCTGCATATTGGTGAATTTTTCATACTGTGCGACAACTTCCGGCATATTGGAGAAGTCCAGCCCCGGGTCTACGCCGTGGGAGAACAGGTTCATCGCCAAAGTAACGACGTCCACATTCCCGGTACGCTCGCCGTTGCCGAATAATGTGCCTTCGATACGGTCGCCGCCTGCCAAGATACCAAGCTCTGCGTCCGCAACTGCTGTACCTCTGTCGTTATGCGGGTGCAGGGACAGGATCACATGCTCTCTGTTGTGCAGATGTTTGGACATATATTCGATCTGAGAAGCGTATACATGCGGCATGGACATGGAAACCGTTGCGGGCAGGTTGATGATGACCTTACGCTTTTCGGAAGGGTTCCAGATGTCGATGACGGCATTGCAGATCTCCAATGCAAAATCAATTTCTGTGCCGGTGAAGCTTTCGGGGGAATATTCAAACATAAATTCCGTTTCCGGCATGGAAGCTGCATATTCATTCATTAACTGTGCGCCGGTTACGGCAATATCGATGATCTCCGGACACTCTTTTTTGAACACCTGCTCTCTTTGTGCAACAGAGGTGGAGTTATACAGGTGAACGACCGCTTTTTTGATTCCCTTCAAAGAAGCAAATGTTTTTTCGATGATGTGTGCTCTGGATTGTGTCAAAACCTGAATCGTAACATCATCGGGGATCATGTTCTGCTCGATCAATGTACGCAGAAAATCATACTCTGTTTCGGAAGCGGCGGGGAAGCCGACTTCGATCTCTTTGAAACCGAGAGAAACCAAATATTGGAAAAACTCAATCTTTTCTTCCAGACTCATCGGCACGATCAATGCCTGGTTACCATCTCTTAAGTCTACGCTGCACCAGATGGGTGCTTTTTCGATGTGATCTTTCTTGACCCAATCCATAGAAGGTTCGGGCGGTGCAAAATAACCGATTTCGTACTTGTCAAAATTTTTCATGATTGTCGCATACCTTTCTTGATTTAGATTTTGGCAAAGCTTCCTTCGTTTTTTTCAGGAGGCGGAAAAAAGAAAGCCCTCAGCTTGAGGTTGGATTCCAAAGCATGAGGGCTGTCATATACTAAGCAAGTAATTATCTTTTTTCTTACCGCGACGGCAATTATCGGTCGTGGGAAGAAAAAATTTGGAAAAACGAAAACGGAAAACCGTTCGGTGACAAAATCCTATTTGATCTTAATATGCCGAAGCGGCGGAAACGATGCGCTTTTCCAAGGGGGAGTGAGAATTCACTCCGTTTGCTTTTCTTAGGCCCGCAAATGCTCCCCATAGAATTAGAATCATACCAATATTTAGAATCGCGATCAATAGGATCATAATCATGGTAATTCGCATATCTGTGCGCTCCTGTTTCCGAAATTTTAACGTTTTGCCAAGTGATGAATTGCGATTTGTTTCATACTGTTATGTACAAAAACAAATACAACATAGATGTATCTACTATACAGCCGTAATTTCGCTTTGTCAAGAAAAATTTAGTAAAAAATGTTTTTGATTAAAAAAAATAAATATTACTAAAATTTTGGGTTGACAATCTTTTCCCTGCGTGTATAATGAATGCAATCGCTCTACTTTTTTCGGGGCGAAATTTAAAAGCAAAGGAGGAGACGAGTGACGGATGAAACTGTCAGGTGCACAACTGATCCAGGAAGTTCTACTGGAACACGGTGTGGATACGGTTTTCGGCTACCCCGGCGGCGCTGCGCTAAATGTGTATGATGCCCTATATGAGTACCGAGATCGCATTCATCATGTACTGACTGCCCACGAACAGGGCGCTTCCCATGCGGCAGACGGCTATGCCAGAGCTACGGGAAAAGTCGGTGTTGTTTTTGCCACCAGCGGACCCGGCGCGACCAATTTGGTAACGGGTATCGCTACTGCGTATATGGACAGCGTACCTATGGTCGCAATTACCAGCAACGTGGCAAACAGCCTGATCGGCAGAGATGCTTTTCAGGAAATTTATATTACGGGGATCACGATGCCAATTACAAAGCACAATTTCTTTGTGAACCGTGTAGAAGATCTGGCGGATGCGCTCAGAGAAGCGTTTCGGATCGCACAAAGCGGACGCAAGGGGCCTGTGCTGGTCGATGTGACCAAGGATGTAACCGCTGCGTTGACAGAATATGTCCCGCAGGCGCCTCTTCCCCTAAGCCCGATGCCGACGGCATCGGAGGAGGATCTGCAGTGGGTGGCTGAGGCTATCAATCGGGCAGAATGCCCTATCATCTATTGCGGCGGAGGTGCCGCAGCGGCGCAGGATGATCTGCTTGCGCTGATGGAGAGGGGTGATATCCCCGCAGCCTATACCATGATGGCAGCGGGTCTGATTCGATACGATGACCCAAGAAATTTGGGACTGGTCGGAATGCACGGCAGTGTGACCGCCAACCAAGCCCTATATCATGCGGATCTTGTGCTGGCGCTGGGTACCAGATTCAGCGACAGAGTTGCGTTAAATATCGAAAAGTTCTCCCCCGGTGCGGTGAAGATCCAAGTGGATATTGACCCTTGCGAGATCAATAAAAACGTGCCGGTGGATCGTTATACAGTGGCAGATGTGAGAGATTTTTTACATAGAATTTTGCCGCTGATCAAAACAAAAGAACATGCGTCCTGGCGTCAAAGTATCGGACAATGGCGCAAAGAACAGGAAAAGGTCGCTTACCAGGGCGAAGCGCTGCATCCCGGTGTGTTGATTCGTGATGTCTGCGATATGACGGATAAGGATACTATCTATGTCACAGATGTGGGACAGCACCAGATGTGGGTGGCGCAATATGTGAAGCATGAAAAACCCAGACATTTCCTATCCAGCGGTGGATTGGGTACGATGGGTTACGGATACGGCGCAGCGATTGGCGCGCAAATGGCATTCCCGAACAAGCGGGTCGTCCATTTTACGGGAGATGCTTCTTTCCACATGAACCTAAACGAAGCCTGCACGGCAGTCAGCCAAAACCTGCCGATCATTACCATCATCTTTAACAATCGGGTGCTGGGTATGGTATATCAATGGCAAAGCGTATTTTACGGCAAACGCTATTCTTCGACCACACCGGAGCGGAAAACCGATTTTGTAAAAGTGGCGGAAGGCTTCGGACTAAAAGGGTTCCGTGTAAAGACAGAAGCGGAATTTCAAGAAGCGTTCCGACAGGCGCTCAAAGAAACGGGCCCTGTTTGGATCGAATGCGAGGTTTCCCGTGACTGCAAGGTGCTGCCGATGATCCCCAACGGCGGAACTGTGGAAGATATGATACTGGAATAAGGAGGTGCGACTGCATGAACGGCATTGGCAATAAAAAAGCGGTGGATCGCACTGTGGTTTGTCTGATGGTAGTCAATCAGCCGAATGTGCTTGCGCGCATTGCCAGTCTGATCGGACGCAGAAGTTTCAACATCAGCACCATTACGGCGTCGGAAACCAATATTCCCGGTATCACCAAAATCACGGTGGTCGTCAGCGGTGATGATGAGAATATTCTTTACCAGATCATCGCGCAGATGGAAAAACTGGAGCCGGTGAAATCCGCTTATGTGCTGGATGTGAATACCAGTGTATACCGCGAATTGCTGTTGATCAAAATTGCGGCAAATAAACGGGAAAGAACAGAATTGCGGGAGATCGTAGAGATTTACCGCGGCAAGATCATTGGACTGACTAACGATAATATGATCGTGGAGCTGACCGGATCGCCCAAGAAGATCGACGGGTTTATGAAAATGGTTCGGGAGTTTGACATCATTGAGGTATCCAGAACGGGTATTACCGGTATGGAGCGGGAGTCCAATGTGGTGGATCAATAAATAACAGTCGAAAAGTTATGCGAAAGCATACATATAAGCATAAGAGAAAAAGGAGAGAAAGAACATGATTAAAAAGTATTATGACCAGGATTGCAATTTGAGTATGTTGGACGGCAAGACAGTAGCGATCATCGGCTTTGGCAGCCAGGGTCACGCACACGCTATGAACCTGCAGGAAAGCGGTGTAAACGTAGTAGTTGGTTTAAGACCCGGTTCCGCTCATATTGCAAAGGCAGAAGCAGCAGGTCTGAAGGTTATGGATATTGAAGACGCTGCAGAGGCAGGTAACGTTGTAATGATGCTGGTACCTGACGAACTGGCTCCCGCTATCTACAAAAACCAGATTGCAAAGCACATGAAAGAAGGCGACACTCTGATGTTCGCACATGGCTTTAACATCCATTACAACCAGATCCAGCCCGCAGACTACCTGGATGTTTCCATGGTTGCTCCCAAAGGCCCCGGTCATATCGTAAGAAGCCTGTATACACAGGGCAGCGGTGTTCCTTCTCTGATTGCAGTTGCACAGGATGTATCCGGTAAAGCAAAAGAATTTGCACTGGCATATGCAAGCGCTATCGGTGCAGGTCGTGCAGGTATCTTGGAAACAACATTCAAAGAAGAAACAGAAACAGACCTGTTTGGTGAGCAGGCTGTACTGTGCGGCGGTGTTTGCGAACTGATGACAGCAGGTTTCGAAACACTGGTTGCAGCAGGTTATGAGCCCGAAATGGCATACTTCGAATGTATCCATGAAATGAAACTGATCGTAGACCTGATCTACGAGGGTGGTTTCGACAAGATGAGATACTCCATCTCCAATACAGCTGAGTACGGCGATTACATCGCAGGTAAGAGAGTCATCGGCAAAGAAAGCAGAGAAGCAATGAAACAGCTGCTGTCTGATATCCAGGATGGTACTTTTGCAAGCACATTCGTTCAGGAAATGAGCGCAGGTGGCAAAGCAAACTTCTTGGCTTCCCGCAGAAGAGCAGCAGACCATCAGCTGTGCCAGGTTGGCAAGGAACTGAGAAAGATGATGAGCTGGCTGAAAAAATAATTTGTCGGCATAACAGACAGCGGACCTTTCTGCGAAGGGTTCGCTGTTTTTTTCAAGAAACGGGATAAAGCTTGCTGTATTGCTTTTGTGTACAAGATTTGGTATCATAAAGATAATGCAACACAAGAAAACATAACAAAAATACATAGAAAACGGAGGGAAACCAATGAAAGAAAGAAGAAGCGCGCAGGTCACACAGGGTGTGGAAAAAGCACCTGCCAGAAGCCTTTTTTACGCAATGGGATATACCAAAGAAGAACTGGACAGACCGCTGATCGGTGTGGTTTCCGCACACAGTGAGATCGTACCCGGACATTTTAATCTGGATAAAGTGACAGAAGCAGTAAAAGCCGGAATCCGCATGGCGGGCGGTACACCTATTATGATGCCTGCCATCGGTGTTTGTGACGGTATTGCAATGGGACACGCAGGTATGAAATACAGCCTTGCCAGCAGAGAACTGATCGCTGACAGTGTGGAAACGATGGCAATGGCACACTGCATGGACGGTCTGGTTTTGGTACCTAACTGTGATAAGATCGTACCCGGTATGGTAATGGCAGCGGTGCGTATGAATATCCCGGCTGTGGTTTGTTCCGGCGGCGCAATGATGCCCGGTATGGTAGATGACCGCGAAATCAGCCTTTCCACGATGTTTGAGGCAGTGGGCGCAAGAAAGGCAAACCTGATCGATGATGCAAAATTATACGAATTTGAAACAGGCGCTTGCCCCGGCTGCGGTTCTTGTGCAGGTATGTATACCGCAAACAGCATGAACTGTCTGTGTGAAGCAATCGGTATTGCGCTGCCCGGCAACGGCACCGTGCCGAATGTTTCCAACAAACGTATGCAGTTGGCAAAATACAGTGGCATGGCGATCATGGAACTGGTGGAAAAAGATATCAAAGCAAGAGATATCATCAACGAAAAATCCATCTATAACGCAGTTGCCTGCGATATGGCACTGGGCTGCTCCTCCAACAGCGTACTGCATCTGCTGGCGATCGCAAACGAAGCCGGTGTCAATCTGGATCTGGATATTTTCAACCAGATCTCCAATAAAGTGCCGAACCTTTGCCATCTGGCACCTGCGGGTCAGACACATATCTCCGATTTGGACCGTGCAGGCGGCATTGCGGCAGTTCAGGCGGAACTGGCGAAAAAAGGTCTGCTGGATCTGAGTGTTATGACTGCGACCGGCAAGACTTTGGGCGAAAATATCAAAGACGCTTCCGTGAAGAATTACGACATTATCCGTCCCATTGACAATCCGTACAGCCAAAATGGCGGTATCGCGATTCTGTGGGGCAATATCGCAGAAGACGGCTGTGTCGTAAAACGCAGTGCGGTTGCGCCCGAAATGCTGTGCCATGAAGGTCCCGCGAGAGTGTTTGACAGTGAAGAAGAAGCGATTGAAGCAATCTTTGGCGGAAAAATCACACATGGGGACGTTGTGGTCATTCGTTACGAAGGTCCCAAAGGCGGTCCCGGTATGCGTGAAATGCTGAGCCCTACCAGTGCATTGGCAGGTATGCAGTTGGATAAATCCGTTGCGCTGATCACAGACGGACGTTTCAGCGGCGCAAGCCGTGGCGCTTCTATCGGTCATGTCAGCCCCGAGGCTGCACAGGGTGGTGCGATTGGTTTGCTCAAAGAAGGAGATATCATCGAAATCGATATTCCCAACAACAAGATCAACGCAAAGGTTTCCGAGGAAGAATTTGCGAAGAGAAGAGCGGCATATACTGCACCTGCACCGAAGGTAACGGCAGGCTGGCTGGCAAGATACGCAAAACTGGTTTCTTCCGCAAATACCGGTGCAGTGATGAAATAAAATAAAGTACGATGATGAGGGTGTCGACGATGTCGGCACTCTTTTTTTGCGGTAAAAAAGAGGAAAAACGGGCAAAGAATTTTGCTGTGCGGAAGAATATATACGGGTGAAAAAGGCGGCAGGACTGTGTAAAGCGTTGGAAAAAAAGAATGGCAAGAAAAAGAGCGTTTTTTGGAAAAATTGCTCCGAAAAAACGCTCTTGTAAAAGTTTTGTTTCGAAAAAAGTTGTTCCTGTCACTGTATGTAAAAAACAGTTTCGGTATTGTTTTGGCAAAATCAAAGACCTGCCAACTGTGTCTGCACAAAGTGCTTTGCGGTACGGGGGCTTCTGCCGTTTTGGCGGATCGCGAAAGCTTCTGCCTTGATAAAGAGTTCTTCCTGCGGCATATCCAAACCATATTCTTCTGCCAGATGGCTGACGATGGAAAGATATTCGTCTTTGTTGGGTTTCAGGAAGGTGATAGTCATACCGAAACGTGCGGAAAGGCTCATCAATTCCTGCAAGGTGTCATTGGTATGCAGTTCATCACCATCGCGCTCGCTGAGGGTTTCTTTGACCAGATGGCGGCGGTTGCTGGTGGCATAAATGACGGTATTGCTTGCGCAGGCTGCCACACTGCCTTCCAAAGTTGCTTTCAGGGAAGCAAAATGTTCGTCATTTCCCGTAAAACTCAGATCGTCGATGAAAATAATGAATTTCAGCGGATTTTCGCTGATCATTTCCAACAGCTGCGGGAGATGGTAAAGCTGATTTTTCTTCACTTCGATCAGACGCAGACCTTGATCTTTAAGCGCATTTGCCACCGCTTTGATGGTGGAGCTTTTACCGGTGCCGGCATCACCGTAGAGCAAAAGATTACTGGGCGTGCCGTTTTGCAGCAGTGCTTCGGTATTGCGTAGAACGATGCCGCGCTCTCTTTCATAACCTGTCAGCTGGGAAAGCTGCTGAGGGTCGGGGTGTTTGATCGGCTGCAAACCGTCTTCGCCATAGGTGAAGGTATGGTATTTCGCATAAATGCCGTAGCCTTTGGTGGGAACTTCCGTCAAATGTGTTTCATACAGCGAGGTAAAGTCAAACGGAGTGGTTTCCCAATCGGGTAAAAATGCTGCGATGTCCGCGTCGAAACAAGCCTTGATCGCAGCAGAGGTCAAAGAGGAAAGTGTGCTCAAAAACGCAAGCTCCTGCTTTGCGGCATCTGCGATACAGGAAGAAACCGGCTTATTGGCTGCCGCTGCGTACAAATACGGATTTTCATTCTCCAGTACCAAAGTGCGAAGCGCGGTGGAGAAATTCGGGTCGGTTTCAAACAAAACAGATACGAATGCGCTGTAGCGGCTCACGTCCGGCTGCTGTTGCGATACGGAACAGAGAAGTGCCTTTAGTTCCTGCATCAGCGGGGTTTGGGTAAGGCTGCGAAAAACGGTAAAGCCGTCTAATTTTTTGACATAAAGGGAATAAAGCTGTTGATCCATGGGCAATGCCTTCTTTCTGATGTTTTTATTTAGATACAATCTTGTATATATGCTTGCAAGTATATCACATTTTTTGATGCAGGGCAATGAAAAAAGCCGCGAAAAATGCGGCTTTTTGATTCGTGTATGGGGTGTTTGAATTTTCATCGCACATTATGCTTTGGCAGCGGCTTTGGCGGCTTTTCTGGCTTCCGATTCTTGTTTGGAATAGATGCAGCCACAGTAGTCCTGACGGTATAATCCGTACTGTTCGGAAAGCTGGCAGGAACGGCGATAGCCGTTTTTTTTCTTAAAATCGGAGCAAAGATAAGCTACTTTGTACTGTGCGGCAAGTTCTTTGCCGATGGCATTGAGTACGGCTGCGTTTTTATGCGGACTGATGGAAAGCGTGGTGGTGAAGTAATCCGCACCAATCGCTGCGGCAGTCTTTGCTGCTTCCTCCAGACGCAGGCGGTAACAGCGAAAACACCGCTCACCGCCTTCGGGCAAGGATTCCAGACCCTTTGCCAGTTCAAAAAAACGCTGCGGTTCATATTCACCCGCAAGAAACGATACCGGCAGGGCGTGCGGCTGGGCAGCGATCAGCGACTGCTGTTCCGCAAGACGACGTTCGTATTCCGCTGCCGGGGAAATATTAGGGTTATAGTACAATACCGTGATATAAAAATACTGCGACAGGTACTCCAAAACATAAGAAGAACACGGCGCACAGCAGCTGTGCAACAGAAGGTGCGGTGTGTTTCCTTCTTCTGTCAGAGTACGCAAAGTGCGTTCCAGTTGCAGTTGATAGTTTTCTTTTTCCAATGCGATTCGCCTCCGATTTGCAGTGTAACAGGATTTTTTGAGGACGTAAAGAGGGGAGATGCGGATTGTACGAAAAAAAGTACAAAAATAATTCACAAAAATGCGAAAAAACGGAGAACGGAAAAATAAAATATTGCAAGAAAATGAAAGCAAAAAGCGAATAGAAAATGTAAGATTTGACGATACTGGAAAAAATCGGCTGAACAAAGGAAGAAAAAGCCCAAACGCAATGCAAAATGGAAAGGCGGGAAAACGGAAAAAACAGAAATGAAAAAAAGTGGAAAAAACCTTGTAATTACAATAAAAAAAGGCTTGACAGCCGTTCGTGATGATGGTAGAATATTTAAGCAATATCGACAAGGATATCAGAACTCTAATCGAAGTCAAGTATAACACAGATGTCGGATAGAAGCAACAAAACTTTTTGTTTTCGGTGGCTTTCACAGGAAAACAGGGGATAAAATCGTGCAATGTGCTGTATTGACAGAGGAGAAAAAAGGTATTTTTGTTCATTTAAACGAAGAAAGAGGTTCCCTTTCTATGGAACCGAATGGAAATGCATTAGAATTTCTTAAATGAGGAGGCTTTTGTCATGACCGCTGATCAAAGGTGGTGTAGGCAAAGGTCTAACTTTGTTTAAGCAATTCTAAATTTTTTGCCCTTTCTTCCGAAAAAATCGCGGCAGGCAGGTAAGAAGGCAGGCGGCGAAGGGTGGCTGACGTAAGGAAACAATTTGCGGAATATGCGGCGCATTTTGCGTGAAAAAACGGGAATTGCGTTTTACTGTTTTCTTACTTCAGACACCCTGCGGTATGGGTTTTTGACGGCGGTAACGGTGCGAATCATTTTATCGAGAGGTGACAAGATGGAAAAAAATAGGATTCACTCACTCCGTTTTGGCGACACGACCAGAAAAAGCTATTCCAAAATCAACGAAGTTTTGGAAATGCCCAATCTGATCGAGGTGCAGAAGGACAGCTATCAGTGGTTCCTGAAGGAAGGCTTGAAGGAAGTATTTGAGGATATTTCTCCGATCACAGACTTCAGCGGCAACCTGATGCTCGAATTTATCGATTTTTCTTTGGATTCCGAGCCGAAGTACTCGATCGAGGAGTGCAAGGAAAGAGATGCGACGTATTCTGCTTCTTTAAAGGTAAAGGCAAGACTTTACAACAAAGAACTGGACGAACCGAAGGAACAGGAAATTTTTATGGGCGATTTCCCTCTGATGACGGAAACCGGCACCTTCATCATCAATGGTGCGGAACGTGTTATCGTCAGCCAGCTGGTGCGCTCTCCCGGCATTTACTATGCTTCCGACTTTGATAAAGTGGGAAAGAAACTGCTTTCCTCTACGGTCATCCCCAACAGAGGCGCATGGCTGGAGTATGAAACCGATTCCAACGATGTGTTCTATGTGCGTGTGGACAGAACCAGAAAAGTACCGGTGACCGTTTTGATTCGTGCGCTGGGCATCGGCAGTGATGCAGAAATTTTGGATCTGTTCGGTGAAGAGCCGAAGATTCTGGCAACATTGGAAAAAGATATCTCCAAATCTTACGAAGAAGGTTTGATTGAGATTTATAAAAAACTGCGTCCCGGTGAGCCGCCTACGGTGGAAAGCTCCGAAACACTGCTGCGCGGTATGTTCTTTGACCCTAAAAGATACGACCTGGCAAAAGTGGGACGTTATAAATTCAACAAAAAATTGGCACTGAGAAACCGTATCAGAGGCGCAAAACTGGCGGAAGCGGCAGTTGACCCTATGACCGGTGAAGTGCTGGCAGAGGCAGGACAGGTGCTGGATATGCAGCTGTGCGATACTTTGCAGGATTCCGGTTTGGACGCGGTATATATCCAGGCGGAAGATAAAAAAGTGAAGATTCTGACCAACCGCGCAGTCGCTATCGACGGCTTTGTAGAGGAGTTCGGTTTGAGCGGTGCAGAGCTTGGCATTAAGGAAAGAGTATACTATCCACTGCTGAGCCAGCTGTTGGAAAAATACAATACAAAAGAAGAATTGGCAGCTGCCATCAAAGAAAATATTCACGAATTGATCCCTAAGCACATCACTCTGGAAGATATTATGGCTTCTATTAACTATGTGATGCAGTTAGATTATGGATACGGCAATGTGGACGATATCGACCATCTGGGCAACAGAAGAATTCGTTCTGTGGGCGAACTGCTGCAAAATCAGTTCCGCATTGGTCTGTCCAGAATGGAAAGAGTAGTCAGAGAGCGTATGACAACACAGGATCTGGCGGCTGTGACACCGCAGGCACTGATCAATGTGCGCCCCGTGACGGCAGCGATCAAAGAGTTCTTTGGTTCTTCTCAGCTTTCTCAGTTCATGGACCAGAACAACCCTTTGAGCGAACTGACACACAAAAGACGTCTTTCCGCATTGGGTCCCGGTGGTCTTTCCAGAGAAAGAGCGGGCTTCGAAGTGCGTGACGTTCACCACTCTCACTACGGCAGAATGTGCCCTATTGAAACACCGGAAGGTCCTAACATCGGTTTGATCAACTCTTTGGCGACATTCGCAAGAATCAACGAATACGGTTTTATCGAAGCGCCTTACAGAAAAGTAGATCAGAGCGGCGACGAACCTCGTGTTACCGACGAGTTCATTTATGTGACCGCAGACGAAGAAGAAAACTACAACGTGGCACAGGCAAACGAGCCTTTGGACGCGGAAGGACACTTCCTGCATAAAAAGGTAACCGGTCGTCATAAAGAAGATATTATCGAAGTAGACAGAAGTCAGATCCATCTGATGGACGTTTCCCCGAAACAGATGGTTTCTGTTGCGACGGCGTTGATTCCTTTCTTGGAAAACGACGACGCGAACCGCGCGCTGATGGGTTCCAACATGCAGCGTCAGGCGGTACCGCTGATGGTGACAGATTCCCCGATCGTTGGAACGGGTATGGAATATAAGACCGCAAAAGACTCCGGTATCTGCGTGATTGCGAAAAACGCAGGTGTGGTAGAGCGTGTTTCCGCGGACGAAATCGTAATCCGCAACGACGCTTCCATGCGCGACAGCTATAAGCTGATCAAATACCAGAGAAGTAACCAGAGCACCTGCCTGAACCAGAAACCGATTGTAAATGTCGGTGACAGAGTGGAAGCGGATCAGATCATTGCGGATGGCGCTTCTACCTATCAGGGCGAGCTGGCACTGGGCAAAAACCCGCTGATCGGCTTTATGACATGGGAAGGCTACAACTACGAGGACGCCGTTTTGCTGAGTGAAAAATTGGTGCAGGAGGACGTTTACACTTCCGTGCATATCAGCGAATTTGAAGCAGACGCAAGAGATACCAAACTCGGACCGGAAGAAATCACCAGAGATATTCCGAACGTGGGGGAAGATGCACTGCGTGACCTGGACGAAAGAGGTATTGTACGCATCGGTGCGGAAGTACGCCCGAACGATATTCTGGTCGGTAAGGTGACACCGAAGGGTGAAACGGAGCTGACTGCGGAAGAAAGACTGTTGCGCGCGATCTTTGGCGAAAAGGCAAGAGAAGTCAGAGATACTTCCCTTCGTGTGCCGCACGGCGAAACAGGTATTATTGTAGATGTCAAAATCTTTACCAGAGAAAACGGCGATGACGTCGGTCCCGGTGTCAACCAGCTGGTAAGAGTGTATATCGCACAGAAACGTAAAATTTCCGTTGGTGACAAAATGGCGGGTCGTCATGGTAACAAGGGTGTCGTTTCCAGAGTGCTGCCGGTGGAAGATATGCCGTTTTTGCCGAACGGTCGTCCGCTGGATATCGTGCTGAACCCTCTGGGTATTCCTTCCCGTATGAATATCGGTCAGGTTTTGGAAACACATCTGTCTTTGGCTGCCAATGTATTGGGCTGGAAAGTTAGCACACCCGTATTTGACGGCGCAAACGAAATCGATATTATGGATACGTTGGAAATGGCCAACGATTATGTCAATACAGATTGGGAAGAATTCTCCGCAAAGTGGAAACCTCTGCTGCAGGGCGATATTTATGACGAACTGTACGCAAACAGAGATCACAGAGAGGAATGGAAAGGCGTTGCGCTTAGCCGCGACGGTAAAGTTTCTCTGCGTGACGGACGTACCGGAGAATTGTTCGACAACCGTGTTACAGTCGGATTCATGCACTACCTGAAGCTGCACCATCTGGTAGATGATAAGATCCACGCGCGTTCCACAGGCCCTTACAGCTTGGTTACACAGCAGCCTTTGGGCGGTAAGGCGCAGTTCGGCGGTCAGCGTTTCGGTGAGATGGAAGTTTGGGCGCTGGAAGCATACGGCGCAGCTTACACTTTGCAGGAAATCCTGACAGTGAAGTCCGACGATGTGGTAGGTCGTGTAAAGACTTACGAATCTATCGTAAAGGGCGAAAATATCCCCGAGCCCGGTGTGCCCGAATCCTTCAAGGTACTGCTGAAAGAACTGCAGAGCTTGGCATTGGATATCCGTGTACTGCGTGCGGATAACACGGAAGTGGAGATCAAGGAGTCCATTGATGATGTGGACGATCTGAATGTCAACATCGACGGCTACGAAAGAGATGAAGATTACCGCCGTCCTGCACCCAGAACGGAAGAAGAAGAACTGGTAGACTTCCTGTTTGATGATGAGGAAGGCACAGTGCCTGATAACAGTGACCTGTTAGAGGACGATTTCGCTTCCGATTTTGAGGATGACGGCTTATTGGACGACTACGAGGACGAGGAATAAGAGAGGAGGACGAATCATGAGTGCACAAAATTCAGAACAGGGAATTGTATTTGATTCCATAAAGATTGGTTTGGCGTCTCCTGAAAAAATTCACGAATGGTCCAGAGGCGAGGTCAAAAAACCCGAAACCATTAACTATAGAACTTTGAAGCCCGAAAAGGACGGTCTGTTCTGCGAAAGAATCTTCGGACCGACCAAAGACTGGGAATGCCATTGCGGTAAGTACAAGAGAATTCGCTACAAAGGCGTTGTCTGCGACCGCTGCGGCGTTGAGGTAACCAAGGCGAAAGTCAGACGTGAAAGAATGGGTCACATTGAACTGGCTGCACCTGTTTCTCACATCTGGTATTTCAAGGGAATTCCCTCCAGAATGGGTCTGATCCTTTCCATGAGCCCCAGAGCTTTGGAAAAGGTACTGTACTTCGCTTCCTATGTGGTGCTGGACCCCGGTAAAACAGAACTGCAGTACAAACAGCTGCTCAGTGAAAGAGAATACAGAGAAGCGTATGATAAATACGGCAATGAATTTGAGGCGGCAATGGGCGCAGAAGCGATCAAAAAGCTGTTACAGGACATTGATCTGGAAAAAGAAGCGGAAGAACTGAAAAAACAGCTGGCTGATACCACGGGACAGAAAAGAGTGCGTATCATCAAAAAGCTGGAAGTGGTAGAGAGCTTCCGTGTTTCCGGCAACAAACCGGAATGGATGATTTTGGACGCTATTCCCGTGATTCCGCCCGATATTCGCCCGATGGTACAGCTGGACGGCGGTAGATTCGCAACCAGCGACCTGAACGATCTTTACAGACGTGTGATCAACCGTAACAACCGTTTGAAACGTCTGCAGGATCTGGGCGCACCCGATATTATCGTCAGAAACGAAAAAAGAATGTTACAGGAAGCGGTGGATGCACTGATTGACAACGGCAGACGCGGCAGACCTGTGACAGGCCCCGGCAACAGAGCGCTGAAATCTCTGTCCGATATGCTCAAAGGTAAGCAGGGTCGTTTCCGTCAGAACCTGTTGGGCAAACGTGTAGACTACTCCGGTCGTTCCGTTATCGTAGTAGGCCCCGAGCTGAAAATCTATCAGTGCGGTCTGCCTAAAGAAATGGCGATCGAGCTGTTCAAACCGTTTGTCATGAAAAAACTGGTGGAAGACGGTCTGGCACACAACATCAAATCCGCCAAGAGAATGGTTGAAAGACTGCAGACGGAAGTCTGGGATATTCTGGAAGATGTTATCAAAGAGCACCCCGTTATGTTAAACCGTGCACCTACACTGCACAGATTGGGTATTCAGGCATTTGAACCGGTACTGGTAGAAGGTCGTGCGATCAAACTGCATCCTCTGGTATGTACCGCTTACAACGCGGACTTCGACGGCGACCAGATGGCGGTACACGTTCCTTTGAGTGTGGAAGCGCAGGCAGAATGCAGATTCCTGCTGCTTTCTCCCAACAACCTTTTGAAACCTTCCGACGGTGCGCCTGTAACGGTGCCTTCCCAGGATATGATTCTGGGTATGTACTACCTGACACTGGAACGTCCCGACTTGAACAAAACATACGGCGAAGATGTAGTGGACGCAGACGGCACTGTCATCAGAAAAGCAGATGATATTGTGATCAAAGCGTTTAAAGACGAAAAAGAAGCGATTCTTGCTTATGACAACCATGAAATCGCGCTGCAGGAAGTCATTCGCGTCAGACGTGTGCTTACGTTCAACGGCGTGGAAGAAAGCAGAATGGTGAAAACCACGGTCGGACGTATCATCTTTAATGAAGCGATTCCGCAGAATTTGGGCTATATTGACAGAACGAACGAGGAAGACAAATTCCGTTATGAAATTGACTTCCTGGTAGATAAAAAGGCAATTGGTAAGATCATCAACAAGTGCATCAACCGTGTAGGTGCGACCGAAACGGCTTCCGTACTGGATAAGATCAAATCCCTTGGCTATAAATTCTCTACCAGAGCGGCACTGACCGTTTCCGTATCCGATATGGAAATTCCGCAGGAAAAAGCGGCGTTCCTGGCAGAAGCGGAAGAAAAAGTAGAAGTGATTACCAAGAAATTCCGTCGTGGTTTGATGACAGACGAAGAACGTCACAGCAAAGTCATCGAAGCATGGAACGAAGCCAACGACAAGATCACAGACGCACTGCTGTCCGGTCTGGGCGCGTACAACAATATCTATATGATGGCGAACTCCGGTGCCCGTGGTTCCAACAGCCAGATTAAACAGCTGGCAGGTATGCGTGGT
>CALWRB010000033.1 GCA_944383855.1 uncultured Lachnospiraceae bacterium
GGGCATTGGGTTATCTGCATTATACTGTGGCAAAAGGTTCGCCCACTCGGTTTTGCCGGCCTTTTTTTGGGAAAGTGCTTCGAGCCGGGGGAGTGGAGGTGGCGTGCCGCAGGAAAAAATCCCCTACAATGGGGTGGAATACCGGCGGGTAAGCAATGCCTGTCACATGCTGCATCTCGGGCAAATGTTTATGTATCTGTGTCAGACCGTACTGTCTGGGGCTTTCTAACGCGATCGGTCTGTCATAATTCTCGTAATCTGCGATCATGCTTTTGCCGCCGCCGCTGTAGCCGGTCACACTATGCACAGTAAAAGGATATGCCGCATCGGTAATGCCCAGTGCCATCAAAGGATATGCCGCCGCAATAAAGCCTGTGGCATGGCAGCCGGGGTTAGCGATGCGTTTGGAGCAGGCGATTCTTTCCCGATGTGCTTTGGAAAGCTCGGGAAAACCGTAATCCCAACCGGCAGCGGTACGGTGCGCAGTGCTGGCGTCAATGACGCGAACAGCGGGATTCTCAATCAATGCCACCGATTCTTTCGCCGCCTGATCGGGCAGACAAAGAAAGACGACGTCTACGCTGTTCATCAGCTCTTTTTTTGCCACCGGATCTTTTCTTTTCGCCTCAGAGATCAGTATGATCTCCACATCGGGGTGTTTTTCCAATTTTTGTCTTAACTGCAGACCTGTCGTACCTGCCTGCCCGTCAATAAAAACCTGATACTTCATTGTATTCTCCTTAATTTATGTAAAACCGTTTTGTCTAAGAGTGTCAATATACATAATTATACGCAGATGTTTTGTAAAGTCAATATTTCCATGTATAAATATTCAACTTCGCTGTTTTTTAAAAAAACGTCCTCGTTTTTTCTTTTCTTCCTGTCTGTTTGCACAAAAAAGCGTCCTTTTGCCGTAAAACGATAGGCGTAAGTGCGTGAAACTTCTTTGTATTCTGTCTATATTTCCTGCCGTTTGCGCAAAATCGGAATGTATTCGACAGAGCAGTCGTATCCTCTGTATCGTTGGCTGCATTCTTTCGCACAATGACCGATGCAGTGCCGTCTTTCCTCTTTTTTTCCGAGAAAACGACGCATGGCAGGTCTTTTTTCCGTCTGCCGCAGTTGTATTTTTTCGTTTTAAATGCATATTATTCACCCTTTCTCTTATCTGATACATTACCGGAAACGATTCCCCTTCGGTTTGATTTATGGTATGCTGAAAAAAAATTTTGCATTTCACTGACTTTTTTCTTTCTTTTTTTGTCTATACAGTACAAGGCAAAACAAAGTTTATCTCGGAGGAATCCCTATGCAAACGGAACGCAAACAAGAATTATCTGCTTACCTGACGCAGCACCAAAACGCATTTTACCGCCTGGCGTATTCCTACACCGCCAATCGGGAAGCGGCATTAGATGTCGTGCAAAATGCCGCCCTGAAGGCGTTGCTTTACTGCGACACGCTGCGTCAGCAGGCATCTATGAAGACATGGTTTTACCGCATTCTGGTCAATGAAAGCCTGTCTTACCTTAAAAAGAATAGCCGTGAAATACTGTGGGAAATGGAAGACCTCAAAGAGATCCCGGACACAACAAAGGAGGAGTGGCACGAAGAAACCCTGACCTATGCCGCATTGATGCAGCTGCCGGAGGAGATGAAAACCGTCATTATTCTGCGGTTTTATGAAGACATGACACTTTCGGAAATATCCGATGTATTGGGTATCAGCCTCAGCAATGTCAAATACAGACTCTACGGCGGGCTGAAGAAAATGCGCAGCATACTGGAAATGGAGGCGAATGATCAGTGACAGAACAAAATATAACGGAAAAAATCAAATCTTCCCGCGCGGTATATGAACAGATCGAAATACCCGATGCGTTAGCAGAGCGTATGGCAGCCGTACTGGCGGAAGAAACAACCGACGAAACCGAAAGCAGACAAGCAGACAGACGAGAACAGACAAGACGAGAACAGATAAGACGAGAACAGAAAGAAGGACTGCATATGAAAATGAAAAGAAAACATTTTTGGAGAACTTGCGGCATTGCCGCCGCGTGTGCCGTATTTTGCTTTACGGCAGGGCTAAACGCAAGCCCCGCTTTTGCGCAGGAAATGAGTAAACTCCCGCTGATCGGCAGCATTTCCAAAGTACTGACTTTCCGCGTTTACGACTATACGCTTTCAGAAGATGGCGAAAGCATTACCGTCACCATGCCGCAGATCGATGATACCGCAGAGAGCGCACAAACGGCTAACGATGCGATCCAAAAAATCGTTGCCGAGTATGAAGCGCAGGCGCAGGAGGATATCGCTGCATATAAAGAAGCGTTTCTGGCAACCGGCGGAACAGAAGAAGAATTTGCAGCCAAACAAATCACCGCGGATATTTTCTATGACATCAAATCCGAAACAGAAGACAGAGTATCCTTTGTCCTCTATGCACAGCAAAACTGGAACAGCTCCACCGCGCAACAGTATTATTACAACATCGATTTACAGCAGGATCGTGAGATCACATTACAAGATCTGCTGGGCGAGGATTATATCGCCATTGCCAATGAACAGATCGAAGCAGCTATTGCAGCCGATAGCAGCGGGTTATTCTTCTCCAAAGAAGAAGGCGGCTTTGACACCGTGACAGACGAAAGTCACTTCTATATCAACGAGGCAGGCAATCCCGTGATTGTATTCGATCAATACGAGATCGCCGCAGGCGCTGCCGGAATGCCCGAATTTGAAATTCTTCCTTAAAAGAAAGAAGGGGTCAGTATGAAACGAAAATATGTAGGTTTACTCCTCGGTCTGCTTGTTTTCCTAAGCGGCTGCACCACACATGCCGAAGCGGAACGCAGCTTGCTGCAGACCACACTGCGCGCCAATGATACGGATTACCAAGTCAGTCTGGAGATCCCGTCTGATCTGGAAGAATACCTTTCTTTGGAAGCTTTGGAGGAACAAGAAGGCTTTGCACTGATTCACTTTGCATCGGGAAACAGCGTCGCAAACATTGGAACCCTCGCTTTGTATCCGGCAGAGGAGTATGACGCATTGAAAAAAGAAGAACTGCCGTTAGAAGATGAGGTTTTGCGCGATGAGCAAAACCAGGTCGTGCTGGCGTTTCAAGGCATACAGGACTCCGTTTTTGAACCCGGCAGCGAAGAAGCGGAACTTGTTTTGCAATATCATGATGCATTGGAAGAAATCTTAAGCAGCCTTACACTGCAAAAAGTCAGCGACGAAACGAATGCTTCCGCAGCGTAACCGTTTCTTTGCGGCTATGGCTATAAAATTTGGCACGATGCGGCGTCCCTATTTCGGAAGAAATTGACGTTTCTTGCCGATCGCATACAAAAAACAGGAGTTACAAGGCTTTTTGCCTGTAAAACTCCTGTTTTTTTCTGTTTGCCGATTTTATTTTGAAACATCATCTTACATTTCATCAGCAAAGCACAGCTCTTGCCGCGCCGTAAATACCGGCTTTGTTCCCCAGCTTTGCCAATACAAGCGGTGTATGTTTCTGAGAATGAAACGCATAACGGCGATAATACTCTCGAATCTGTTCCAAAAAAACCTCTCCCGCCTGCATCACACCGCCGCCCAGTACGATCCTTTCGGCGTCACAGACTGTATTGGCAGCGGCGATGCCTCTGCCTAATGCCTCTGCCGCCCTTGCCACACAGCGGCAAGCCAAAGCATCCCCCTGCTTGGCACAGGCAAATATCTCAATCGCGTCACAGCCTTCTTGCAACAGGCTCTTTTGCCCTGCCGCCAATGCTTTTTGCACAAAAGCCACCATGCCGCGTTCCGAGGCGATCTGCTCCAGACAGCCGTGGTTGCCGCAGCTACAGGCTTCTTCCATTTGCGGCTCGATACAGATATGCCCGATCTCCCCGCTGCTGCCGATGGCACCGCTCCATGGCTTTCCGCCAAGCCAAACGCCCGCGCCAATACCCGTACCGACCGTCACCATCAAAAGGCTGTCTGCGCCGATACCGCTGCCTTGCCATACTTCTCCCGCCGCCGCTGCAGTTGCGTCATTAAAAGCGACCACTCTCCTGCCGCAGAGTTTAGAAAATGTATCCGCTAACGGAAATTTTCCCCAACCAAGATTCGTACAGCCGTCCACCATACCGTCTGCCATCACAGAACCCGGTACCGCAAGCCCAACGCCCAATACATCGTCTTTGGCGATGCCGAATGCCGCTTCTTTCTTTTGCAGTTCATCTGCCGCTTCCTCTAAAATCCTGCTGCCGTTTTCTGTCAGATTAGTCGGGATCTTCCAGAAATCCAACAGCTTTCCTTCCGTATCAAACAGACCGAATTTGACGGCTGTGCCGCCTATGTCGATGCCAAATACCGTTTTCATCGCTTCACCTTCCGTCAAAGCCGTGCGGGTGGTGCTGATGCCACACCCAGGCAGTCTGTATCATCTCTTGGATTTTCGTATATTTCGGCTCCCAGCCGAGAATTTCTTTCGCCTTTTGGCTGGAGGCGATCAATACCGCGGGGTCGCCCGCCCTTCTTTCGGCTTCTTGTGCCAAAATCGGTCTGCCGGTCACTTCTCTTGCCGCTTCCACGATCTCCCGCACGGAAAACCCTGTGCCGTTGCCAAGGTTAAAGACCTCGCTCTTTCCGCCGCCAAGCAGGTATTTTACCGCCAAAATATGCGCCTGCGCCAAATCACTGACATGGATATAATCTCGGATACAAGTACCGTCTTTGGTAGGATAATCCGTACCGAAAATGGAAATCTTTTCCCGCTTGCCGCTTGCCGCCTCTAACACCAGCGGAATCAGATGTGTTTCCGGGTCATGGTCTTCGCCGATCTTCCCCTCCGCGTGCGCACCGCAGGCATTGAAATAACGTAAAGAAACATAAGTGATCCCTTCCGCCTGCGCAGTCCAGTGGAACATTCTTTCCATCGCAAGCTTTGTTTCCCCGTAGGGGTTTTCGGGCTGCGTCGGCGCGTCTTCCGTAATTGGCACTTCCTTTGGCTCGCCGTACACCGCAGCCGTGGAGGAAAAGACAATATGCTTGATACCGGCCTTGACCATTTCTTCCAACATCGTTCTGGTTTTGACCAGATTATTCTCATAATACGCAAGCGGTTTTTTGACACTTTCGCCCACCTGCGAAAATGCAGCAAAATGAATCACAGCCTCTACCTTTTCTTTCAGAAACACCTGCCGCAAAAATGCCGCGTCCCCGATATCGCCCTCATAAAACCTCGCCTGCGGACGCAATGAGGCGCGATGTCCCGTCACCAGATTATCCACCACCGCCACATCATAACCCGCTTCGCAAAGCGCGCAGACGGTATGTGAACCGATATATCCTGCACCGCCCAAAACCAAAATGGACATTTTTTTCCACTCCTTTTCTCAAATCGAATAAAAAACGTGCTTTCCTGCCGCCGCTTGAGCAAAAAAAGCACGTTTTTTTGCGGCATACTTCTTCAAAGATGCCGGATTCGTTTTATCAATCCATACGCATGCGTACGGAAGCCAATTTGAATTTATCGTGAACGGACTGCATTGCAGCGTCAATATCCTTTTCATCGATCAAAACGGTAATTTTGATCTCGGAGGTGGAAATCATCTGGATATTTACACCCGCGTCGTACATCGCTTCAAAGAACATGGCGGCAATACCGGGATTGGTCGCCATACCTGCGCCAACGATGGACAGTTTCGCAACGCTCTCGTCGTGGCGGATTTCTTCTGCTGTCAAACGCTCTTTATTGTTTTCCAGTGCCTTCAGCGCAACATCCAAATCGTCCTGTCCGATGGTGAAGGAGATGTTCTGTCTGCCGTTTGCACCGGTAGACTGCAGGATAATATCGACACTGACTTTCTCCTGTGCCATCAACTGGAAAATTTCAAAAGCCTTACCGGGTTCATCTTTGATTCCCATAATCGAAAGACGGGATACATTTTTATCTGTTGCAACGCCGCTGACCAGCATTCTTTCCATTTTACATTCCTCCTTGACTTCTGTACCTTTATCATCAGACATGCTGTTTTTGACCACCAGCTTCACGTTGTATTTCTTCGCCAGCTCAACCGAACGGCAGTGCAGCACCTTTGCACCCAAAGATGCCAGCTCCAGCATTTCATCATAACTGATCTCGTCTAATTTTCTTGCATCTTTTACCACTCTGGGGTCTGCGGTATAAACCCCGTCCACATCGGTGTAAATTTCACAGATATCCGCATTCAAAGCAGCAGCCAGCGCCACTGCGGAAGTGTCGGAACCGCCTCTGCCCAGTGTTGTGACATCGTAAGAAGCTGTCACACCCTGGAAACCTGTCACCAGTACCACATTCTTGCGCTCTAACTCCAGCATGATACGCTCGGTATGGATCGTGCGGATTCGTGCATTGCTGAAGTTCTGTGTGGTTTCGATCCCTACCTGTGTTCCGTTTAAGGAAACGGCTCTGCCGCCCAGATAATTGATAGCCATTGCCATCAATGCCACAGACTGCTGTTCACCGGTTGCCAAAAGCATATCCATCTCTCTGCGGCTGGGGTGCGGATTGATCTCCTTTGCTTTCGCGATCAAACCGTCTGTCGTCTTTCCCTGTGCGGAAAGCACAACGACTACATCGTTGCCCGCCTGCTGTGCCGCCATGATTCTTCTGGCTACATTAAATACACGTTCCGCATTGGCAACGGAACTGCCGCCATATTTTTGTACGATCAACATATTCCTTTTTCTCCCTCCGTCATTCTATCGTCACACGCGCACCGTCCATATCCGCCTCCAACAGCTGTAAATGCCAGTGATTCGGCAGTGTCTGCAAGTATGCGGACATCTCTTGTTCAAACGTCTGTGCGTGATCCTTTGTCAAAACCGCCATCAGCGTGGAGCCTGCGCCGCTCAGGTATGCACCCAAAGCGCCGCATTCCTTTGCCTTGGCAAAAATATCTTCCATATGCGGAATCAGCGCGCTGCGATACGGCTGATGCACACAATCGTCCATCGCCATTGCCAGATTTTCATAGTTCTTCGCCAAAACAGATGCCACTAACAGCGCCGCTCTGGAAGCATTGAATACCATATCCTTTCTGGAATAAGAATCCGGCAGTACGGATCTTGCTTTTTCCGTAGAAACCGGAAAATCAGGTACCATTATAGCAAACAGAAGATCGTCTGGCAACTCCAATCTGACATGATACATTTTATCCCCGATCGCCCCCACAACCATACTGCCAAACAGCGCCGGATTGGAATTATCGGGGTGTCCTTCCAAACCTGCCGCGATCTGCGAAAGTTCTTCCCTGCTGCAAGGTTCTCCTGCCAATGCATTTGCCGCCAACAGTCCGCCGACAATGCAGGCTGCACTGCTGCCAAGACCTCTGACCATCGGGATATCGTCTTCTTGATACAGCCGAACACCCGGCATCGTCAGCCCCATTCTGTCGTAAAAATAGCGCATGGTCTGGATAATCAAATTATTTTCATCTTTCGGGATCGGGATCGGCTGTTCTTTTTTGACGATCACTTCCACACCTTCCGGAATTTCTTCCACCCAAATATGGTTATACAGCTTTACGGCAATGCCGATACTGTCAAAACCGGGGCCCATATTTGCCGAAGTCGCCGGCACCGCAATATGAATCATGCCTTTGCCTCCATTCTGATCCTGTTTCTGATTTCGTATTTCTGACCCAAAGCAGCAATCTTTTCCGCCAGGGACGCTTCTGTTTCTTCTCCTGTCAAAACAGCAAACTCATCGTCCGCTTCCGCAAGATCCATGATTCTGCCGCCGCTAAAAATCTCCAACGCCTCTTTTTCCGCTTCCGTCTGATTCTGTGCGGCAATACGCACCATCGCTCTGACAGGCACTTCGTCCAACGGCAGGATATCCAGCTTCTGTGTGGTATCCCAATCCATCGGAATATGCTCGTTTTTATGGCGGACGATATCCACAATATCGCTGACCACAGCGCTTGCTGTCGGCAAGGAGCCTGCACCGCTGCCATAGTACATCGTGTCGCCCAACATATTGCCTTTCACAAAAATTGCGTTAAACGCACCGCTTACACCGCTTAACGGATGCACATTCGGCAGAATCATAGGATACACCATAGCGGAAATACCCTCCGGCAGACTGCGGCTGACGCCCACCAGCTTGATGGAGCAGTCCATTTCCTTGCTGTAAGCAATATCCTTTTGTGTGATGCTTGTGATGCCCTCTGTCGGGATTTCCTCAAAATGAGCGGTTTTTCCGTATGCCAAAGTGGAAAGAATGGCAATCTTACGGCAGGCATCATGTCCTTCAATATCCGCTGTGGGGTCTGCTTCCGCATAGCCCAACTGCTGTGCCTGTTTCAGCACCACATCAAATGCCGTCTGTTTCTGTGTCATCTCTGTTAAAATATAGTTTGTGGTACCGTTTAAAATACCCATAATCTCCAAAATACGATCTGCGGTCAGGCAGACATTGAGCGGACGCAGTATCGGGATACCGCCGCCGACACTTGCCTCAAAGAGAAGACTAACCTGATGCGCCTTCGCAATCTCCATCAGCTCCGCGCCCTTTGCCGCGATCAGTGCCTTATTGGAAGTAGCAACATGCTTGCCCGCTTCCAAAGCCGCTTTCGCGAAAGTATACGCTGCACCTGTACCACCCATCACTTCTACCACAGCGCCGACTTCGTCATCGTTGAGGATATCCTGAATATCATGTGTCAGTACCTTTTCCACGGGCTGCCCCGGAAATTCTCTCAAATCCAGCACATATTTGATGCTGATCTCCTCTCCTGCCTTTTTGGCGATCAGCTCTTTATTTTCTTCCAACACGCGATATACACCGGAACCTACCGTTCCAAATCCCATGACTGCGATCTTCATAACTTTTTCATCTCCGTATCTTTTTTTGTTTTTTGGTCGGGTTATTTATTCTCTTGCGATGATCTTCAGGCTTTGCACGCCGTTTAGCATTTCGATCTTTTTCATCAGCTGCGCAAGTTCGCCTTTCATCTCATTGGTTTCAATCGTAATGGTCACGTTTGCCACACCGTTAATCGGAATATTCTGATTGATCGTCAAAATATTCGCGCCTTCCTCTGCAATGCTGTTGAGCGTTGCAGAAAGCAGCCCCGGCGTATGGTCCAAATTCACCGCCAGCGTCACAGTGCGCCCTCTTGTGTTTTCATACAGCGGGTATACCGCGTCCCTGTATTTATAAAAGGCACTGCGGCTGATCCCTACACGGCTGACAGCATCTTGTACCGTCTTTTCTTTCTTGCTTTCCAAAAGCTTTTTGACTTCCATGACTTTCAAGAAAATCTCCGGCAAAACGCTTTTGTCCACAATATAGAAATTCTTATCTTCCTTCATAGGTCCACCTCTCGTTTGTTCGCCATATAAATACATATGTTTTCACATGAAAGAATGTATCACACTTCTTTCCATTTTTCAACCGAAAAGTTATGGAATATGTCAAAAAAATCTCGTTTCTGTCTTTTGCACAAAAACACTTGTCTTTTTTGCAGACAAGCATGTCAAAATGCCTATGCTCCCGACAAAAAACAAGAAATGTCGTTTTTTTCTGCCGTTTCTGTTTCACTTCACCCAAAAATCTGCTACAATATGATGGAATAAGGCGCGGTCTGTGCTGTCAGGCAGACTGCGCGAAGGAGTCGAATCATGGAATCGTATTTTCAGCATAGCGCAGAACATCATTTGCTGTTAGAGCATTTTGCAGATGAGTTCTCGCCTATTTTTACACATATGGAAGCTTCCTGTCAGGACAAGCTGTTGGAGTATGCGCCGATATTGTTTGAAAAATGGTGTCACGCGGCGCTGGTTGCCGACACTTTGCTGACTCCCGCCAATTTGTTTCGCTGGGACAAAACGGAAGCCTTTCGCCAAGAAGCGCTTGCCTACAGTATGGAGCTGCCGCAGCGGGACAAGAACGGAAATCCTGTATTTTCTTACCGGGTATTACGCTACAGCCTTTCCGCGCACCCGTTGTTGGAAGATCTGAAAACCTTGGTGGATTTTTGCCGCCCCGCGCGCCCGACAGATGCTGCCGGCATGCTCTCCAAAGAAGATCAGGCTGACTTGCTTGCGTTACTGAGCAGAAAAGATACATTTTATCCCGAATACCTGATGCTGTTGGCAAGGGAAAGCGGTCTGATCCAAGATATGCCCTCCATTTACAGTCGTCAGGTGCAGCCGGGCGATCTTTCGCTTCTGTCAGCCCCTCTGCCGCAAGCGCTGCGCACACTCACAAAAGCAGCCTTCCGCCTTACCGTACGCCGCATGACAAATGCCATGGAGTTGGAAGTCGGATTATTAAAGGAAGATTTCTTCCGTCCGTACCTTGCTGACCATTGTGAGATCGACCGGATCTTTATTGATTTTTACCGTCTTTTGGATATTGAGGTAGAGGAGATCTGGCAAAAAAACCCGGAAGAATTGGACGAATATGACCAAGGCATCGTTTCCTCATTTTTGTTTACGGGTATGATGTTAGATAAGTGGTTTTTGACGCCTTTTAGCGCATACTTTTGCTTCATAGAGCCGATTTACTATACCCCCTACCGTTTTTTGCAGGTGCTCAATAACCTGACTGCCATGCTGTTAATGAAGCACCATACAGATGCGGAAGTTTATTCCCCCTGCTCTTATTACAGCCTGAACGCACTGGGCAAGGCATTGTTTGCCAAAGAGCCTCTGTCGGAAGATCGTCAGGCTTTGGAAGGCGGCTATACTTTGCCAAAGCTTTTGGAAATGCTGGAAGGGGAGCTGCAGCTGACCACTTTTCGAAGAATGCTGCTGCAAAGCAGAAAAGAAGAGATCTTCGTGCTGCATATTGCTTTGGAACAGCGGCAGGAACTTTGGAAAACCATCGAAAGCACCGGCAGTATGCGCTTAAACGAATTTTGCGAGGATATCTGCGCAGCTTTCGATATTCCATGCGGACAAGATTATCAGCTTGCGCTCTATCCGCCAAACGGTCTGCCGATCTATTACGCACCCGCCGTATCCAAACGCGCGATCAATCGTATCGACGGAATGATTTTTGAGGATCTTTCTTTACAGGTCGGCGACAGTATGCGCCTACAGCCGTTTTCCGCAAAAGGCAAAACTTTGCGCCTGACACTGACCGAAAAAAAGCAGGCGGATCCGTTTGTGATCTATCCCAGGATCAAAGCGCAAAGCCACGCCATGACAGCAGAAGAACAAGCGGAAGAATATGACAGGATCTAATTTACGAACAAGCATATAACGATAACAGAAAAATAGAGAAAAGAAGGGATTTGTTATGACTGAACAGCTGATGCATACGCACGGCGGCGATTTGGACGCCATTGAAAAAAAATACGGCATTCCCAAAGAGGAAATTTCCGATTTCAGCGGAAATATCAACCCGCTTGGCTTCCCGCCCGCTGTACTGCGGGAAATGGCGGAGCATCTGGATATCGTGACCACCTATCCCGATAAACGTTACACCGCTTTGCGGCAAGCCATTGCCGCCTATACCGGTGCCGATAAGGAGCATATCGTAGTAGGAAACGGTTCCACCGAGCTCATCTCCACCTTTATCCAAACGGCATATGCCAAAAACAGCCTGATTTTAGGGCCCGCTTATTCCGAATACGAAAGGGAAATTTCTCTTTCCGGCAGCGCATTTTCCTACTTCCCGCTGAAAGAAGAAGACGATTTTCAGTTGGATACGGAAGCACTGCTTGCGGCATTGAGCGATAACATCGATCTGTTTGTTGCCTGCAATCCCAATAATCCCACCGGTACGGCAATCGGCAAAGAAGATCTGGAACGCATCTTCCGCCATTGCCAGAGGCATCATATTGCGGTCATGATCGATGAAACGTATATCGAGTTTGCCAAGGACCCGCAAGAGATCTGCGCGATCCCGTTTACGAAACAATTCGATAATCTGTTTGTCATTCGCGGCACTTCCAAATTTTTTGCCGCACCCGGTCTGCGTCTGGGTTACGGCATCAGCAGCAGCCAAGCGTTCCACACCGCGCTTGCCAAAAAGCAAGACCCTTGGAACGTGAACAGTTTGGCAGCTTTTGCCGGAGAACGTCTTTTCAGCCAGACGGAATTTCATCACCAAAGCAGACAACTGATCCTCAGCGAACGGGAAAAAGCGCTGCAGGAGCTTTCCACCTGGAAAAATCTGAAGGCTTACCCTTCTTCGTCTAATTTTATTTTACTGCATCTTTTGACAGACAAAATCACTGCCGCGGAAATATTCGAAGTGCTGATCCGCAAAAAACTGCTGATCCGCGATGCGGCAAGCTTTACTTTCCTGGACGAAAGCTATCTGCGTTTTTGTATCCGCACCCCGCAAGAAAACGAAACACTGTTGAAAGAATTAAAAGAGTTAGTTGAAAAATAGGAAAAACTGACAATGTAAAGCGCTTGGAATACGCATATATTATACCCGTGATTTTTTTCTTGCAAAACCGTTTTTTTATGAGGTGATACAAAATGCCCGCACAGCTTAGCAGCAAGGAATTGGAACATGGTCTGCAGGAGATTCTCGATTCTTTGCGGCATACCCAACAAACATTGCCCCCGCAGGTAGTTTTTTTGCATGATTATGCCTTATACCGCTTTTTATGCACTCGTCCATGTGATGGGCGCACCATCGGCGAGGTTTTGACAGATATCGAGCATTGTATTCCGATGTCGGTTTCCGGGCGGAATCTGCCGCTATTCCTATCGCTTTTGGAAGAAGGAGAAGACAGTACGGAGCATCTTTCTTTTTTGGAAAGCAGTAAAACCGAATTTCTCCTGATGCTTTACCGCGCGCTGTCAGATGAAACCCGACTGCGTTCCATTTGCAAACTGTGCGAACAACTGCGGCGCGGTGCGCATTTTTTATAAGGAAATAAAGGAGTCTGCCATGGAACCATACTATCGCAGCAATAACGACGATTACCGTGCCCTCTTTGGCGGAAAAGTCGCTAAAATCTCTTTAGACGGCGGCTTTACCTGTCCCAACCGCGATGGTACCATCGCCACCGGCGGCTGTATTTTTTGCAGTGCGGCAGGCAGCGGTGACTTTGCCGCAAGCCGCAGTCTTTCCATTGCCGAACAGATTCGCCAAGGAAAGGCACAAAGTGCAAAAAAATGGAACCCCGTCGGCTATATCGCCTATTTTCAGGCATTCACCAACACATACGCACCTGTCGATGTGTTACGCAAACGCTATGAGGAAGCTTTGGCACAAGAAGATGTTGTCGGGCTTTCCATTGCCACAAGACCCGATTGCCTCGGGGAAGATGTACTTGCCCTGTTGGAAGAACTAAACCAGCGCACTGCGCTTTGGGTGGAACTGGGGCTGCAAAGCGCCAATGACGACACCGCAAAGCGCATTCACCGCGGATACAAAACCGCTGTGTTCGATGAAGCTGTAGCCGCGCTTGCCAAGCGAAATATCCGCACCGTTGTGCATGTAATACTGGGGCTTCCGGGGGAAAGCAAAGCAGATATGCTCGCTACCATACAGCACATCAACCGCCTGCCCGTGCACGGCATTAAGCTGCAGCTATTGCATATCTTAAAAGGTACCGCCTTGGAAACACTTTGGAAAAGAGGCGAAGTCACGGCAATGGAGCAGGAAACCTACATAAATATGCTCTGTCTTTTGTTAGCGCATCTGCGAAAGGATATCGTGATCCACCGCCTGACGGGAGATGCACCGAGAGATTTGCTGTGTGCCCCTCTTTGGAGTCTGGATAAAAAACGTGTCCGTAATGCCCTGCATCAAAAACTACGAAACGAGCATATTTTTCAAGGCATGGCACTGGACGACGCAACTATGTCCAAATGATCCTTTCTATTTGTTTTTTTCGCCGAAAATATGGATTTTTTCGCTTTCTGACTGTTTCTTTCCGCAAATTATGATATAATAGCGAAAAATACGTTTTTACAGAGCCAATCATCTGCACATTTTTTTACGGTTTGGCATTTTTTTCTTCCTATGCCGTAAAAAAAGCAGACTGCACGGCATTTTTTTCTGTCACTGCCGCTCATGCAAAGACAGAAAAACGCAAAGGAAGTGATTTACGAATGAAAGACGCTATCCATCAATTAGCGGAACATAAACTGATTATACTTTATTTAGTGAAAAAAATGGGGATCGCCCTTTCCAACAGCGAAATCTGCCAGTTTTTATTGGAAAAAAATTATATGGACTACTTCACCGTGCAGCAATATCTGGCAGAGCTGGTCAGCGCTGGTTGGTTGGATAAAGTCAGAGAGCAGAACAGCACGCGCTATACCCTTACGGAAGATGGGGAAGATGTGCTGATGTATTTTATGAATCACATTAGTGAGCAGGCAAAGAATGAGATCTATGTCTATGTGCAGGAAAATCAAAATCGTATCCGTGCGGAATACGCCGTAACGGCGAATTATTTTTTGGAGTTAAATGATGATTATTTGGTCAAATGCGGTCTATGTGACCAAAACGGCGCCACGTTAATGGAAATCAGTGTAACCGTTGCCACCAAAAAACAGGCGCAGACCATCTGCCAAAACTGGCGTAAAAATGTCAGCGCGCTTTACGGCAACATCATGACCTCTCTGATCAAAGCAGAGCAAACACCGCCCTGCACCAATCATTTCAAAGCAGACCCCGACTGTTTCCCCAAAGACAGCGCGGAAGGTACAGAGAAAATCTGATCAAATTCTTTCCAAAATAAAACAGCGGTACCGTTTTTTTCATTCGGTTTCGCTGTCTTTTTTTGTGGTTATTGTTCTGTTTCTTCCGTCAGATAGCGTTCCAACACCTGCCAAAGCTCCTCCACACCGGTTTTCTTTTCCCCGGAAAAGGGTATCAGAATATCTTTTTCCGACATCGCAAGGCTCTTTCGAATCACAGAAAGCTGCTTCGGTATCTGACTGCGATTGATTTTATCCGATTTGGTTGCGGCAATGATGATATCGTATCCGTAATGCCGCAGCCAATCATACATCATCTTATCATTTGCGCCCGGTTCATGCCGAATATCGATCAGCAGCACGATAGCGCGCAATGTTTCCCTGTTTTGCAGATAGTCCTCGATCATTTTGCCCCATTTGGCGATCTCCGTTTTCGCCGCCTTGGCATAGCCGTACCCCGGCAGATCGACCACATAAAACGACTCATTGACACCATAAAAATTGATGGTGCGCGTTTTTCCCGGCTGGGAACTGGTGCGTGCCAGCGCACGTCTGCCAAGCATGGCATTGATCAGCGTGGACTTGCCGACATTGGACTTGCCGGCAAATGCGATCTCCGCTTTCCCGTCAGTGGGATAATGCGAAAAATTTGTCCCGATGGCACTCAATTCGGATTTTTTGATTTCCATACGCTTTCTCCTTTCGCCAATGCTTTTTGCAGCGCTTCTTCCAGTGTCGAGATCGGGATCAGTTCCAGCCCTTCTTTGATCTCCGCATGAATTTCTGCCACTTGCTTCTCGTTTTCTTTCGGGAACAAGATGGTCGTAACCCCCGCTTTTTTCGCCGCAAGGAATTTTTCCGTCAAACCGCCCACCGCAAGCACTCTGCCGCGTATCGTGATCTCCCCTGTCATCGCAACATCATGGCGCACTTTTGCCCCTGTCAGCGCGGACAGCATCGCCACCGCCATCGTAACGCCTGCGGAAGGTCCGTCTTTCGGTACTGCCCCCTCCGGGATATGGATATGGATTTCGGTTTTTTGATAAAAATCTTCCTCCAGCTGATAACTCTGCGCGCCTGCACGAATGGCACTGAACGCCGCTTCTGCGGATTCTTTCATCACTTTGCCGAGGTTTCCGGTCAGGCGGAGCTTGCCTTCTCCCGGCATCACATTCACCTCAACAGAAAGCGTATCGCCGCCAAATCTCGTCCACGCCAGCCCGCGTACAACACCTACCTGCGGCACGGCATAAATATGGTCTGTTTCAAATGGAGCCACACCAAGGTACTGTTCCAGATTCTTGGTACCGACAGTGATTTTTTTCTTTTCGCCCATCAAAATCTCTTTGACCGCTTTACGGCAGATCGCTGCAATATTCTGCTCCAGCTTGCGCACGCCCGCTTCTCTGGTATATCCTTCGATGATCTTCTCCAGCGCTTCTGTTTTTAACTGCAGCTGAGAAGCTTTCAACCCATGTTTTTTCCTTTGCTTCGGCACCAAATGCTCTGCCGCGATATGGTATTTTTCCTGCGCGGTATAGCTGTTTAGAGAGATCACTTCCATTCTGTCCAACAACGGCTGAGAAATCGTTTCCGTTGTATTGGCGGTACAGATAAACAGCACTTGGGATAAATCATACGGCAATTCCACAAAATGATCGCGGAATGTATGGTTCTGCTCCCCGTCCAACACTTCCAAAAGCGCAGCCGCAGGGTCACCGTTAAAAGAAGTGCAGAGCTTGTCCACCTCGTCCAATAAAATCAGCGGATTGATGCTACCCGCCTGTTTCATGGCATTTATGATGCGTCCGGGCATCGCGCCGATATAGGTTCTTCTGTGTCCTCTGATCTCCGCTTCGTCTTTGATGCCGCCAAGGCTCATGCGTACATAATTCCTACCCATTGCGCGTGCCACAGAGCGAGCGACGGAAGTTTTCCCCACACCGGGCGGTCCCACCAGACAAAGAATGGAAGCACTGCCCTCTGCCGCGTTTTTACGCACTGCAAGAAACTCCAGTATCCGCTCTTTCACCTTTTCCAGACCGTAATGGTCTTCCTGCAAAATCTGTTCCGCCAAATGCAGATCTTCATTATCCTCTGTTTTTTCCTGCCAAGGCAGCTGCAGCAAGGTATCAATGTAATTTCTGGCTACATTCGCCTCGGGAGATGTTACAGGGATACGTTTCATACGCTCGATCTCTTTTTCCAAAACAGTTCTGACCGCTTCCGGCGGCTGTTTTTGTTCCAGTTTCTCCAAAAACGCTGCCGCGTCTGCCGCAACACCGTCTTTATCCCCCAGTTCCTCCTGGATCACCTTCATCTGCTCCCGCAGGTAATACTCTCTTTGCTGGCGATCCATTTCTTTTTTCGTCTTTGCTTCGATTTCCCGCTTCAGGCGCAAAATTTCGATTTCTTCCTCCATCAGCGCGCAAACCTGCTGCAAACGGACCAAAGGGTGCAGCTGTTCCAATAACTGTTGTCTTGTGTCAGGATACACGTCCAATACCGCACAGATGACATCTGCCAACAGCCCCGGTTTTTTCGCCGCGACCGCATTGGAAAGCGCATCGGGAAATAGATTGCTGTTGATGAGCTTCCCATACTGTTCAAAGCGTTCAAGTGCAATTTTCATCAACGCCCGCGCTTCCACATCTACCTCCTGCGGCAGATCTTGTTCCAGCGTGATCAGTTCCGCACCGTCATATGCACCCAGATGCAGCATCTGCTCCATACGTCCGCGTTCCAATCCTTCCACGATCACATGTGTTATATTCCCCGGCAGATGCAGTACCTGCCGCAGTTTGACCACTGTGCCGATGGCGCAAAGATCCTTTCTTTTGGGGACCTCTACGGAAGGGTCCCTCTGTGCAGTCAAAAATAAAAGTTCATCGTTTTTCTCCGCTTGCTCTACCGCAGCCAAAGAGCGTTCTCTGCCCACGGGAAAGCTCACGACCATATTGGGAAATACCGTCATATTGCGCAGCGCAATCAACGGCATTCGAATCGGTTCTTTTTTTTCCATTTTTCTTAAAAATCCTTCCTTTCGATGCGGTATCGTTTCGTATTACCGCCAAACCCCGGATACAGCGATCGAATGAACGCCTGCTATGTTTGTTCTCATACTTTTTGAGTATACTATAAAACGCCGTTTCGGTCAATTTTCTCTCCGCAGAAACGACAAAACAAAAAAAATACCCGTTCCGTTTTTGGGAATGGGTATTTTCTGTTTTTTTGCCGTATATCGATTCTTTCACCGCTTGCCAAAGCAGGAAAAAAATCACTCTTTTCCTTCCGCGCAAAGGCAGAATTTCCGCAGTTTCTTCATGACTCTGCCGTGGATCGTATCCTCGGGGAAAACCCCCACCGCGTCCGGTTTTCCGGCAGGCACGCCCATCAAAAGCTCAATGCCTTCTTCAATCCTTGAGATCGGATAGATATGGAACATGCCTTCTTTCACGGCTTCGACCACTTCTTCCTTCAACACCAGATCGCGCACATTCGCCGTCGGAATGATCACGCCCTGCGTGCCGGTTAGCCCACGTTTTTTACAAAGATCAAAGAACCCTTCGATTTTATAAATGACACCGCCGATTGCCTGAATCTCCCCTTTTTGGTTGACAGAACCTGTCACCGCCAAATCCTGTCTGATCGGTGCTTCCGCCAGGGAAGAAAGTATGCAGTATAACTCCGTACTGGACGCGCTGTCGCCGTCGATACCGTTATAATTCTGCTCAAAACAGATGCGGCAGGAAAGCGAAAGCGGGAATTGCTGGGCATACGTCTGACCCAAGAAACCGTTGATGATCTGCACACCTTTGTCATGCGTCTGTCCGCTCATACGCGCTTCTTTTTCGATATTGACAATGCCGGATTTTCCGACATACGTTGTTGCTGTAATACGGGTCGGGTTGCCGAAAGCATAGCTGTCTAAATCCAAAACCGCAAGACCATTGATCTGTCCGATCTGACTGCCTTCGGTATCGATCATGATGACTTCTTCTTCCAGCATCTCATCTAATTTATCTTCATACATACGCAGGCGTTCTTCTTTTTCCGCCACTGCTTTTTTGACATGCTCCTCCGTGATCAAATCGGCGCCGGCAAGCTTTGCCCAAGTTGCCGCTTCACCCAACAGCTCTGCCAGCTGGTTGAAGCGTGTTGTCAATTTATCCTGTCTTTCGGCAAGCCTTGCACCATAATGCAGCACTTCGCAAACGGCGCCGGCGGAAAAGTCCGCAGTTTTTTCCCGTATCGTAAAGCCTTTGATAAACTGTGCCAGCTTCATCGCATTTTCCGCTGTAAATGCCATTTCATAATCGAACTCCGCTTTAATTTTAAAGAATTTATGGAATTCCTCATCATATGCGCTGAGCAGTTCATAGTAATAGTTGCTGCCGATCATAATGATCTTGATATCGGCAGGAATCGGTTCCGGCTTTAATGTGGGTGCCACAACATTGCCCGCCTGCTCTCTGATGACGTCCATGCTGATCTCTTTTGTCTTGATCACACGGCGCAGTGCCTCCCAGCCTTGCGGCGCACTGAGCAGATCCTGTGCCTGCACGATCAGATATCCGCCGTTTGCACGATGCAGCAGCCCTGCTTTGATCTTCATAAAGTCCGTCGTCAGGTTACCGAACTCGCTGTCATACTCCACTTCCCCCAACAGGTTGTAATAAGTCGGGTTAAACGTAACGATGACAGGCGCGCCCTCTGTTTCGCTGTGGTCTACCATCAGATTGACCTTATACTTTAACGTCACATCTTCCGTCGTTTTTTTGGAAAGCATCGGCAGCAAAGCGGAAAGACCTTCCTCGCTTTCTTCTTCCTCGTCCAAAAACTGACTGATGTTTTCCAGCACGTCTTCCTGCACCGCATTCAGATACGCAATGACCCGTTCATAGGACTGGTAGCGTTCCTGCACGGCATTGACGTGGTGTCCGATGGCAAACATACCGACCTTATAGTCCAATTCGTCCACTTTTTTCTGCGATTCTTTATCCAGATCCCGAATATCCCGCATGATACTGCCGGCTTTTTCCTGTACCTGCTGAGAGTTTTTTTCAATCTCGGCTTTCTGCTCCTCCGACAGCGCTTCGTATTCTTCCTCCCCGATCGCTTTTCCGTCCACCACAGGCATAAAATAAATTCCCGAATTGGTGGTCTTTACCTGAAATTGGAAGGTTTCCGCCATACGGCTCATGGTGTCCATCATTTCTTCCCGCTGCTGGTCAAAACCGCGTAAAAGCTCATTCTTCTGCTGTTCATAATCTTCCGTGCGAAATGCCTTGGCAAGTTCTGTGCGAAACAGCTGTACCAGTTCGCTCATATCTTCCTGAAATTTTTTACCGTCACCCGGCTGAAAACGCAGTGCCAAGGGACATCTGGGGTTCTTGAAG
The DNA here is from genome assembly GCA_944383855.1 of uncultured Lachnospiraceae bacterium. GTDB lineage: Bacteria > Bacillota > Clostridia > Lachnospirales > Anaerotignaceae > CALWRB01. Next base: position 20,055 of record CALWRB010000033.1, read on the forward strand.
TTATAAACATAGCACCAATCATAAGGGACAGGCTCCGTCTGCGCCTGCCGTTTCGCACCTTCCTTGGCATATGTTGTCTTTCCCGTACCGGACGGACCGGACATATAAATGTTGTAACCTTTCATTTTGACCGCCAGACCGAAATCAAAAGCTTTGACTGCCCGCTCCTGCCCGATGATGCCTTCCAGCTCATCTATTTCAGCTGTCGTGCGAAAAGGCAGACTTTCCTGCAAGTATCTGCTTCCCAAACGGGTATGATCCAATTCAGTATGGTGCATGATCTTCTTCCCTCCTTGCTGTTGCGGCTCTGAAAATGCCGCTTTTTTTAATCCTTTACTTCGTCATAATGTTCGTAATTAGGGAAATATTTCCACATGATCACAGCGTCCTCATGGGTATCGGGATAATAATTTTTCCGAAACCCTTCCGGACGAAAGCCGTATTTGTGGTAAAGCTTTTGGGCAGGCGCATTGCCGATACGCACCTCTAATGTCATACCGATCATTTCTTTTTCCTCTGCCGCGCCGATCAGCGCCTCCATCAGCTGCGCACCCACGCCGCGTCCGCGGTACTCTTCCGCCACCGCGACATTCGTGATGTGCCCTTCGGTGACGACATGCCACATACCGGCATACCCGATCACCTTTTCCCCTTCCATTGCCACAAAATAAATCGCCATTTTATTTTCATTGACCTCACGCTCAAAATCCGCGCGTGTCCAGGGGATCGGAAAAGTTGCTTCCTCCACCGCAAGCACGCCCAAAATATGTGCCTGTGTCATTTTTTTGATCTCTATCATGATTTGCTTTCCTCCCGCAGTGCTGCCTCCCGTTCCCGTTCCGCCTGCGGCTTGCGCAGATAATCCGGTACAAAGGCATGCGGCGGTATCGCCTTTTTCTCTGCCGCCATACGTTTTGCGACGACTGCCACAGAAGATGCCCGCTGTAAATTACAATGCGGCGGACAAAAACGGAACCGCCCTTGCGAAACTTCTTCCAGATATTGCCGATATACCGGCACGCCGTCCCCGAGAAACATCACCCGTTTTTCAAACGACTTCGCCTGCAGCGCAACATCTTGGATACTCATGGCAGCATGTTCTGTCAAGCGCACCAAAAACCCGTTTTCCCACAGATAAAACGCCGTATACACCTGCTGTCTTCTGGCATCCATAATCGGGCAGATCACATCATCCGTTTCACAGATATTATATGCCAAAGCGTCTAATGTGGGAACGGGAAGCACCGTAATGCCTAAGCCGTGTGCCAATCCTTTTGCGGTCGCCGCACCGATGCGAAGCCCCGTAAATGAACCGGGACCCGCCGCGCAGGCAATATAGTCCAGCTCTTTTGGCGAAATCTCCGCTCTGCGGCAGATCTCATCGATCATCGGCATGATCGTCTGGCTGTGCGTCAGCTTATGATGCAGCGAAAATTCCGCTTTTATGATATCGTCTTCCAAAATCGCGGCACTTGCCGTCTGTCCGGAAGTATCCAATGCCAATATTTTCATGTTTCAGCCTCCTTCAGCACGATCCTGCGGTAATCCAAGCCTTTTTGCAGGTCTTTTTCGACAGTGATCCAAACTGCATGTGCAGGGATCAGTTCTCGGATCAGTTCCGCCCACTCCACCAGAGAAACACCTTCGCCATAAAAGTATTCCTCATAGCCAATCTCATACATCTCCTCCGGATCGGCGATACGGTATACATCAAAGTGATAGAGCGGCAGCCGCCCTTCGTATTCATTCACAATCGTAAAGGTAGGGCTTGTCACATGCTCCGTCACACCCAGTCCCGCAGCAAATCCCTTGGAAAAAACCGTCTTCCCCGTGCCGAGATCTCCGTCAAGGCAGTAAATATCCCCCGCCTTCGCTTTTTCGGCAATGCTTTTTCCCAAAGCAAATGTTTCCTGTTCAGACCATGTTTCAAACTCCATCTGTTTCATCCTTCCTTCTTGCCTCAATCCAAAAACAGCGCTGTAACGCCGCTGTCGACTGCGACCGCTTCTTTCCCGTTATAATACGACAAATCGCCCAGCCCCGTAATATAGTCATATCCTTTCAGATACGCCAGGGTACCGTTATTTTTATACTGCAAACAGAATACGTTACTGTCCAAAACAGTCGCTTTTCCGTTTCTGAAGCAGAGCAGATCGCCGTTTCCGGTCGTTTCGTCCGCATTTTCGATATAATACAGCGCCTCCATATCTTCCGCGAAGTACACACCGCTTGCACTTTCGCTAAGCAGTTGTGCATCACGCCCCTGGTATATCCCCAAAGCGCCAATGCCGGAAACATAGTCGTAATAGTATGCCAATGTTTTGCCATGTCCCAAGAACGCTGCCGTTTCCACATTTTCTGCCACACCGATCACATTTTGCAGACCGGACGATGTCAAATCCGCACACATCAGTGTTTTTGTTCCGTCTGTCAGGGATACATCAAAATACGCGACTTTGCTTGCGTTATCACACAGTATCACACCCGTTGCGGATACATTCTCACCTTCCAACAGCACTGTATTACCGGTCGCGTCCGCTAACAGAACCTGCGGTTTTGCGGACTGTGTCAACTGCATATAATAGTAGTACACAATCTCCTCTTCATTTGTCACTTGAGAAAGCGGCACCTGCTCCGCCTCCGCTGTATTTAAAGTATAGCAGATCACATACGGCTGCTCGGAATCCGCACCTGTAGCGGAAAGCACGTCTTTGGCAAGCAATACTGCCTCTCCCGCAGACCAAAGATAGCACTCCTGCAGGATCGGATCCATGCCTTCTCCTTCTTCTATCAATTCGCGTAGTTTGTCCCGCTGCTGTTTTTGTTCATACCCTTCCTCATTGGCAGATAAATCGGCATCGCTTTGTGCCACATCGTCTAACAGGATCTGGCTGTAAGGAATTTTTTCCTCTCCTGTCTTGCAGTACAGCACATCTTTGCCGTTTGGCAGGATCTCCAGATAAGTGATTCCCTCCGCCACTAAAGTCGGCTTGTTGCCGTAGGCATATTCATACAACGCATAGCCGTCTGACTGCTGCAATATATAATAAACCGTGTTGCTTTCTTCCGCCATTGCGTAAGTTTCCAATGCTTCCTCCGTCAGAACAGTTTCCTGCCCATCGTGTATGCCGTAAACATGCAAGCTATCACTGCCATCGGTTTGCGGGAGTTGGTATACCACATAATTTCCGTCCGGACTCAACGTATAACAGCCTTCCACCAATTCCAGTCCTTCTGCCACCTGTGCCACGGCAACGCCGTTATAAACAGACAGGTCATAGCCATTTTCGCCCTCTGTCAGGTATGCCACAACACTTCCGTCATTACTTAACGTATAATCAAAGACCTGTTCCGCCAACAGAGTACCGCCCGCTTCCGCATCTTCCAGATCCACCGAATACAGATCCATTAAGCCTGCCTCAGAAAGCCCCACACCGTAGTAAAGCTGATCTCCTGCTTCAGAAAAAGCGGTCCCCCATGCCGAATAGTAATAATGATAATTACCGCCATTGCTGATCTGGTCGGTCAGCTGCTGTGGCTGCTGGTCCGGCTGCATCACATACAACGCATTATCCTTGGCATACACCACAGGGAAAGAAGCACGCTGTTCGTAGCCTGTATTTCCGCTGATCGCCTTAGCCGCCACCGCGATCAAAGAGAACAAAACAATCAGCCCCAGCACAATCTCCACTAAGGAAAATTCATGCTTCATTTTCTTATTTTCTGTTTTCTGCGTCGTATCTGTCTGAGAGATAGCCGCACCCTCCTGCAAAGTTTCCGGCGGTGTAACGGGAGAGTCCGCCTCTGCAAAATGTTCCTTCTCGCCCTTTTCTTCCTGCACAGTTGCTTCCTCCTCTTGTGTCAAAGGGTTCTGCTCACTTAGCTGTTCTTCTGTTTCCTCCCCCTGCTGTATCGAAAGTGCTTTCTTTTCTTCGTCCAATATGATTTCCTCCTTATAAATAGCGTTCTGCCAATATTTTTGCCAGACGCCCCATATATGACAAGTGCTTTCTGCGTTTTTGACCGTCATCTCGCCTCTGCTTTACACAAAGCACCGCCTGTTCTCCCCTCTCGCGCCGCAGACGGACGGAATGCACCTTTTTCCCGCGAAAAAAACTCGTTTCATGTTCCATACACGTTTTGCTTGCTGCACAGCAAACATGCCCTTTCCAAGCAGTGCCATGGTTTCCTTCCAACTTTTTTCCACCGAAAAGACTCCTTTCCTTTCTGAGAAATACGCGATAAAAATGCAGTTCGAGTATACCACATTCCCGCCGATTACGAAAGTATTTCCCATAATTATTAACGAATTGTTACAATTATTTTTCTTCTTAGTTAAAAAACTATTTACAAATACTTCCTTTTCCGTTATAATGGAACAAGATTTTACAGAAAGAAAGGTGATTTCCTTTGGAACAAACCAATTCCACCGTGGAAGAACAGGAAAATGCAAAGAAACCCAAAACATCTTCCGTTACCATGAAAAAACCGATTCTTTACGGCATCTGTGCTGCACTGGCAGTCAGCCTTGGCTGCAGCGGTTACTTTGCAAACTCCTATCTGAATACCAAAAATGAACTGGATATGGCTTCTGCCGGCTTAGAGCAAGCGCAGACAGAAAACAGCCAACTGGAAAAACAAAGAACCACACTTCTTCAGGAATCCGAGGATTATTCGGAGCATATCGAAACCCTGCAGCAGCAGGCAGAAAGCCTGGAAGAAAAAGTACTGATTCTCAACGAGGAAAAAGAACAGCTTAACGACCGTCTTAGCACACTGGAAGATTCCGTTGCTACACCGCAGTCCTATACCATACAAACTGACGGCGACACCGCAACTTTTCTTTCCGATGTGACCATCAAAGGCGGTAACCGCGTTTCCGATTTGATGATTCGTCTGACACAACTGGAAAATGATCTTTCTCAGATCGACGCTTCCTTTACCACCGCTTCCGCAGAGGTGGACGAAGCCTTGGCAACTTATAATATCCCTTCCGGCACACCGGTCGAAGGCGGTATCTTCTCCTCCGGTTTTAACCTGACAGGTGACAGTTCCATCGGTGATGGCAGAGTGCATAAAGGTGTGGATTTTTCCACTTCCAGCCGCCTGCTTCCGATTCAGGCTACTGCGGCAGGTACAGTTGTGACAGCGACTTTCCATCCCGATTTTGGATATTATGTAGTAATCGATCATCTGAACGGCTATACCACATTATACGCACATTGCTCTGAGTTAACCGTTTCTGCTGGTGATAAAGTAAAAGCCGGCGATATCATTGGTATCACAGGCTCTACAGGGATCTCTACCGGCATTCACTGCCACTATGAAATTCAGTATAACGGCAGTTATGTCGATCCCGCAGATTATTTATAAAACAACAAAAAAATACGCAGTATCTACGGACGGTGCCCTTCTTTACGGCACCGTTTTTTTTGCGCCTTTTTCGCTTTTTTGCATTCATTGATTTTGCCCCACTGCTTTTGGGGAATCCTTTTCGATTTCCTTTCCGGATAATAGTGCCGTATTACATCATATCAAAATAGCGCCTTGCCGCTCTTTTTTTCCCAAAAAGATTGCTTTTCTATCGAAACTGTGCTATGTTTTCTATATCCCCCCACAGGGGATATGAAGGAGGAATGGATATGTCACATCATCAAGAAACCAAACAAGTTCTTCACCGTCTTTCCAGAGCAATCGGGCACTTGGAAGCGGTGAAAAAAATGGTAGAAGAAGAACAGGACTGCTGCGAAATTTTAATTCAGCTTGCCGCCGTCAGATCCGCGATCCATAATACAGGAAAAGTCATTTTAAAAGACCATATTCAGCACTGTATCGCGGAAGCAGTAGAAAACCAAGACCAAAAAGCGCTTGATGACCTTTCTGTCGCGATCGATCGATTTATGAAATGAGGGATTTCTATGCTATCGAAACAAACTGCAATTTTATGCGCCATACTTGCCGCGGCATTATACGCGCTCAACTCTCCCCTCTCCAAACTGCTGTTAGAACAGATCCCGCCAACCTTGATGGCTGCGTTTTTATATCTTGGCGCAGGGATCGGTCTTAGTTTGCTGCGTTTCGTGCAGCGTGCCATGAAACAAGAACGAAACGAAGCGCCTTTAACCAAGCGGGAACTGCCTTACACCGCCGCTATGGTGCTGTTAGATATTGCCGCGCCGATTTTTCTGATGGTCGGGCTTACCATGACGACAGCGGCAAACGCTTCTTTACTGAATAACTTTGAAATTGTTGCCACTTCCGTGATCGCGCTTTGTATCTTCCACGAAGCCATTTCCAAACGGCTTTGGGCAGCAATCGTATTAGTCACCATTTCCAGCATCGTTCTTTCTGTAGAAGACATGAGCAGTTTTTCCTTTTCCTTTGGCTCTGTTTTTGTATTGGCTGCCTGCGTCTGCTGGGGGCTGGAAAACAACTGCACGCGAATGCTTTCGCAAAAAGATCCTCTTGAAATCGTTGTCATCAAAGGCTTTGGCTCAGGCACCGGCTCTCTCCTGCTGGCATGGCTGCAAAACGAAACGGTGACCTCGGTCGGCTATGTCCTGCTTGCACTTCTGCTTGGATTTGTCGCATACGGCTTAAGTATCGTCTTTTATATCTATGCCCAACGCGGTCTTGGCGCCGCAAAAACCAGCACCTATTACGCTCTGGCGCCATTTATCGGTGTCGCTCTGTCGTTATTGATCTTTCGGGAGAAACCGACACTGTCTTTTACCATCGCACTGCTGATCATGATTGCCGGCACTTATCTGGCGTCTACCGATACCGCAGATTAGCGTCTTTTTTTCGCCTCAAACAAAACAGCACCTTCCAAGTCGGTATTTTTTACTACCTTTATTAGAAGATGCTGTTTTTTTGATTACCAATGATGATGGTGCAGCTGCCCTTGCTGGTTCAATCCCGCAAAGCCCTGTTGGCGCAGTGCCTCATATAAAATGATCGCCACAGAATTGGATAAATTCAGACTTCTGGATGCCGCAAACATCGGGATACGAATACAGCCTTCCCGATACGCAAGCAAAATCTCCTCCGGAATGCCGGCACTCTCCTTGCCAAACATGATATAGTCCTCCGCCTCATAGGCAACATCACTGTATACCTTCTGCGCTTTCGTCGTCGCAAGCCACAGACGGATCCCCTGATTTTTGCGCAGAAAATCCTGGAAATCATCGTAATATCTCACGTCCAGCTGATCCCAATAATCTAATCCCGCTCTTTTCAAATATTTATCCTCCACCGAAAAGCCAAAAGGGCGGATCATATGCAGTGTCGACTGTGTGACCGCACAGGTTCTGGAGATATTCCCCGCGTTTTGCGGGATCTCAGGCTCCAATAATACAATATGCATTTGCTCACTCTCTTTCCCTCTGTCGTTCTGATTTCTCTATCCCCCACAGCATATCAAAAACAGCGTGCCGCTTCAACCCTCTTTTTTCTAAAAAACCCCCTCTTGCCGCCTTTTCCTTCGGCGATACCTTCCGAACTGGAAAAAATAACCATTGACGAATCGCGATTTTTGTATTATTATTAAATAACAATAATTATTGATTGAGGAGTGTTCTTATGAAGGAGATTACGCAAACCTTACGTGAAAACGGTTTAAAGGTAACGCCGCAGCGTATTGCGATTTATAATATGCTGTTGGAAACGCATGCGCATCCCACTGCAGAAACCATCTATAAAACGCTTTCTCCGCAGCACCCTGCCATGAGTCTTGCGACCATTTACAAGACATTGGATTTCTTTAAACAAGTCGGTTTGGTGCAGGAGTTGAATGTCGGAGAATCCAGTTCGCGTTATGATGCTATGGTAACTCCCCACCCGCACTTGATTTGTACGCATTGCGGCAAAGTGGAAGATCTGATGATAGACGAGCTTTCGCATCTGCATCAAAAGCTGCCGCAGGATATCGGGTTTGATATCACCTTTGAGCAGCTGCTGTTCTACGGCATCTGCCACAGCTGTAAAGAAAAAGAAGCGTAAGTGCTTGTTTGCATCACTGCGGTACGGGATCGCGCAGAAACCTGCCCGTTTTATGTTCGCACAGAACAAAAAAAGGATCCGTTTCGGATCCATTTCAGGGTATTCCCCAACAACGATGCCCGATCGTCAAAGCCGCTTTCCTACAAGCCTTTGACGAATAGACAAAAGCAGAAAGCAGAAATTTCGTTGGCAAAAAAGTCTTGAAATTTCTGCTTTTTCTTTGTTGTAAATGGTTAATAAACGGATAACGACCGCAAATGAACGCATTTTGAAAACTTTTTCTTCTCCTGCCCCGTTTTCCTGAAAAAAAACAGATTTTTTCTGTTTTACGGCAAAAAAGAAAACCGCCTTGCCGTTTTCACGAAAAAAACCGATGCACACGCATTTTTCTTCTGTGCATCGGTCGTTTTTTTTTTTTGATTTTCAGGGAAAGCGCACATCATCGAATCCTTGCGCCAAATGGCGTCAATGCCAACTGCGCAAATTTAAAATGCTGCAATCCAAACGGTATCCCGATGATCGTCAGGCAGGAAACAGCCCCCATCACCACAAACAGTAATGTCAGTTCCAACCCGCAAAGCAACACCCAGACCACATTTAACAAGATAGACCCGGAACCCATGCTGCCGTAATCGATCTCATGTCCAAACGGCCACAATGCCAATTTTGCGAATTTAAAGCACTGCAAGCCGATCGGGATCCCTATGATGGTAATGCAGATGATACAGCCTGCCAAAAACCAGCCGATCGCCGCAATCAATCCCCCAAAAATCAGCCACAGGATATTTCCCAGTACGGTCATGTCTTCTCACTTCCTTCCCGATCCGCATAGTACGCACGATAATATGCCGTTACTTTTTCATAATACACATCTTCCATTGCTTCCTTTCCTGCCGCGGAAAGTCGGTAAACGCCTTTTGCCGCCCGTTCGTACCAATGGTTATAATTAGAAGAAAGCAGCCGCAGGCGGTCCTCCTCCACACCCATCTTACGAAGCTCCGCAAGAGAGATCTCTCCCGTTTTTTCCAACAGGCAGCATAGTGCGATGCTTTTTTCTTTATACGCCGTCATAATTTTCCTGCGCGTGATACCGCCCTCATTCAAATCCAACAGGCGATCTCTCGCCTCTTTGCAGATACGCGCCCGTGCCTTTTTGTTTTTTTGAAAAATCGGGCTGTCCAAGGGGGAAAGCACCACTTCCGCCGTTTGCAGCGGACTGTCCAGCGCGACTGTGATCAGCCCCGCGCCCAAACGCTTCATCAGCTGCAGCATATCCCGATACGCACGACCCTTCTGCTCCTTCGGTCGGGGTATTGCCGCAAATACATACTCCGCTGTCTGCTGGCGTTGAATGATCTGATACACCAATTTCAGACTGAAAGCGCGTTTTAGCTCTACGATCACCAAGGTATCGTCCCGTATCGCTGCAATATCGCAATCCTTCACTTCCGCCCGCACCGTATACCCCGCCTCTTGCAGCAGCGCACAGACGGGTGCATACAGATCCGCTTCCTGCAATGTCATATGCATTCTCCCTTAGTTGCCATAAATGCTTCGATCTCCTCTGTCGTACGGATCATTTTCTCTGTCAGCACACGGCAGCCGTCCTCTGTCACCAGTACATCGTCCTCAATGCGAATGCCGATCTCCCACTGCGCAATATACAGCCCCGGTTCTACCGTCAGCACCATTCCCGGCACCAGATCTCTTGCGATATACCTGCCGATATCGTGTGTTTCCGCTCCCAAGTAATGGCTCACGCCATGGTAATAATATTCCGATACTTCTTTTTTGCTGCGCACCAAACCGATGGAAGAAAGCGCCTCAAAATAATAATCCTTCAATATCTCATTGAGCGATGCAAACGGCACACCCGGACGAATCGCTTCGATCACCCGTCTTTGTCCTTCCAGCACGATATCATAGACCATTTTCTGTCTGGGGGTAAATTTCCCATTGACGGGAAATGTTCTTGTAATATCGCCGTTATACCACTCCACCTGCGCGCCCGCGTCCACCAAAAGCAGATCGCCGTCTTTCGTACGGCAATTATTTTTGCTGTAATGCAGTATCGTTCCTCTGGGTCCCGATGCCGCAATGGTCTGAAACGCTTTTTCTCTGGCGCCGTGCCGCATCAGTGTAAAATCAAAATACGCTTCTATCTCGTACTCCATCATACCGGGTTTTGCGTGCGCCATCATCGCAAGCAGACCCTGCCTTGTGATCTCCATAGCTTTTTCCATTCGTTCCAGTTCATAAGGCTCTTTTTGCAGCCGAAGATCGCCGAAAATCGGATACAAGTCCACCAAAGTCACAGCGGGATACTGCGCCCTTACCTCCTGCGCAAACATCACACCCTGCACAGGAGAAGCGTTCCAGTCACGATTTTCCAGATCCAACGCAACCGTGGTAAGATTCTTGCGTAATATCGTTTCCGCCAGGTCCTGACGAAATTCGTCTATATAGCTTATCTGTGCAATACCGCTTCTTTCCTGCGCCTGCAAAGGGGTGATCACCGCACCCACCCACTTGGCAAGATATCCGTTATCCCGCGGGATATACAGCACTTCGCTGACCTCTCCCGCCTGTTTAGTCATCATAAAAATACACTTTTCTTCCTCTATTCCCGTCACATAATAAAAATTTCTGTCCGGTGAAAACGGATACACCTCATCGCCGCGTTTATACGGCGCCTGCCCCGCAAATAATACGGCTGCTGTGCCGTCTTGCAGACGGTCTGCCAATTTTTCACGATTCCGAATAAAAAACTGTTCTGCCATGACACTCCCTCACTTTCTGTTTCTGGAAGAAGTATAACACAAATGCCCCGCAAATACATGAATTTCCCGAAGGTTTTACAAAGTTTCGATCTCACTTGAATTCTTTTTCGCAAGATTTGTGCAAATAATACATTATTTTTAAAAATATTTAGTTATTTTACACTTTTCACGAACTTATTTTTCCTGTATAATAACATCACTGCGAAAAAAAACAAACTGCCGCCCGTCCCGTTTTTTTGAGGAGATGGATTCTCACTTCATAAAACGAATCACAGGCAGTATGATTTTCAAAAGTTCTGCTATCTGATTATTTTGGGAGGGACCTATTTTATGAAACAGGAATTTCGCTATGCCTTTCGACAGACGATCCCGATTATGGCGGGGTATCTTTCCATGGGCATTGCTTATGGACTTTTACTGCAAAATATGGGTTATAATGTTTGGTGGTCAGGGCTGAGCAGCCTGTTTATCTATGCCGGCGCCATGCAATTTGTGATGTTGAACTTTCTGAAAGGTGGTTTTTCTCTCATCAGTGTCGCAGTTATGACACTTTTAGTCAACAGCAGACATATGTTCTACGGGCTTTCTTTTTTAGAGGTCTTTCCCAAAATGGGGAAAAAACAAGCATATATGATTCAAGGTCTGACCGATGAAACCTACTCCCTGCTCTGTTCCCAACAAGAGCAGCCCGATTTAGATATGAAAAAAGTCTTTTTCTTCATTACGCTTCTGGATCACAATTGGTGGACACTTGGCTCTGTTCTGGGCAGTCTTGTAGGCAGCCTGATCACATTTGATACCACAGGTCTGGATTTTGCGATGACTGCGCTGTTTGTCGTTATTTTTACGGAACAATGGCTTTCAGCAAAAAGCCATCTGCCTGCCCTCATCGGTGGCATCACCGCATTGATCTGCCTGCCGCTGTTTGGTCCGTCTAATTTTATCCTGCCGACATTGATCTTCTGTGTTGCTATACTTCTGGCGCTGAAACCCATCATTTCCGCAAAAACCGAGGAGGAGAAAGCATGACGATATCTTTTGCACAATCTGCTGCGATCATCGCGATTGTCGCTGTTTGCACTTATATTACACGCGCGGTGCCCTTTTTGCTTTTTCGCGGGCGTCAACTGCCGCGTTCCATCATTTATCTGGGCAATATCCTGCCTACCACAATTATGGCGGTACTGGTCGTTTATTGTCTGAAAAGCACGACCTTCTCCTCTCTTGCCGGCTTTATGCCGCAGCTGATCTCGGTAGCGGTAGTCGTTTTACTGCACGTTTGGAAACGGAAAACACTCATCAGCATTGTAGGCGGCACATTGTGCTATATGTACTGTGTGCAAGTGCTGTTTCTTTAAAAAAAGCAAAAAAAGGCCCTTTGTTTCGGAAAAATTCCGTTCCAAAGGGTTTTTTCATGTCTTTTATTCCGCGCTTTCCAGCTTTTCTGTCAGCAGCTTTGCCAACGGTTCCAACGCTTCACAGGAAAGCACTTCCGCGTTGCCGGCGTCAACCAGTGCCGCGATCTCGGGGTCGATCGGCAATTTGCAGACGGTGGTGATATGATGTTTTGCCGCGATCTCATCAATGCCGCTGCTGCCGAAAATCTCATGCCGATTGCCGCAGTCAGGACAAACAAAATACGACATATTTTCCACAATGCCCAAAATCGGCACATTCATTTTTTCCGCCATCTTCACCGCTTTATCCACGATCATGGATACCAGCTCCTGCGGGGAGGTCACAATGATGATCCCATCGATCGGCAGAGATTGAAACACAGTCAACGGCACATCGCCTGTTCCGGGCGGCATATCGATAAACAGAAAATCCTCCTGCCACACGGCATCTTTCCAAAACTGTTTTACCACTTCGGAAATCATTGCACCGCGCCAAATCACAGGATCCGTTTCATCCTGCAACAGCAGATTGACGGAAACCACATCAATACCTGTTTGGGTTTTGCAAGGTATCATGCCGTCCTCACTGCCGTACAGCTTGCCTTTCAAGCCAAACGCTTTCGGAATGGAAGGTCCTGTGATATCCGCATCCAAAATACCGCACTGATAGCCTTTTCTTTGCATCATCACCGCCAAAGAGGAGGAAACCATGGATTTTCCCACACCGCCTTTTCCGCTGACAATACCGATTACTTTTTTGACGCTGCTCTTTTCATTCAACGCTACCGCAAAATCCGCCGGACGACGGCTGTTGCAGCCGGAAGCGCAGCTGCTGCAATTATGTGTGCATTGTTCACTCATATCGATTTGACATCTCCTTATTTCGTGTTTCAAAAATCACTGCTTTCATTATACCTGTTTCTTTCCCATACGCAAGCCTTTGCGAAAAAAACTTTTTTACAGCTGATAGCGTTTGATTGCTTTTTCCAGCGCGCTGTCAAAAAATTTCCAATCATGCGTGCCTTCCAGTTCTTCATAATATAACGCTAACCCCATTTCCTGCGCCTCTGCCGCAAAGCGGCGATGTTCCGGCAAAAGCAGATCACGCGTTCCGCAGGAAAGATAAATCGGCACCTGCACTTCGCGCTTCGCGCTTTTCGCGGCAAGAAAAGAGATCTCCTGCTCTGCCTTGCAGACAAGACCTTCCCCAAACAACAGCGGAAAATCCGGTATTTCCAACTCTTTCTGCCCTCTTTGGCTCTCCAGATATTCCCCCAGATACAGTGCCGCAGAGGCAAACGCGCAGCAAAGTCCGTACCTTTCCGGCAGCAAAAGCGCACAGCGCAGTGCGCCATATCCGCCCATGGAACCGCCCATGATGATCGTATCCTCTCTTTTGGCGGAAATACGGAATAACTGCCGCACCATTTCCGGCAATTCTTCCGTCAAATAGGTAAAATACGGATACCCTTTTTCCATATCCACATAAAAACTGCGTCCGCCTTCCGGCAAAATATAAACCGTACTGCCTTTTTCCGCATAATATGGCAGCATGGTCTGCTCCGCCCAACTGGCATTGGAGCCGCAGAGTCCATGCAGAAGATACGCTACTTGATACGGTGCGCCTTCTATAATTTTCCTTGGGGTCACCACTGTGATACCTACATCTGTCCCTAATACACGAGAAAATACGTTTCCTTTTAACACCATATTTTCTGCCTCCCCATTTTTCTCATCGTGCTTTTTTACACATTGTAAGCCTTGTTTTTACTGCTATCATATCATAAAGTAAGGCATTCTAACAATCCTGCGTGGAAAAATAAAAAATGCCCTTCCGCTTTGGGGCAGAAAGGCATTTTGCTCTGTTTTTACATCATAAGCGACCGGTCACATCAGTTGCTCAGGAAAGTAGGCAGCCATGTGGTAGCTGCAGGGATATAAGTGATGACCATCAGCACGATGAAGCCGATTATGATCATCGGTGCTACAGACTTCAAGGTCTTCACAAAACTCGATCCCGCGATCTGGTTCGTCATCAGCAAGCAGATACCAACCGGAGGTGTGACCAGACCGATACACAAGTTGAAGCTCATTACGATACCGAACTGCAAAGTGTCGATACCGAACGCGCCCAACAAAGGCAGCAGAATAGGTGTCATCATAATGATCGCCGCATTTGCTTCCATCAGCATACCGATGACCAAGAACAGAAGGTTCAGCAGCAGCAAAACGACGATCTTGCTGTCTGTTACGGAGCTGAATACTTCCAGAACCTGCTGCGGCAGACCGGATGTAGTAACAACATAGCTGGAGGATTTGGAGATACCAACCAGCATCATAATCGTTGCTGTACCGATACAGCTATCTACCAATACGCCATACAGCTCTTTGATCTTCATATCGCGATATACAAAGAAGCTGATGATCAAAGCGTACACTACAGCTACCGCTGCGGATTCGGTAGGGGTAAAGATACCGCCGAAAATACCGCCCAGAATGATGACGGGCATCAGCAGTGCCCAGATACCGTCTGCAAAAGTATGTACAATCTGTTTCGGTTTCTGTCTGGGATGCGCAGGCAGGCTATGCTTTTTACCATAGAGCAGTGCGTACAGAATCAAACCGGCTGCCATCAGGATACCGGGAATCACGGAACCGATGAACAGTTTGGATACGGAAAGGTCTGTGATACTTGCATATACAATCAGTGTTACGGAAGGCGGAATGATCGGTCCCAAAATGGAAGCCATTCCTGCAATCGCTGCCGCAAAATGATCAGGATATTTTTCTTCCTTCATTGCGGGGATCGTGATACCGCCGACTGCGGAAGCTGTCGCAACACCGGAACCGGAGATTGCGCCAAACAGTGCGGAAGCCAATACGGTTACCACCGCAAGGCTGCCTTGTATCCAGCCTATGAGGGCATTGGATATATCGATCAGCTTCGCTGTGATACTGCGTGACATGATATTACCTGCCAAGATAAAGAAAGGGATTGCCAACAGGGAACTGGAATTCATGCCGGCAAATAATTTCTGCGGCAGAACGATCAGCGGCATATCCGCTACGTTCAAGGCAACCAATGTACCGATACCCAAAGCCAGATAAATCGGGATACCCAGGAAAGAAAGGATCAACAACAATACAATTACAATCAAACCTGCATTCATGCGCCCTTCACCTCCTCACGACCCATTTTTCGGATAGCGTCTATATTTTTCAAAATCACTTCAATCGATGTTAAAATCATCAAAACCGCACCGATCGGCATACATGCATAAGGAATTGCCATGGAAACCTTTACGCCTGCGGAAATATTATTTGCAGATGTTTCGCAAAGTGTTAATGAATAAGAGAATAAAAAGACTAAAAAGATAATACCGACTATTGTTGCACCAATCGTAAACATCGCTTTTACTTTCGGTTTGAACAGATTGATCAAAAAGTCTACCTGCAGATGGCTGTTTCTTCTGGTTGCGATCGCCGCTGCCAGCATCACATCATAAATAAACAGATATCTTGCCAATTCTTCGCTCCATGCGTTAGATGCCGCAAAGCAGTAACGCAGAATCACCTGATATACAATGACGATTACCATAATGGCGGAAGTGACTGCCAAAATCACTTTCTCCAGTGTTTCTAATTTATCCAGAAACTTGGAATACATTGTCAACATCTTATCACCCCTCTGTTTGCTCGGTTAAAAGTCCTTTTTGCATGATGAAAAACAACCGTGTTTCTCCTGAAAAACAACCCGGCATGTCTGAAGACATGCCGGGTTATTCTTCATGCCTTGCAAGGCTCTTTTCTTTTGTGGAATAGTTTCTACTATTATTATGCTGCTGTGTCAGCTTCTTTGATTCTGTTTACCCAATCAGCCAGATCAGGGAATTTTTCTTCTGCAAAGCCGTCAAAGTGTGCTGCGAATGCGTCCTGATCTACTTCGATGATGGTGCAGCCTTTTTCGATCAATTCAGCCTCTGCAGCTGCTTCTTTATCCAGCTGGCTTTCACTGATTGTCTGGCTTGCATAGTCAGCAGCTTCTTCTACCATTGCCTGAATTTCTGCGGGCAGGCTGTTGAAATAGTCGTCATCCATGATAACTACGTTTGCACTGTATACATGGTTTGTCTTGATCCAGTATTTACATACTTCGTCAAATGCGTAGTTCAAAGAGTCTGCCATCGGGTTTTCCTGACCTTCAACGGTACCCTGCTGCAAAGCGGTGTAAGTTTCTGTTACAGCGATCGGAGTAGGCGCTGCGCCCATCCAGTTCCATGTTTCCAGATAGATCTCCAGGTTCGGTGCTCTCAGTTTAAAGCCTTTGAAGTCATCGATGGTAGACATCTCTTTGGTTGCGGATACGATTCTGGGTCCTCTGAATGTTGCGCCCAACAGTTTGAAGCCTGCTGCCTCACCGATGGTGGTCTTCATTTCATCACCCAGTTCGCTGTTCCAAACACTCATAAAGTGATCATATCCACTGTAAACATAAGGCATTGCATCGATGTTTGCCAGAGGAGAGAATGTGGAAAGTGTACCGATGGATTCTACCATCAGGTCTGCTACGCCGTAGCTCATGCCTTCCAATACCTCGGAAGTGGTACCCAAGCTGCCGCCGCCGTACAGCTCTACTGTGATCTGACCGCCGGAAATCTCCTCGATCTTTTCTTTGAAGGCAGCACCCATATCATATGCATTGTCGCCTTCTGTGGAGTTCAGTGCCATCTTCCAAGAATATGTAGTGTCCGCGCTGTCGCCGCCGTTTGCATTGCCGCCGTTTGCGTCACCGCTGTCGCTGCTGCCGCAGCCTGCCAATACGCCTGCCGCAAGAACTGCTGTCAAGGTCATTGCAAGAAATTTTTTCATACTTTTTCCTCCCTTTTTGTTCGCTTACTTTTAGTTGCATCCCCACCGGGATCACACACAACTATTTTAAATTTAATTTTATCTTTCAAAAATTAAATTTATTTTCTAAATAGTACAATTTAATTTTTGATTGTGTCAATGTTATTTCCTACAAATCAAATTCTTCATCAGAATGACAATGATATGTAAGAAAACCTCTGTCTATCTTCTCTTTTTTTATATGTTTTGCACAAAAACTCTGTATCTTTGTGAAATTCAAAACACTCTATATTCGAAACATTTCTACCGCTCTTGTTATTTTGCGAATGTTCGATTTTAAAACACCCTATTTTCTTTATAAATTTTCAACTAATTTCGAATGATTTTTTTATCTGTTTCCCCTGAGTTTTTGTTGATTTTCCGCTTTTCTTTCGATATAATAGAAAGAAGTTGGGAAAATCGAGAAAAAAAAGGAGTATGTCTTATGGATCAAAACGAACCTTTATTAGAATACGCCTTAAAGGAAATCCGTAATGGTATCCAGAACGGGACATATCCACCGGGTACCAAACTGGTCACACAAAAGATCGCTGCTTCTTTGGGGATCAGCAGCACACCGGTCGTTGCCGCGATCAATCGTTTGGTTACGCAAGGTTTGCTGGAAACGATCCCGAGAAAAGGAGCTATTGTCAAATCCTTTACGGCACAGGATATTAAAAACTACCTGGAAATGCGTTTAATGATGGAAACCTATGCGGTGGATTATGCCATTCAGAATGTGGACTTCTGTCCGGAGATCATACAGGAGATGGAAAGCATCGCAGAGGACTTCCAGACTGTTTATAAAACAGATTTTAACGCCGTTATGGAGTTGGAACTGCGCTTTCACTCGCTGTTTGTCAGCTTAGTAGGCAACAAACAACTCAATAATCTGTATGAGTTTAACTGGAGTATCGGCAGTATCTATCATATGCATAACCTGCAGAATATCCCTCTGCAAAACTTAAGCACTTCCTTCTACGAGCACAAGCTGATCGTAGAATATCTGAAGGCAAAAGACAGAGTGCATTTGTTGGATCTGGTACGCAGCCACCTGAAATTCTTAATGGAAACTCTGGACTGGTTCATCAAAAACGGAAAGCGTTTTTATTGATGAGATACGATATACCAACCCGCCTGCCGGCGGGTTTTTTTTATGCCCTTGCTCCGCCCTACATCAAAAAAGCAGCACGCTCCGAAACGATACTTCGTATCGGAACGCGCTGCTTATTTTGGGTACTTGAAAAGTTTGTATGATAAATTTAGGTCAAAAAACACCTTTGGCCCACTGCTATCATTAGTCCATGGTAATGCCGCCGTCAACATCGGCAACCTCACCTGTCACAAAGCTTGCCAAGTCAGATGCATAGAACAATACCACATTGGCGATCTCTCTGGGTTCTGCCCCACGTTTCATAGGGATCCCGGCAATGATCTGATTGCGCTTTTCTTCCGGCATGGTAGCAGTCATAGGGGTAATGGTCAAGCTGGGGCATACCGCATTGCAAGCGATGCCGTATTTCGCGCCTTCTTTTGCCACGGCTTTGCTCAAACCGATCACGCCTGCTTTGGAAGCTGCATATGCGCAGGTGCCCAACAGACCACCGCCGATCTTTCCTGCAACGGAAGCGATATTGACGATACGTCCGCCGCCCGCCTTTTGCATTGCCGGATAAATCACGCTCAGCGTCGCATAAACGCCTGTTAAATTGATCGCGATGGTACGGTCCCACTCAGCCTGCGAAATTTCTTCAAAAGGCACCTTGCTGACGATACCAGCGTTATTGATCAGCACATCGATTTTCTGCTGTTCTTCCAGAATGCGACCAAACACCGCACGAATCTCATCACAGTTACTCAAATCTGCCTTATACACAGCTGCTTTGTCTGCGCCCAATTCCTGACGAACTGCCTCCGCCGCAGCTTCATTCAAATCCACTATAATTGCAAACCCGCCGCCTGCAACCACTCCCTGCACGATGGCTTTGCCAATACCACTTGCTCCGCCTGTGACAATGATCTTTTTGCCGGTAAAATCCATACGTCTCTCCTTCTTTCTTATTAAAATTGAAACAAAACAATTCCTTCGTTTTTTCCTCTCTCAAAAATGAGGGAGCTATCTTTTGTAGTTCTCTGATTGCCGATTGGTCATCTTTAGTAAAAAATGTAAAAACAAGATGCTGTATTTGAGTTTTGAGGCAACAGCATTTGTTTTCTTTTTGATTTGTTTGTCTTTTGCTTGTTTTAAGTTTTGTTTTTTTATTTTAAATTTAATTTTTTAAATTTAAAATTTTATTTGATTCAAAGATAACACTCTGATTCTCATTTGTCAATTATGCAATTTCACATTTTTATTTCCTACCGGTTTTTATATATTTTATCTAAAAATTTCCCGTTTTTTTCTACAAATAAAAAATTTTTCCGGTCTAAAAGAGGGTTTTGCCGTCATCATCGCATTCTTTCGAGCAAAAAACAGTTTTATCTTCCCTTCCTGCGTAAAATCTGTTACACTGGAAACGAAAAAAAGTAACAGGAGAGAATCGTTATGAAACACATCATTTTTGATTTAGATGGGACATTGATCGACTCCATGCCCGTCTGGAAAAACACCGGACGCGCCTTTTTGGAAAAATACGGCTACCCTGTCCCGCCGGATTTACAAAATACGGTAAAATCCATGACGCTGCCGCAGACAGCGCAATATTTTCGCAGCTGCCTCGGCGTCACGCATACACCGCAGGAGATCGTTTCGGAAATCGCTTCCTATGTCGAGGAGCAATACCGCACAAGCATTCCGCTTAAACCGTTCGCCAGAGAATTTTTGCAAAAGCAAAAAGAAAAAGGCGTCAATATGTGTATATTGACAGCCTCAGAGGCGGAATACATCATGCCTGCCATAGAGCGGCTGGAGATCCTGCCTTATTTTGATTTTATTATGACCTGCACACAGGTTGGTGCTTTTAAAGAAGAAGCAACGCCTTTTTTGGCGGCAATGCAGCGTTTGGGCGGCACGGTGAAAGACACTGCCGTATTTGAAGATGCTTTATACGCGATGCGCGGTGCCAAAAAAGCCGGTTTGGAAGTGATCGCCGTTGCAGATCCGGTGACGGAATCGGATACGGCAGCAGTCAGATCTGTCGCAGACCGCTACATACAAAGCTTTGCAGAGCTGCTTTGATGTTGTTTGAATACATTTTGACATAAAAAAACGGTATGATCTGCTTCAGTTCAAATCATACCGTCTTTTTTTATTCTGTTTTTCATGTCGATTGATCCGCCGGGAAAAACCGCCTGTCAAAGCTTTCGCATTACATTTCGTATTTTGCGATCTCCGCAGGGAGCAATTCCTTTTTGCGGCTGACGATTAAGGTAAGGTCAGTCTCAGCTTCTTCACAAATGGCGTTCAGGTCATTCAAGAATACCGCGAATTCTTCATCCGTCACTGTGTCGATCAAGTGATTCAATCCATCTACATAAATCTTTTCAATATCACTATTTTGAGAAAGTATACCACAGATAAAACCTTTGAACACAGTGGGATCTTCCATGATAAATTTCTTCGTTTCCACAAAACGGACACTGTAATGCAGGTTATACATCTGTTTATTGTCATCGTCTACGAAAACCACTGTTCCGTTTGCGTTTTTGCTGGCCTCGTTCGCCATGTCAATGAGTCTTTTTGTTTTTCCTTCACCTTTTTCGCCTGCAAGAATTTGAACCATTGCCATCTCCCCCTTACCTTGAAATTTTGGTGATATACTTTTCGAAATTTTTTAAAATCATCTATCAGATGTTTACTCTATATATTCTCGTTTCCATTCGGAAATCCTCTTTTTTTTCCGTACTTTTTCCGAAAAACTATGCTTTTATCTGTTTTTCACAAAAAAGCAGGCAAAAGACGCCGAACGAGTCCGTCAATAATGTATAAAGCCTTCATTTGTGCAGTTCGGATACTTTTTCGGGGAAAATAAAACATTTCGGCAGGGAGAAATGTGTCTTTTCCTTCCTTTTTTCAGAAAGTGCACGGCTTTACGCGGCTTGTCCGATTTCGTCAATTTTTCCAACATCAAATCCCGTCCTCTGCCTTCGCTTGGCTTGGCAGACGGTAGCGATAAACCTTTTCATACAGACAATTTCTGCGGTGCAAATACGTTTTTTCGTCTATCTTCTCCGGATAAGTCATCAAGCGCAGCGGAAACATCGGCTGCCCCGCTCTCATCGGCGGCTGCAAATAATCATACGGATTCAGCTGAAATCCGTTTCTTTCGTAAAACCCGATCCTTCTGCGGCTGATCTCATTTTCCGGCAGTTCCACTTCCAACAGCACCGCCTTTTGCTTCGCCGCGATCAGCGCCTGCAAGATCTTCGAGCCCATACCGCCGTTTCTTTTTTGCGGCGCGACTGCCAAATGCTCGACATATACAAAATCGTCCCATTCCCATATGCCGCAAATACCGCAACAGCTTTCTTCTTCATAAAACGCATATAATCGATACTGGCTTTGCGCCAACAGCGCCTCCTGCCCTTCCTGTGTACGCAGTTCGGAAGGCGGAAAGGCTTCTTCCATGATAGCATATGCCATCGGGAAAGTTTCTTTTGTGATCTTCTCCCATCGCATACTGACACCTCCTTCTGCAACAGCATACTATAGCGTCCGACAAAATGCAAGACGGGCACTACTCCCTTTTTTATCCAAATTTTAAGAAAAATCCAAAGGAAATCTTCTTTTTTTGCGGTATAATATGGTAATAAGATTTTTTTGGTACCCTCTTTTTTTCCGACCAAGCGAGCGGTACCAAATGATCGGCATCATCAATTTTGAAATTCTTCTACATTATATAATGAAACTATCTGTTACCGTTATTTTTTCCGAAAGGGTGGTACTATGAAACGGCTTCGTCTTTTATTCTGCAGTATTCTGTTTTTATTCGCACTGCCGCTCAGCATTTTTGCGGCAGATATTTCGATACATACCGCCGAGGGGGAACTTGCCTGCGATATCCCGCCCGAAATACAAAACGACCGCGTCTTTCTTCCCGCACGTTCTCTGCTTTCCTATCTGGGCAGTGAAGTCACTTGGCAGGACGAAACGCGCTCCGCTACATTCACTTATGAAGATACGGATTTTCTGCTGACCATCGGCAGCCGCCAAGCGATCGTCAACGGTGAAGCTTACACGTTAGACGCCGCACCCTATCTATCGCATGACCGCGTGATGCTGCCGCTTTCTTTTATCACGGAAAAATGCGGTATCTCTGCCCTTTGGGACGCGGAAAGCCGCACTGTACTTTTGCAGGAAGAAAGTATTTCCGAAGAAAAGCTGAAAGATTCCGTTGTCATGATACGAACCAACCTGATGCAGGGAAGCGGTATCATTCTTTCTGCCGATGGCATCATCGCGACGAATTATCATGTGATCGAAGGCGCCTCACAGCTGCGTGTCTACTTAAATGACGGGGAATGCTATATCGGTCCCGTTACGGTGATCGGATTGGATAGTGCCAGAGATATTGCGATTTTGCAGATCGAACAGACAGGCTTGACCCCCGCTGTCATCGGAGATGACCAAGCGGCATCTGCCGGTGATGAGGTCATCGTCATCGGCTCCCCGGAAGGAAAGTTCAATCAGGTTTCTTACGGTACCATTTCCGGCAAAACAACAGGTCTGTTGGCAAGCAATGCCTATGTTTACCATGGCAGCAGCGGCGGCGCGCTGTTTGATAAAAACGGAACGCTGTTGGGCATGACCTGTGCTTACAGCGGAAAACTCTCTTTGTTTATCCCCGTTTCGTATCTGCTGCAAACGGACCGTTCCTTAGATATGCCGATCTCGCAAATGGCAGAGCTGACCTCCAAGGTGGAGCAGCCTTTGGACTTGACTTATACGGAAGATGCGCAAAATTACTATATTTCCTGGACCCCCGCGCGAAATGCGGATCATTATGAACTTTACATTTCCGATGCGGAACACGGTTCTTACCAGCCTTTGGAAAATTCTCTGCGTAACCGTTTTTACTGGTCCTTCCCGTATGTGCTGTCCATCTCCAAAGAAGCAAAGGGCGGATTCTATCTTCGTGTGGTCGCAGTCAATGACGGGGTATCTTCCTCTCCGAGCAATGCCATCTATATCCCGCCCACTTCCAGCGCAGACACAACCGCAGAATAAAAACAAAAACGCATGAAAAAAGCGGAAAGCTTATTGCTTTCCGCTTTTGTTTGCCTTTCGGATCAGATTTTGTTGATCAGTTTTGCAAGAGAAGATTTCTTTCTTGCTACTGTGTTCTGATGATATACGCCTTTGGAGTATGCGCTGTCGATCACGCTTGCTGCTGCTTTGTAAGCTGCTGCTGCTGCGTCCTTATCTCCTGCATTGATCGCAGCCAGAACTTTCTTGGTTGCAGTCTTAACCTGAGATTTGATCATTTTATTTCTCAATGTTTTTTTGTTGATGACTTTGATTCTCTTTTTTGCAGATTTGATATTTGCCAATGTCATTTCCTCCTAAATTCATTTCTTTTTTTGTGGTTACACTTCGGATATTTGGGGAATATCGCTTTTTTACTACTTCCATTAACCACTTTAGACTGAACTTGTCTTAGACACGAATGGGATATTTTTTGACGCAAAACACCCCGTGGTTAATTCAACATCATCTATTTTACCCGATGAACGCAGAGAAGTCAATGAATATATTTGAAATCTACAGGGAAAATTAAGAAAAAATTTGTCAATCGCAAAAAAAACAGGAGATGAATCAGATGAAACAGCAGATACCCGCCCGCAAAAAACCGAATTTCGGCATTCGTACCGACCTTGCCGTAGAAGCAAGGGAGCTGTTTGCGCATTCGAATGCTTCTTCCGAAACAGATGGAATAGAAACACAAGAGGAAAAAACAAAAACCTATCTTTTCACCAAAGTGCGTATCACACAGGAAGACGCTGCAAAAAAATTAGGCAAGCCGCTGGGAAGCTATCTTACCATCGAATCCCCTCTGCTGCGGCAAAATGATACCGAATGCCGCAATGACGTAATAAAACTGCTTTCCCAAGAGCTGCGCACGCTTGCAAATCTAAAGGAACACGCCTGTGTTTTGGTCGTGGGTCTTGGCAACTGGAACATTACCCCCGACGCCTTGGGTCCCAAAGTAGTCAAACGTCTGTTGGTCACAAGACATCTGCAGGATACACTGCCGGAGGAACTTTCTGCATCGGTCCGTCCGGTCGCCGCCATCAGCCCCGGCGTGATGGGTCTGACCGGTATCGAAAGCGGCGAGATCATTCAGGGGGTCGTGGAAAAAATGCACCCCGATCTGGTCATCGCGATAGATGCCTTAGCAGCCAGACGTTTCCACCGCATCAATGCCGCCATTCAGATGTCAGATACCGGAATCTGCCCCGGCGCAGGTGTCGGCAACCGCCGTATGACGCTGAACCACGATTCGCTCGGCGTACCTGTCATTGCCATCGGCGTTCCCACGGTAGTCGGCGCGGCCACTTTGGTACACGATACCATGGATCGGCTGTTAGAAGAATTACAGCGCCACACCGACCAAAGCAGTCCGTTTTATGAAATGCTTCGCAGCATGAATCCCGATGAAAAATACGACCTGATCGAGGAATTGCTCACACCCGACGGAGAGAATATGTTTGTCACTCCCAAAGAAGTGGACGCTGTGATCGATCACCTGGCGGATATCATTGCCAATGCCATCAACACCGCACTGCACCCGGGTATTACATTGGAAGATATTCAACAACTGGCATTTTAAGCGCATTTTTGTCAAATAAACTAAATTCTTTCAATTTTCTGAAGAAAACCAAAAAAAACGGAACTTTCCTGCATCTTTTTTCGTCTGTTTGCTTGAAAGTATCCGTTTTTTTCATCCTGAAATTCCCATCCGCCTCGAAGGTTGCATTGTACTTTAAAGCATTGTATAATAAAGTATCAGATTATGCGTATTTCTGCCAAACGGCAGTCAGAAAAAAAGGAGCGTTTTGTTTTATGCAGGAAGAAACCACTTTTGTGCTGATGCAGAAAAATTCGGATACAGGATTTTTAGAAAAAGAATTGGGCGCATACACCATTGCCTCCGGCAGTGAGCTGTTTTTGCGCGGCTTCATGCAGGAGCAGGACGGTACTGCCCTGGTACATTTGTGGCTTGGCTGTCCCAGAGAAACCGAGGACTGGGAATTTGAAGCCGTTTATGACTATTACGACGAAACCGCGCTTTCGCCTTTTGTTTCCTCCTTTGCGGAGGAAGACGGACATTACGATCCTGTCTGGCATATCACATTGCCCTACTTAGAAAATCCCGCTGAAATGTCCAAGCTTTTAAACGATATCGCGGCGGCACACGAAGCAGAAATTGCCTCTGTTTTCGAAGCGATCGCGGATAAAAAGGATGATTATCGTGAAGAAATCTAAATCAATTCAATTTTTTTGCATATTGTTCGCACTGCTGTTGGGATTGAGCGCTTGCATTCACAGCGCTTCCGAACCGATCGCGCAAGATCAGCCGGAATTGACCGATGACCCGAATGCAGAGCAGCCGTCTTTACCGCAAGACATCACGGAAGAAAACAATCCCCCTGAGATCGATGAGCAGGCTCCTAATGAAATGCTGCCGGAAGTGAACGCTTCCACAGAACCGGTTTCCTCTGAGAATAAAGGCGGTATCAGCAGTATCTTTGTCAGTGAAACCACACAATATTGGAATAAACTCAAAGCTGTGGCTTCCGCCGCACAAAGCTACTACGACAGCAAGGGGGCGGAAAAAGAGCTGATCAGCCGCACCGGGAAAATGTACTGCAACACCAGCGGCGAATACATAAGCGTATCTTCCCTGATCCAACTGGGTTATCTGGACAGCAGTTACAGCTCGTTTTCCTGTGATATTACACTCTTAAAAAGCTCCGATGTGGCAACACTTTCCGGTGTATCCGTATCGGCAAGCGGTTTTCGCGTTTATACCGCGACAAGACAGCCAAACGGAAACAAATACATGATTTCCGACGCAAGCGGGAAAGTCGGCACAGTGGAAGAATCCGATTTTAAAATCCTTCTGACCCGTTACAACCAAAACCACGGCACGGTCGGCAGGCTTTCTCCTTCTTCCACGGAATACAGCCGTATCGTCAGCTTCCTGAGTATGTATGAAGGAAAATTTACCGATTATTATATCCGCGAGATCAAAAAAGACAATAAGTACGCGGTTGTGACATTTTCTCCCGCGACTAATGTGTCCAACCTGAAACAATACATCATGGTCAATGATAACGGTTTCTGGGAAGTGGTCTATACGGATATTCAAAAAGATTATTACCGTGTGCAGACGATCAATCAGGTTCTGCCCGATTTCAATATGAATCTTTTGACCAATTATAATCTTGCCACATGGAAAAATCAGGTGGTGGCGGACCAAAGAAGTGCCATTGCGCTTTTGATCAACTACGGTCTGGTCGATTATGTGGAAAATATCGCATATCAGTGCGGTACCGCGGATTATTGCTATTTCATCGATATTTACGGCAACCGCTTTATCACCTATAAAGACCCCGCTAACGGCAATTACTTTGCGCGTGCCGTTTCCAGCGATTCCGAAGCGCAGAATTATCTGATAAATCTGACGGGTGTAGATTACGGCTTCCTGTTGTTAGACGAGTAAGGAGGCATCGAAAGTATGACAAAAACGAACGCGATGCGTCTGTTAGAACAGGCGGAGATCCCTTACCGCACCGCGGCATACGAGTTTGACGAAAATAACCTCAGCGGTATCCATGCCGCTGCGCAAATCGGTATTCCCGCCGAGCAGGTGTTTAAAACATTGGTCACCCGAGGAGATAAAACGGGTATTTTGGTTTTCTGTATTCCTGTGGATATGGAATTGGATCTGAAAAAAGCCGCTGCCGTTTCCGCAAATAAAAAAGTGGAGATGACGCATGTCAAAGAATTGCTTTCCCTGACAGGCTATATCCGAGGCGGCTGCTCTCCCATCGGCATGAAGAAAAAATATCCGACTTTCTTAGACGAAACAGCGATCTTGTTTGACGAAATCGCCGTCAGCGCCGGTATGCGCGGAGAGCAGATCATTCTTTCCCCTACCGACCTTGCGGACTACACAGATGCCCATTTTGCAGATGTGACAAAAGAAATGTCTTAAGCAGAAACAATAAAAAGAACTTACTGCCCGAGTAAAAACAGACAGTAAGTTCTTTTTTTATTCTTCCGTTTCGTAAACCTTTGCCGTTTCGGTCCCGTAAAAATAATGCGAAAGGATTTCCCGATAATCCATTCCCTGATCCGCCATTGCCTTCGCCCCGTATTGACTCATTCCGACACCGTGACCGTAACCGCCGCCATATACGGAAAGCCCCGTAGCCGCACCGCTTTCCTCTTTTTGTATCTGCAGTGAGAAAAAGTCGCTTGGCAGCATACTTTGATCTTCCAGTTTGCTTCCGTCCGCCAAAACGAGAGGCACGGGATTGCCCAATGTTTTCCTGCAAGGGGATAAGAGCTGACGGATCGCATTTTCCGTCTGCACACGCACCGTCCCCTGTGCAAAATGCAGTTCCACTTCTCTGACTACGCCCCCCGCCGCACGGTCGGAAACAGAAATATCTTGCAGCTGCCCCAATCCGCTTGGCTGCTGCATGGCAAACGTACCATCTTTCTGCTCCATCATCACCGTATACGGCTTTTCTTTCCAAATTTGTTCCAAATTGGAAGTGGTAATTTCCGAAAGCGCGTCCCAACGGAAGTATACCTTCCATCTGCTCCAAGGGGAATCTTGATCGTAGCCTTCCGTCATCGGCGCCTTCCAATATGCCAGCCATTCTTCTTCCGTCTGCGGCATCTGCTGTGTCACACCATGCGCTTGGCTGGTCAGATAAGGCTTGCTTTCCACCGGGAACACCCCGTCTTTCGCCCAGACATCTCCCGAAGCGGCACCCCAGCCGCCCGAAGTCGAGTAAAAATATGTGTGGCAGACCACATTTTCCCAAACCACGCATTCCCCTGCCGTGCTTTCTACCGCCTCTCTTGCCTCCTCGGCACGCTGCATACCGCCGTAGGCCTGGGAAGCAACAGTATCTGTCATATGCGCGCCATAAGCGCAATATGCGTTCCCAAACACCGCGTTATACGCATAGCTTCTCGCAACGACCGCCTGCGCCTGCAATGCGCACAGTCCGAAGGAAGTCGGCATCTCATACGGCACAACCCCCAGCAGATAGGTTTCCATATCCAAGTCATTGACCAAACACAGCCCTTCCTGTGTGTATTCCGCTTCCAATACGCCTGCGTAGCTTTTTTGGCTTTCCACGATCTCCACACTGCCGCCGTCTTTTGCGCGAACGGTATAAACACCGCTGCCGTCTTTTGTAAGTGTCAGGCTTTCCTGTTCCGTTTCCTCTGCCCCATCTTTCGAAACAAGCAAACCGCCCTCTGCGCAAAGCGTAACGGTATCGGTATGCGTAAAGCTTCCGTCCGATGCGGATAACAGCACGCGCACCTCTTGTCCGTCTGCGTAGCCTTTTAACACCGCGGCGCAAACCGTACCGTCTTTTTCATAAAACTCCGCCGTATCATATCCACAGATCAAATCTGTTTTCTCGGCACGGGCAATGCTGTCGCCCCGCAAATCATAAATCTGTGCATTCTCCGCCCAAGTCATCGCGGGCAGATTTCCCAAACGAATCTCGGTATCGCTGACACGTTTGACTGTCGTTTCTTCCATCTGCAAAGCGGCAGATGCCGTCGCCTTCCCTGCCGCAAACGAAATATCTCCCACCGTACGGCTCTGATCGGGGTCTTCTGTCGCAAACGTATACTCTCTTTCAGGTGTATACAGATACAGTGTGCCGTTTTCTACCGCATACAGCATATTTTCCGCCGTTGGCTCGCTCTGCGTCACTTCTAACAGCGCAAGGATCTCCCCTTCTTTCTCCAAAACCGATAGTTTGGTGTATAGATACGGCGTCATATCATATCCGTCCGCATGGAAACTGCCTTCCGCGCAATAAACCGTTCCTTCCTGCAGCGCAAGCACCACCAGCTCCCTTTGCGAAATGCCGTATGACCAAAGGCTGTCCTCTGCTCTGCGTTCTTTGAGCGCTTCTTGGTATAGCTCCGTCCATAAACTGTAGGAAACAGGCTGATCTCCGGTTTCTTCCGTCACAACGATCTCTTTGGACGCATCGGGATTGATCTGTTCTAACAAACTTCGCATCTGCCGCAAAGAAAGCTCCTCCTCCGGCAAAAAACCTTCCTCTGTCCCGACCATCATCTGTAATGACGCTGCCTGCGCGATATACGGCGCGTACCATGCCTTTTCCTCGACATCTGAAAAATCCTGCTCTGCCGCTTCCACTTCTTCCATCGAAGAAAAAGCCGCCGCGACCATTTTGGCTGCCATCGCTCTTGTCACGGGAAAATCCCCGCCGATCGGACCTTCCTGTGCTTGTACGACTGCCTGCTTGGCGAAACAGCCGCATAAAAGCAGCATCAACAACACCACCACATATATCAAACGCTTCATGCCTTGTCCTCTCCTTGCTTTTTGTTTGTGTTTTTAACAGTTTATGCAAGGATATAAAAAATAGTCGTACAAGCCTGCCTTTTTCCTTTGCCGCTTTATTCTTTATCGGGATATCCTAAAAAAGCGCACGAAAAAAACAGGTGCATCACACCTGTTTTTCACAAAATTGGGTACCCCGGAAATGCCGTTCCTGTCTCTTGACACCTAGCCTCAGCCAGGTGGGTCACCGCAGCCGAAGACTCTGCCTTCCTCCGCCCAAAGGGAATTATGAAGAGGCCTGACATATCTTCCGCTTATAGGAATCCCTTTATTGTCATGTAGGTTCAAATATGACAGGTTCACGAGCACCCCAGGAAATATCCTACAGACAGTATACCACAGAGATCTTGTATGGGCAAGACGAAAAATGGTTGGAAATTTTATTCATTCTTTACAAAAAAATCCACTGACTGTATATAAAATGACCCCAAGCAAAATCCACAAATCCGCCAGATTAAAGATCGGCGCGTGCTTTCCGCCTTTGCAATACAAAAAATCGGTCACTTCCCGTCTGGTAAGCCTTTCCCAGAAATTACCGATACCGCCGCCGATAAATAATGCCAGCCCCAGAGGGCGAAAACCGGTGATCCCTTTTTTACAGCAGTCAAAAAGCTGCGTCAAAAACAAAGCTAACATACTGCCCGTAACAGTAAGGATCGCGCCTTGTCTGCCGGAAAATTTCTGGTAAGCGATGCCTTTGTTTTTTACATGCCAAAGATACAAACAACTCTTTCCGACCCTCTGCTTCCTGCCGATCGGCAAATATTTCCTCACCCAGCGCTTACTGAGCCAATCACTGCCCAAAGCCGCCAGCAAATAACCGAAATATCTCACTTTTCTCGCCTCTTTTCCGTATTTTTGAGATGGGGCATTTTCCTTGTCCGAAAACGGCGGAGTTTGCGAAAAAAACTTGTCACTGCCCCCTTGTCGTATTATAATTTTATTATATACTATTCCTTATATTATGAAAAGAGAGTGAGGTCTTTCCAATGGCTTTAGTAACGACTACAAAAATGTTTGAAAAGGCTTTTGCCGGCGGTTATGCCATCGGCGCATTCAATATCAACAACATGGAGATCATTCAGGGCGTTGTGGCGGCTGCGAAAGCGCAGAACTCCGCTGTGATCCTGCAGGTTTCCAAAAGCGCTTTGAAATACGCGCACCCCAAATACCTCAAAGCAATGGTAGACGCGGCAGTGGAAGAAACCGGTCTTGACATCGCTTTGCATCTGGACCACGGCTCTGATTTTCAGATCTGCAAGGACTGTATCGACTACGGCTTCACTTCCGTTATGTACGACGGTTCTCATCTGGATTATGAGGAAAATGTTGCCACCACAAAAGAAATCGTGGAATATGCGCACAAAAGAGGCGTTGTGGTAGAAGCTGAACTGGGTAAATTGGCAGGTGTGGAAGACGAAGTCAATGTTTCTGCGGAAAATGCCACCTACACCGACCCTGACCAGGCAGTAGACTTTATCAAACGCACCGGTGTGGATTCCCTTGCCATTGCCATCGGCACCAGCCATGGCGCTTATAAATTCAAAGGCGAAGCCAAACTGGACTTTGACCGTCTGGAAACCATTACCAAAAAACTGGAAGCAGCCGGCTTCCATCATTACCCGATCGTGCTGCACGGCGCTTCTTCCGTAGACCAAAGCAGTGTAGAAACCTGCAACGCTTACGGCGGACAGATCGACGGCGCTAAGGGAATCCCTGCGGAAATGCTGAGAAAAGCAGCTTCCATGGCAGTCTGCAAGATCAATATGGATACTGATATCCGTCTTGCCATGACTGCGGCGATCCGTAAATCTTTCGGAGAGAATCCTTCCGCTTTTGACCCCAGAGGCTATCTGGGCGCTGCCAGAGAATTGATTCAGGCTTTGGTGGAGGATAAAATCAAAAATGTGATCGGCTCTACAGACTCTATGAACTGATCACTTCCATTGCTTTTGGATACCGCCTTTTTGCAATCTAAAAAAGGCGGTATTTTTCTTTTGGGTACAAAAAAAGAAGGAGATTTTTATTTATGAACCTGAAAAAGCGGCTGTTTTTTAGCATATGCTTCGGCATTCTGGCAGTTCTTTTGCTGTATCTCAGCTTTTCACTGCGCACCCCGCAAAACGATTCGCCTTTTACCGTCAGTGTGGACGATTCCATGTTGATCTACCGCTCCGATAGCGGATACGACCACTTTCTCGTCTATCAGATGAATGATCTGGCTGTCGTACACGCGACCAGCGATTCCGCTTTTTTTGACGGCGCAGAGTATCTGATCGAAACCGACACACCACTGCGTGCGGAAGATATTTCCGTCACTTGGACCGCTGTTTCCGGTGTGGAAACAGACGATCCGTCCGAGGTAGTCTTTGGCGAAATTTGCATTACACAAAACGGTAAGGAACTGCTGCGGGAAAAAATCAATTTTGTGCAGAAAGGCACCGATGCGCTCGGCGAAGCCTTATCCGAAAATCAATCTGCAACACCGTGACATAGAAAATAAGGAGGGTTTGGTCATGTACGAACTCATTCAGGTGGCAAAAAACACCTATTACATCAACTGCCCCGCAAAAATAGGGATCTACCGCGTCAGCGATGACGATGTCTGGCTGATCGACAGCGGGAATGATAAAGATACCGGCAGAAAAGTGCAAAAAATACTGGAAGCACAGGGTTGGAAACTGACAGCGATACTCAATACCCACTCCAATGCCGATCATATCGGCGGCAATACACTGCTGCAAAACAGGACAGGCTGCGCCGTTTACTCCACACCGATGGAGTGCGCCGTGATCGAACACCCGATTTTGGAACCTTCCTTTTT
This sequence comes from uncultured Lachnospiraceae bacterium, assembly GCA_944383855.1. Lineage (GTDB taxonomy): Bacteria > Bacillota > Clostridia > Lachnospirales > Anaerotignaceae > CALWRB01. Next base: position 52,519 of record CALWRB010000033.1, read on the forward strand.
ATACGGCGGCTATCCGTTTCAAAAGCTGCGCAGTAAATTCTTAATGGCGACCCCTTCCGTCGCACAGGATATTGCCCAAGCCCCTTTGCCGGAAGGTATGGAGATTTTCCCCCTCCCCGGACATTTCTGGGATATGTTTGGTGTAAAAACACCTGATGATGTCTATTTTTTGGCGGATTGCGTCTTTTCACAGACGGTATTGGAAAAATATCATATTTCTTTTCTTTATGACGTTGCAGGCTATTTCCAAACACTGGAATTTATTTGTCAACTCAAAGGCGCACTATTCATTCCTGCCCACGCGGAGCCGACGGAGGATATTCGCCCTCTGGCAGAAGCCAACCGAAAAAAAGCGGAGGAGATCCTATTTCTTTTATGCCGCCTGTGCGAAACCCCGCTTTGCTTTGAGGAGATCTTACAAAAAGTCTTTCAGCACTATGCGCTTACGATGGACCCGGCACAATATGTACTGGTCGGCAGCACCATACGCTCCTATCTGAGCTACCTACTGGATCACGGTAAAATAGAGAGTACCATCGAGGACTGCCGTCTGCTTTGGCACACTGCCTTATCACCAGCAAATGATTGATAAAACACCTTCGCAAAATAGATAAAAGGGATACAACCGTATCCCTTTTTTTCGTCTATCTGACAGCGGGACAATTCTTGACAATCTTTTCTTTCCATAGTAGAATGTTAGACAGCTAAATAAAATTCTGTTTTCTGATCGTCAAACTTTTTGAGAATATGAAGACAGCTTTTTTTTATGCTTACATTCAGATTTTCTACTTCTATACAGATTCAATATGAGGAGGTTACGTTTTTCATGAGTGAATCGTCTGCTTCTGTTCACGACAATAAAATGGGCACCATGCCCGTCAATAAACTGCTGTTTTCCATGGCTGTACCCATGATCATTTCTATGTTGGTACAGGCGTTATATAACGTGGTGGACAGTATCTTCGTTGCACAGATCAGTGAAGATGCGCTGACCGCAGTTTCTCTTGCCTTTCCGATGCAGAATTTTATGATTGCTGTCGGTACCGGCACCGGCGTCGGTGTCAACGCACTGCTTTCCAAAAGCCTTGGTGCAAAACATTATCACAATGCCAATAAAACAGCAAATGTCAGCTTATTCCTTGCTGTATGCAACTGGCTCTTATTTGTCATCATCGGTATTTTCTTTGTAGATCTGTTCTTCCGCGGACAAACAGATATCGAAGCTATCATTAACCACGGAAATACATACTTAAAAATCTGCTGTATCGCATCTTTGGGTGTATTTGGTCAGATCACGTTTGAGCGACTTTTGCAATCCACCGGGCGTACCTTGCTGACTATGTGTTCTCAGGGCTTAGGTGCCATTGTCAATATTATTCTGGACCCCATTTTGATTTTTGGATTGTTTGGTGTGCCTGCAATGGGCGTTGCCGGTGCTGCGATCGCGACTGTCATCGGTCAGTTCTGCGGCATGACATTGGGTCTGATTCTCAACATCAAGAAAAACCATGATATTAAGCTGGACATTCGTCAATGCCTTCCTACCGCTTTTATTGTCAAAAGCATTTATGTCGTTGCGATCCCTTCCATTCTGATGGTATCCATCGGCTCCATCATGACGTTTATGATGAACAAAATATTGATCGCCTTCACCTCTACGGCAGCGGCTGTATTCGGTGTTTACTTCAAGCTGCAAAGCTTCGTATTCATGCCTGTCTTTGGTCTGAACAACGGTATGGTACCGATCATTGCTTTCAACTATGGCGCAAGAAACAAAGAACGTATCGTCAAAACAATGCGCTTGAGTGTGATCTGCGCCTGTGTTATGATGTTATTGGGTCTGGCTGTCTTCCAGTTCTTACCCGAGCAGCTGTTGCTGCTGTTTGATGCTTCGGATAATATGCTTGCCATTGGCGCGCCCGCATTGCGTACGATTTCCTTGAGCTTCCTGTTGGCCGGTTTCTCCATCGTGTCCAGTTCTGTATTCCAAGCTTTGGGCAACGGTGTTTACAGCCTGCTGACCTCTGTCGTCAGACAGTTAGTTGTACTGATTCCTTGTGCGTATCTGCTTTCTCGCACAGGCGTCTTGGAAAATGTATGGTTTTCCTTCCCGATCGCAGAATTAGCGGCTGCGGGAATGTGCGTTTTCTTCTTAAGCAAGATCCTGAAAAAATTAAACTTCTGATGCCCCTGTTTATCCCCATGAAAGGAGCAATCTTATGCTGATCTACACGCTTGTATTAGCTGTATTCGGCGGTTTTTTCGCCTACCAAGCACGGTCTTTGCGCAGCGAGGAACCGGTCGAGAAAAAACGTGCGGCGCTGCGCCTTGCTGCCATCAGCGCGTTTTGCAGTGCAGTCTTTGCCTTGGGCGCATGGCTGTGCGGTGTCTTTGCGCTCCCGCTTGTTCAGAAAATCTGCTTTCTTATCTCTGTACTGCTTTACACAGTGGGATTCAGCGTTGCGGTATACCGCATGAAACAATGTTTCGATCAGGAATAAAAAAACAGAGCGATTCTGTTTACAAAACGAAACGCATCATAAGATCAAAAAAGGCGTCGGGAAAAACCGACGCCTTTTAAAATGTCGAAAAAATCATTTCCTTTCGGATAAAGCATATTCCTCATAAGCCTTTGATCGGCAAAAAAGGGAACTCTTTTTTCCCGCACCGAAAACAAATTCCCGCTTTTTTTCGGTTGGAAAAAAGCTTCATTTCGCCTCTCTTTCTCGCGTTTGAAACAGAGATATCCTTTCTTTGTTTTGACACTCCGTGACGTCGGTTTTGCCGGCGCCTTTTTTACTGCACAGAATTTCTTCTCTGTCAAAAAAACAGCCTCTGCCGTATTTTTTCTTTCGGCAGGCGAACTTCTTTGCTTTTTGCGGCAAAAAAAGCCCCGAGAATATAATTTCTCGGAGCTTTTCTCATTTCTTTCATTTCATACGGTTGATTTTAAAAATTACAGGCAACCGATCTCTTTCATAAATGCTTCGATCTTGGCAATACATACTTTCAGTTCTTCCATGCTGTATGCATAGGAGATACGGATAAAGCCTTCGCCGCAATCGCCAAATGCAGTACCGGGTACTACCGCAACTCTGCCTTCAAACAGCAGTCTGTTGCAGAATTCTTCGGAGGTCAAACCTGTTTTCTGAATGGAAGGGAATACATAGAATGCGCCCTTGGGTTCAAAGCAAGTCATACCCAGTCTGTTGAACTCGGAAAGCATATATTTTCTTCTTTCATCATAAGCCTCTCTCATCGGTGCAATGTCAGCATCACACTGTGCGTCATCTTTCAGCGCTTCGATGGCTGCATACTGGCTCATGGTCGGTGCGCACATGATAACATATGCATGCACTTTGTTCATCTGATTGATCAGTTCCTTAGGACCTGCGGCATAGCCCAATCTCCAACCTGTCATTGCGAAAGATTTTGCAAAACCATTCAGCACCAGTGTTCTTTCATACATACCGGGGATAGAAGCGATCGATACATGATCTTTTCCGCCATAGGTCAGCTCTGCATAAATCTCATCGGAAATTACCAACAAGTCATGTTTAATGATGATCGGTGCGATCTTTTCCAGATCTTCTTTTTCCATGATGGCACCTGTGGGGTTGTTAGGGAAAGGCAGGATCAGCGCTTTTGTCTTGGGTGTGATTGCGCTTTCCAGTTCCTCGGGTGTCAATCTAAACTCATTTTCGACCTTTGTGGTCAAAACAACCGGTACACCATGCTGCAATTTGATAGCAGGCTTATAGGATACATAAGAAGGCTCTACCAGCAATACTTCATCACCGGGTTCCAGAATGGTTCTCAAAGCGATATCGATCGCTTCGGAAGCGCCGATGGTGCAAAGGATCTGATCTTCGGGGTTATAGGAGATATGGAATCTTCTTTCCAAGTAATGAGAAATCTTCTCTCTCAGCTCCGGCATACCACGGTTAGAGGAATATCTGGTCTTACCTTCCTCCAAAGATGCAATCGCTGCTTTTCTGACATGTTCCGGTGTCTTAAAGTCCGGTTCCCCCACGCCCAAAGAAACTACATCCGGCATGGTAGCCGCCACATCGAAAAATTTACGAATACCGGAAGGCGGCATTTCTTCAACGTGTTTCGCAACAAAATTTCTCATTTTTTTCATCCTTTCCGCGTAATAAATGAATCTACACCCTTTTTAAATCTTTGGGGCAGTCTTACCCCTTCTTTCTGGCTTTATCATACTATAAAACACTTTTATTTTCAATAGATTTCCCAAAAATTTGCAGGAAAATATTTTTTATTTGTCATTTTTGCAGTCTGTCAGTTTTTATACGATACAAAGCGTCTTTTTTCGGTTCTTCCAGAGGTCGTTCCACACCGTTTTGCAGTAATGTTCTGCCGCTCTTTGTGATTTTTCCGATCACCGCTGCTGCAATACCTGCCTCTTTCAGTTTTTTGACCAAGGCTTCCCCCTGCTCCGTTGCCACCACCAGACAGCCGCTGGAAATCAACTCATACGGGGAAATCGAAAAAATATCGCAGATCTGTCTTGTTTGCGGCGGCACGGGAATCGCTTCCTCAAAAAGCACAACCCCTGTACCGGAACAGTCCGCCATCTCCCAAACTGCCCCAAAGATACCGCCTTCCGTTGCGTCATGCATGGCAGTGGCACCGTGCTGCAACGCGATTTTTGCCTCTTTGCCGACAGAAAAGTAACTTTTCCACTCTTTCGCGGAGGCTGCTGTCTGCACCGGCAAAAGCGAAGAAAGCTCCGCAGCATAAGTATTTGCCAATATCGCCGTGCCTTCCAGCCCCGCCCATTTGGTCATGACCACATCTTGTCCTTCTTTCGCACCGCCTGTGGAAAGCAGATGTTTCCCGCTGGTTTTACCGATCACCGCAGCACTGACCAATGGTCTGTTCACCGCGTCCGTTACTTCCGTGTGTCCGCCCAATATTTCGATCCCGACTTCCGCCGCCGCTTCTCTGGCGCCGTCCATGATCTCATGCAGCACTTCCATTTGCGCGCTTTGCGGCAGCAAAACCGTCAGCAAAATACCGATCGGCTCTCCGCCACCCGCAAAAATATCGTTGCAGTTGACGTGTACCGCCAGATAACCCGCGTCCGCATCTGCCCCGGTGATGGGATCCGTAGAAAGCAGGATATACTCCCCTTGCGGATCAACGGCAGAGCAATCCTCTCCTGTCTTGGGGCGCAGCACTACATCTTCCCTTTTTTTCTCGTTATAACGGATCGGGCGCAGCACCAATTCCTCCAGTACCTGCGGAGGCAGTTTCCCAAGTTCCATATTTTTCCCCTCCTTTTCCTTACAAAATATCCCTATCTTTGACAGATAGGGATACCTTCTTTTTTTTCTGCATCGTCCAAAACGGATCCGTTCTATTTTTCTTACTGTGCGTCAGATTCCTGTGCAGATGTGTCTTGAGACGGTACTGTCTGTGACTCTGTATCAGTCGATGTAGAGGGTACGCCCGGCTGAACGCTCTCTCCGCCCGGCTCTACAGTAGACGAAGCAGGAACTTCCTCTGTCTTCTTCGTTCCTACCGTTACCTCGTCTGCCACCGCGCGGTAACTGGAACTGCTAAACCAATCTTTGCTGATCAAAGTACCGTTTTCATACACTTTTTTATACACACTGACCTTACAACCGGTACGTCCTGTATGTGTAACTTCTCTTTCACCTTCCGGTCTTTCGGGGTCTTCCGTTATGATCTCGGCAGGTTTTGCGATCGTTGCCTCGTATACGGTTTCAAACTCTACGGAACGAGTCGCATCATGCAGTTCTTTTCCGTAAATATTTACCACCAGCTTGCCGCCGGAAGCATACGACTCAATATAGATCGGATACCCGGTATTGTTTTTGATCTGCAAATCTTTATAACCGTCCGCAATGGCGGCATCTCTGCCCAAAGGCACATATCCAACCGTCATGGAATGCGGGTGACGCTCCACGATCTCCAGTTCTGCCATGATCGCCGCGTTATAAATCGTTGTAGAGATCTGGCAAACACCGCCGCCCATACCGTTTTCCACTTTGCCGTTGACATATACACCGGCACTGCGGTATCCGTTTTCATAAGTCTGCTCGCCAAGCCCTTCCGAAACGGAAAATACCTCATCGGGCATCACGATCGTTCCGTTGATATAACGGCAGCCGACTTCCAGATTGGTATTTCGGTTCACATCATATGCGGTATATGTAGTATAGAACGAACCGATCAGATCTGTGATCTGCTCGTTATCTTCTTTTTTGACTTTCGGCTCCGTTTCTTCCAAAACAGCCGTCAGCGCACCGCTTTGGCGGGATAAAATAATGGCATCCGCAGCCGCTATGGTTTCTTCCACATTCAGCTTCGTTCCCATTTCTTCCTCTGTAATGACAAAAGCACCGTTTTTTCTGCTGATCTGACTGTCTTTCGGTTCCTGATCCAGTTCTTCGGCGATTTTTTCCAGCTCTGCTCGTAACAGTGCTTCATCATAGGAATATTCCATCGAAATGTCTTTCCCATCCGTCAGCAGTTCTTTCACGGCATGACGATTTTCTTTGTCTGTGCCGTTTCTGCCGGTTTCATACGCTTCCCGCACCGCGTCCGCGATATGGAATCCCGCATCGATATCCGCAAAGGAAATGATGCGTTTTTCCTCTCCATACACCAGTGTCAGCTTTTGCGCATCCGTATCATCGCCAAATTCTTCTTCTAATTTCTGCGCTGCTTCCGCTTCACTCAGCCCGGAAACATCAATGCCTTCGATCGTGATGCCGCTGTAAATGCCGTCAGATGCCAAAACCGCATTGATCTTCTGATTCATACTGTAAAAATAGAAACCGCCGCCGCAAAGCGCAATGACGCATACAATCAAAATCGCAATCAGAATCGGCTTTTTTGATTTCTTAGGCGCTTCCGGTGCAAAACGCCGCCCCACATGTTCCCTGTTTTCCTTCTCGCTTTCCTGCTCGTCTGCACGCTCTTGTTGCAAATCAGCAGATTGCTGTTCTTTTTTTTCTTCGTCCATCGAAAACCTCCATCGGTATTTATAGCCTGTAAAACGACTATTCCCCCAACACTTTTGGGATTTTTGATACAAATAAAAATACCCCGTTATGATTCTATGATACTACAGTTTCTATCATAACGGAGTATTCTGCAAATTTCAATAAAAAAACTTTGAATTTTCAGTTACAATTTTATGAAAGAACAGCAAAATAAAGCATCTTCAGCTGCCGCCCCTCCTCTTTTTAGCTGCCGCCAGTTTCTCTGCCGTTGTTTTTTCCGCAGCTCCTTTCTGTTTCGGTGCGGCATCGGCTTCTTTTTGCATTTGAGGCATCTCCTGCTGTTTTTCCTTCGGTTTTTTCGCGTTTTGTTCTTTCGCCTGCGCTCTTTTTTGCTGATAAACCTGCTTTCTTTCCGCCCACATCTGCTCCATACGCAGCGGCAAGAAAGAAAATCTGCGTAACGCTACATCTAACAACAGCAACAACAATGCCACGATCAAAAGCGCATCGGAAAGATCTTTTCTTTCACTTCTTGCCGCAGGCGCCTGTAAAAAGGTTTCCGCACCGGAAGTCAACAGCCTGCCGCCTCCCGCCTGCACCAGCTGCTTCAAGAAAGATGCACCCATACCGCGGTAATTGATGTCATATTCCAAAGGATAGGAAATACAAAATCCCGTGCTGCTCTGTTCTTGTGTCCCATCGTCCAACTCCAACAGGATATTGGCTGTATACGCACCTTCCTCCGCCGTATCTAAAACACCTTCATACACCCCGGGAGAAGATGCCTGCATACTGACAGTACGCAATGTATTTTCCGCATCTATCACCTGCACCGTAACAGCGCTGACTTCCTCCCGAAACGGCATTTCCAGCCGCAGCAGCGAGATGCCGTCCTCCGCACGGGCACTTAGACGCATTTCGGTGGAAACGCGGCTTTTCATCACCCAAGAAACACTGTTGCGCAAGATACTGACACCCGCGTCATCGGAAAGCCAGCCTGCACTCCACTGCCCCGCCACATCTGCGGTAAATACGGCAGTCCTGCCCAGACCGTATTGCCAAGCCGCCAGAATCGGTTCTTCTTCATCACTGACTAAAACAGCGTCCGCTCTTGGCTTGATCGTGGTTCCGACATAGCCGTCCAACGCAGGTACGGCAGAAATACCCGATAATATCGCGGACGCATCCTGCCCCTGCGGATAGAAAGTACGCTGATTCAGATATTCCTCCCCTGCCAAGACTGTTTCTTTCAGGAAAATCTCCGGCAGGTCCGTAAATTCATTCGTAAAGTAATATCTGCCGCCGCCCATTTGCGCCAGCCGCTCCATCAGGGTAATATCGGAGCCTGTGCCGACTGCCACAGTGGATAGTGTGATGCCGTCTTTTTGCATATTCTGCATCAGCGCATCGTACCCACTTTGCTCCGCCTGTCCGTCTGTCAGCAAAATGATATGCTTTTGTTTGGTATCCGCCTTAGAAAGTGTATCATATGCCATCTGCAGGGCAGGCAAAATACTGGTACCGCCTGCCGGCTGTATTTTCCCAATGCTTTCCGTGATACTTTCCTCATTTCCTGCCACAAGCTGAAAGGGCACCGCCCACTCCGCTTGGCTGTCAAATGCCACTACGCCGATTTGGTCGTTGGCACCAAAGCTGTCCAAAGAACGGATCGCGGCTTCTTTTGCCATCTCCATACGCGTCACGCCATAATTTCCGTCCATCATACTGCCGGAACGGTCAATGACTAATACCATGCCGAGATTCGGTTCTTCTCCTTCTGTTTTCAGGTCCATGCTGACAGGAAGCATTTCTTCCAAAAGGGTGTTATAATAACCGCCCAATGCGAAGGAATTTTCACCGCCGCTGACCATCAGACCGCCACCCACATTTTTCACATACTGCTCCAATGCCGTCAGGCAATCCGCAGGCAGTTCTTCTTTTGACACATCGGCTAAAACCACGGCGTCATATCGGCTGAATTCTTCCACAGCCGTCGGTGCGGACGCCGCCTCCATTGTGCTGACCCGCACACCGCCTGCCGAAAGAAGCGCCTGCCACTGGCTGCCGCTTCCGTCTTGCTGCAGCAAAAGAATCTGCGGCACATCGTCGATATAAGTATATGCATATGCCTGATTATTCTGCGGCATGGTATCTTCCGCGGAAGTAATTTCCGCGCGGTATATCACCGCACCGCCCTCTTGCGTGCGGTCGGTAAAAGCAATCCGATTCTCTCCTGCGTTCAGCTGTATGCTTTGGTCGGAAATCATTTGATTGTCTTTATATAATCTCAGCTGTGCTGTCTGCGATGCGGAAGCGTCAATCCTGACATTGATCTCATATTCTGTATTTTTTTCGATTACTTCCGCCAATTCCAGAGCCGTCAGCTGCACCTCTGCGCCCTGTGCCTCCTGCAAGAGGTAGGCATCTATCGTAACACCGTTTTTTTGCAATAATTTTGCCTGTTCCAACGCATCTGAGGTAGTTTCGTTTCCGTCTGTCAAAAGCACAATGCGCTGTGCCGCGTCTGTCGGCAGTAACGCCGCCGCCATCTTCAGCGCGGCAGCAATATCGGTCCCATCACCTGACGTATAGGAAACAAACGGACCGTTTAACGACGTATCCGAAGAAACATTCGCTTCCACACTGGGCGTTTTGGCAAACAGAAGCAGTCCTGCGGCATCGTCTTTTCCCATGGCTTCATCGGCTTCCCGCAAAAAAGCCTCTGCCGCGCCGTCTTTTGCGACACTGTCGGAAACGTCCACCGCAAATACGGTCGCTACCGTATCCGAACTTTGCAGGCGCTGCACGCCGACCATAGAAAGCACCAGCACCAAGCAAAGCAAAAGACGCATTCCTGTATGCAGCCGACGGCAAAACGCACTGGCAAATGCTCCTTTTTTTGCCTGCCAAATCACAAAACCGACAATCGGAATCAGCAGTAAAAACCATATCGGATTTAAAAACTCAATTTGCACGACAACTCACCCGCCATTCTACCGCCAAAAGGATCAACAGCAGCAACAAACCGATGCTGCGTAAATTTTTTCCTGCCTGCACGGTTTTGGTTTCTCCGCCTGCGTAATCCGGCGCTTCTTGCTGCAAACGAAGGTCGGATTCTCCCTGTGTTTTCACATTTACGGCAAACGTGCTTTCCATTTTACCGCCTGCACTGTCTGTTTCCTGCAAGCGATAAACGCCCACCTGCGCCGTATCTGTCAACGCTGCGGCAGGAAACGGCGGTGCAATCGCAACTTCGCTTCCGTCAGGCAGCACCACCGCAGCGGAAACTGTCTGCGGCTGCAAAGAAAAGGAAATCGCCTCTCCCACCGTACTGTCCGCACTGCCTGCCTGCATTCCCGGAAAATACCACTGATACAGCCGATACAGCAAAATCGGGAACTCCGCCTTAAGCGGCAGATCGGACTCGTGCAGGTCAAATCCGATCACCGCAAGCTTTCTGCCGTTTTTCTCGCCGTAAGCGGCAATGGTTTTGCCATCGGCGCGTAAAAATGCCGTACCAAAGGCTTCTGTCACTTCCCTTGCCTGCATCAGGTCAAATGAAATGTCCTCGATGCCTTCCAACAACTCTGTATTGCCGCCTCTTGCACTGCCTGTGATATCCAGCATCTGACCCATAGAAACGATGCCGTTTTCTGCCGGCGGATTGATCAGAAGCACATAGCCGTCCTCGGGCATCTGCTCGGGCACACAGCCATCATAAATATACCAAGAATAGCCGTTCAGGCTGTCGGCTTCTTCCGGCGAAGCACGAAAGAGCGAAACACCGTCCATTAAGCTGACCGCTTTTTCCAAAAAGATATTTTGCTCCGTTACCAGAAGCACTTTTTGCTCTCCGCTTTCGCCAAAACCGGCATATACCGTATTATCCGCTTCCAATGCATCGCTTTGCATGAGGCTTGCTTTCCAAGATGTACCTTGCTTCGGTACCCCCGTAAAGACCACGTCCACCGTACCGTTTTCCGGCAAAGAAACCGCCGCGGTATCAAATAACGCTCCATCGATAAACAAACCGATCTCTTTTTGTGCCTCGGCACCGTAATGCTCCGCCCGCACCATCACATACATTCCGTCTGTCTGCTCCGTATAAGACAGCAGTGTCAAAGCGGTATTATCCGCACCCGCATTTTGAATTTCCCACAATGCGTCCAGTTTCGCAAAATCGTAATAATCATCGGAAAAAATGACCACTTCCCCGCCCAGTGTATTTTTTTCGGCAACCAGAAGTTCCTCCGCTTCTGCCCAACGCACACCGCCGCCTGTCACTTCCAAACGCGCCAACGCGTCCTTCACTTCCTCTTTTTCCGCCGAGGCGCGCAGTGCTACATACGGTGTATCGCTTAACGCGACCACGGAGAACGTACTGCCGTAAGGCGCATCGTCAATCCACGTTTCCGCCTTTTGTTTTGCCGTCTCCCAGCGGCTGCCGCTGTCCGACTCCTCCGCCTGCATACTCAACGAGCAATCGATCGCCAAAACATAATCCTGCGCCTGTGTACTGCCGGATACATACGGTTTTGCCAAGGAAAACGCCAACAGCACCACCGCAGCGATCTGCAGCGCCATCAGCAGATTGCGTCTGAGCTTCTGCCACGGGCGCTGTGCCTGAGAAAGCAGGATCGCTTTTTGCCAAAGAAGAAGGCTTGCGATCTCTTTTTCCTGATATTTTCGCTTTAATAAATACATCAAGAGGATCAGCGGCACACCAATCAGCGCCAAAAACCCCCAAGGCGAAAAAAACCGCATCTATGCCCTCTCCTTTCTTCCATACTATCTTTTCACATCATTTTTCCAGTGTGGAAAAATACTCCGCTACCATTTCCCGCATACCATAAGGCACATTGCTTTCTTCCATTGCCTTCATCGCATCGTTTCTGTAGCTTTCGTAAACCTGTTCATACGCAATGCTTTCGCCTCTGCTGCCGATGATCTGCTGCTGGCTTTGCGTGATACTGCCGTTTTGGGTATCCGCACCGTCCACACGGGTATCATAGCCCGCTTTTTCGGCAGCGTTTCTGCTGAAGATCTTCTCCGGTTCGGCATGACCAAATCCTCTGCCGCTGCCAACACCTGTGCCGCTGCCCTGACCTCCGCCGGAGCCGCTGCCTTCGCCTGTCCCGCTGCCTTCGCCGGAACCGCTGCCTTCAGCTGTGCCGTTGCCTTCGCCTTCACCGTTTCCTTCTCCGGCTGCATTTTCTGCCTGCGTACCGCTTTGCGCCGCAGCAGAAGATGTGGTGCCCAACGCGGCATTCAGGCTTTGCAGTCCTTGGCGATAGGCACTATTGGTCGCTGCTGCGCCCGCCATCGCTTCAGAAAGCTGCTGCTGCAATGCTTCCAAATCTATTTCACCGTTTTCCAACGCTTCCGCCATTGCTTCCAACGCTTCTTTCAAAGCGGCATCGTCCATTTGTGACGCCGCCCGGGATAACGCGGAAGCCAAACTTGTCGTCTGTTCGGCAGAAAGGGAAGAAAGCATCTTCATCAGTTCACTCATCGCCTGCGCCATAGCCTCCGCATCGGCATTTGCCGCAGCACGGGCAAGTTCCTCTCCTGCCTGTGTTTTATGCAGCGCCTCCGAAAGTTTTTGCAGGTCTTTGGAAACGCTCTGCTTTTCCAACTGCTTCAACTCCTGTTGGATCTGTCTGGTCGCAAGCTCCGCATCTTTTTGCGTTTTCGCCTGTTCCAGTTCTTTTAACGCGCCTTTCATCGCCTGCGCAAACGCATCTTTTTGCGTCTGCTCGATATCCTCGCGTGTTTGTATCTGTTCCAGTGTTTTCTCGATCTTTTTGATCTGCGCTTCCGTATATGCGCTTGCCTCTGCCTGCTTAGGCGGGATCAAGTACAGCGCCAGCACCATCACACATAACAACAGCGCACTCAAACGCAGCTCCCGTTTGGAAAAAGATATTTTATATCTCTTGGCAAAGTTGACACTGCCCGCCATACGCAGTCCGTCTTTCACCGCAAGCTCCTCCATCGGGGTGCGCTCCTGCCGCTCCAGCAGTTCCAGTGTTGTGATCATACGTTCCTGCGCACCCAAACGATCCGCCGCTTCCGCGGTCTGTTTCATATCCACACGCAAAAAGATCAATGCCGCCGCGCCTGCGCCCAGTGCCGCAACCGCAAATGCAATACCGCACGCCTTCCATTTATCCAAAAAGAAGAAATACGAAAGTACCGCCATCACGATCGATACCAACGCGGCGGCGGCTAACAGGCGGATCAGCCAGCAAAGAAACCGTTCCGCCGTCAATTTTCGTTTCAACGGTTTGAGATCATGCAGAAATCCTTTCATACGCTCACCTCATTTACGCCGCACTGTTTTTCTGCTTCTTTTGTTTTTTCTCTTTTCTTTCTTTGGGCGCACGGTGCTTCGCCCCTGCACCGAGAGGGTTGACCGCCCATACCGCAAACAATAAAAACAAAAGGATCACAACTGCATCAAACAAAAGATGCAGCAAATAAAAATACTCTACATACCATGGCATCGCATCAGAATAACCGCCCCAGTAAAACCCGAACATATTCGAAATCAGATTTGTACCCAACTGCTCCCCTGCTAAAGAGAAAAATCCCGCCAAGGGGTTACCCAAAAGTATCAAAAAACCTGTAAAAACCGGCATACTTTGTTGATATGTCGACTGATAAACCGCCTCTGTCATAAAAACCGCGATCAACGTGCCAAAGCATAAAAAGCCAAAAATAATATAGACCAGCATAATGGAAATCACCGTCCGGCGGAAAACGCAGGAAAAGAAGATCGAGATCGCGCCTGCCATACACGCGCTGATCAGCAAAAACGCGACCATACCCAATATCTGCCCGATCGCAAGGCTGCCGAAATAAAACAGCAATCCATACACCGGCAATGTCGCCACCGTCATCAATAATACCATCGCGATAGATGCCATCAGCTTACCCAATACGATGGAAAACGGCGTCATATCCGTCACCAAAAGCAGATCCAGTGTCTGCCGCTCTCTTTCTCCGCTGATACTGCCCGCGCTTAGGGCAGGGACCGAAAAGAAGATAAACGCTAACTGCATTGCCGCAAGCGCAAGGTAGAGAAAATTCATATTCTGCGGGTCAAACGAATACGAACCTCTGGAAAGCATCGCAAACAGGTACAATGCCACCACGCCCATATTCGCCGCCACATACAGCGTCAGCGTTGCGTACGCCCGTTTCGTACGCAACGTCGTGATCGCCTCTCTGCGTAAAACAGGATTCATCATCATACCGCATTCCCCCCTGTCACTTGCATAAAGATCTCCTCCAGATTGCCTTCCTTTTCTTTAAATGCCAATATCGGCACATCTGCCATCACCAGTTTTTTCAAAATATCGCTTAACGCGCGGTCATCTCCGTCAAACGTAAATTCCGCATCCAGCGTATTTTCCGTCACATGCCCCACGCAAGGCTGCTCTTTGAGCAGACGAAGCATCGTTTCCATCTGTTCGGCGGGACGCACATAGATCACACGTTTATGTGTCAGCTTACGCATGATCTCCTGAACGCTGCCCTGTGCCGCAAGTCTGCCTTTATCGATAATTCCGATCTCCGTACACATCTCCGCAAGCTCCGGCAGAATATGCGAACTGATGACAATAGTCTTTCCCATCGTCTGCAACTGCTTGAGCACTTCTTTCATCTCTACCCTTGCCCTGGGATCCAGACCGGAAGCAGGCTCATCCAGAATCAACAATTCCGGGTCATGCACCATGCTTCTGGCCAGGCAAAGCCTTTGCTTCATACCACGGGAAAGCGAATCCACATACGCCTCACGTTTATCCGACAGATCTACAATATCCAACAAGGAATCGATCAGCGCGGGACGCTTGTCATAGGGAATATGATACGTTCCGGCATAAAAATCCATATATTCCTTTACTTTCAAATTATCATACACACCGAAAAAGTCCGGCATATATCCCATCTTGCGCCGCAGGATACGAGGGCTGTCCGTCACATCGACGCCATCGATCTGCACAGAACCCGCCGTTGCAGACATCAATCCCGCCATAATCTTCATTGTCGTGGTCTTTCCCGCACCGTTGGGTCCGACAAAGCCATAAATGCTGCCGTCCGCCACAGACAGGTCCAATCCGTCTACCGCTGTAAAACGACCATAGCGTTTTACCAATCCTTTGATCTCTAACATGACTTATTCCCCCCCTTTCAGGCGCATCAGAGGGATCGCCGTTTCCGTATATCCTTCCAGATGCATGCGCAAAGTGATCTCTCCTGCCGCATCGGCATAGATCTCCGGATCCAACCATTCGCCTTCCGGCGCCTGCTGCCATGTGCCGCTTTCCGGCAGCAAAATCTCGGCATTCATCGGGCTGTTGTTATAATTATACTCCATAAACGAGATCCCATCGACATTCTGAACTTCTCCCAGTTGATAATGTAAGGTGATATCCGCGGGATTTTCACTGCCAAGGTAAATATTCGGCACCCGATAATTCTGGTAGGTATCATACGCATCGGTGGAAACTTCCATATCATAAGGCGCAATGGTGTATCCCGTATCAAACTCCGATTGATCGGTCAGATCCATCATTTTTCCCACTTTTACCATCGTTATATAAAATTCCGTGACCTCGTCCCGATTGACCAATACTGTCTGCTCGATCGGCTTGTCCGTGGTAAAGCCGTAAAATGTGATCGGCATAAAAATACCGCTCCACGCCTGCGACCAGTCTGCGTTCAGCTGATTTTCCAACATATCGTACATATTCATCTCGATCGCCGCCTCGGTGCGGTCGATCTCTCCTGCCTCCATGCGCTGGCGCACGGTATTATCCGCGCTGTAGAAACCGCCGCCCGTCAGATTTCTGACTGCTTCCCACGCATCTACGGGAGTCGCAGTAAAATCCGGTGCAACGCTTATCGCAACGCTGCCGCCTGCCGCAACGGGGTCTGTTTCCAACAGGTAATCACCCAGTACCAGGCAAACTTTTTCAAACGAAACATTCGAGTTGTTCCGAATTTCTCCTACATAAGTTCCGTCCTGCAAGCGGATATCCAACTCGATACCGCCGCCCAGATCGATCTTTTCTCGGAAGCTGAAATATGTTTTTTCCCAGCTGGCTCTGTCCGCTGTTTCAATTTCAAGCCCGTCCATGGAGAAGCGCCCTTCGCAGACACTTTGCGCATTTGCCGTCAACGGGTCCAGATTGTAATAAATACTTTCCCGATTGTCATTATAGATCTCCAAAATGCCGTCCGGCTGCATTTGTACGTTCATGCTGCCTTTATCGGGAGAAGCAAGCGTTGCACCGCCTTCCAAAAAGCCTGTGCCGACACCTTCTTCCAAAGATACCACACCCATATACTGCGCGATGCCGTTTTTTGCATATCCTTTTAGTCCGATCAAAAGCGTGACCGCAAAGAAAGCCACTGCCATGACGGGGATAATGCCCCATGCGCGTTCTCTCCTGTCTTTTTTTCGCAAAACGATATATAATACAGGACCCAACAAAATCAGATACACTACCAACAGCGCAAACATGATCTGCAATCCCTGCGTCTGTAAAGCGGGGAAATTCCCGGAAATATACGCAAACCTTTGGGAAGGGTCCTCGGAATACAAATACTCACTGCTGTTGATATCCACAAAAAAGACATCTTCTCCCACCACACTGTCATACAGCTCATGCAGCGCGCCGGCCGCCTGTTCCATACGACTCAAAGGTGCGACAGAAAGCGAAAAATGCTGCAAGATCAGCCTTCCCTGATCCACCTGCATTTCAGAAACCAAAGGAACGCCGTCTGCGGAAACAACCGTCTGCAAACCTTCCGCGGAAATATCCGCCACAGGGATCGACTCGGCAGATGTCATGCCGAACCGCGCAAATATATCAGGCTGCGTCACAGAACGCATCTGTCCCACAGAAAAGGCAGCAAAATCTTCCGAAAATCCGCCCAGCACAGCCTCTGCCCGCGGTCCTGTTCCCAGTATCGTCACCCCGCCGGATTTGGTCCATTGCGTGATCGCGTCGATCTGGCTTTGCGCCAATGCCGCTGTCGAAATATCGTCGATCAAAAGCACACGGAAGTTTTCCAGCACTTTTTCATCTGTCGGGAAGGTCTGCCCGTCGAAAAAGAACACTTTATCATACGCCTCTCCTTCTCCGCTCATGCCTAACCCATTCAGATAAGAAAGCGCATTCGCGTTTTCGGTCAGCACCGCGATCGCCGCTGTATTCGGGTCCAGCGCCTGCACGGGGAAATTCTTCACAAATACGGTATTACCGCTTTGATCTACCAATGTAACTTCCAGATAGGTACGAATGGTCCACATCGTTGTGGTAAAGGAAAACTGCTGTGCCGCGTTTTGTGCCAGCTCCATCGGCTGATAGTACATCACATACTTCGCGCCCATATTCCCGCTTCCGGTGTACTGATATACCTTGATCTCTACTTCTCCGTCGAAATCTTTTCCGTAATTGGTCACAACACCGCTTAACTGCAAAGGTTTCCCTACAATATAAGCTCCGTCAAAGCCAACCGAAATGTCTGCCGAAAAACGGTCCTGCCCCATTTCCGTCTGCTGTGACGGCTCCAAGTCCAGAGGATCCACTTCCTCATCGGCACCGCTTCCCGTTGTGGTCACTACTTCCACAGCCGTCACCTGCGCACCGTAAACCAAAAAAGGCACCGCCAAACTGAAAACCATCAGCACCACCATAACGATCGCTAACGCAGCCGCCAATCGTTTCTTCCAAACCTGTTTTTTCTGTCGATTCATACCGCTACCCTCCCGGATACATCTTTTTCTGCCGCAGACGCGTATTTTTTTCTATCTTCGCCGTACATTCCTGCTGCATATGGAAATTTTTTCAATTTGTTTCTCATTTTTATTATACCAATTCTATCCAAAGGAAGTTTTAACGATTTCTTAAACTTTCTTACGATTGCCGCTTTTTTATCCATCAAACGCCGCCCAGTCCCAATTCGTGCAGAAAAGGGGAAGCTTCCGTTTTTTTGTTGTATACGCTTTGCGCATAAGACAAAACCAGTTCTTCCTTCGCCCGTGTCAGGGCAACATAGAACAGCCTGCGTTCTTCCTCGACCTGCTGTGGCGTAGCGGAGCATTTTTCATGCGGAATTTTGGAATCGGTCAGCCCCGGTAAAAACACCGCCGAAAACTCCAGCCCTTTCGCGCTGTGCATCGTCATCAGGCACATTCCTTCGCCTTTGGAAAATGTCGGCTTTACAGAAACATTTTCTCCGATCGCTTCCAGCCGCTGCAGCCACTGCTCCCGCGTCTGCACGGATTTCGCCTGCTGCGTCACCTCGTCCGCGATCTCCGCCAATGCGTTGTGATGCAGTCTGCGGTATGCCGCGTAGTCCTGCAAGTACTCGTCATAGCCAATGATAGAGCGAATATAACAGATCGCTTCATATAATGTACGTTTCCTGATTTGGCGCAGATCCTCTTTCAGCCGCTGCAAACGCTCCTCCTGCCAAGTGCTCAGCAGCGGCGAGGCAAACAATCCCCGCAGCAAAGGATACGGCATTCGCCTTGCCGAGTCTGTCAGGTCTTTTCCGATATAACGCTTCGGTTTATTCAAGATCCGAAGCAGCGCGCGGTCCGCCGTTTCATCTTCCGCCAAAGCAAGGTACGCAAGCAGATCCTCTGTGATCCAATGCCTGTGCAAAGAAGGCAGGCTTTCCCGAATCTGATACGGTATCCTTTCTTCCGCTAAAAACGGCGCATAAGAAGCGCATTGCAGATTGGTGCGGCAGATCAGCGCCATCTTCTCCCACGGCATACCGCCTGCACGCAGTTCTTTGGCAAGTGCGCAAAGGCGTTTGGCTTCCTCCTCGATATCCCTGCCATGAAAAAAACGGATCCTGCCGCCTGTTTTTCCATTGCTTCGCATATCCTTGACAAAGCGGTTTTGATTATGCGAGATTGCCCGTTCACTGAAAGCGACCAAACGCTGTGTCGCACGGTAATTGATATTGAGCGTGACCTTCTTTGCCTGCGGATAGTCCTGCGTAAAATGCAGCAGAATATCCGGAGAGGCGCCGCGAAAGGCGTAAATGCTCTGATCGTCATCTCCCACCACAAACAAATGCTGCTGCGGTGCGGCAAGCAGACGCATCACGGCATACTGCACAGGATTGATGTCCTGAAATTCATCTATCATAATATAACGGTAACGCGCTTGCCATGCGCTTCTGACTACTTCGTTTTCCGTCAAAAGCTGATGACACTGTGTCTGCATATCCTCAAAATCCAGCTTCTGCTGTCTTTCTTTATAAGCCTCATATTGTGAAACCGCCTTGCGAAATTCCTGCGGCGGCATCTCCTGCGGCACAAACTGCGCCAAAGGCGTCAAATTGCTTTTCATCAGACCGTATTGCAGCAAAAAAATACGGATCGTTTCCTGCAGATCCGCAGACTCCGTCAATTCTCCCAAAATTTTTCTCAGTGCATCGTACTGTTCTTTCTGCGTCAAAACGCAAGAGAGGTCATAGCCGTACTCCCTGCGCAAAATACGAAAGAACAAGCTGTGAAACGTAGCAAAAACCACACCTTTTTCACCGTTTTTGCGTTCATACCGCCACCGCATCTGCTCCGCCGCGCTGCGGGAAAATGTCACGACCAGAATATCCCGCGGCAAAACATTTTGCATCACCAAACGGCGCACCCGCTCCAATATCACCGTTGTTTTTCCGCTTCCGGGCCCCGCTAAGACCAGCATAGGACCTTCGTTGTGGCAGATCGCCTGTATTTGGTTTTCGTGAAACTTCTGCTCCATATCAAAATCTTCCTTACTATATATCGATTTTATTTTCCGCTTTGCCGCGGTCTGTTTTCGCGCGAAATGCTGCCGATGCAAGACTTTCTTTTCGCTAAAATTGTACCATATTTCCCGGTTATGCAAAAGATGCCATGCCGCCCTCTTTCGCGTCTATCCCGCTGCTGTTTCTTGCTTTTTCGCACCGTTTCGACCTTCTTTTTAGCAAAGTATCATTTCTTTGCGGAATCTTAACAATTTTTCGCGGTTTCGTAAGATTTTTTTCGTTGCAGTTTCATTAGATTTGTATTAAAATCTCAAAGAGCAGATGATTGATTCGATTTTACGGAGGTGTATTCTCTTGCATATCGGTATATTTTCCGACACATATTTCCCACAGCTAAACGGCGTGGCGACTTCCATACAAACACTGAGCCGTGCCTTGGAGCAGCGGGGACATCAGGTTTACCTGTTCACACCCTCTGATCCCAGACAAAAAGAGGCAGACGATCCGCATGTTTTCCGTCTGCGCAGTATTCCGTTCTTTTTGGTCAAAAACTATCGCGCCACTGTGGCATACCCGCCGCATGTGGTAAATATGATCGATAAACTAAATCTGGATGTCATTCATACACAAACCGAATTTTCCGTCGGGGTTCTTGGAAAATTCGTTTCTTCCAGACGCGGCATTCCTATGGTGCATACGTACCATACCATGTATGAGGATTATGTGCATTATATTGCGGGCGGGCATTTGGTAACGCCTGAGATGGCCGGAAAATTCAGCAAAATTTTCTGTAATACCGCCTCTCATGTCATTGCTCCCACCGCGAAAACAGAGCATTTGCTCAAACATTACGGTGTTTCCAAACCAATTCATGTGATCCCGACAGGCATTGATACCACTAACTTTGAAAAAAGTCGATATTCCGACGAGGAGATCCTTTCCCTGCGGGAAAGTCTTGGCTTAAAAGCAGATACACCCGTAATCATCTCCATCGGTCGTATCGCAAAAGAAAAAAGCATTGATGTCATCATTCGTGCTCTCCCCGCGCTGATCCGGAAACTGCCGGAAGTACGTTTTGTCATTGTCGGAGAAGGCATGGAAGCAGAAAATCTGCTGCAGCTTGCGCAGTCTTTGGGAGTTACAGAGCATCTTCTTTTTACCGGCGGCAAACCCTGGAGCGAAATCGGAAAATACTATCGTCTGGGCAATGTATTTTGCAGCGCGTCCGTTTCCGAAACGCAAGGCTTGACATTTGCAGAGGCGATGGCAGCAGGCATCCCTGTCGTGGCAAAAAAAGATGAATGTATTGAAAACATTGTTTCCGACGGACAAACCGGTCTGTTGTTTGAAAAAGAAGAAGACTTGCCGCAGCTGCTTTATCGTGTGCTGACCGACCGCGCTTGCAGCGAAATGCTTTCCCAAAACGGCATCGACGCGATGCAGAAACTTTCGGTAGAAGCTTTTGCCGACCATGTGGAAGCGCTCTATCAGCAAGTCATTGCGGAAACCGCGGCACAAGGACCGAAACAGCATCGTCACCTTTCCCTGCCGTTTCGCAGTCCTATACAGACCGTGCGCCATGCCATCTCTGTGCCGTACCATATCTTAGGCAGCGGTATTTCCAAGCACGTCCTCTCCCACGGAGAAGACCAAACGCCCAAAAACGGCACAAAATAAAACCGCCATCTTACAACATTACATCATAAATAAAAAACAAACTGAAAAAGGCAGTGGTTTTTTCCTTCTGTAGATCCATACAAAAGAAAAGCCACTGCCTTTTCTATCCCGCTGCGATCGAAAGCAATAACCGACACAAAACAAAAAACCGCAAGCAACGATAGCTTGCGGTTTTTCCTATGTGAGTGACATGATTCGAACACGCGACCTTCTGATCCGTAGTCAGACGCTCTATCCAGCTGAGCTACACTCACATAACTCATACAGCGAATATTATTTTAAAGCATAAATTTTATTTTGTCAAGCACTGTTTTTGGTTTTCCACCATTTTTTTGTTTTTGGGCTTCGTTTCCGGACGAAACAAAATTTCATTCCTCCCGCTTGACTTTTTGCGTACGCAGGCATAGAATAGTATACTGTTAAAATTTTGTAAAAATATGTAGGAGTGAACCGTATGAAACCAAAAAATACTTATCTGTTCAGCAATCGCGATCTGCATAAGCTGATCATTCCTATCATTATCGAGCAATTTCTGGCTATTTTCGTAGGGCTTGCGGACTCCGTCATGGTCGCTTCCGTAGGAGAAGCTGCCGTTTCCGCTGTTTCTTTGATCGACACCATTATGATACTGCTGATCAACGCCTTCTCCGCCCTGGCAACAGGCGGCGCCATCGTCGCCGGGCAGGCTTTGGGCAAAAAAGATCCGAAAGAAGGGTGTGACGCAGTCGGTCAGCTGGTCATTTTCTCCGCCGCCTTCTCTTTTCTTATTATGCTGTTGGTCTATGCCGGCAAATGGTTTATTCTGCATGTGGTATTCGGCAAAATCGAAGCAGATGTTATGGCAAACTGCAATACCTACTTGATGATCGTTACGGCATCTATCCCTTTTCTGGCGCTTTACAACGCCAGTGCCGCAATCCACAGAGGCATGGGGGATTCCAAAACGCCCATGTTTATGTCCTTGTTTATGAACGGGTTCAACCTGTTAGGTAATGCGATACTGCTGTACGGTCTGAAATGGGGTATTGCCGGTGCGGCTGTTCCTACACTGCTTTCCCGTGTACTGGCAGGAATCTGGATGATGCGTCTGCTGATGGACAAGGGGAAAATACTGCACCTTGCGCCGCTTCGCACACTGCGACCCAACTGGAGTATGATGCGCAAAATACTGCACGTCGGTATTCCCTACAGCATGGAAAACAGTATGTTCCAATTAGGCAAAATACTGGTGCTCAGTCTCGTTTCCGGTTTCGGTACGGCATCGATCACCGCAAACGCCGTTTCCAACAGCGTCAGCAACTTCGCGATACTGGGCGGTATGTCCATTGGTTACGCACTTTCTTCCGTCTGCGCACAGTGTGTGGGTGCGGGGGATTTTGAGCAAGTGCGCTACTACACCAAAAAATTGATGAAATATTCCTACTATGCTCTTTGGATTATGAACGCCGTTATCATTTTACTGCTGCCGTTGATTCTGTATATTTACAACCTGTCGGAACAAACCGCGGCACTGGCAAAACAGCTGATTCTCTACCATGCCGCCTGCGCAGTTTTGATCTGGCCGCTTGCATTCACATTACCCGCTACGCTTCGCGCCGCCAACGACGTTACTTTCTGTATGTGGGCATCTATGCTTTCGATGTGGATTTTCCGCATCGGCTTTAGCTTTGTATTGGCAAGCTACTTCCAGATGGGCGTCTTGGGCGTTTGGATCGCCATGACCATCGACTGGGTCGGCAGACTCATCTGCTTTGTGCTGCGCTACCGCGGAACGAAATGGCACAGGCAGCTTGCCTAAACTTCTCTCGAAAATTGCCGTTTCCTGCGGAAAAATTTGGAAATTTTTAAGAGATTTGTAATAGCAGACCTCCCGTTGTCGTGCTATCATAAATGCACCAAAGAAAAAAAATTCGAATATCATCGAGGTGCATACATATGAGAAAAAGTACAAAATGGCAGCTTTGGTCTGCTTTCTTCATCAGCCTTTTGCCTTTGGCGGGCATTTGGATCGGCATTCCCTCTCAAGAAGCGATCCGCGGTTACCGTTTGATCTCGCTGTCCTCCCTATTCACGGTCGGTGTACTGGGGTTTGCGGCAGTTATGTTCTGTCCATGGAAAAACAGGAAAAACCTGCGTGTGGCAGGCTGTCTTTCTTTGCTTGCCATATCTGCTTCCTATCTCTATGACTTCTTCCGACTGGGAATCCATTCTTCCGCGGAAAACTTCCTGTCCGGTTTGACACTGCAAGCCGTTCAGCCCGCGTTTTACTTCGGTCTTGCGTTTTCCGTTTTGATGGCAGCGTTTTTCTTCTGGCGGACCAAACCGATGTGGCGCATCTAAAAAAACAACACATACAAAAACAGCGTGTTTCTCGAGCAAAAAAACTCGATACACGCTGTTTTTTTCATGCATTTTTTCCCACTCAATAGCGCAGCGGAATATCAGAAACCGTGACCGGAACGTCCAACCCTTCCCTGCGCAGAAAATAGCGAATCCCTCTTTCGGCAATGTCACTGTTATTTTTCGCGCCGATCATCACGCTTTTTAGTGGCACAGGCGCATCTCCGTCGCCAAACGGCACCACGATATACGGCAGAAAAATCTGGTCTTTGATCCGGAATTCCATAATATCCTCCGGGTCTTCCGTTCTGGAACAAGGAGAAAAGATATATCGGTATTCTTCCTCTCCCTCAAAACACTCCTTTTTAAAGAACATTCCATAGATTGCGCTGATGACCGCTATCTCCTCAGACAGTTCCTCTAACGATTGCTGATCTATCTTAGGCGAATCGTCAAAAAACGCTTCCAAATCCGTCAGTCCTTCCCCCACTTTTTTGCGAATGGAAAGGATCATCGCTTCTAACATACAGGCGATCTGCTCCTCTTGCTGATACATCACTCTGCCATGCAAAAAAGAGCTGTCCTGAAAGCCTTCTTCCAACGCATCGTGATCAAATTCCAGACAATACCCCTGAAAATCCGTAAACTCCGCCCAAAGCAGGGCACTGTTGGGCTGTGTGGAAAAAGCAACGACATAAAACGACATCAATGCTTCTTCCTCCTCGTCTGATACGAAGAAACGCTCGATTTTTTCATTCACACAAGAAAGGAATTGCTCCCGTAAGGCATCGTTGGAAATATAGCGCTCACACGTCAGGCGCAGCACTTCCTCCACATACAGAAATTCCAGTTTATCATTTAAAAAATCGCTTTTTGTTGCGATAAATTCCCGATGCTTGACAATACCGTGGACCCCTTCCGCCATGGTATAGTGATACAAACTTTCCGACTGCGCACAGTCCGGTATTTTTACTCTGTCTTTCGCCCAATCCTTCTGCGGCATTTTTTCTCACCTCATCTCATGGTGCGCCTGCTCCCAAAGCCTGCGCAGCAAACCGAGCCCTTTTTCCAATGTGGCAATGTCTTTGGGTGTGCAAATTGCAACTCGAATGTACTGTGCTTCTTCCCGCCCTAACGCAAAACGGGAGGAACAGCGTACCGCAAGCCCCTGCCGCATTGCCTTTTTCTCAAACAAACTGCCATCGACGCCCTGCGGCAACGGAAGCCAGCGAAACAATCCCAACGGGTGGCTGCCGCTGAAGCAATCCGGAAAATACACCGCAAACAGATCGTTTCTTTCCTCACTGCGTCGACGTTTTTGCGAAATGATCGTATCCAATGCGCCGCTTTCTAACATATCCACAGCCATCTGTACCTGAACGGGTGCCACAGACTGCACCGTAAAATACAGACTTTCCGCAATCTGCTGCGCATACTCTTTGGGAAAAGACAAAAATGTCACTCCCATCGCCTGCGAAAGTGCCTCCGGTAAAGCGCTGATAAAAAAAGTCTGCTGCGGCAGCATAGATGCCAATGGTTTTTGCCCGTCGGAAAGAAAGCCGTAGGCGTCATCTTCCAATATCAGCAGTTTATTTTTTTCCATGACCTCTGCCAATTCTTTGCGGCGTTTTTCCGACATCAATACATTGGTCGGATTGCTGCCGGAAGGCGAAAGATAAACCCCTTTGATGTGATGCAAATTGCACTGCTTACGCAGCTGATCCGCACGCATACCGCCGCCGTCACCTGCCACTGCCACCAGACGAAGCCCCAAGCGCACCGCTGCTCCTGCGAAGGCAGGGTTGGTATAGCTATCAACAGCGATTTTATCCCCGGGCGAAAACAATGCCGTCAAAAGTGCCGTAAAAGCCGCCTGTGTTCCGGCACAGACTGCGATCTCTCCCGGTTTCGGATAAAGCGAAAAACGCGCGAACCACTTCTGCGCCGCCCACAAATGGCGCGGCATACCCAAAGGCGGCGCCTGCGACAAGCAGCTTTCCGCACCCGCGCGCTGCAGTGTCGCACGCATATTTTCCATAAGCATCGGCTGCAGACAGAAAGAGGAATCGATCCGCCCCATATCGATATAGCTTTCTTCTTCCTGCGCGGGCGGCGCGTCCTGTACGAGTTCCCCCGGCGCGACATAAGTCCCCTTTCCCGTCACGGCATAAGTCAGTCCGTTTTGCTCACAAAGGCGAAACGCTCTTGTAACGGTACCCAAATTTAACCCCAAATATTCCGCCAGCTTTCGCTGCGGAGGGAGTTTCGTATGGGGCGGCAGCTTTCCCATGCGGATATCTTCTTCCATGGCATGATAAATCCCCAAAAAATACGGCTTTTCCAGAGAACGGATATCCGGTTCCCATGTCAGATGTCCGTGTTCTGTTTTTTCCATCGGCTGCACCCCCTTTTTTTTCTGATTTTATTGTACTCAGCGCGGGAAATATAGTCAAGACGGCAAGCGGAAGAAGGATACCTCCCCTTGTTTTTTCTTACCGCAAAGAAAAAAGGATACGCCGTCTTGGTTTGAAAAAACGTCGTATCCTATCCTTTCTGTGAAAAAGCAGATGCTTTCGGACTTTTTCGTTCCGTCAAGCATCTGCCTTTTCGTTTCTCTTTTTTCCGTATTATGGAGATGAGGGGAGTCGAACCCCTGTCCGAAAACCCGTCGGCAAAAACTTCTCCCATCACAGTCCGTCTTTTATCATTCCCTTCCTACACCGCCGAAGGACAGGCTGTGTCTGTCGGTACCTTCATAGATCTTTTCTTATGGCAAAGCTTACATAAGAAAGT
>CALWRB010000034.1 GCA_944383855.1 uncultured Lachnospiraceae bacterium
GATAAACCTGGCGCTCCCTGCGTTCCATGCGGCGAATACGTTCTTCTTCCTTCTGCCGTTTCTTTTCCTCCTGTTCATACTCCCAATCGGGTCTGAATTGAGGCTTTAGTTCTCTTGCAGCACTACCATAGGTATAGTACGACTTCATATGATTCATGGAATATGCTTTCTTTGCCATACCTGCTGCTCCTCTCTTTCTTTAGTGGACACCGTTGCCCTCAAACACTCTCAATTTTGCGCTGTGGGAACGGCGATTTTGTTCCAATTCCTCTTTGGAAGGTAAGATCGGCTTTCTTGTGATCACTTTTCCCTTCGGTTTTCTGCCACACATACATACCGGAAACTGCGGCGGACAAATACAGGGGTTTTCCAGATCACGGAATCCATTTTTCACGATACGGTCTTCCAAAGAATGGAACGTGATGATACAAAGCCTGCCGCCCGCATTCAAACGGCTGCCGCCATCTTGTATCGCTCTTTCCAAAACATCTAATTCGCCGTTGACTTCAATGCGAATTGCCTGAAAGGTCCGTTTTGCCGGGTGGGGTCCGTCGCTTCTGGCGCCTTTTGGCACTGCTTTTTTGATAACGCTGACCAACTCACCTGTAGTTTCGATCGGCTTTTGCTGACGCGCCTGCACAATGAAAGACGCGATCCTTTTTGCCCATCTTTCTTCTCCGTATGTAAAAATCACACGATTCAATTCTTCTTCGCTGTAGGTGTTGACTACATCGTAAGCGCTAAATGCCTTTGTGGTATCCATACGCATATCTAACGGTGCGTCTTCCCGATAGGAAAACCCACGCTCACCTTCGTCCAGCTGATGAGAAGAAACACCGATATCTAACAAAATACCGTCTACCGCTTCTATCTCCAGCCTGTCCAATATCGAAGCGATGTTCCCGAAATTATCTTTTACAAATATAATGCGATCTTCAAATTCTTTCAGGTGCTGCCTCGCCGCAATATGTGCGTTTTCGTCTTGGTCGATCGCGATCAGCTTGCCGCCTGCGGTCAATCTTTTTGCAATCTCAAAGCTGTGCCCGCCGCCGCCCATGGTACCGTCCACATAAATCCCATCCGGACGGATCTGCAGCGCCTCGATGCACTCATTCAGCAGCACAGAAATATGATGAAATTCCATTTTCTTCACTCCTGTCAAATGCCGAGATTCTGCATTTCAAAAGCAAGCTCGTTGCTGATGTAATTTTCCTCGTCGTTATACGCTTTCCAATTTTCCTTATCCCAAATCTCCACTCGGTTGTTCAAACCAAGCGAAACGATATCTTTTTTTAAACCTGCGTATTCCCGCAGATTCGCCGGCAGAACAATGCGACCTTGACTGTCCAGATCGCACTCCACCGCCCCTGCGAAGAAAAAGCGGACAAATTTTCTGGCGCCGGGGTTTGTCAAGGGAAGTTGTTTTAATTTTTCTTCGAATATGCGCCACTCTGACTGGGGATAGGCAAACAGACACTTGTCCAATCCTTTGGTGATAACAAAGTGTTCACCTAAGCCTTCTCTGAATTTGGAAGGGACAATCACTCTGCCCTTACTGTCCAAAGAATGTTGATATTCGCCCATGAACATTTGTCTTCACCACCTTTCTCCCTGTCATTCGCAAAATAAGAGCAAATGCTCCATTTTGTTCCACTTTACTCCACATCTATCCACATTGTAATATAAACGTAATCAAAACACAAGCGTTTTTTAGAATTTATGTTGCCTTTTTTCTTTCGGAAATGCCCTTAATTCAGCGCTTTTCGGCAATAAAAAAAGGCAGATGCCTTTCTTTTTGCCTCTGCCCAAAAAATCGCCCTATCTCCACTGTATCTGTTTTTTGTTGTTCTATTCCCGCAGCAGGTGATAGAATCCCCCTCTTTTTCTCCCTTATCTACAGAAAAAAATGCACAAATTCTCCACATTTTTTTCAGAAAAAAAATCACTGCAATAACGATACGTGTAAAAATCATTTCATCTTCTCTCTTTTTTCATTTCAAAGCTAATATTTTTCAAAAATAACATTTTCCAAAAATCAAACTCCCTTTCCCTTTTGCCCATGACCCAATTTTACAAAAAAAGGGTGCCGATATACTCGGCACCCTCTTTAGACAGCGGCACACAGCCGCATTTTCTTGATTGATTTCGGAAAAACTTACTGTGCTGCCAATCTCTTGTAGCTTTCCAGTCTTTCCTTCGCATTCTTTTCGGATTCTTCAAAGAGCTGTTCTGCTGCTTCGGGGAATGTTCTCTGCAAAGAGCTGTAACGCACTTCACTCAACAGGAATTCTCTGAAGCTTGCTGTAGGTTCTTTGGAATCCAATGTGAAAGGATTCTTTCCTTCTTCTTTCAAAGTAGGATTGAAGCGATACATATGCCAGTAACCAGCTTCTACCGCACGTTTGATCTCGTTCTGCGCACCGCTCATACCGCCCTTCAAACCGTGGTTAATGCAAGGAGCATATGCGATGATCAAGGAAGGACCATGGTAGCTTTCTGCTTCCATCAGGGCTTTTACCAGCTGATTCTTGTCTGCGCCCATTGCAACCTGTGCAACATAGACATAACCATAGCTCATTGCCATCATACCCAGGTCTTTCTTCTTGATTCTCTTACCGGAAGCGGCAAACTGTGCAACCGCACCCGCAGGTGTGGATTTGGAAGCCTGACCGCCTGTGTTGGAGTAAACTTCAGTATCGAATACCAGAACGTTGACGTCTTCACCGCTTGCCAGTACATGATCCAGACCGCCGTAACCGATATCGTATGCCCAGCCGTCACCACCGAAGATCCACTGGGATTTCTTCACAAGCTGATCTTTGTTTTCCAGTACATAGGAAACGATATTCTTTGCTTCTGCATCTGTACCTGCATAGCTTTCCAATGCTGCAACCAGCGCATCGGAAGCCGCTCTGGATTTTTCACCGTCATACATCGTATCGATCCAAGCATCTACCACTTCTGCAACAGAAGCGTCAATGCTCTTCAGGTTTTCCAGTTTATCTTTCAGACCATTTCTCATCTGTTTTACGGCTGTTGCCATACCCAGACCATACTCTGCGTTATCCTCGAACAAAGAGTTTGCCCATGCAGGACCGTGTCCGTCTTTGTTAGTGGTATAAGGCATGGAAGGTGCGGAACCACCCCAGATAGAGGAGCAACCTGTTGCGTTTGCAACATACATTCTGTCACCAAACAGCTGTGTTACCAGTTTTGCGTAAGGTGTTTCGCCACAGCCTGCGCAAGCGCCGGAGAATTCCAGCAGAGGCTGTTCGAACTGAGAACCTTTCACAGAGCCTTTGCCCATCGGATTTGCCTTCGGTGCAACTTCGTCAATAGCATAATCCCAGTTTGCAATTTCTGCTTCCTGTGTTGCCAGAGGTTTCATTACCAGAGCTTTATTCGGTGCAGGGCAAACTTCTGCGCAGCTGCCGCAGCCCAAGCAATCCAGTGCGGAAACCTGCATTCTGTATTTCAGTCCTGCAAATGCAGCGCCGCCTTTTGCATCTACCGCAGTGAAAGCAGCAGGTGCTTTTGCAGCTTCTTCTTCTGTCAAAAGTACAGGACGGACCGCAGCGTGAGGACATACATAAGAGCACTGGTTACACTGAATGCAGTTTGCAGCGTTCCATTCGGGTACGTCTACTGCAACACCGCGTTTTTCATATGCAGCTGTACCGCAAGGGAAGGTACCGTCTTCTCTGCCGCTGAATGCGGAAACGGGCAGCTTGTCGCCTTCCTGCGCGTTCATAGGTGCCACAATCTTTTCTACGAATTCAGTTGTCTTTCTTGCAGCAGTTGCATGTGTGTCCACAGCATTTGCCCAAGCGGCAGGAATCTCAATCTTCACAGCGCCGTCTACACCACGGTCAACAGCCGCATAGTTCATATTCAGAATGGTGTCGCCCTTCTTGCCATAGGATTTTTTGATCGCTGCTTTCATGTAATCAACAGCCTGGTCAATCGGGATAATGTTTGCAAGCTTAAAGAATGCAGCCTGCAAAACAGTATTGATTCTGTTGCCCAGACCGATCTCTTTTGCAATTTCTGTACCGTTGATGATATAGAAATTGATCTTCTTTTCTGCCAGCTGTCTTTTCAGTTTTGCGGGCAGGTGTTCTTCCAGTTCTTCCGGTGTCCAAACGGTGTTCAGCAGGAATGTACCGCCTTCATTCAGTTCGGTTACCATATCGTACAGATGTACATATTCCTGTTTATGACAAGCAACAAAGTTTGCTGTCTTAACCAGATATGTAGAACGAATCGGTTTGTGACCGAAACGCAGGTGGCTCTGTGTAATACCGCCGCTCTTTTTGGAGTCATAGCTGAAATAAGCCTGCGCATACATGTCTGTGTGGTCACCGATGATCTTGATGGAGTTTTTGTTCGCACCAACGGTACCGTCTGCGCCAAGACCCCAGAATTTGCAGCTGATCGTGCCGTCATCGCCTGTTACGTTGACTTCTTCGCCAACTTCCAGGGAATGACCTGTTACGTCATCCACAATACCGATCACGAAATGATTTTTAGGTTTATCCAACGCCAAGTTAGCATATACTGCGATAAACTGCGCGGGTGTAACGTCTTTGGAACCCAGACCGTAACGACCGCCTACCACAACAGGAGCCTGTTCTGCTTCGAACATAGCTGTGCAAACGTCCATATACAGAGGCTCGCCCTGAGAACCGGGTTCTTTGGTTCTGTCCAAAACAGCAATCTTCTTTACGGTTTTCGGGATTGCCTCCAGCAGTTTGGAAGCAACGAAAGGACGGAACAGATGTACTTTTACCAGACCAACCTTTTCGCCTTTTGCCATCATATAATCGATGGTTTCTTCAATCGCTTCACAAGCGGAACCCATTGCTACGATCACTCTGTCTGCGTCAGGTGCACCATAGTAATTGAACAGCTGATAGTTGCGTCCTGTGATACGATTGATCTCGCCCATGTACTGTTCTACTACAGCAGGCAAAGCATCATAGAATTTGTTTGCTGCTTCTCTTGCCTGGAAGTAAATATCAGGGTTCTGTGCAGTACCTCTGATCACGGGGTGCTCAGGATTGAGTGCGTTTCTTCTGAACGCATTGACTGCATCCATGTCAATGATCTTTGCCAGCTCATCATAGTCCATGCACTCGATCTTCTGAATTTCGTGA
The DNA here is from genome assembly GCA_944383855.1 of uncultured Lachnospiraceae bacterium. GTDB lineage: Bacteria > Bacillota > Clostridia > Lachnospirales > Anaerotignaceae > CALWRB01. Next base: position 5,157 of record CALWRB010000034.1, read on the forward strand.
GAGGTACGGAAACCATCGAAGAAATGCAGGAAAGGCACACGACCTTTGATCGCGGACAGATGTGCAACGCAAGCCAGATCCATAACTTCCTGAACGGAGTTGGAAACCAGCATTGCAAAACCGGTCTGACGGCAAGCCATAACGTCGGAATGATCGCCGAAAATAGACAATGCCTGTGCAGCCAGCGCACGCGCGGTAACGTGGAATACGCCGGGAAGCAGCTCACCGGAAATTTTATACATATTGGGGATCATCAGAAGAAGTCCCTGAGAAGCTGTGTAAGTCGTTGTTAAGGCACCTGCTGCCAAAGAGCCGTGCACCGTACCGGAAGCACCTGCTTCAGACTGCATCTCAACAACCTTTACCGTCTGACCAAACAGATTCTTTTTGCCATTGGCAGCCCAGTCATCTGTTTTCTCGGCCATAGGAGAGGAAGGGGTGATGGGGAAAATACCGGCAACTTCTGTAAACGCATAGGAAGCGTATGCAGCAGCTTCGTTACCGTCCATCGTTTTCATTACTTTAGACATTGCTTGTTCCTCCTTTTTTCCAATTATGAAAAATCGTTTTATCGTTTTGGCAAAATCCCTTTTCTGTTCATTATTACCAAAACTCGCCTCACGCAAAAAAACAAGACACAAATCCGAAATCTTTTGTCTGATGATCCGTTGGATTTTTAACTTGTCTTTTTGCGTTCTCTCGGATATCATTATACAATCAAAATTTGTTTATTTCAACTAAAAAATGAAACCATCTCCGTTATGTTTCTAACAAAATGACATTGGAAATGTTTTCTATAAGCATACTAAGTATCAAAATAAAATTATGCACTTTTGAATTTTCAAGCCAAAATCCGATTCACCACCCCACTCCTTTTTCGCAAAAATTTGCATTCTTGTCCGACAAGAACGGGTTTTCTCTGTTTTAGTTTTGATAATTGAATATCAAACACCTGTCAAACTCTCCTAAATTTTCCAAAAAATTTTTTCCGATTTAAAATTATTTCTTTCTATTTCCTCTCCATTTTACTCCATTGTAAAATCCCACAAACCATTTCACACCGATTTTACCGTCTTTCTTACCCGTGCATTCCGTATTTTTCCTATCCTCTATCACAGTTTGTATGATCCCTTCTCTTTTTTTCCGGACTGCTTTGCAAAGACACCTGTCTTTCCCCGCGATCTTGCGACTAAAACACGTTTTTGCTTCTTTTTCCAAAAAAGAGGGTGCTGCTTTCTTTGGAAAATAAATAAAAGCGAAAAGAATCTATTCTTCTTTCCGATTTTTGTGGAATAACGTCTTTCCGATTTTAGGATTGCTTTGCTGTGTGATGCAAATTTTCCGCAACAGAGGACTGTGCAGCCTCATCATGCCCCTCCCATGGATTGACATGCACCATGATATGCTTTACGTCCTGAAAATTCAATTCGATACTGTCATGCACCCGTTCCGCAACGGCATGCGCTTCACGCAGGGAAAGGTCACCGTCGGCAGCGATCTCAGCGTCCACATAGATCCTTGCGCCAAACATTCTGGTCCGCAGACGATCAATCCCTAAAACACCTTCCTGCGAAAGGATCACATCTCGCATCTGTTCGATCGTCTTTGTATCACAGGACGTATCCATCATTTTCGCAGCTGCGTCCAAAAAGATGTCATAAGATGCCTTTACGATAAAACAGCAGATCACGCCACCCGCGATCGGGTCGCAGATGGGATAGCCCAACCTTGCCGCGGTTACACCCACCAAACTGCCTACAGAGGACAACGCATCGCTGCGGTGGTGCCACGCATCTGCCATCAGCGCGCCGGAATTCACCTGTTTTGCCGCCCGTTCTGTCACACGGAACATTCCTTCCTTTACCAAAATGGAAACCGCCGCCGCAACAATCGCAAGCCTGCCCGGCACTTCCAGCACCGCTTCGCTTCCTGCCATAATTTTTTGCAGGCTGCTCCACCCGATCGCAAGACCGGTAAAGCAAAGCACACCCGCCAGAAGCATTGCCGCAATACACTCCATTCTTTCATGCCCATAAGGGTGGTTCTCATCGGATTCTTTCGCGGAAAGACGGTAACCGATGATCACTACGATCGTACTGAAAACATCAGATGCCGAATGGATCGCATCGGATATCATCGCACCGGAATGCGCAAAAATCCCCGCAAACAACTTGAATACCGAAAGTATCACATTAACTGCCATGCTCCAAAACGAGATGCGCATGACGATTTTCTCATTTTCCTTTGTAACGTCTGTGTTCATAGTACATTGCTCCTTTCAGTCTCGGGATCTGTTTCTCACATTTTATGTTTTTTTGCCATCACCTTTGCAAAAAACCACAGTTTTTTTCGCGGATCGTTTTTTCTTTGCCGAAAACACAATAAAAAAACATCCGCGGAAACAAGCCTCAACTGTCCCACAGATGCCAAATCTGCTGCTTTTCTAAGCCCGACTACATGACAAATGCCATTGCCTGATCAGTTTGTACTGTTTGATGCCGCGGCAGGCTGCTGCCGCTCGCAGTGCAAAGAGATTATGAGTATTTTATGACACCGCCGCTCGTCTGTCAACCTCTTTTTTCTAAAAAAAAGCATCGACCACCGGGACGATGCTTTCTTTCTTCTCATTCATTGGGCATGATCTGCATTTCGATGCCAGCCTCCTCCAAAATGCTCTGAGAAAGCGGATCCGGATACTCTCCTTTATACACGATTTTTTTGATGCCTGCATTCACCAACATTTTCGCACAGATCACACAAGGCTGCAATGTGATGTAAATGGTCGCGCCTTCCGTACTGATCCCCAGATTGGCGGCTTGAATGATCGCATTTTGCTCCGCATGCAGCGCGCGGCAAAGTTCATGGCGCTGACCGGAAGGGATATGCAGCCGCTCCCTTTCGCAAATACCACGCTCCGTGCAGTGCCAAAGTCCAGAGGGCGCACCGTTATACCCCGTTGTAATGATACGATGATCTTTCACGATCACCGCTCCCACCTGTCTTCTTAAACAAGTCGATCTGGTTTTGACGATTTCTGCGATCTGCATAAAATATTCATCCCAACTGGCACGCATAGCCGCTCCTCCTTTGGCAGTCTTTTTCGTTATATTATGATCTGTATAACATATATCACAGAATACATGGTTTGTCAAAATCCGCTTTCAAAACAAAAAGCACAATCTTCCGTCACACTCCCTACCGCAAAAACAGAAACACGTTTCCTTCCAAGACTTTTTTTAACTGTTTCGATGCCAACATCAAAAAAACAGGCATTTGAGAGCCTTTCGGTTCTCTTTTTGCCTGTTTTTTTCGCCTGTCACGCGGACCTATTTTTTTAAATCAACAGATTCATTTTTTTCGCTTCAAAAATCAATTCTTCCCGAAACTGCGGTGCCGCAAGCGAAATAATGAGTTTTGCCCTGGTGCTTGCCGTTTCTCCCCGCAGACGCACCAATGCATTTTCCGTTACCAAAAAATCGACTTCGTTCTTGGTCGTTGTTACGATTGAGCCGGGAGTCAGGATCGGCTTGATTTTCGATATCGTCCCGTTTTTTGCAGTAGACATCATCGCGATAAAGCCTTTTCCGCCTTTGGAAAGATTTGCGCCGCGCACAAAATCCACCTGTCCGCCCGAACCGCTGTAATGCAATGTGCCAATGCTTTCTGCGCAGACCTGACCGAATAAATCGATTTCCACACAGGAATTGACCGCCACAAAATGATCATGCCGCGCAATGACCGCAGGGTCGTTGGTATAATCCACCGGGTGCATCTCAAAACCCGGATTATCGTCCATAAAATCATACATTTTCTGCGAACCCCATGCCAATGTCGCAATCGTTTTGCCGCGGTTGATACTTTTCTTTTCGTTTGTCACCGCACCGCAGGCAATCAGATCCACCATGCTGTCCGTAAACATTTCCGTATGGATACCCAAGTCTTTCTTTCCCTGCAGTGCGATTCCGACCGCGTTAGGGATACCACCTATCCCAAGCTGAAACGTTGCGCCGTCCGGCACCTCTGCCGCGATCATTTCCCCTACTTTTTTGTCATTTTCTGTTATCGGCGGATTTTGCAGCTCAGAAAGCGGAATGGACGACTCGCAAAGCGCCGTGACCTGAGAAATATGAATAAAACAGTTCCCCAGTACACGCGGCATTTTATCATTCACTTCCAGCAAAATCACTGCAGCACGCTCGCGAAGCGCCGCCACTTCCGCTCCTGCCATACCGCAGCTGAAATACCCATGCTGATCCATCGGTGAAACTTCGGCATACAGCACGTCTACCCGTGGAATTACTTCCCGCCAATATCTCGGCATATCACTGTAATTAACAGGTAAATAAGTATAGTGCCCTTCTTGTATCTGCTTTCTGCCGCTTGCAGTAAACCAGGAAACATAGTCATAGCGTCCCTTTAGCGCAGGGTTCATAAACGGACCGTTTTTGACAGAAAGCACCGCATGGTGCGTCACACCGTAAATCTCTCCCGCTGCCGCACGCGCTCCCACCGCCGCACAAATCGTAGCAGGCTCGCATAAGCCCGTAGGACAGGCACATAAATCTCCCGACTTGACAAACATCGCCACTTCCTGCGGTGTCATTTTCTTTTTTTGATACAGTTGTGCAAAATGGTTCATATGCTCCCCCCATATCGTGATTTCAGTTCCCTATTCCACTTTCCATGATATTGCTCCACATTGTACGTTCAAAAATACATGCCATTTTTTGTTTATTTTTCCTATAGAAATCCATTCTGCTTTGTACTTAATATTTTATCATATCGTCTTGTTTTCGTAAATAAAAAAGCTGTATGTCCGTAATTATATACAAAATCTTTATGGTTCGACCTTTTTTCCCCTCTATTTGTCATACAAGTAAAGGAAGAAAAACTGCAGCAAGATTGATTTTCAGGGATAAAAAAAGAGCACGTTGTCAAACAACATACTCTCTCTTTGTTCTATTTGTTGAAAACAATATTTTGATACATCAAAGCACCTTTGCCAGAAAACTCTGCAAACGCTCACTCTTAGGCTGTTCAAAGATCTCCTGCGGTGTACCTTCCTCCACCAGGCGTCCGTCGGCCATAAAGATCACACGGCTGCCCACTTCTTTCGCAAAGCCCATTTCGTGTGTTACCACGACCATTGTCATGTTTTCGTTTGCCAGCTGCTTCATAACTTCCAGTACTTCTCCTACCATCTCCGGGTCCAGAGCGGAAGTCGGCTCGTCAAACAGCATCACTTCCGGTTCCATGCAAAGCGCGCGTACGATCGCCACACGCTGCTTCTGTCCGCCGGACAGCTGAGAAGGGTACGCATCTGCACGATCTTCCAAACCAACACGGCGCAATAAGCGCATCGCGGTTTCTTTCGCTTCCGCTTCGGATTTTTTCAGTACCTTTACCGGTGCAATGGTCATGTTTTTCAGTATCGTCATATGCGGGAACAGATTAAAATGCTGGAAAACCATGCCCATTTTCTGACGGTGCACATTGATATCCGTCTTTTTATCTGTAATATCCACCCCATTAAAATAGATATTGCCGCCGGTCGGTACTTCCAATAAATTCAAACATCTTAAAAAAGTGGATTTTCCGCTGCCGGAAGGACCGATCACTACCACAACTTCTCCGCGGTGAATCTCCGTATGGATACCGTCCAGTGCCTTGATCAGACCACCACGGTAATATTTCTGCAGTCCAACTACTTGAATCAACGCTTTTTCATCGTTCACTGTTTCTCAGCCTCCTCTCCAGTCTGCCCACCAGGAATGTAAAGAACATGACCAAAATCAGATATACCAACGCCACAGCGATCAACGGCGGAAGCGCATCGAAGGTACGGCTGCGGATAATATCGCCGCCTTTAGTCAAATCGTTCATCGCTACATAACCGGATACGGAAGTTTCTTTCAATAATACGATAAATTCATTTGCCAACGCAGGCAAAACATTCTTAAATGCCTGCGGAATGATGATAAACCACATTGTTCTGGTATAGTTAAAGCCAAGGCTGCGCCCCGCCTCAAACTGCCCCGCATCGATGGACATGATACCGCTTCGAAAAATCTCCGCTACATACGCACCGGAGTTAATGCCAAATGCTAAGGTTGCCACCAACAGTTTATTTGTAGTAGACGCCATGATTACAAAGTACATCAGCATCAGCTGAACAACGACAGGCGTGCCGCGTACGACCGTCAGATATACCTTACAGATGAAATTGAGGATATACAACAGCACTTTCCAGATACTCCAACGCATCTCATCTTTATTTTTATCGTAAGTCGAGCGAATGATCGCCACCAAAATACCGATGGCAATGCCTAAGATTACCGCAAAAAAGGTGATTTGCAGCGTAACTGCCAAACCGTCTGTCAGGTATCTCCACCTATCGTCTTCTATGAAGTTATATATCAATCTTGCCTTCCATTCGGCTAACCATTCAGCCAAGCTGATTCCCCCTCTGTTTTACGGCTTATTTGTCACAAATAGGGGTGACTCAAAAGCCACCCCCACTTTTTTCATTCGCTTATCTGAAATCTTGCAGAGCAATGCTTATTCAGCGGAAATATACTTGTCAATGATGCTCTGTACAGTACCGTCTGCGATCAGTTCCTGCAATGCAGTGTTTACTTCATCTTTCAGTGCGCTGTCTTTTGCAAAGCAGATTGCATACTCTTCTACTGCATATTCAGTATCCAAAATTACAAGACCCTCGTTTGCTGCTACAAAGCTCTTTGCGGGTTCGTTATCGATGATCACGCAGTCTACTTTATCCTGCGTCAGCGCCATAACGGCATCTGCACCTTTATTGAATCTTTCTACTGTGCCAAGACCTTCGTCCTCAATATCCCATGTGGAGAACAAGTCACCAGTTGTACCTGTCTGCACACCGACTACTGTGTTTGCGCCTTCTGCAAACAGATCGTCAACGGAAGTGATGGGAGAGCCTTCTTTTACAATAATTACCTGTACGCCTGTTGCGTAAGTGTCGGAAAAGTCTACGCTTTCCAAACGATCTTCTGTGATGGTCATACCTGCCATACCGAAGTCAGCCTTGCCTGTGGAAACAGCTGTAATGATGGAATCAAATGCCATATCCTCTACTGTTACTTCGTAACCCAGCTTTTCGCCGATCGCTTTTGCGATCTCAACGTCGATACCGGTCACTTCGCTGCCTTCGTAGTATTCATACGGAGGGAATTCAGCGTTAGTTGCCATTACCAAAACCTGCGCTTCGTCCTGTGCTGTGTCATCGCCTGTTGTGCCTTCTTCTGTTGTAGAAGAAGAACCGCAGGATGCCAAAGCAACTGTCAGCACAGCAGCCATTGCCATTGCCATTACGTTTCTCAAATACTTTTTCATGATACATAGCCTCCTAAAATATTGTGCTCCCTGATCGGCGCTATGCCGATATCCATTACATACACAAAGAATTATACTATCCCGATGCATAGAATCCAATCGGCAAAATTCACGATATATCTCAACTTTTTCTTCGTTTTTTACAACCTTTTTACCGTTCTTTTTGGGATATTTCCTTTTTCGCGTTGTTTTTTCCAAGACGGAACGCATTACAAAAAAATCAAAATCCCTTCTATTCTGGATTTTTATGCATCGTTTTTTCTAATAATGTATATTTTTCAGTGCGCATTGCGATTGATAAACTCCGGTTTCAGCTTAGAATACATGATTTTCTGCTCAGAATACAGTCCGTAATACCCCGAAAGCATATAACTGATCGCGCACACCAGTGCGTAATACGGCAATCCGCCCGCGCCGTAAAGCTCCACGCAAAGTAAGATCGCTGCCAACGGACTGTTCGTCACACCGCAAAACAGCCCCGCCAGACCGAGCCCCGCCGCAAACGAAGGGGAAAGTCCCAAAACCGAGCCCGCCACACAGCCGAATGTCGCTCCCACAAAAAAGGAAGGAACGATCTCGCCGCCTTTGTAGCCTGCCCCCAGTGTGACCGCGGTAAAAATGATCTTCAGCAAAAACGCTTCCGGTTTGGCTTCTCCCTGCATCGCCAGCGCGATGATGTCCATGCCCGCACCGTTATAATCCCGGCACCCGGACAGGTAGGTCAGCGCAATCACCAGACAACCGCCTGCAAATATCCTGATCCAGCGATTGGGAAGATACTTTTGATACGCCTTTCCCACGCCTTCCATACACAGGCAAAACACCATGCTTAGCAGCGCACAGCCAAGCCCCAGCAGTGCCACCTGCAAACAAACTGCGAAGTCGATCTGTGCCGGCACTCCCGCCAGCACATACGATGCGGGCGCCACCCCTGCCCAAGCGGAAAGCCCCGCCCCAATCAATGCCGCAAGGATACACGGTACGATCGCAGAATAGTGCATCACACCGACCGTGATAACTTCCATCGCAAACACGACCGCTGTCACCGGTGTACCGAATAAAGCGGAAAAACCCGCACTCATACCGCACATGGTAATGATTCGTTCGTCTTTTTCGTTCAAATGCACCCACCTGCCGATGCTGGAAGCAATACAACCGCCCAACTGCAGCGCGGCACCTTCCCTACCGACCGAACCGCCCAACAGATGCGTAATGATCGTACTGATAAAAATTAACGGCGCGGTAAGCAGCGAAAGCTTTTCATTGGAACGCACCGCCACCAAAATAAAATTGGTCCCGCGGTCATTTTGCAATCCCGCAGCGCAGTACAATCCCACAATCACTAAACCGCCCACCGGCAGCAGCCACAGCAGGAAATCATGTTCCTGCCGCAGGAATGTCACCTGTTCCAATGCCAAATGAAACCCCAATCCGACAAGTCCGACCGTAATTCCGATCACACACCCCAGAATCAGCCAGCGTACAAACGCTTTTGCCCCTTTTTGAAAGCTTCTGAACTCACGAAATATTTCTTCCTGCCGCAGCATCACAAATACCCCTTATCTTTTTTCCCGTCATTTTCACAAAACTTCGAACTCATTGTAAACCGAATCCCTCTTTTTGGCAAGTGGCGGAAAAAAAGCGGCTGCCTTTTTATAAAAAGACCGCCGCCTCTTTGTGCCATATACTTATGGGTCGTTCTGCTGCTCCTGCTGCGGCAGTTCTGCTTCACTTTCTTCTTCCGGCATATTCTCCGCGGCATCTTCTATCTCTTGGAGCCGTGCCATTTCCGCCGCTTCTTTCGCCATTTTTTCCTGCAAAAGTTCGCCCGTCTGCGGATCACGCCACAGAGGAATCGTCACGATCGCTTTAAATAAGTCGCCATCTACCTGTATGCAGAAAGTACCGCCCTGCAGTTCCGCCAGACTCTGTGTGATAGAAAGCCCTAACCCGGAGCCTTCTGTCGTGCGGGAAGCATCTCCTCGCACAAACCGCTCGGTCAATGTGGACGCATCAAAATCCATCGGCGCGTCGGAAATATTTTTCATCACTAAAACGCCTTCGTCTTCCTGCGCATAAATGTCCACATAAACTCTGGAATGCGGCATAGCGTATTTTACGGTGTTGGACAGCAGGTTTTCCAAAATCCGCCACATATGTCTGCCATCACCGTCAATATAAACCGGTTCCGGGCAGCTCAGCTTCATTTCCAGACCCGCGTCCTCGATCTTTTCTTCCATCTCACCCACAGCCTGCATCGTTACTTCTCTCAGATCCAGACACATCTTTACAACCTTCAGATTTCCACTGGAAGCCTTGCTTGCTTCGATCAAATCTTCGATCAGCTGTTTCAGACGATAAGATTTTTCATAGATCACCTGCACATAACTATCTGCCACAGAATTTTGCAAAGACTCCTTATGCAGTAGATCCGCATAAGTGATGATGGAAGTCAGGGGTGTTTTCAGATCGTGTGATACATTCGTAATCAGCTCTGTCTTCATTCGCTCACCTTTGACCGCCTTATCCACGGCATTTTTCAAACCGTCCTGAATATTGGCAATATCCTCCGCAAAGTTCAGGAAAGAAGGTGAAATATGCGCCAAATCGATCTGATAGTCGAGATTTCCCTTCGATGTTTCTCTTGCAGATATCATAATGTGTTTTAGCGAGCGCAGCGCACGCAAAAACAGATACAGACAAAACAGGTTGAAAAACACCAGTATGCCAAAGCTGACCAGGCACCCGGTGGGATTGCCCCACAACAAACAAAGAACCAAGAAGAACGTCAGCACACAGTTTCCCGCCCCGTAGGCAAACATCACAAAAATCATCCACCCGCGGAATGTTTTTCCCGTAAAAAGGGAAGCGATTCTGCGAATCAGCACGGAAATGAGCGTATTGCGCAAAAGGCGCTTGCCTTTGATCTGTCTGGTGATCGAAAGGATATAGCTCAAACCAGCAGCCGCATCGATCAAATAGACAATTCCCAATATTGTCGTTAAAATATATGCCCAAAAACCAACTGCCCCCAAATACCAGATGCTGTTTAAAATATTGCTTGCAATAATCACGGAAAACAGCGCCAGCAGCAGCATCATCAGAAAATGCAGTTCATTATATACTCTGTCCACCAGCATATAGTGCACTTCTCCGCCGCGTTCTTTCTGTCCTGCAACGCGGATCAGATAAAGCACGCAGGCTGCCGCAAGCAGCGCACTGATCACGCAGCCCGTAAAGAGAATGCCAATGCTTTCTTTCGCCAAGGAAAAATCCTGCTGTTGCTGAAAAAATTCATCTCCCTGTTGCAGCGGGTCTGCAATAGCGGCATAGATTTTACAGCCGCTTTCTGTCAGAATACTGTTGGAATAATTGTAATATACGTTTCTGCTCAGACTGTCCGAGGTAAACTCGCCGGATGCCACAATGGTCCGCGGCATTTGCCGCAGTACTTCGGGATCGATATTGCCTGCCACCAGATTGCCGTCTGCATTTTCAATATAGTAATAAAAATTGACCGCCTGGTCCAAATACCGCTTAAACGCACGATAATCGTCCAACTGGGTTTCAATGGTCATATCATAATAGATCGGCAGACTATTCTGTACCAGATAGCGGTATTCTTCAAAATTAGCCTGCAACGATGCCGGAATCTCTCCCGTAACAATCAGATCGTCATAAGTATCGTTGATCTCGGTATTTGCCGTAATGATGCCGTCATTGATCCAATAATACTGCTTAAACCCATTGATGAGATCCTCTCTGTTGATGGCATTGCCTTGGGAGATGTTTTCCTCATTTTGATAATAGATATGTACCCCGACCACACAGTCCATGACATAGAAAAACTGGTCATGGAACAACTGTGTATCATAATATTCCTCCTGATTGACCACTTCTTCGATATTCCATGTTCTGGAAACGTTGCTAAACACAACGCCGCAAAAAAAGATCACACTGACGCACAGAAAGAACACACACGTCGCAAGTACCTTCCATTTTGTGCGGTAACTTTTATACTTTCTCGATTTTGTAGCCAATCCCCCACACCACCTTCAGATACTTTGGCTCTTTCGGGTTGATTTCAATTTTTTCACGAATCCTTCTGATATGCACGGAAACTGTATTCTCCGGTGCAAAAGATAACTCGTTCCATACTTTCTCATAAATCTGATCGATGGAAAATACCTTCCCCGCATTTTCCATCAAAAGCTGCAAAATGCCGTATTCGGTCGCGGTCAACTTCACCGGCTCGCCTTCTACACGCACTTCTTTTGCGTCTTTATCCAACTCCAGTGCGCCGATTTTGATGACATTGCTTTTTTCCGCAATACTGCCCAGTGAAGTATAGCGGCGCATCTGGCTTTTGACCCGTGCCAACAGTTCCAATGGATTGAAGGGTTTTGTGATATAATCGTCCGCACCGAAATTCAATCCCAAAATCTTATCCGTATCCTCGGATTTCGCGGATAAAATAATGATAGGAATATTCAATGTTTCACGAATTTTCACTGTGGTATTCAATCCGTCCATCTTCGGCATCATCACATCCAGAAGAATCAGATGGATTTCATTTTCCTCCAGCGCGCGCAGCGCTTCCAGACCGTTATAAGCTTTGATAATATTGTAATTTTCCTGTTTCAAGTAAATTTCAATGGCATCCACAATGCTCTTGTCATCGTCGCATACCAAAATGTTATACCGTTCCTGTTCCATCAGCGGTTACCCCCTTACGTTATCCCTATTGGTTTCTATGCATTAGCTTAACAGTTCTGTATTACAAAAAAACGGTAGTTCTCTTAAAAAAATCTTAATTCTCTGTAAATCTTTGTCAATCCTTTGCATTTATTGTACTAATTGTACCATTTTTTCGAGCAAAAAGGAAGAGGACACCCTTCTTTTCCAAAAAGGAAGCCCTCTTTTTTCTCTTTATTATACTCCGTTTTACTCTTCTGCACACTGCTTTCCGTAAGGGATCAGCACTACTTCACAATCTTCACAGCGGTAGGCATAAACCGCCCGATTTCCATTTTCCGGAATATTTTCCAGATAAAACGCGCCTTTTCCCAAGCAAGATAACGCTGCGACCCACTGTTTTTTCTCCGTCCAGACCACACCGTCACGGCACTGGATATAGCCTTTTGTCATTTCCTTGTTGCAATACGGGCATTTCATGCTTTTCTCTCCTTTCTCAACTTCCCGCTGTCTTCTCTGCCCCGCTGAGAAATACCACGGCGCCCAACACCATCAGAACTCCCAGCACTTTATGCAGTGAAACCTCCTCCTGATAAATCAAAACACCGAACACCGCCGCCAGCGCAGGCTCCAATGTCGCTGTCATAGAAGCCTTGCTTGGCTCTAATCGGCTCAATCCGATGGTATAGCTTAAAAAAGGGATCAGTGTCGTCACCAGACTGAAGCAGATCATATGCAGCCAAAGCCCCTGCTCTGTGATTTTTTCAAACAAAGCGATCGGCTGAATGCAAAAGAGCAAAAACACCGCCGCAATACTAAAGGTATAAAACGAAACCGTGAACGGCTGGTATCCTTTTTTTAAGGCAAACGTCCCAAAAATACTGTAAAGCGCATAGCCAAATCCCGCACCGAGCCCCAAAAGCAGTCCGCCAAGCCCAAGCGCGCCGCTGTCTTTCCAAAAAGCGGAAACCAGCGCACAGCCGCACATAGTCATTCCCAGCACCAACAGTTTCCTGCCCCGCAGCTTCTCTCCGAAACAAATCGCCGACATCAGCAGCACAAAGGCAGGCGCGGTATACAGCAACACCGCTGCCACCCCCATACCGATCTTCAAGATCGCCGTGAAATAACACATACTGAAAAACACGAAACTGCAAATGCCTGTTCCTAAAAAACACCAGATATCGGTCATTTTTTTCAGTTTGAGCTGACGCCTGTCCCGACACAGCATCACCACGCCAAGCAAAGGCGCACTAAAGAGCACCCGCAGAAACAAAAGTTCCTGTGAGGTAAAACCCATTGCCGTAAAAGGCTGTGTGAACAGCCCCATCGTCGCCCAAAGCGTCGCCGCTAAGATGACCCAGATATATGATCTTGCTTTCATTGGTTTGTTCCTTCCTATCGGCATCGCTAACAAAGCCGATACCGCTACAGTCTGATCTCTTTTTGCAGAGAAAATGCATAAATGTAACATTCGTTCACCGGCGTCTGTGTCAAGCTTTCCAATGCTCTGCGGTACAGCTGAAGCTGAATGGCATAACGCTTGCGAAAACCTTCTTCGCTTGCGATGCGGTCACTTTTATAATCTAACAGCACCCACGCGCCGTCCTCTTTGAAACAGCAGTCGATGACACCGTTAATTAAAACCTTTTCCTCCACATTATCGTATATTCCGTTTGGAAAAATATCCTTTGCCTCCATCAGAACAGAAAACTGCTGCTCTTTTTTGATCTCTTTCGCCACTTGCATTCGTTTCGCCAAATCAGAAGAAAAGAACGTCCGCAATCTGTCAAACGGCAGGGTATCCGCTTCCTCTTTGGTAAGTATCTCTTTTTGGACCAGTTCTTCGGCAAATGCACGCAGTGCCGTTTTATCCCACACCTGCGTAAAGTCGGCTTCTTCCAAAAAAGTATGCAGTGCCGTACCTCTTTGCGTCGCAGTCAGCCTGCCCGTTTCCTGTCTGGAAACGGAAAACATCGGCACATGATAAGGTTCCACCGTTTCTTCCGCCTGCAAAAAGCGTCGTTTGATCTCCGATATTGACATTTTCGCGGGCAAAAGCGTTGCCTGTGTGTGCGGATATGCCCAATTCAACTGGAAAGCAACTTCTTTTTGCAGCTGTCCGCTTCCGCTTTCTTCGGGAATTTCCGGCAAAGGTTCTCTTTCAAACAATAAATTTCTGCCAAGTTCCGTTTTTCTGCGCAGTGAAAAAGAAAATTCCGCTGTCTCCACACAAACGGGCGCGTCTTCCCAAAGTCCGTCCCCCGTTTCTGTTTCCAAAAACTTTTTACCTTCCGGATGACGCAGCAGCGCCGGCATAATCCAGTCCAGAAAACTCTTTCCTCTTGCTAACAGATAAGATGGCAGAAGTATCTCCTGTCTTCTTCCGTCAGCTGCCCAGTCGGACAGTGCTTTCGCAGCCTGCTTAACGCTTCCTGTCAAAATCAGCTTTTCTTTCGCACGCGTCAGCGCTACATACAGCACCCGCAGTTCTTCGGAAAGATTTTCCCGCCGTATGGCTTCCGCCACTGCGGTTTTACACAACGTCGTATAGCGCGCTCTTGTCTGCAAGTCGAAATAATCCAGACCGTATCCCCAATATTGGTGTAAAATCACAGGATTTTGCGCATCTTTTTGATAAAACGCCTTTCCGAGGTCCGCTGCAAACACCACAGGAAACTCCAATCCCTTGCTTTTATCTATCGGCATCACCCGAATCAGATTTTCCGCTTCCCCCGCCAATTTCGCGGAAGGCGTATCCTCCTCGGTCAGTTTTACATCTTCCACATACCGAATGAAATAAAATAACCCTCTGCGGCTGCCTTCCTCATACTGTTCCGCTTTTTCCAGCAGCAAATCCAGATTGGCGCGGCGCAGACTGCCGCCCGCCGTCATGCCGACATAATCATAATACCCCGTCTGTTCGTATAAATAATGCAGCAATTCGCTCAGGGTGCATTTTTCCGCCTGCTTGCGCCACTGCTCCCAGTCTGTCTGAAAGGTGCGGATCTTTTCTTTCAGCTGCTCCTCTAATGTATCCGTGTGCAGGGCTTCCTGCAAACAATCATAAAAACAACCTTCCCGATTCAGCAAACGGATCTGTGCCAACTCCTCTGCCGTAAATCCGAATACAGGGGAATGTAACAAAGAGATGAGCGGAATATCCTGCAGCGGGTTGTCCAAGATCCGCAGCATATTCAACACGGTATCCACTTCCGGCGCCTCATAATACCCCCCGCCGGTTTCTGCGTAATAAGGCACACCCGTTTCGGCGCAAACTTCCTCTAATACCGTTGCCCAAGGGCGTATGCTGCGGAATAATATCGCAATATCGCGGTATGCCAACGGGCGGTAAGCTTTCTGCTTTCTGTCGTATACCTGAAAACCGCTTTGCATCAGCTCTTGAATACGCTCCAGTATCGCAAGCAATTCCAATCTGCGTCTGTCCAGTTCTGCGATCTCCTCCGGCAGTTCCTCCTCCTCGTTTGTATCGCCGCTTTCGACTAAAATCAGTTCCGTCTGCCCGCCGCCGGGAACAGGCAGTCCCGCTTCCGGACCCGGGTACAGCATTGCTTCCTCATCATATGCCACATCGCCGAAAGCCGGGCTCATCAACTGGCGAAAAAGGAAATTGACCCCGTTTAAAACCTGTGTGCGGCTGCGAAAATTCTGCGAAAGCACGATCTTACGCTCCAACGCGCCTTTTTCTGCACGATAGCGGTGGTATTTTTCCATAAACAGCTCCGGCATCGCCAATCGGAAGCGATAAATGCTCTGCTTGACATCTCCTACCATAAAGCGGTTATTTTTCCCTTCGCTTTCACCGGATATTGCCGTCAGTATCATCTCCTGCACAGGGTTACTGTCCTGATACTCGTCGATCATGATCTCCTCGTATTTTTTCCGTATCTCCAATGCGGCATCTGTCGGCACGACATGCCCGATCTCACTTTCTGGTTTCACTAAAATCTGCAAACAAAAATGTTCATAATCCGAAAAGTCCAGTATCTCTTTTTCCTTCTTTGCCTGCTGAAAACGCTCCAAAAACAGCAGTGTCAAACGGCTCAGTGCAGAAGCGATCGGGTAAAGCTTACGCAGCAGTTCCTCCTGTGTTTGCGCACTAAACAGAAAATACTTTTTCTGCATTGCCTGGTAGCAGGCTTTGGCACCATTGCGCAGCGACTTGATCTGCTCCGCCGTTTCTTTGTCTTTCCCGCGGTAAGGTTTGAGAGAAGCAAACTCCGCCGCAACATATGCCATTCGCATATTCGCATAGCTTTCCTGCGCAGAGTCATAAAGCGCCTGCATTTGCTCGCATTCTCTCGCAAGCTGTTCTGCGTACGCCTCAAAGCCCGACGTTTCCTGTGCAAGCTCCCAAGCAAGGCGCAGTCTGTTTTTCGCATATGCCGCATCTTCCGCAAACGCTTTGCGAATCCACGCAAACCACGGCAGGCATTCCATGGTATCTTCTTCTTTCAGATCAAACAGTTCCGTCATCTGGGTCAGCAATTTTTGTGGAAAAGGGTACCCCATCGCGAAGCTGTGGATCCTCAATATCAGCTCCCGCAGATCATCGTCTTTCATCTTTCCTGCATACGTTTCCAACAACAGGAAAAAAGACTCGTCCTGCGCTTCATAAAGCTCCTCAAATACTTCTTCCAATACCTCTTTTTGCAGCAGACGGATCTCGGTATCGTCCGCAGTTCTTGCCGCAGGGTCTATATCCACCAGATAACAATATTCCCGGATCACTTGCAGACAAAACGCATGGATCGTTTTCATATCCGCACCGGCAAGGCAGGTCATTTGATTTTGCAGCCTAACATCATCAGGGTTTTCTTCCAGTTTTTTTCCGATTGCCTCCGCAACTCGACCGCTCATCTCACTTGCGGCAGCTTTGGTATATGTCACCACCAATAAGCGGTCAATATCCACAGGCACTATCTCTCTTGTGACCTTTCTGATAATGCGTTCCACCAACACAGCCGTTTTTCCGCTGCCCGCTGCCGCGGAAACCAGAATATCCCCGCCTTGTGCTTCGATCGCTTCTTTTTGCTGCGCTGTCCATTCCATGCCTGCCATATTTTCCACCTCTCAGCCGGTTCTTTCTTCTTTCTTTAGGGTTTGCTTCCACCGAATATGAAACGGTACATAGGCGGTAAATGCGCCCATAAACCCACTGTAAGAATTATACCAAAAATTCTCCAAAAAAGCCAACTGAAAGGGTGTCAATTCTTTTTGAAAAAACACATATCGTGCCGTTACCATGGAAAAAAGCAGAAAAAACCCGCTTTTGTCTATGCATGCCGCTCGGTATAAAATATCCGCCATTTTGCGCTCCTGCGCCGAAAGCTCATAAACCTGCTCTGCCGCCTGCATCATATCCTCCCAAATCAACAGCTTTTTCTTGCGTAACAGTACGCGAATGGTATGATGGATCCCCGCCAGACGAAACAGCCGTTTCATGCCGCGCGCATCGAGTGCCTCTACACGTTCCGCAAAAAAATTGCTGCCTGTATGCACCAGACACAGCGTTTCCCACAAATCTGCCGCACTGCTTTCCACACACTGCGCATAAAACGCACCATAAAACGGGTCCTCTGCGTCATATGCCCGTTTGGAATAATATTCTCTTGCCGCTTCCGCCTGCAGCAATGCCTCTTTTTTCTGTTTTCGATCCATAAAGACCTTCCTCCTTTTTTTGTTTACTTTCTTCCATTGTAAGACTTCTGTTTTCCCGTCGGATAAAAAGACTTTCCCAAATCCCTGCAAGTTCCGACAGACACCGCTTTTTTTCCTCTTACGGCAGATTAGAATTGACCTGACTGACTATCTGTTTTATACTGAATACAGCATTTTACGGTTTTTTACCGAAAGAACACCATAATTTAAGGAGGAAATGGATTGTGAAGTGTCCGTTTTGTAATTATCCCGATACCAAAGTCATCGATTCCCGTGCGCAGGATGACAATTCCGCCATTCGCCGCCGCAGACAATGCGAACATTGCGGCAAGCGCTTCACCACATACGAAAGGATCGATACCATTCCCATTACCGTCATCAAACGCGACGGCACCAGAGAACTGTTTGACAAAACCAAGCTGTTGGGCGGCATCATGAAGTCCTGTAATAAACGCCCCGTTTCCGTCAAGCAGATCGAATCTTTGGTAGACGATATTGAAAATACGCTCATCGGCAACGGCGAAAAAGAAGTGGAAAGCAAAATTTTAGGCAATATGGTCATGGACCGTCTGAAAGATTTGGACGAGGTGGCATATGTACGCTTTGCCTCCGTTTACCGCCAGTTTAAAGACATCAATACCTTTATCGACGAACTGGAAAAACTGTTACATGAAAAAAAAGAAGAAAAATAAGGGAAGTGGCAGTCAATGGAAGAAAAGATCATCGCCTACTTCGGCTATGAAGAAGCAGGCGCCTCTGTCGCAGCCGACCTTGCCGCGCGTTACCGTGCCTGCGGCTATGAAGTGACCCTTGCTAAGGACAGCCACGCGCGCTGTCTGGAACTTGCCACGCAGGCAGGCGCAGGACATCTGCTCTATTTTGAAGATGACACCCATCTGCTGTTTTCTCTTTTAACAGGTCAGATGCAGGGGTTTACCACCCGTATGCGGACGCAGGATCTGGTCTTGCCGCCGACAGAAAAAAAATAAAATAAGACAGGCAATATTTTACAAAATACCTCATAGGATTGAACTGTAACACCGTAACACGATTTTATCTGAAGGAGGTATTTGTATTATGTGCGGATTTGGTTGTGGTAATGATAACTTCTTGTGGTTGATCCTGTTATTGTGCTGCTGCAACGGCAACAACAATAATGTGGGCGGCTGCGGCACAGAAAATTCCTGGATCTGGATCATTCTGCTGCTGTACTGCTGCGGCGGAAACAATCAGCTGAACAACTGCTCTTCCTGCTGATTCGCTCCTGCAAAAACGGGCTTCCTCGGGCATCTGTGCCTGTGGAGCCCGTTTTTTTGCGACAGCTTGTCCATCTTCCGCCCTTCTCTTTCCCCTTTTTTCTCCTTGTATTCAATCAATCGTGCGTAATAGCCGCTCGATCTGTTCTACCTCTATCAGTATCGTATCCTCACCGATTTTTTTGATGCAATTCCACGGGATAAAATATGCCTGTTCTCTGGAAAACAGACAAAACCGACCACTCTCTTTCGGAACGATCAGCGTACAGATCCGACCGGAAGGTATCTCCAGTATAAAATCTCCAATACACCCTAAACACCCGCCGTCACAGACATTGATGACTTCCTTTTCCTGCAACTGCGAAAAAAATTCTTCTTTCATCATAAATCTCCCCCGTTTGCTCCATAATTTCCTCTCCTTTTTATCTTATGGAAAAAACGCTTGCCCCTTTCCAAAAAAAGCCGCTTTTCATGCAAAATGCTATTGACGGATGCCTTTGGAACAGATACAATATATACAGCGACATTTTTTGGATAGACCCAATATATTGTGGTTTTGTACGACATAAAGAAAAGATCACAATTTGAAATATATCCAATCGGAACGATGAAAAAAATACAGAAAAGAGGGGAAATTCATGATCACCACCATCAAAAAACGTGATGGCAGAACCGTTTACTTTGACATCAATAAAATTGCCAGTGCCATCGAGAAAGCTTTTGAAGCCACAACCGGAAAGAAAGACTACAGCATCTGCCTATCTTTGGCACAGGAGATTTCTTCCGCCTTTGAGGCACAAGAAGTGGACACGCCTACTGTCGAGCAGATTCAGGATATGGTAGAGAAAAAACTGATCGAACACGGCTTTGTCAGCACTGCCAAGGCATATATTCTTTACCGCGCGGAACGCACCCGTGTGCGCAATATGAACGATCGCCTGATGAAAACATTTGAGGACATCACCTATAAAGACGCCACAGACAGCGATATTAAACGCGAAAATGCCAATATCGACGGAAATACCGCTATGGGTTCCATGCTGAAATACGGTTCCGAAGGCGCAAAACATTTCTATGAGAGTTATGTGCTCAATCCCGCTCACTCCGAAGCGCACAGAAACGGAGATATCCATATCCATGACTTAGATTTTTATACTTTGACTACCACTTGCTGCCAGATCGATCTGCTGAAATTGTTTGAAGGCGGCTTCTCTACCGGTCACGGCGTACTCAGAGAGCCGAACGACATCTCCAGTTACGCCTCTTTGGCTTGTATCGCCATTCAGTCCAACCAAAACGATCAGCACGGCGGTCAGTCGATCCCGAATTTCGATTACAGTCTGGCACCGGGTGTTGCAAAAACGTATAAAAAACGCTATATTTCCAACATCAGCTCTGCCATCGAGGTGATCGATTCTGTCGAAAACGCAGAAAAGGTCAAAGAAGTTTACCGTTCTCTGGAAGAAAAAGGCATGACACCCAAATTGGACCGCAGCGAAGATTTTGACAAAGAAGAAGCTGCACTCATCGAAAAAGCAGGCATTGACAGTGCCGTATTCCAAAAAGCAAAGGCTTTCGCGGAGAAAAAAGCCGTTGAGGAAACAGATAAAGCTACTTACCAAGCAATGGAAGCGCTGCTGCATAACCTCAATACCATGCACAGCCGTGCCGGTGCGCAGACGCCTTTCTCCTCCATCAACTATGGTATGGATACTTCCAGCGAAGCGCGTATGGTGATGAAAAATATGCTTTTGGTCACCGAAGCAGGTTTGGGCAACGGCGAAACCGCCATTTTCCCGATCCAGATCTTCCGTGTCAAAGAAGGCGTCAACTTCAACCCCGGCGAGCCGAACTATGATCTGTTTAAATTGGCATGCCGTGTCAGCGCAAAACGACTGTTCCCGAATTTCTCTTTCCAGGACGCTCCTTTCAATCTGAAATATTATAAAGAAGGACACCCGGAAACCGAAATCGCCTATATGGGCTGCCGCACCAGAGTCATGGGCAACGTCCATGACCCCGAACGTGAGATCACGCCCGGCAGAGGTAATTTGAGCTTTACTAGCATCAACCTGCCTCGTTTGGGCATTCTGGCAAATAAAAATATCGATTGGTTCTATCACGAACTGGATCATAAGATGGATCTGGTGGTAGAACAGTTGCTGGAACGCTTTGAGATCCAAGCAAAGAAAAAAGTACACAACTACCCCTTCCTGATGGGTGAAGGCGTTTGGATCGACAGTGATAAACTCAACTATAACGATGAAGTCAGAGAAGTTTTGAAACACGGTACACTTTCCATCGGTTTCATCGGTCTGGCAGAATGCCTGAAAGCACTGCTCGGCGTACACCACGGAGAAAGTGAAGTGGCACAGAATCTGGGTATCGATATCATCAGCCATATGAGAAAACGTCTGGACGATCTGTCCCAAAAGACGAAATTGAACTTTACCCTTTTGGCAACGCCCGCAGAAGGTCTTTCCGGCAGATTTGTCAGAATGGATCGTCAGCGTTTCGGTTCCATCGAAGGCATCACAGATCGCGAATATTACACCAACAGTTTCCATATTCCTGTATACTTCCCGATCAGTGCATACAAGAAGATTCAGTTGGAAGCACCGTACCACGCGCTGACCAATGCCGGGCATATCACTTATGTAGAATTGGACGGCGACCCCAGCAGCAATCTGGATGCATTCGAAAAGATCATTCGCTATATGAAAGCACAAGGCATCGGTTATGGCTCCATCAACCACCCGGTAGACCGCGACCCTATCTGCGGCTACAATGGTATTATCGGTGACACCTGCCCGAAATGCGGCAGAAAAGAAGAAGACGGACCTGTCGGCTTCCAGCGGATCCGCCGTATCACAGGTTATCTGGTCGGCACTTTGGATCGTTTTAATAACGCAAAACGCGCCGAAGTACGAGATCGTGTGAAACATTCCGTTGTGACAGATGTCAAATTATCTTCAAAGGAAGGATAACGCTTATGCAAATCAAAATCAGCGGTGTGGTTTCCGATTCGATTGTAGATGGACCGGGGCTGCGTATGACCGTTTTCACGCAAGGCTGCTCGCATCGCTGCCCCGGCTGCCACAATCCGCAGACACATGACCCAGAAGGCGGATTCTTCGCGGATACTGAAGATATTTTGCATGCACTCACAGAAAATCCGCTGCTGGACGGCATCACGCTTTCCGGCGGCGATCCCATGGAACAGGCTGAAGCATGCGCACAGTTGGCAAAAGGCGCGCATGATGCCGGGCTAAGTGTTTGGACTTACACGGGATACACTTGGGAAGCACTGTTACAGGAGCGGGATCCTCATCGCATGGCACTTCTGGAGCAAACCGATGTCTTGGTAGACGGTCCCTTCCTGTCGGAGCAGCGTTCTTTGGAGCTGCAATTTCGCGGCAGCCGCAACCAGCGTTTGATCCGTGCGGCAGAAAGTCTGCGATCCGATTCTCTGCTTCTTTGGGAACCGCCGCAATATTTTGGGATTTAAGGAAAAGAACCAATGCCGCGATCGGCATTGGTCTTTTTTGTTCAAAAAAACTTTTTTTTCACAAAATTTGTCATGTTTTGCTTGCAAACAGAACTTGTATCTTGTATACTTAATAATGTTTATAATATTTTTAAAATAATTTAAGGGAAGTGTGTTCTATGCGGAATCTGACTGTTGTATTAACAGAAACCGATCGACTGATTTTGGAATCCTATAAACATACTGCTGATGCGATTGCCGATTTCTGGCAGGACAGCTGTGAAATCGTGATCCACTCATTGGAACGTCTTGACTGCTCTATCATAAAAATCGTCAATGGGCAACACTCCGGGCGTGGTGTTGGTTCTCCGATTACCGACGCAACCCTTGCCATTTTAAACCGTATGCTGGACGATCCTTCTTTGCGTCATGTGACCTACTTTACGCAAAATGCCAGAGGGGAACATGTGAAAGCCTCTACCTCTGCCATTTATGGGGAAAATTATCGTATCATCGGCTTATTTTGCATCAATTTCTTTCTGAGTACCCCATTTTCTTCTTTCCTGCATGTTTTAACGCCGAGCAATACGCAAAGCTTGAAGGCACACTTGCGCGAGAATTTTGCGGATAACACGGAAGACCTCATGCTGTCCGCCTTGGACGAAGTGAAAAAAATGGTTTATGATGACCCGACGGTTTCCCCTTCTAATAAAAACAAAGAAATTATCTATTTACTCTATCAAAAAGGCATTTTTAATCTGAAGGACTCCGTCATCACGATCGCAACGCATCTGGGGATCTCTAAAAATACAGTTTATATGCATATCCGAAACATACCGAAATAATATTTTTTCATATCAAAAAAGGATCACGTTTTTTGCGTGACCCTTTCTTTTTTATTGCTTGACTTTCTATCTGTGCCTGTCAAAACCTTATTTCATTTCCGCAATTACTTCTACCTCGCACAGACCGCCCATCGGCAGACCTTTTACCGCATAGCAGGAGCGAGCGGGTTTTGTTGTAAAATATTTGCCGTATACTTCATTAAACGCACCAAACTCAGCAATATCTGCCAAGAAGCAAGTAGCTTTTACGACATTTGCAAATGTCAAACCATTCGCTGTCAAAATCGCTTCGAGATTTTTCATTACCTGTTCTGCCTGTTCCGCAATGGTTTCTCCTGCCAGCTTGCCTGTTACAGGATCAATGCCCAGCTGACCGGAAGTAAACAAAAATCCGTTTGCTGCCACTGCCTGGCTGTAAGGTCCTACTGCTGCGGGTGCTTTGTCTGTGTTTGTAAACTGCATTCCTCTCAACCTCCTGTATGAAAAATACTTTACCAATAACTCCCTTCTTTTATTGTACCACGAAAAAAAATAACGTCAACAGACAAAGCGTGAATTCCTTGATACAAACAGAATGTTTGAAAAAAATAATATTTCTTTTTTTCCATTTTTCGGTTAAAATAGAAATGATGCGAAAAATTACGGTGATACCGATAGCATAAAACATAGAAAGGATCGATATACATGATGAGTCAATGGGAGGCAATCCAAAAACGTCGTATTTTCGGCATTATCTCTCACCCGGACGCGGGTAAAACCACATTAACCGAAAAATTATTGCTGCACGGCGGTGCCATTCGTGAAGCTGGCACCGTCAAAGCCAGAAGAAACGCAAAGTTCGCCAAAAGCGACTGGATGGAAATTGAAAAACAAAGAGGTATTTCCGTCACTTCTTCCGTCATGCAGTTTGAATATCAGGGGAAAGTGGTATCCATCATGGATACCCCCGGTCATAACGACTTCGGTGAGGATACTTACCGTATCCTGACCTCTGTAGACAGCGCTGTGATGGTGATAGATGCCGCAAAAGGTGTGGAAGCGCAGACCGTCAAGCTTTTTAAAGTATGCAGCATGCGTAAAATCCCGATCTTTACGTTTATCAATAAATTAGACCGCCAGTCCAAAGATCCGCTGGATTGTATGGCTGACTTGGAAGACGCACTGGGGCTTCCTTCCACCGCTGTCACATGGCCTATCGGCAATGGCTTGACCTTCGAAGGAATTTATGACCGTTTGGAAAACAAAGTCTATCTTTATAAACAAAAAGACGGTGTGATTGAACTGGGTGCAAACGGTGTATTCGGCGATACTTTGGAAGGTGTCATTTCCGATGCCAACTTAGACATTCTGCGCGGAGAAATGGAACTGTTAGACGGTGCCGGAAATCCATTCGATCTGACTGCGATCAAAGAAGGTAAACTTTCTCCCGTCTTTTTCGGCTCTGCTCTGGCAGATTTTGGTGTGACTGCCTTTCTGGAGCATTTTCTGGAATGGTCCCCCGCACCCGGCCCCAGAAAAACAACGACAGGTGAAGTACAGCCTACGGATGACTTTTTCAGCGGCTTTATTTTTAAAATTCAGGCGAATATGAATCCGGCACACCGTGACCGCCTCGCGTTTTTCCGTATTTGTTCCGGTACCTTTACCCGTGGTATGAATGTCACACTCTCCCGTACGGGCAAGCAGATGAAACTCAGCCAATCCACGCAGCTGATGGCAAATGAGAGAGAAACCGTAGAAACCGCCATTGCCGGTGACATCATCGGTATTTATGACAGCGGAAACTACCAGATCGGTGATACACTTACCGATCGCAAGGAAAAGCTGTTTTTTGAGCCTCTGCCGACGTTCCCGCCGGAATTGTTCTGTCGTGTCCACCCGGTCAACAGCCTGAAGGCAAAACAGTTCCAAAAAGGTGTTCAGCAGCTGGCACAGGAAGGCGCGATCCAAGTTTATCATAACGAATTTAATGATGTTATTTTAGGTGCGGTTGGTCAGCTGCAATTTGAAGTATTTGAATACCGCCTGATGAACGAATACAACTCCGAGGTACGCATGGAGCCATTGGATTACAGCGTTGCCAGATGGGTTTCCCCTTCTGTAGAGAAAAAAGGAGACGAACTGAAGGAGCTTCTGGTTGCAAGAAGCACTTTGGTGTACGACCACTTCGAACGCCCTATTTTGTTATTCGCAAATCAATATACATTGCATAACTTTATGCAGAAACACCCGGAGATCTCGTTGGTCGAAGCATTAGATGTGGACGACACCGCATACCAAGGCTAACAGGAAATAAAAAAAGGAGGCAAATGACTTTATTGTCACCGCCTCCCTTTTTTATGAAATGAAAACTTTTCTCCTCGCAATTTCGGGTGCCTCGCAATTTTCTCTATGAAAAAACAAAATGAAAATTATTTGCCCCGCAAAAAAACCGTCGCTTCAAAGCGATGGTTTTGCTTTTTATCCTTAAATCAATGCCAATGTCCGCAGTCCCCAAACCATCACAAACATGGAAAGTGCGGAAAACGCCATGGAATACACCAAAAATTCACCTGCCAACTCATAATCCGCGTTAAACTGTGTTGCCAGCTGGTAATTGGTGATCGCGCTGGGTGCGGAAAGGAAAATAAACAACGGAATCAACTGATCGCCATGGAAATGGAACAGAGAAACCGCCGCCCATATAAACGGCAAAGGCATCAACAGTAATTTGACCGCAACCCCCACTGTAAGCAGCTTTGCGTGCTTTCTGGAAGAACGCATCTGAAACTGCCCACCCAAAAATAAAAAGGATAACGGTGTTGCGATCCCTGCCACATCTTTTCCCGCATCGTATAGAAACTGCGGCATAGGCATAGAGATCGCATGGCAAATCAATCCCAAAATGATACCCCATAGAATCGGCATTTTCAACGCATTGATTGCGGCTTTTTTCATATCCGGCTTTTCCCCTTCGTCCGAGAAAAAGGAATACACAAAAATTCCAATTACATTGAGCAGCGGCAATGTAACCGCCATCATGGAAGTTGCCATCGCGACACAAACCTCGCCCCCCAAGGACTGAGAAAAGCTTAAGCCGTACAGCATGAAATTACCACGATACATGGATTGTATCATAACGCTGACCTGCCGCTTATCTTTCAAAACCTTCGGTACAATCAGCAAAAAAAGTCCCAAGCAGATAAAAATGTTCGCTACGGCAAATGCAATCACTTTAATATAGCCGGCATCTACCTGCCCTGCTTCATAAATATTGAAAAACACCAATACCGGCAAAAACAACTGAAAACACAGCTTATTGCCTTTTTTGATGAGGTCTTCTGTCAAAAAACCGCCTTTTCGCATAAAAATACCCAAAAGTACAATCGAAAAAGTAGGCGCTATGGCATTAAAGGCAAAAGCCAAATTTTCCATTCTGCATTACCTCGACTTCCTATCTCTTAGCAAGAAAAATCTTATGAATCACAGTTTAAGCCCTTTTTCTCTGAGAATCAATTCAAAAAAGCAGCAAACTGACTTAAAACGAAACACTTTGCCCCGCTTTATTCCAAACAATGACCGTTTCATCCTCCTGGCGGAAACGCTCGACATCACGGCAGGACATACGATAATAGTTAAATCTATCATCTTCCGGAAAAGGAATATGGCAGATCACGATCGTCCTTGCTCCCAATACACTACGCAGAATTTCTCGTCCCTTCGGGTGATTATAAAACACCGGTGTCACAAAAGCAATATCCGTTCTGACATCTCCACCTTGGCGATACGCCTGTACCAAATAATCCGCATCGGATAAAAACATCAATCGTTTTCCGCCTAAATCCAACTGAACACATTGATTTGTCACATGATAAAATGCTTTATCCACATGACGCAGTGCTAAGCGTTTGACCGTCATGTTTTTTGCCGGGTGAAATTCCGCTTTACGGTCGAATTCCAATGCTTTCTCACCGTAAACGGCAAGCGGTTCTTCCAAACCCTTTGCCCCCACTTCATTGGGCGGGAATAAAACCCCTTTTACACGATTGTGTGCCATATATTCCATAAAATACGGACCATAAAAATGGTCATAATGCCAATGCGTAAACAAAAGGTAATCGATATTCGCCAATTCCCCTTTTCCCTCACGCATTTTTTCCCAAGTCTTTTTCGGTATATCGCTAAAATTACGGTTTAAGTCACAATAAATGCCATCGATCAAAAAACGCACGCCGTCATAACTGACCAAAACTCCCGCATTGCCTACCAAAGAAGCTGTTCCTCTCAACTGTCCTTCTCCTTTCCGTAAAAAAAATATCTCTCTGCCTGTCCCCTGATGGTAACGCCAGACACAGAGATGTTTTTTTCATAAAAAAGGCATACGCCCGTCCAGCGGACGTATACCTTTTTTTCTTGATTACAAATTATTTCTGCTTCGGAGCAAAGATGAATACTTCCAAATCTTCATCGTATCCTCTGCCCATTTCCACACCGTCAACCTCTGCAATTACAACGTCAACTGTCATCAGAACTTTATTGCCCTCGATCACATGACCGCCGTGACCTGTTCCGTGCTGATCGGACAGGCTGTAGTGAATGTGCAGCAATGTTTCGCCTTCATCATTGTGGCAAATCATACCGGACATACTAACCAATTCGATCGGTCCTCTTAAAATAATCGGTTCACCATAGCCATAGCCGGCTTTTTTATCCTTCAAAGGAACAGGATTGAAGAACTGCGCACCATCCAAGCTGCCGATGGCAGTCAGAATGATACCGTCTTTGATTCCATAGTCGGCACAAATCTTTTCCAGTCCAAGAAGAACGTCTTCTCCGGGGCTCATACGAGCTGCAACAATTCTTTTGATGTTTCCTTGTGCTGTTTTAATCATAATGGGTGCTCCTTTCTCTGAGGTCCTCGTTTGTAATATATCATTGATAGGAAAAAACCCTTTGGATAAAAAAGCAGACTCATTGCAGCTGCCTTTTTTATCAAAGGGTCTTCCCGGGAACACATAGGTAGGAAGAAAAAATCCGTTCCTGTTCTGTCCCTTTTGTATGTATATTTTTTGAGAGTTCTGCTGCCTTTCGGCAGCAGATGTATGAATGGAATACTATGAAATAGTAAACTTTACTTTACTTCAACGTCCATTGCTTTTTCGAAAACATGTACCAATGCACACTGGTCCAAATTGATTTCGCCCCACTCGTCCATCTGATGCATGCAATCATAAACCAGCTTGGATGCAGGAATCTCTACACCCATTTCATCTGCCAACTGCATAGCATTTTTGATGTCTTTGTAGTGTACCGCAATACGAGCACTGGGAGTAAAATCTCTGGAAATAATTTTCGGCACTTTGATGTCCATAACTGCATTCTGAGCAAAACCGCCTTTAATTGCATCAAAAAGCACCTGAGGATCCAGACCTGCTTTTTTCGCAAATGCAAATGCTTCGGATACTGCAATCAGATTGCAACCAACGATCATGTTATTTGCCAATTTTGCAACACTGCCGCAGCCACTCTGTCCCATATAGGTAACAGTGGAGCCCATGCAATGCAACAGAGGTTCAACTTCATCAAATTTAGCCTTGTCACCACCGCACATAATAACCAAAGTGCCGGCTATTGCACCTGTTTCGCCACCGCTGACAGGGGAATCGATCAGTGTAATGCCTTTTTCAGCTGCCTTGGGAGACAGTTCGCGGATGATGCCGGGTGCTGTGGAACCCATATCTACAATAATGGTACCAGCTTTTCCTTTTTCCAGAATCGCTTCCACATTGGATTTTACCAATTCATTGCTGGGCAAGCACAGGAAGATGATCTCGCATTTGTCGATAATTTCATCTGTGTTGTCAACAGCCTGTCCGCCAGCATCAATAAAACGCTGTCTTGCCTGCTCAAATACATCGAAACCGATAACTGGGCAGCCGCTTTTTTTCAAAAGGTTAGATGCCATAGGGAAACCCATAACACCCATACCGATATAACCAAGTGTTTTGCTCATTGTACCTGTTCTCCCTTCTTATTTATTAGGGATATGGATTGCTCTCTTCTCTGCTGCAAGAGCTGCCTCTCTTACTGCCTCAGTTACAGTAGGATGTGCATGAATTGTAGCAATGATATCCTCAACAGTTGCTTCCAAACCGATTGCCAGTGCGCATTCACCGATCAAATCTGTTGCTCTGGGTCCAAGGATATGTACACCAAGTACTTCTTTATATTCCTTACCAATAATGAATTTGATTGTACCAGCGCCACCGTTCATGATCAAGGATTTGCCGTTAGCCATCAGAGGGAATTTACCTACAGTGTATTCAATGCCCATTTCTTTTGCTTTTTCTTCTGTCAGACCAACACCTGCAAATTCAGGGTCTGTGTATACGCAAGAAGGATTGGTTGCGCCATCGTAAAGTGCTTCTTCGCCCATAGCGTTTTCAGCAGCTACTTCACCCTGTGCACTTGCAACGTGTGCCAGCATTACTTTGCCCAGGCAGTCACCGATTGCATAAACATTCGGTACGCTTGTTTCCATCTTGTCGTTTACTGTGATACGACCTCTGTCGTTTGCGATGCCAACTGCATCCAGATTCAAAGCAGCAGTATCTGTTCTTCTGCCGACAGCAACCAGAACTTTTTCTGCTTCAAAGGACTGCATTTTGCCGCCAACTTCAACATTTACTTTTGCGCCAACAGGAGAGTTTTCAACAGACTGTACTTTTGCGTCTGTCATGATCTTAACACCCTTCTGTTCCATCATTTTGCGCATCATAGCTGTCAATTCGCCATCCATCATAGGCAGCAGCTTGGGAGCAGCTTCTACAACAGTTACTTCAGTACCAAATTTGCTGTATGCAGTTGCCAGCTCGATACCGATAACACCGCCACCGATTACCAGCATGCTCTTCGGAATGCTTTCGAATGCCAAAGCGCCTGTGGAATCTACGCAGTTTGCATTTTCTTTTACGCCGGAGATCGGAGGGATTGCCGGAACAGAACCTGCAGCAATGATGATCTTGTCAAAAGTCATGTTTTCTTTGCTGCCGTCCTTCTTTGTTACAGCCAAAGTGTCTTTGGAAGCAAATGTTGCTTCGCCTTCTACTACTTTGATCTTGTTTGCTTTCATCAAACCTGTAACACCACTTACCAACTGATTGGTAATAGCTGTTTTCTTTGCCTGTACCTTTGCCCAGTCAACGTTCTTTACTTCTACGTTGATACCGTAATCAGCCATTTCCTTTGCTTCTGTCAGAGCTTCTGCGGAGTGCAAAATAGCTTTGGTAGGGATACAACCAACATTCAGGCAAGTACCGCCCAGTTTGTTCTTTTCGATCAGAGTAACCTCAGCGCCCAACTGAGCTGCGCGGATCGCTGCAACGTAACCGCCGGGACCGCCGCCGATAACAGCCAGTTTTGTTTTGCCTTCTTTTTTAGGTGCTGCTGCTGCAGGTGCAGGAGCGGCTGCAGGTGCTGCTGCGGGAGCTGCCGCAGGTGCGCCAACCTGTTCGCCTGCTGCGCCGATATAAGCCAACAGACCTTTTACAGGTACATCTTCGCCTTCCTGTGCAACGATCTTCAACAGAACGCCTTCTTCTTCACTTACTACTTCGCTTGTCAGCTTATCTGTGGTGATTTCCAGCAGGACATCGCCAACCTTTACAGCATCGCCTTCGTGTTTAAGCCATTTGGAAACAGTACCTTCCTCCATGGTCAAACCAAGCTGAGGCATCTTTACCTCTACTGCCATTTTCTATTCCTCCCAACTATCTATTGCCGTCTTGAAAGCAGGAAAATCTTTTTCCGCTTCATTCAGTCAGTGATTTATTTATTGCCGCCGACCGACAAATTTCTCTGTCCTGCCGGCGGCAATCCAATATGTTTTTTCAATTCCTTTGTATCTCTCAAACCTGCTATGAGGTGCCTTTGTATTATCTCTATATCAGATTCAATTAGAGATTACAGCAAAATCTGCATAGGGTTCTCCAACAGGTCTTTGATTACCAGTTCGAATTTAGCAGCTGTTGCGCCGTCGATAACTCTGTGGTCAAATGTGAAGGAAATACGCATTACCTGTTTCTTGAAGATGTTGCCTTCTTCGTCCATATCCAGTTCGCCCTGTACTGCGCAAACGCCCAGAATGCCGGAGTCAGGCTGGTTGATGATCGGGTCAAATGTTTCAACACCGAACATACCCAAGTTGGAAATGGAGAATGTGGAGCCTTTGTATTCATCCATCTGCAGTTTGTTGGATCTTGCTCTTTCAGCCAGATCTTTTGCTGCAGCGGAGATTTCGCTCAAGCTCATCTTATCAGCATCTTTGATAACGGGAACGATCAGACCGTCATCCAATGCAACTGCCATACCAATGTTGACATGTGCACGTCTGATGATCTTGTCGCCATCTACGCTAACCAAGATGTGTTTGTTTGCTTTCAAAGCTTTTGCAGTTGCTTTGATTACATAGTCGTTCAGAGAGTATTTTACGCCAAGTTCTTCGTTAACCTGCTTGCGGAAAGCCATCAGCTTTGTAACGTCGATCTTTACGTTCTGTGTTACAGTAGGGTTCTCGTACTGAGACTTGAACATTCTTTCTGCAACAACTTTTCTCATGCCAGTCATCTTGTCTACAACATCGCCATCCATCAGTTCCAGACCGGTAGCCTGAGGCATGGAAACTGCTGCAGGAGCTGCTGCAGGTGCTGCTGCGGGTGCAGGAGCTGCTGCAGGTGCATTCTTAGCTGCTTCAGCTGCAGCCAAAATGTCTTTCTGCACGATACGACCTGCTGTACCTGTGCCCTGAATGTTTGTGTAATCAACACCCAGTTTTGCAGCAGTCTTTCTTGCCAAAGGAGAAATTTTGATACGTCCACCTGCGGGTGCTGCTACAGGAGCAGGTGCTGCTGCGGGTGCAGCTGCAGCTGCGGGAGCTGCCTCTGCTGCAGGTGCTGCTGCGGGTGCAGGAGCTGCTGCGCCGCCAACTTCTTCGCCTGCTTCACCGATGTATGCCAGAAGACCTTTTACAGGAACATCTTCGCCTTCCTGTGCAACAATCTTCAACAAAACGCCATCATATTCACTTTCTACCTCGCTGGTCAGCTTATCTGTTGTAATTTCAAGGATCACTTCACCAGCTTTTACGGTATCGCCTTCCTGCTTGAGCCACTGTGTAACGGTACCTTCTTCCATTGTCAGGCCAAGCTGGGGCATCTTTACTTCAAAAGCCATGTTTTTCCCTCCTATACTATTTCGTAACTTATTTGTTTAAAACTTTTTTCACTGCTTTTACGATATCTGCGGGGTGAGGGAAGTTTTCGTCTTCCAGTGTAGGGCTGAAAGGAGAAACAATGTTCAGGCCGCAAACACGCTCAACGGGAGCGTCCAGTTCGTCAAACAGTTCTTCTGCAATCTGTGCAGACAGTTCACCTGCATAGCTACCTCTCTTCACTTCCTCAGAAACAACAATTACGTTGTGTGTCTTGGAAACAGAAGCAACGATAGCTTCCCAATCCAGAGGAACCAGAGTTCTCAGGTCAAGTACTTCAACGCTGATGCCTTCTTTTTCCAGCTCAGCAGCAGCTTCCAGAGCGAAGTTTACTTCACGGCTCCATGTGATGATAGTCAGATCTGTACCTTCTCTCTTAACAGCAGCTTTGCCCAGAGGAATTGTATATTCGCCTTCGGGAATTTCCTCTTTTTTCGCATACAGCAGTTTGTGCTCCATGCAGATAACGGGATCGTCGTCACGAATAGCGGATTTCAAAAGACCCTTTGCATCTTCAGCAGAGCAAGGAGCAATTACTTTCAGACCGGGCATATGGCAGAACAGGTTCTCAAAGCACTGAGAGTGCTGACCTGCGTTTCTTCTACCTGCACCCATAGGTACACGCAGTACCATAGGAACAGTTGCCTGTCCACCTGTCATATATCTCATTTTTGCGGCCTGGTTGAAAATAGGGTCAGCTGCAACTGTGATAAAGTCGTTATACATCAATTCAACAACAGGACGCATACCTCTCATAGCTGCTCCCACTGCCATACCGCAGAAACCGGATTCGGAAATAGGTGTGTCCCATACTCTGTGTGCACCGAATTCTTCCTGGAAGCCAACGGTGATACCGAATACGTTACCCATTTTACCCATATCTTCGCCGAGAATGATAACATTCTCGTCTCTTGTCATTTCTTCGTGCAGAGCTTCACCGATTGCTTTACTTACGCTGATTTTTTTGCTCATCTTACAACACTCCTTTCATTGTCTGAAGAATATACATCTGTAGTTGCTTCAGAAGGATCGGGGTAATCAGACTCGTTAGCGAATTTGTAAGCAGCTTCGATTTCTTCATCTACTGCTTTTTCAATTGCAACCAGTTCTTCTTCAGTAGCTGTACCCTGCTCCAGCAGTTTCTTACGGAAGTTCGGGATAGCATCTTTTTCGTGTGCGTGTTCCATATATTCAGCAGGACGATATACTGCAGGGTCGCCGCAGTAGTGTCCCTGGTGACGGAATGTCAAGCATTCTACGATAGAAGGACCATTGCCTTCTCTTGCATAATCAACAGCTTTCTTTACTGCTTCATATACTGTTACGGGGTCGTTGCCGTCAACTGTTTCACCGGGGATATCGTATGCTTTTGCACGAACTGCGATAGTGTCTGTATTTGTTACACCGTGGATATCGGTGGAAACACCATAGCTGTTGTTTTCGCAAAGATATACAACAGGCAGTTTCCAAGCTGCAGCCATGTTAATAGCCTCGTGGAATGTACCCTGGTTGGAAGCGCTATCGCCGAAGAAGCACAGAGTTACATGTTTGTCACCCCAGATCTTGGAAGCGAATGCGGAACCAGTAGCGATAGGGATACCTGCACCAACGATACCGTTTGCGCCCAGAGAGTGCAGACCAGCTACATCAGCAATGTGCATGGAACCACCTTTGCCTTTGCAGTAACCTGTTTTCTTACCAAACAGTTCTGCCAGCATTTTGTCTGTGTCAGCACCTTTTGCGATGCAGTGACCATGACCACGGTGTGTACTTGCCATGTAGTCTTCGGGTTCCAGAGCCATGCAAGCACCTGTAGGAACAGCTTCCTGACCGATGCAAAGATGGATGTTACCTGCCAACATGCCTTTTGTGAAGCACTCAGCTGCTTTAGACTCGAATCCTCTGATACGCAGCATCATTTGGTACATGTCCAAAAGCATTTCCTTTGAATATTTTTTCTTACTCAATGAAATCACCCTTTTCTTAAAAATGTCCTTTGATTTTTGATGTATATAATTGTTTTGTTTCCTAACGTGAGTGAATGATCAAGGTTTCAATACAACCTTGCCGCATTTGCCCTGTTCCATCAGTTCCAAACCTTTCTCAAATTCTTCCAGAGGAAGCACATGAGTAATTACTTTGCTGATATCCAGACCGGCAGCAAACAAGCCTTTCATTCTTTCCCATGTTCTGGGAATTTCTCTGCCGGAGATGCCTTTCAGGCAAATACCTTTTGTTACAAAGTTTTCCCAAGGCAGTTCTACAGGTTTCGGACCGAGACCTGCAGCAACGATATAGCCATCGGGTTTTACATAATCAATCGCTGTCTGGATTGCGCCTGCGTTACCGGAGAAATCCAGTACCACATCAACGCCCAAACCGCCGCTGATTTCTTTCACGCGAGCAACAGTATCCTCTTTTACAGGATTTACGATTGCATCTGCGCCCATTTCCAGAGCCATCTGCGCACGCTGCTCATTCAATTCGATCGCAATGATCTGTGCAGCACCCAGTGTTCTTGCCACTGCAACACCCATACATCCAATAGGACCGCAGCCGATCACAGCTACTTTCTTCGTGGAGATAGGGAATTCCATTGCAGCATGAACCGCTACACCCAGAGGTTCCATCAGTGCCAACTGCTCGATCGGCATAGAGGGATCGCATTTGTTGACTGCAGTCTCAGGAATGCAGATATATTCAGCAAATGCACCATCGCGCATAACACCGATTACCTGTGTGTTGTAGCATACGTCAGAATGACCGTTCAGGCAAAGATCGCAGGTGCCGCAAACCAGATGTGAATCGGAGTTTACGATATCGCCAACCTTAACGGAAGTTACACACTTGCCAACCTTTGCAACTTCACCGGCATATTCATGGCCCATGATGGTAGGCGGATTCATTCTTTTCTGGGAATATTCATCCCAATGTCTGATATGTACGTCTGTACCGCAAACAGCAACAGCCTTTACACGGATCAAGACATCGAAATCGCCTACTTCAGGCACCGGTCTTGTGGTAAGAACCACATGACCTTCGCCTTTTTCTTCTTTCACAACGCATTTCATCATATCCATCTATATCGTCCCCCTCATTTTTTATTCTACTTCAAGAACATCTACAAGTTTTGAATTAAGCCTGACCCATCAATCTCGGGAAGAACATGGAGATAGGCTCGATGTATGTAATCAGCATCAGAGAAACGATACCTGCAATCAAGAAAGGAACAATATTTCTGCAGATTGTAGCTACACTGACATCGCCGCTCTTACATGCGACATACAAGTTGATACCTACAGGAGGCGTTACCAGACCGATCGCCATGTTAACTGTCAGGAATACACCGGCATGGATCAGGTTTACACCGATACCTGTCAATACGGGAGTGATAATAGGCAGCAGAATGTAGAATGCGGAGTTTGCATCCAAGAAGCAGCCTGCAATCAGGAAGATGATGTTGATGATGATCAGAATGATGATTCTGTTATCGCTGATGGACAGAATTGCGGAAGACAAGTCTGCTGCAACACCACTGGTTGTCATGATCCAAGCATATACTGCTGCTGTAGCAATGATGTACATAACGGTTGCGGAAGAAACCGCAGCGTCAACGAATACATGGTACAGTTCTCTTGCGTGAATTTCTTTGTAGATAAATACACCTACGAACAGACCGTAGATAACGGATACACCTGCAGCTTCGGTAGGTGTGAAGATACCGCCGTAGATACCGCCCAGGATGATAACAGGCATCAACAGAGCCCAGAAAGCTTCTTTAAATGCTGCCCATCTTTCACCCCAGCTTGCTTTCGGCAGCATTTCGATCTTGTCGCCTCTGGAAGCGATCAACGCTGCTACAATGTAAGAAATACCAACCAAGATACCGGGGAAGATACCTGCACTGAACAGTGCACCAACGGAAGCACCGGTACAAGAAGCATATACAACGAATGCAATAGAAGGAGGAATGATGATACCGATTGCACCGGAAGCACTCAGCAATGCGGAAGACATACCTCTGTCATAGCCCTGTTTTACCATTGCAGGGATCAGGATAGCGCCCAGAGCAGCTACAGTAGCGGGACCGGAACCGGAGATCGCAGCGAAGAAGCAGCATACGATAACGCTTACGGAGATCATACCGCTCTTTCTGTGACCAACACAAGTACGTGCGAAGTTTACCAGTCTCTGAGAGATACCTGCATACTCCATGATGGAACCAGCCAATACGAAGAACGGGATAGCCAACAGGGAGAACTTACCAATAGATGCGTACATTACGTTCGGGAACATGGAGAACGCAAAACCACCTGCATATAATCCGATCAATGCGGTCAAACCAAGGGAAACCGCAATAGGAATGTTCAAAAATACGAATAAGAAAAATGTTCCAAACAAAATCAGAGTCATTATGCTACAGCTCCTTTCGCTTCGTTGTTCAGTCTTTTAAACTCACCGATACCGGCTTCAATGGAACGAATCAAGCAGAAGAAGCTGCCGACAGGGATAGAAAGACCCTGAACCCACATAGGCATATTCAACGCTGCTGTTCTGGAACCAAGAGCAACCTGGTTAGCAACATAATCGATACCGCATTTCAGCAGAATTGCCATCAGCAAAGCAGAGCAGAACATGGAGAACAGTGCCATAAAAGGCTGTACTTTCTTAGGCATGTTATCCACAACAAAGCTCATACCCAGGTGAGCAACTCTCTTGTAGCCTGCTGCAACACCGATCATAGATACCCAAACAAACGCTGTGATCGTAATTTCTTCTGTGAAAGAGAAAGAACTGGCCAGCGCATATCTTGCAACAACGTTAATAAAGTTCATAACTGCCATGAAGGCAAATAAAATAACCAGGATGAATTCCTCAAGTTTAGACCAACCGGCTAATAAAAATTTCATATGCACACCTCATTTTCAAATACGTTTTAATTCTTAAAAAAATATAATTGCTTCTTTCGTATTTGGAGCACTTCATTGCCCTAAGCGTAAACAGCTTGTTCGGACAAGTCTTTTGTAAATCCTGTTAGTTGTATTACAACCTTTTTCTTGGAATAGGCGGAGAGTATCCCCTCCGCCTGTGTAATTCAGTTACTGAAAATTATTCGAATGTGTAGCCGAATGCTGCGAATACTTCATCAGTAATCTGTTCTCTGTAGTCATCATAGATAGGAGCAACCATATCTTTGAATGCCTGTACTTCTTCATCTGTCAGATCTGTAATTGTCATGCCGTTTTCTTCCATCATAGCAAAGTTAGCATCGTCTGCTGCTCTGGAAGCTTCGATTTCAGCTGCGCAAGCTGCATCTGCGCATTCCTGGAAGATTGCCTGTTCTTCTTCGCTCAGGCTATCCCACAGTTTCTGGCTGCATGTGAAGATCAAGCAGTCATATGCATAGTTCCATCTTGTCAGGTAGCTCTGTACTTCGTACAGTTTGGAGGATACGATAGGGTCTGTAGGGTTTTCCTGACCATCGATTGTACCCTGCTGCAGAGCTGTGAATACTTCAGAGAATGTCATTACTGTAGGGTCAGCGCCCATCAGTGTGAATGTGTCAACCCAGCTGGAGATAGCAGGTACACGAACTTTCAGACCAGCCAAGTCAGCAGGAGTCTTGATTTCGTGTTTGCTGTTTGTTACGGAACGGAAACCGTTCTCAGCCAGACCCAGAACTTTAACACCCAGGGGCTCGATCAGGTCTTTCACCATCTGACCACCTTCGCCGTTGAACAGAATTGTGTCAACGTCTTCGTTTGTGGAGAAGATCCAAGGCATTGTTACAACATACAGCTTGGGTTCATAGTTTGTGTAGTTTGTGATAGAACGCAGGTCCAGGTCAACTGTGCCGTCCAGGATCATCTGTGTGCCCTGGTCCATAGCGCCACCTGCCAACTGGTCATTTGCATAGAGAGCTACTGTGTATTTGCCATCTGTTGCTTCGCTCAGCAATTCACCGAAAGTTTCGCCTGCAACACGCCATACGCTTGTTTCGGATGTTGTGTAGCTCATTTTCAGTTCTACTGCTTCGCCGCTTGTGCTGCCGCCTTCTTCTCCGCCTTCATTGGAGCTGGAGCTGGAGCCGCAACCTGCCATTGCAAATGCCATCATTGCGCAGAGAGCACCTGCTAAAAATCTCTTTTTCATTTCGTGTTACCTCCCTCATTTTTCAATTTCTTGAATAAGTTGCCTTTCATCTATATTCCTTGTTCTCCCCGCAGAGTGCCTCTATTCAATCCGCGAAAAAACCAATTCTATAGACCGTCTTTTGTCTTTTTTGTCTTTTTACGATTTCATATGTAAAAAGTTCTCTTTTGTTGTCATACTTGTGTGATAAGTATATCGAAAAAAGCTCCCGGCCATAAGGCTGGTCATCTTTTTTTCCGACTCAATGGCTGAAGTATGCTACCTGATAATAGGTATTATCATTGTAGACATGATCCTTCGCCTGTTTTGCCTTTTTCTCTTTCAGATAAGTATAATATTCGAAATGTTCTTCTGCTAAAAGTTCCAAAGGCTTACTTGTCATACGAATGATCTCTACCATATAATGATAGAATAAATCTTTATTGGCTTCCATCGCTTTCCATAAGAAAGAATT
Organism: uncultured Lachnospiraceae bacterium; assembly: GCA_944383855.1. Lineage (GTDB taxonomy): Bacteria > Bacillota > Clostridia > Lachnospirales > Anaerotignaceae > CALWRB01. The sequence continues at coordinate 44,344 of CALWRB010000034.1, forward strand.
CTTTGCGGCTTTGATCACCGTCATATGAAACTCGATGTCGTAATCCACGAATGCTTTTTTATCTCCGCCCACATTGCGCATTTTTTCCACCAATGCCAACAGATGATCTTCTTCTTCTTTGGTTGCCCGTCTGACGAAAAAATCCACAGCTTTAAATTCGATCGCCTGGCGAAACTCGAAAAACTCCATAAATTGTTCGCTGGTAATGTCCGAAGCCTGCAGGATCTCTGTTTTTTCATCATCTAATGTATGCTTGTGCACAAAAGATCCAACGCCCTGCATCGTCACGACAATACCGCTCCCCTGCAATTTTTGCAGCGCCGCACGCACACTGGCACGGCTGACTTGAAACATTTTACACAACTGACTTTCTGACGGTAATTTTTCCCCAACGGACCATTCACCTTCTGAAATACGATGCAGGATCTGATTATAGACTTCATCGCTCAGCGATAATCTGCCTTTGCTGTATCGGTCCATAATATCGTACTCCTTTTCCAAAAAAATACGACTTTCCCCAAAGTCATACTCAAACTTTACCCTCTATACTGCTCTGTCCATACGCCTCCCACATCGGTAGTCCTATAATATGTACATTGCTATGTTACAACTAAATGTATTACTTGTAATATAAGTTATCATAAAATCGCGTTTACGGTCAAGGTGGATTTTGTACAAATTAGGGTATGCAATATCGTGCAAAACTCCCTGTCAAAAAAATACGATTCTAATATTGTATAAAATCACTTGTCCTGTTTCAAATTTCCAATAATTCATGGGTAAAATCCGAGGCGTTTTTGGTTGAAATATACAATTTTAAACTTCTTTGGTAAAAAAAGTCAAATATTTTCTTTACGCTCTCCTATCATACAAGAAACCCTCATCGGGAGAGAACGGCCACCGTCGAGCAGAAGAAATTGTACCATACTTTTACGCTCTTGCCAATACCTGTTTATCAGATCAAAAAAACAGGAGTTATCGGGTTTTGAAAACCTTTTAACTCCTGTCGCTGTTTGCGGATCGGACGACAAATTCTTTCAATCCTGAAAAAAGAAACTTTCGTCTTGATCGCGTATTTTTATCCTTATTTATAATACTCCGCAGCGGAACGGAACAGCTGCATATCGTAGTTTCCTTCCACATTCTGATACAATCCGTTGCCGATACGCTCAGAATGCCCCATTTTGCCCAGCACGCGACCGTCCGGGGAGATCAGACCCTCGATGGCGCAAATGGAACCGTTGGGATTATACTGGATTTCGTTGGTCGGCATACCGTCCGCATTCACATACTGCGTAATGATCTGTCCGTTTGCCGCCATCTGTTCCACCAATTCCATACTTGCCAAAAGTCTGCCCTCGCCGTGAGAGATCGGCACAGTGAAAATATCACCGACTGATACATTTTTCAGCCAAGGGGAAGCATTGGAGGCAACTCTTGTGCGAACCAGTTTAGACTGGTGTCTGCCGATGGTATTGTAAGAAAGTGTCGGACAATTTTCATCGGTATCGATGATTTTGCCGTAAGGCACCAATCCCAGTTTGATCAATGCCTGGAAACCGTTGCAGATACCGCACATCAGACCGTCACGTTTTTCCAGCAATTCCGCCACAGCCTCTTTGATTTCGGGGTTGCGGAAGAAAGCGGTAATAAATTTACCGGAACCGTCAGGCTCGTCGCCGCCGGAGAAACCCCCGGGGATAAATACAATCTGGCTCTGACGCAGTTTTTGCGCAAATACTTCCACAGACTCAGCAATATCAGATGCTGTCAGATTACGTACAACAAAGATTTCCGCCGCAGCGCCTGCCCTTTCGACCGCCTTTGCGGAGTCATACTCACAGTTGGTACCGGGGAATGCAGGAATCAGCACCTTCGGCTTTGCAAACTGCAGTGTGGACTTCGGAATCACCTTTGCTGTATAGGAAAATGCAGGGATCTCCTCTTTTTCCGTCGGGATATTGCAAGGGAATACAGGTTCCAGTTTGTTTTCGTACAATTCTTCCAATTCTGCCAGAGAAAGTGTTTCTCCACAGCCGCAAATAGCGGTTTCCGTAGTGGTATGACCGATTTTTCTGCCCACCGCAACCGGTTCTGTCACTTCCAGCAGGAAAGAACCGTACGCATAGCCAAACAATTCCTCTGTTGTCACATCTTCCCGGTAAGTAAAACCGATCGCATTGCCGATCGCCATTTTCAGGATAGCTTCTGCCACACCGCCGAATGTAGGCGTGTATGCAGCAGCCACTTTGCCTTCCCGCATCAGGGCATTTACCTGTGCAAACACTGCTTTCAGCGACTCGGCTGCCGGCAGACCGTTTTGATCGTATTCCGGTTTCAGCCAGATCACATCATGCCCTGCCGCCTTAAACTCGGGAGAAATAATATGGTCGATATTCTCCGTTGTCACAGCAAAAGAAACCAGTGTGGGAGGCACATCAATATGCTCAAATGTGCCGCTCATGGAATCTTTTCCGCCGATGGCAGCGATCTCCAATTCTTTCTGCGCCATAAACGCACCCAGCAGAGCCGCCAGAGGCTTGCCCCAACGCTTGCCGTCACGCATGGGTTTTTCAAAATACTCTTGGAAAGACAGATAAACGTCCTCAAATTTCGCGCCGGTCGCCACTAATTTCGCAGCGGATTCCACTACCGCAAGGTATGCGCTGTGATAAGGGCTTTTCTCCGCGATATAAGGGTTATACCCCCAGCTCATCAAAGAGCAGGTTTTGGTATCTTTTTTCTCCGCGGAAATTTTATTGACCATCGCCTGAATGGGTGTGCGCTGTCTTTTGCCGCCAAAAGGCATCAGAACAGTGCCCGCGCCGATGGTAGAATCAAAACGCTCGGAAAGACCGCGTTTGGAGCAAACATTCAAGTCCTGTGCCAACGCGCGGTAGTTTTCGCCGAAGCTGCCGCTTACTTCCTTTGCAAAGGAAAGCGGTGCCGCAGGTGTAATATCGATGTGTTTTTCCGCACCGTTGGAATCCAAAAATTCTCTGGAGATGTTCACGATGTTTTTACCGTTCCAATGCATGATCAGGTACGGTTTTTCCTTGACTTCCGCCACAATGGTCGCTTCCAGATTTTCCAAAGAAGCCAGTTCGCAGAAGCGTTTCGCATCTTTTGCTTCTACCACAACAGCCATTCTCTCCTGAGATTCACTGATCGCAAGCTCCGTACCGTCCAGACCATCGTATTTTTTGGGAACGGCATTCAGATCGATCTCTAAGCCGTCCGCCAATTCACCGATCGCAACGGATACGCCGCCCGCACCAAAGTCATTGCAGCGTTTAATCAATAAAGATGCCTCTTTGTTGCGGAACAGACGTTGCAGTTTTCTTTCTTCAGGCGCATTGCCTTTTTGTACCTCTGCGCCGCAGCTTTCCAAAGATTCCATCGTATGAGATTTGGAAGAACCTGTTGCGCCGCCGCAGCCATCTCTGCCGGTACGTCCGCCCAGCAAAATTACCAAATCGCCGTCCGCAGGGCGTTCTCTGCGCACATTTTCCGCAGGAGCCGCTGCAATAACAGCGCCGATCTCCATTCTCTTTGCCACATAACCGTCATGATACAGCTCGTCTACCTGTCCGGTCGCAAGCCCGATCTGGTTGCCGTAAGAGCTGTAGCCTGCCGCCGCCGTGGTAACGATCTTTCTTTGGGGCAGTTTGCCCTGAATGGTTTCGCTGACAGGTTTCAGCGGGTCTGCCGCGCCGGTCAGACGCATCGCGGCATACACATAGGAACGACCGGAAAGCGGGTCACGAATCGCACCGCCCACGCAGGTTGCCGCACCGCCAAAGGGTTCGATCTCTGTAGGGTGGTTATGCGTTTCATTTTTAAATAACAACAGCCATTTTTCCATGCCTTCCGATGTTTCAACGTCTACTTTTACCGTGCAGGCATTGATTTCCTCGGATTCGTCCAATTTTTGCAGTTTGCCCTCTTTTTTCAGATATTTCGCTACGATCGTACCAATATCCATCAGGTTAATGGGCTTGGTTCTGCCGATTTCTTTTCTGGTGCGGATATATTCGTCATACGCTTGCTGTAACAGTTCGTCTTCAAATGTTACACTGTCGATCGTTGTCAAAAATGTCGTATGACGGCAGTGGTCGGACCAATAAGTATCGATCACCTTGATTTCCGTAATGGTAGGGTTTCTGTCCTCTTTTTGGAAATACGCCTGGCAGAACTTCAGATCGTCCAAATCCATCGCCAGACCCATATCGTGCAAAAGTTGCTCCAATCCCGCTTCGTCCAGATCATTGAAACCGTCCAGTACCGCAACTTCGGTCGGAATATCATAGCTTACCGCTAATGTATCGTAGTTTTCCAGAGAAGCTTCTCTTGCTTCCACAGGGTTGATGACATATTTCTTGACTGCCGCCAATTCCTCAGCGGAAAGCTTTCCATATAATAGATATACCTTCGCAGTGCGCACCAGAGGACGCTCCTGTTTGGAAATGATCTGAATACATTCCGCCGCAGAGTTAGCGCGCTGATCAAACTGGCCGGGCAGATATTCCACTGCAAAAATCGCAGCGTCCTGCGCATCGAAATCGGAAGAAATATGATCTACCTGCGGTTCGGAAAATACTGTCGTCTTGCAAGCTTCAAACAATGCCTCGTCAATATTTTCCACATCATAACGATTCAGTATCCGCACCTTTTCCAGCCCTTTGATCTGCACTACATTGACCAGATCGCCTAACAGCGCAGCTGCTTCCGCCGCCAGATGCGGCTTTTTTTCTACATATACTCTGTAAACCATTCTTACACCTCCGCTGCCAACGCTCTTTTGCCAATATCTTTCCGATAGTACGCATTCGCAAAGGAAACGGTTTTTACCGTTTCATACGCACGGTCAATCGCTTCCTGCAGAGTATCTGCCACTTCCACTACGCCCAATACACGTCCGCCGCCTGTCACAAGCTCCCCATTTTCTCCTTTTTTCGCCCCGGCAATGATGATGCCGTCTTTGTTTTCCGGCAAAGTAATCGGAAAACCGGTTTCATACTTTCCGGGATAGCCGTCAGATGCCATGATGACGCAGCAAGCGGATTTTTTACTAAACACCACTTGTGCTTCTGCCAAAGTCCCCTTTGCGATGTGCTGCATAATCTCCAGCAAATCACTTTCCAGTAACGGCAGTACCACCTGTGTTTCCGGATCCCCGAAACGGCAGTTATATTCAATCACCTTCGGTCCGTCCGGTGTCAGCATCAAGCCAAAATACAAGCAGCCTTTAAAGGTACGTCCTTCCTGATTCATTGCCGCCATTGTCGGCAGGAAAATCGTATCCATGCAAACCTTCGCGATTTCTTCCGTATAATACGGATTCGGCGCAACCGTGCCCATACCGCCTGTATTTAACCCCTGATCGCCGTCCAATGCACGCTTGTGGTCCATGGAAGAAACCATAGGGATCATGGTTTTTCCATCGGTAAATGCCAAAACAGAAACTTCGGGTCCGGTCAAAAATTCTTCGATGACGATATGGCTGCCGCTTTCGCCGAAAATTTTGTCTTCCATCATAGAATGGACTGCATTTTTTGCCGCTTCTTTGGTTTCTGCGATCACAACGCCTTTGCCCAGTGCCAGTCCGTCCGCTTTGATGACGGTAGGCAAGGGAGCGTTTTCCAGATATGCCAAAGCCGCTTCCATATCATCAAACACTTCATACGCCGCGGTAGGAATGCCGTATTTTTTCATCAAATGCTTGGAAAACACCTTGCTTCCCTCAATGATGGCCGCGTCTTTGTTCGGACCAAAGCAGGCAATGCCATTTGCTTCCAATGCGTCCACCGCTCCCAATACCAACGGATCGTCCGGTGCCACAACGGCAAAATCGATTGCATTTTCCACCGCGAAATTTGTAATTGCGTCAATATCTTTTGCGCCGATGGCAACACATTTCGCCTCTGTCATACCTGCATTGCCGGGCAGTGCGTAAATTTCTGTCACCTTCGGGTTTTTGCTGATTTTTTTAATGATGGCGTGCTCTCTGCCGCCGCCGCCGACTACCATTATTTTCATGCTGCACTCTCCTCTTTCTCAGTGATGGAACAGACGCATACCGGTAAATGCCATTGCCATACCATAGCGGTTACAGGAATCAATGACATGGTCGTCACGAATAGAGCCGCCCGGCTGCGCAATGTAGGAGACGCCGCTTTTTGCCGCACGGTCGATGTTATCACCGAAGGGGAAGAACGCATCACTGCCCAGCGCAACGCCTTTGATGGCAGAAAGATATGCTTTCTTTTCCTCTTTGGTCAAGGGCTCGGGCTTTTGTGTAAACAATGTCTGCCATACGCCGTCTGCCAGAACATCTTCCGCATCATCGGAAATATAAATATCGATGGTGTTATCTCTGTCAGGTCTGCCCACGGTCGGCAGGAAAGGCAGAGAAAGCACTTTTTCATGCTGACGCAGATGCCAGATGTCCGCTTTGTTGCCCGCCAGACGTGTGCAGTGGATTCTGGACTGCTGTCCCGCACCGACGCCGATCGCCTGTCCGTCTTTTGCAAAGCAAACGGAGTTGGATTGTGTATATTTTAATGTGATCAGCGCAATGATCAGATCACGTTTTGCTGCATCGGGCAGTGTTTTGTTTTCTGTCACCAGATTTTCCAACAGCGCTTCGTCAATTTTAAAGTCATTGCGTTTTTGTGCGAATGTAATGCCGAATACCTGCTTGATCTCGGTTTCTTCCGGCACATAATCCGGGTCGATCTGTACGATATTATAGCTTCCTTTTCTCTTGCTTTTTAAGATCTCCAGTGCTTCCGGTGTATAGCCGGGTGCAATAATACCGTCAGATACTTCCCGCTTAATCAGGTTTGCAGTCGTGACATCACACACATCGCTTAATGCGATCCAGTCACCGAAAGAGGACATACGGTCCGTGCCTCTGGCTCTGGCATATGCCGTTGCCAAAGGGGACTCGTCCAATCCCTCGATATCTTCCACAAAACAAGCCTGTTTCAGTTCTTTGCTCATAGGAACGCCAACTGCCGCGGAAGTCGGGCTGACGTGCTTAAAAGAAGTCGCGGCAGGCATGCCCAACGCTTCCTTTAATTCTTTTACCAGCTGCCAGCTGTTAAAAGCGTCCAAAAAATTGATATAACCGGGTTTGCCGTTCAAAATCTGAATCGGCAGATCGCTGCCGTTTGCCATATAGATCTTCGCGGGCTTTTGGTTGGGGTTACAGCCATATTTCAATTCAAATTCTTTCATGATCGTTCCGCTCCTTTCTTTTGTTTATACATGCAGCTGTGCGACAACTTCCGAATCGTGGTAACGCGCAAGTAAGGGCTGTACCACTTCCTGAATGAATTCCGTCACCTGAGAAGCGCTTCTGCCGATATACAAAGAAGGCTCCAAGTGCGTACGAATCTCCTCCAGAGTCAGGGGGAAAGCATCGTCTTGTGCAATTCTTGTAATCAGGTCGTTTTCGCCGCCTTCCAGTTTTACTTTCGCAGCTGCTGCATGGGAATGTGTACGCAGTCTTTCATGCAGCTGCTGACGGTTGCCGCCGCGTTTTACGGATTCCATCAAAATATTTTCTGTCGCCATAAACGGCAGTTTCTCCATCACTCTGCGGCGTACGATCTTATCATATACCACAATACCGCCTGTGACATTGATGTAAATATTCAAAATGGAGTCCACCGCCAAAAATGCTTCTGCAACGGAAATGCGTTTGTTTGCGGAATCGTCCAGTGTACGTTCAAACCACTGTGTACCTGCGGTCATAGCAGGGTTTAAGCTGTCGATAATGACATAACGCGCCAAAGCGGAAATTCTCTCGCTGCGCATCGGGTTTCTCTTATAAGGCATTGCGGAGGAGCCGATCTGATTTTTCTCAAACGGTTCTTCCATTTCTTCAAAGGACTGCAAAATACGCATATCATTCGAGAATTTATACGCGCTTTGCGCAAAGCCGGATAATACGGAAAGGAAGTACGCGTCCACCTTTCTGGAATAGGTCTGACCGGAAACGGGAACCACACCGTCAAAGCCCATTTCTTTTGCAATATAGGCTTCCATCTGTTTGATTTTCTCCTCATCGCCGTCAAACAGCTCCATAAAACTTGCCTGTGTGCCTGTCGTTCCTTTGGAGCCCAGCATCAGCAGCTCATCTAAGCGGTGCTGCAACTCCTTCATATCCTGAGAAAGCTCATACATCCAAAGTGTGGCACGCTTACCGACAGTGGTCAGCTGTGCAGGCTGCAAATGGGTATAAGCAAGGCAGGGGAGTTCTTTATATTCTTCTGCGAATTTTGCCAGATTTGCCAACACCTGTGCCGCTTTTTTCAAAATCAGCAAAGATGCTTCCTTCATCAAAATCACATCTGTGTTATCGCCGACATAGCAGCTGGTCGCGCCCAAGTGAATGATCGGCTCCGCATCGGGGCACTGTTTGCCGTATGCGTAAACATGACTCATGACATCATGACGCACGATTTTTTCTCTTTCCTGTGCCACTTCAAAGTTAATATCGTCCTTAAACGCTTCCATCTGCGCGATCTGTTCGTCGGTGATGGCAAGCCCCAGTTCTTTTTCCGCTTTTGCCAAAGCGATCCAAAGTCTGCGCCAGGTCTGGAATTTATGGCGTTCCGAGAAGATCTGCTGCATCTCCTTGCTGGCATATCTGGTGGAAAAAGGGGAAATATAAGTATCTTTTGTCTGATCCATAGTTCTCTTTATCTCCTTACTGATTCTTATTGACCATACGGTTTTCTTGTGCGCCTGTTGCAAGATCTACATATCTGACATACATCGAGATCTTGTTGTTTTCATCCAAACTGTTCCAAATCAAGTCTGCCCATGCATCAATATCGTCCAATACCGCCACACGTTCGGGTTCTCCTTGGAACGTAGGAATCGGATTGCCGTCGCAAACATAGGTATGGATAAAATGACCCACACCTGCCAACGCGGGGTAAGCAAAATGATAACGGCTGCAAGCGCTGCCCTGTGCGTCCGCACTTTTCAAGATACTCATTTCGTAGGAAAAATCGCCTTCCCCAAATGTCAGCATACCGCTGATACGAGGGGTAAAATTCGGCGCGTCGGGCTCAAACTCTCTGGTGGTCAAAGCCTCGGCAAATGTTTTTCCTTCCTTTATATAGTCATAAATCGTATCGGTCTGGTCGCCGTTGGTCACGATCAAACGATCGCCCAATTTGCGGATCGGTGCGTAAATGATCAAAGACGGATCCTCTACTTTAGAATAATCAAAAGGTTTGATGATAACGTCGTCCCCATTTTCTTCGAAAATACGATTTCGGCTGTTTTCACTGCGTCCCATAATAAAATATGCCACTGCCGCTTTCGTTCCGTCGGGTGTTTTCCCGATGATAATGCCTCTGCCTACATAGGAATTGCCCTCGATCAGCTGATCGAACGCGTTGATTTTATATACGTCCACGCTTACCGCCCTTTCTGTAATTTCTCACAAACCATTTCCACGCCTTTTGGCAGCAGAACCCATTCCGCCTGTTCCATCACTCGTCTTTGCAGTACTTCCGGCGTATCGCCTTCTTTGACTTCTACTGCTTTTTGCAGTAAGATCTCGCCGCCGTCAGGAATTTCATTGACATAATGCACTGTCGCGCCCGTCACCTTCACACCGTAAGAAAGCGCCGCCTCATGCACCTTCAGTCCGTAGTAACCCTTGCCGCAGAAAGAAGGGATCAAAGACGGATGCACATTTAAAATACGCCCCGGGTATAAAGAAGTGAAACCTTCGCTCAGGATAGACATAAAGCCCGCCAATACGATCAGTTCGATCTCATTTTCCCGCAGCACCTCTACCAAAGCCTTTTCATATGCTTCCTGAGAGGCAAAAGCCTTTCTTTGCACCACACAGGAAGGAATATCGTTTTCTTTCGCTCTGGTCAGCGCATAAGCGGAAGGATTGCTTGCCACAACCAGAACGATCTTTCCGTTGTTGACAATACCGCTTTTTTGCGCATCGATCAGCGCCTGCAAATTAGTTCCGCCGCCGGAAACAAACACTGCGATTTTGATTTTGTTCAGCATAAGATCACACCTTCGTCAGAAGAAACGATTTCGCCCATCACATATGCATCTTCACCGGCTGCCTGTAACAACGCCAGAGATTTTTCCGCATCTTCTTTTGCCACAATGACACACATACCTACACCCATATTAAAGGTATTGAACATATCTCTTTCAGGGATATTGCCTTTTTGGGCGATCAAAGAGAAGATCGGCGGGATACGCAGTGCGCTTTTTTCGATTTTTGCGGAAAGCCCCTTCGGAATGCTTCTGGGGATATTTTCATAAAAGCCGCCGCCTGTGATATGGGAAACCGCCTTTACCTTCACTTCCTGCATTAGCTTAAGCATGGGTTTTACATAAATTTTGGTAGGTGTCAGCAAAGTTTCGCCGATACTCTTTCCGCCCAGTGCCTCTACCGGGCTTGTAATATCCGCATGCTCCACATCAAACACACGGCGCACCAAGGAAAATCCATTGGAATGCACACCGCTGGAAGGCAGAGCGATCAGTACATCGCCTTCTTTTACGTTTTCGGGATTCAGCATTTTCTCTTTATCTACCACACCGACGGCAAAGCCTGCCAAGTCGTACTCATCTTCGGGGTAGAAGCCGGGCATTTCGGCAGTTTCTCCGCCAATAAGCGCCGCACCGGACTGTACACAGCCATCTGCCACACCGGAAACGACTGCCGCCACTTTTTCGGGGAAATTTTTGCCCACAGCGATGTAATCCAAGAAAAACAGAGGTTTCGCGCCGCAGCAAATGATGTCATTGACACACATCGCCACGCAGTCGATTCCCACTGTATCATGCTTGTCCATCAGAAAAGCCAGTTTCAGCTTCGTGCCGACGCCGTCTGTTCCGCTGACCAGAACCGGCTTTGTGATACCTGTCATATCCAATTCAAACAAGCCGCCGAAACCGCCGATGGCACTCATCACACCGCCGGTCACTGTTTTTGCGATGTGTTCCTTCATCAGTTCTACCGCCTGATATCCCGCTGTGATATCCACACCGGCTGCTTTGTAGCTTTCACTGTGACTTTTCATTTCTTTTTGCTCCTTTCGCTCAGCTTTTTCTCAAATCTGTCTTTGCTGGTGCAAGTAGGCACCTCTGTGGGATAGTTGCCGTCGAAACAAGCCGCACAGTAGCCTTCGCATTTTTGTGTGCCGATCAGCATACACAAATGATCTTTATTCAGATAAGTAATACTGTCCGCGCCGATGATCTTGCAGATCTCGTCCATTGTATGGTTGACCGCGATCAGATTTTCCTGAGAATCTACATCTGTGCCGTAGAAACAAGGATACAGGAAAGGCGGAGCGGAAGAACACATATGTACCTCTGTCGCGCCTGCATCTCGAAGCAATTTTACGATTCGCGCACTGGTGGTTCCTCTGACGATAGAGTCATCTACCAGAACCACACGCTTGCCTTTCACGGTTTCGGAAACTACATTCAGCTTGATTTTGACTTTGTCCTCTCTCGCCTTCTGCCCGGGTGCGATAAAGGTACGTCCGATGTATTTGTTTTTGATAAATCCCACGCCGTAAGGGATACCGGATTGCTTTGCATACCCAAGTGCCGCGTCCAGTCCGGAGTCCGGCACACCGATCACGACATCTGCCTGCACAGGGTGTTCCATCGCCAGGCAAGCGCCCGCTGTCATTCTTGCGCTGTGTACGCCTTTTCCGTCCAGAACAGAGTCCGGTCTTGCAAAATAAATATATTCAAAAATACAGATTTTCTTTTCCGCTGTGTTGCAGTGATCCTCGATCGTGCGGATCTCGTCACCGTCAAATACAATGATCTCGCCCGGCTTTACATCGCGGATAAATGTCGCGCCCACCGCGTCCAGCGCGCAGGTTTCGGAAGCGATGATATAGGTACCCTCCTTTGTGATACCGTAGCAAAGCGGGCGGAATCCGTTCGGATCTCTTGCTGCAATCATTTTGGAAGCACTCATAACGACCAATGAGTATGCACCTTTGATTTTATGCATTGCCTGATTGACCGCCTGCTCAATAGAAGGCGCTGTCAGTCTTTCTTTCGTGATGACATAAGAAATGACTTCCGTATCACTTGTTGTATGGAAAATAGATCCCTGCATTTCCAGTTCCTGACGCAGTTCAAAGGAATTGACCAGATTCCCGTTGTGTGCCAATGCCATTTTGCCTTTGATATGGTTGATCACGATAGGCTGTGCGTTCAATCTGTCGCTGGCGCCTGTTGTGCCGTAACGTACATGACCTACCGCCATATTGCCTTCGCCCAGTTTTGCCATCACGGCAGGGGTGAATACATCATTGACCAGACCGCCGTCTTTGTGGTACTGGAACACACCGTCATCGTTGACAACGATACCGCAGCTTTCCTGTCCTCTGTGCTGCAGTGCAAACAAACCATAGTATGCCGTACTTGCCACACTGGTTTTTTCCTTCGCATACGCGCCGAACACGCCGCATTCTTCATGAAGCTTGTTGAATATCATAATTTCGCACCTCTTACTTGTCTTTTCCGAGAAAATTATTCGCCCAACAGTCTTTTGCAAACTTCCTGGTATGCGTCTTCCACGCCGCCCAGATCTCTGCGGAATCTGTCTTTATCCAGTTTTTCATGTGTTACGCTGTCCCAGAAACGGCAGGTATCGGGAGAAATTTCATCTGCCAACACCAAAGTACCGTCCGCTGTTTTACCGAATTCCAGTTTAAAGTCGATCAAGTCGATATTGACATCTTTCAAATGCGCACGCAGAATATCATTGATCTTAAGTGCATATTCTGTAATCTTCTTGATTTCCTCCTCTGTTGCCAACTCCATTGCCAAAATATGATAATCATTCACCATCGGATCGCCCAGATCATCATTTTTGTAGCAGAATTCCAAAACGGTTCTTTTCATCTTTACGCCTTCTTCCAATCCCAAGCGTTTTGCCAAAGAACCAGCGGCAATATTTCTGACGATCACTTCCAAAGGAACGATGGAAACTTTCTTTACCAGAGTTTCTCTGTCGGAAAGTTCTTCTACGAAATGTGTAGGGATGCCTTTTGTTTCCAGCATCTTCATCAAAAAGTTTGTCATACGGTTGTTGATGGAACCTTTTCCGACGATCTGACCTTTTTTCAGACCGTTGAACGCTGTCGCGTCATCTTTGTAAGAAACGATACAAAGATTTTCGTCTGTGGTTGCGAATACTTTTTTTGCTTTGCCTTCATACATCTGTACTGTCTTTTCCATTTTGATGATCTCCTTTTTTGTCCCATTTGCGTCATTGATTTATGTAAAAATATTTCATAACTGCCCAAGTTAAGCTCAGCGGTTGTATTTTTCCTCTGCCGCTGCGTTCTTCTCCAGAACTTTTTTCGCCATTTCCTCTCTTGCCGCATTCAGCTTCTGCGCCAAAGCGGCGTCCTCTACCGCAAGGATCTGGATTGCCAACAGCGCAGCGTTTTCCGCTCCGTCAATGGCTACCGTAGCTACCGGCAGACCGCCCGGCATCTGCACAGTGGAGAGCAATGCGTCCAAACCGTCCAGTGTGGAGGATTTGATAGGGATACCGATAACAGGTAATGTGGTATTTGCCGCCATCGCGCCTGCCAGGTGTGCAGCCTTGCCTGCCGCAGCAATGATCGCGCCAAATCCTTTTTCTCTGGCTTTGGAAGCAAAAAGTTTCGCTTCTTCCGGTGTACGGTGCGCGGAATAAATATGCACCTCAAACGGCACTTCATACTTCTGTAATGTCACGATCGCTTTTTCTACCACAGCCAAATCGCTGTCGCTGCCCATTACGATTCCGATTTTTTTCATGATTTCCCTCCTATTTAATACATCGCCTTTTTTACACATGAAAAAAGGGCAGTCCTTCCCCTTTTGATACAAATAGGTTCAGGCTGCCCAGACGGTCGACAAAATTTGCAATGGTCCACATCCGTTCCTCCTCACACAAAGACACAGCTGAAAAACATCACTTTGCCTGACGGATCTTCGTCGAAAACCGACAAAATAAACGCCGCTGCCACTGCAGAAAAAAATCCGGATCTTTCGCTCCCATGTGGTGACCCACTGATCCGTCAGTTACGAAAAACCCCTAAGTTTTAACACTTGCAGTCTATCATAATTTCGGATTTACTGTCAAGCAACCTATGACGAAAAAACGCATTTTTTCTCTTGACACCGCCAAAAGCTTATGCTATACTACTGACAATTTGTAAAGAAATCACCAAGCGTCAAAAACACCGGAAAGGAGCGACTGAAATTGAACTACATTTTAGCCAACGCAACTGTATTTACGCAAGGCAGATTTGTAAAAACCAACGTATTTATTTCCAACGGAACGATTGTCGATATTTCTTCCGACGTTTCTCCATTTGACGGAACTTATTTTGATTTGGAGGGGCGTTTTCTTTTTCCCGGACTCATCGATGTACATGTACATTTCAGAGAGCCGGGATTTTTTTATAAAGAAACCATTCGGACAGGCTCCCTTGCGGCTGCTGCGGGCGGCTATACCACCGTCTGCCCTATGCCAAACCTAAATCCCGCGCCGGACACAATGGAGCATCTGCAGCTGGAACTGGATCTGATCGAAAAAGACAGCTGTATCCATACAGTTCCTTACGGCACCATTACATTGGAAGAAAAAGGACAAGTGTTATCACAAATGGAAGAAATGGCTCCTTTTGTGGCAGGCTTTTCCGATGACGGACGCGGTGTGCAAAATGACGAAATGATGCTTGCCGCCATGCAAAAAGCTGTCAAATTGGATAAAATCATTGCGGCGCACTGTGAAGATAACTCGCTGCTAAACGGCGGTTATATCCACGATGGAGAATACGCCAGACTGCATGGACACAAAGGCATTTCTTCCGCCAGCGAATATAAACAGGTCGAACGGGATATTGCGCTTGCCAAAAAAAGCGGCTGCAAGTATCACGTCTGCCATATTTCTACCAAAGAAAGCGTCGCCCTGATTCGTCAAGCCAAAGCCGACGGCGTGGATATCACCTGCGAAACAGGACCGCATTACCTGATCCTGACGGATATGGATCTGCAGGAAGACGGTCGATTCAAAATGAATCCGCCGCTTCGCAGCGCCGAAGACCGTCAAGCGTTGATCGAGGGTATCCTGGACGGCACGATCGATATGATCGCGACCGACCACGCGCCCCATTCAGCGGAAGAAAAAAGCAAAGGGCTTGCCGGCAGCATGATGGGCATTGTAGGCTTGGAAACCGCTTTCAGCCTGCTTTACACACATCTGGTGCGAAAAGGCATCCTTTCTTTGGAACAGCTGCTTCAGCTCATGCACACAGCGCCCGCCAAACGTTTTTGTCTGGGCAGCGAGATCGCTGTAGGTTCCCCTGCCGATCTGACTGTGTTTGATTTGGAAGAAAGCTACCGTATTGATCCGGAAAAATTCCTTTCCATGGGCAAAGCGACCCCCTTCGCCGGGGAAAGCGTCTATGGAAAGTGTAAAATGACCATGTGCAGAGGAGAGATCGTATATGCAGAAACAAATTGATCGAAAAATCGTATTGGAGGACGGACAGGAGTATCTCGGCTACGGGTTCGGCAGCAAAGCCGACCGCGTCTGCGAGATCGTATTCAACACCTCCATGGTTGGGTATCAGGAGATCATTTCCGACCCTTCCTATACCTATCAAATGGTCGTTATGACCTATCCTATCATCGGTAACTACGGTATCGCCGACGATGACTTTGAAACCAAAATCCCTACCATCGGCGGACTGATCATACGCGATTATAACGACGAGCCCAGCAACTTCCGTTATACCAAAACGCTTTCCGAGATTATGGAGGAAAACAATATCCCGGGCATCTATGGCGTAGATACCAGAAAGATCACTCGCAGCATTCGTGATTTGGGCAGCCGAAAAGTGCTGATCACCTCTGCCGATACACCGCAGGAAGAAGCGATGGAAATTTTAAGACGTACGGAAGTGCCGAAAAACGGCGTCCCCACTGTCAGCTGCAAAAAGAAATGGTACTCCCGTACCACAAACCCGAAATTTAATGTCGTCGCCGTAGACTGCGGCATCAAACTCAACATCGTGCGCAGCTTAAACCGCAGAGGCTGCAATGTGACCGTCGTACCGTACAATACCACAGCGGAAGCTATCATGGGGATCCACCCTGACGGCATTTTCCTCTCCAACGGACCGGGAGATCCGCAGGACGTTACCCCTGTCATCGAGTTGGTCAAACAGCTCAAAGGCAAATACCCTATCTTCGGTATTTGTTTAGGGCATCAAATGATCAGCTTAGCCTATGGCGCAAAAACTTATAAAATGAAATTCGGTCACAGAGGCGGCAATCACCCCGTCAAAAATCTGAAAACCGGAAAAATCGAGATCACCAGCCAAAATCATAGCTATGCCGTAGATGCGGCATCTTTGAAAGGCACAGGGTTAACGGCAACACACATCAATCTCTTAGATCAGACCATCGAAGGCGTGGAAGATAAACAAAACCGTGTATTCAGCGTGCAGTATCACCCTGAAAGCGCGCCCGGTCCGCAGGACAGCAGCTACCTGTTCGATGAATTTCTGACACTGATGAAGGAGGCGAAACACAATGCCTAAAAGAACGGATATCAAAAAAGTACTGGTCATCGGCAGCGGTCCGATCGTCATCGGTCAGGCAGCCGAGTTTGACTATGCCGGCACACAAGCTTGTCTGGCATTGAAAGAGGAAGGTTATCAGGTCATTCTGGTCAATTCCAACCCTGCAACCATTATGACGGATACTTCCGTTGCGGATAAAGTATATATGGAACCGCTGACACTGGAATATGTGGCAAAAATCGTTCGTTACGAGCGTCCCGATGCCATCGTTCCCGGCATCGGCGGTCAGACAGGACTGAACCTTGCCATGCAGCTTGCCAAAAAAGGCATTCTGCATGAGTGTCAGGTAGAACTGTTGGGTACCAGCGCAGAAAGTATCGAACGCGCGGAGGATAGAGAACTGTTCAAGGAGCTTTGCGAGGAGTTGGGAGAACCCGTTTTGCCCTCTTTGATCACACACTCCATTGAGGAAGCGAAGCAGGCAGCCAAAAAAATCGGCTATCCTGTCGTACTGCGTCCCGCCTTTACACTGGGTGGTACCGGCGGCGGCTTCGCGGATAACGATGAAGAGTTGGAAGAACTGATGAAAAACGCGCTGAAACTCTCCCCCGTCGGACAAGTTCTGGTAGAAAAAAGCATCAAAGGCTATAAAGAAATTGAATACGAGGTAATGCGCGATAAAAATGACACCGCCATTACGATCTGTAATATGGAAAATATCGACCCTGTCGGTATCCACACAGGTGACTCCATCGTCGTGGCACCCAGCCAGACCTTGACAAATAAGGAATATCACCTGCTGCGTGACAGCGCACTGCGCATCATTCGCGCGCTGCAAATCGAAGGCGGCTGTAACGTACAGTTTGCATTGGACCCGCAGTCCTTCCAGTACTATGTCATTGAAGTAAACCCCCGTGTATCCCGTTCCTCTGCTCTGGCTTCCAAGGCAAGCGGCTACCCGATCGCGAGAGTTTCCGCAAAAATCGCGGTCGGTATGACACTGGACGAAATCCAGATTGCCAATACCCCCGCTTCCTTCGAACCGACACTGGACTATGTGGTCACGAAAATGCCTCGTTTCCCGTTTGATAAATTTGCGACCGCTTCCAATAAGCTCAGCACGCAGATGAAAGCAACCGGCGAAGTCATGGCGATCGGTCGCACCATCGAGGAGAGTCTGCTTAAGGCAACACGTTCTTTGGAAATCGGTGTCTGCCATCTGTATCTGCCTAAATTCGACTCTTACTCTGTCAAGGAATTGTTGGAGTATATCAAGATCGGCACCGATGACCGTATCTATGCCATTGCGGAACTGATCAGCAGAAAAGCCGACCTTGGTGTGATCTGCGATGTGACACAGATCGATATGCTCTTTATCGAAAAAATCAAAGTCATTGTGGATTTTGAAACAGTGGTCAAAGAACATAAAGATGATCTGGATATTTTGCATCAGGCAAAACGTATGGGATTCAGCGATGCCTACATCGCACATCTTTGGGGCGTTACCGAGGACGATGTTTATGCGCTGCGTAAAGCAAATCATATGTTCCCGGTTTATAAAATGATCGATACCTGCGCCAGCGAGTTTGAAAGCTATATCCCCTACTTCTACTCCACATATGAAGAAGAAAACGAATCTGTCGTAGAAGATCGCAAAAAAATCGTGGTACTGGGCAGCGGACCGATCCGTATCGGTCAAGGTGTAGAATTCGACTACTCCACCGTACACGCAGTTAAGACCATCAAAGAAAACGGCTATGAAGCCATTATCATCAACAATAACCCCGAAACAGTTTCCACCGATTACACCACCAGCGATAAGCTGTATTTTGAGCCGCTGACCGTGGAAGATGTCATGAATGTGATCGAACTGGAAAAACCCTTGGGTGTCATCGCCGCTTTAGGCGGACAGACCGCGATCAACCTGGCAGAACCTCTGATGAAACGCGGTGTGAAGATCATCGGTACCGATGTGGCGGCGATCGAGCGGGCAGAAAACAGAGATTCCTTCGAAAAAATCATGGAAAAACTGGAAATCCCGCAGCCCAAAGGCCGCGCTGTCACCAAAATCGAGGACGGTGTCGCAGCCGCGGCGGAGATCGGCTATCCTGTATTGGTACGTCCTTCCTACGTTCTGGGCGGCAGAGCCATGCAGATCGTCGGAAACGAAGAAGCACTGCGTCATTACCTGAAAAACGCGGTAGAAATCGACGAAGACAAACCCGTTTTGGTCGATAAATATATCAGCGGCAAAGAAGTGGAAGTGGACGCAGTCTGCGACGGTACTGACGTGTTTGTTCCGGGTATTATGGAGCATGTAGAGCGCACAGGGGTACATTCCGGCGACTCTATCTCCGTTTACCCCACATTCAGTCTTTCTCACAAAGTAAAAGAAACCATTTTGGACTATACCAAAAAACTGGGGCTTGGTATCGGCATCATCGGACTGTATAATATCCAGTTTATCGTGGATAGTGAAGAAAACGTATCTGTTATCGAGGTCAATCCCCGTTCTTCCCGTACCGTTCCTTTCCTTTCCAAGGCAACGGGATATTCTCTTGCGGATATCGCAACTTTGGTTATCCTCGGCAAGAGCCTGAAAGAACAGGGCTTTACCGAAATCTATCCGAAGGAAAAAGACAAATGGTATGTCAAGGCGCCCGCCTTCTCCTTCTCCAAATTAAGAGGTCTGGACACCTACCTTTCCCCCGAAATGAAGTCTACCGGAGAAGCGATCGGCTACGATAAAACACTGACCAGAGCGCTTTATAAAGCACTGCAGTCTTCCGGCATGCATGTTGCCAACTACGGTACCATTCTGGTTTCCATTGCAGATAAGGATAAGGAAGCAGCTCTGCCCTTGATCCGCCGCTTCTATGAGCTTGGTTTCAATATCGAAGCGACCAGAGGCACCGCGATCTTCTTGAAAGAACACGGTATCCGTACCCGTATCAAAGGAAAACTGAGCGAGGGCAGCGAAGAAATCCTGGATTGCCTGCGCCGTGGTTATGCAAACTATGTCATCAGTACCAGAGATATCAACTCCGCTGATGAAGAAAACGACGGCTATATGATCCGCCGTTGTGCCGCGGAAAATAATGTCACGATGTTTACCGCACTGGATACCGTCCGCGTACTGCTCGATGTACTGGAAGAAACCACACTTTGCATCTCTACTATCGATTCGTGATCAAAAGGAGGTCCTTATGGTAAAACAATCTCTTTTTACCATTCTTTCTCATACCCGGCTGACCGATTCCATGTATCGTCTGGTGCTGAGCGGAGATACTTCCGCCATCACCGCACCGGGTCAGTTTGTGAATATCAAGTTAGACGGCTTTTTCCTGCGCAGACCCATCTCTGTCTGCGATTATGACGAAACCACGCTGACACTGCTTTATAAAACCGTAGGCAAAGGCACCCGCTTTCTTTCCACGTTAAAAGAAGGCGAGGTGCTGGATATCCTGACCGGTCTTGGCAATGGTTACGACACCGCAAAAAGCGGTGATCGCCCTTTGCTTTGCGGCGGCGGTGCAGGTGTTCCGCCGATGTACCATTTAGCAAAGGTTTTGCTTGCGGAAGGCAAAAAACCGCAGGTATTGCTTGGCTTTAACACCAAAGACGAAATTTTTTACAAGGAAGAATTCCGCGCCTTGGGCACCGATGTCTACCTTGCCACCGCAGACGGCAGTTACGGCACCAAAGGCTTTGTGACAGACCTGATTTCTCTTACAGGCGATTATACCTATGCCTTTGCCTGCGGACCGATCCCGATGCTCAAAGCCATCAGCGATGCGATCCACTGCAGCGGTCAGTTCAGCTTTGAGGAACGCATGGGCTGCGGTTTCGGCGCCTGCATGGGCTGCTCCTGCCAGACAAAATACGGCAATAAACGTATCTGCAAAGACGGTCCCGTACTGCAAAAGGAGGAGATCATATGGTAAAGACAAGTGTCACATTAAGCGGTCTTACACTGGATAATCCCGTGATCCCCGCAAGCGGAACTTTCGGTTACGGCTATGAATTTGCCGAACTTTATGATATAAATATATTAGGCTCCTTTTCGTTTAAAGGCACGACGCAGCAGCCGCGTTTTGGAAATCCCACACCGCGTATCGCAGAATGCACAGGCGGACTGATCAACTCTGTCGGTCTGCAAAATCCCGGCATCGAAAAAGTCATTGCCGAAGAACTGCCGCGCATGGCAAAATGCTTTCATAAGCCTGTCATTGCCAATATCAGCGGTTTTTCCGTGGAGGAATATGTGCATAACTGCGCTCTGATCGATACACAGCCACAGGTTGGTATCATCGAGGTCAATGTCAGCTGTCCCAATGTGCATCACGGCGGTATGGCATTTGGCACAGACCCTGCCTGTGCGGCAGAAGTCACCCGTGCGGTCAAGGCTGTTTGCAAAAAACCGGTCTACATCAAGCTCAGTCCCAATGTCACGGATATCGTCAGCATCGCCAAAGCCTGCGAGGAAGCGGGCGCAGACGGCATCAGCCTGATCAATACGTTAATGGGTATGCGTATTGACCTGAAAACCAAGCGCCCTGTTGTTGCAAACAAAATGGGTGGTTTTTCCGGCAGTGCCATCTTCCCTGTAGCACTCCGCATGGTCTATCAGGTCTATGAAGCGGTCAAAATCCCGATCATGGGCATCGGCGGCGTTTCTTCCGCAGACGATGTGATCGAAATGATGTTGGCAGGTGCGACTGCCGTACAGGTCGGCGCCGCAAATCTGGTAGAACCGTTTGCCTGCAAAAAGATCATTGAAGATCTGCCGCGTGCCATGGAGCAATATGGTATCCAATCCCTTAGTGACATCATCGGAGGTGCACACCAATGAACAAAGACGTGATTATTGCTTGTGATTTTAACAGCAAAGAAGCATTGTTCGCTTTTCTGGACAAGTTTACAGACAAAAAACCTTTTCTGAAAATCGGCATGGAACTGTTTTACGCGGAAGGTCCTGCCATCGTTCGCGAAATTAAGGCAAGGGGACACAAAATCTTTTTAGATCTGAAACTGCATGATATCCCCAACACCGTGGAAAAAGCCATGGCTGTGCTTTCTTCCTTAGATGTGGACCTTTGCAACGTACATGCAGGCGGCACGATCGCTATGATGGAGGCAGCTTTGAAAGGACTGACTCGTCCCGATGGCACACGTCCTCTGTTGATCGCCGTCACACAGCTGACTTCCACCGACGAAGAAAGAATGCACCGCGATCTTCTGATTCCCGATTCTCTGGAAGATGTCGTGCGGCATTATGCACAAAACGCGAAAAAAGCGGGTCTTGACGGTGTAGTCTGCTCCCCCTTGGAAGCAAGACTTGTGAAAGAAGCCTGCGGCGAAGCATTCCTGACTGTCACCCCCGGCGTACGTTTTGCAGACGGTGATGCAGGCGATCAGGTGCGTATCACCACCCCCGCAAAAGCAAGACAGATCGGTTCGGACTATATCGTGGTAGGTCGCCCCATTACACAGGCTGCCGACCCCGTTTTGGCATATGAAAGATGTGTAGCGGAATTTTTAGGAGGTAACAAGGCATGAGCACAAAACAAGAAATTGCAAAAGGACTGCTTTCCATCGGCGCGGTTTTCCTGCGTCCCGAAGAACCCTTCATCTGGGCAAGCGGCATCAAAAGCCCAATTTACTGCGACAACCGTCTGATTTTGACCGCACCCAACGTGCGTGATAAAGTCGAGGAAGCTCTGGCGGATAATGTCCGTGCCAACTATCCCGATTGCGAAGTTCTGATGGGCACCAGCACCGCAGGCATCGCACACGCCGCTTTGGTTGCACAAATTCTGGACCTGCCGATGGGTTATGTACGCTCCGGCGCAAAGGACCACGGCAGAGGCAATCAGATCGAAGGAAAACTGCTTCCCGGACAGAAAGTCGTTGTGGTAGAGGACCTCATCTCTACCGGCGGCAGCGTGATCGAAGTGGTAGAAGTGCTGCGTAAGGCAGGCGCAGAGGTATTGGGCGTAGTCAGCATCTTTACCTATGGTATGCAAAAAGGTCTGGACCGCTTAGCACAAGCCAATGTAAAAAATATCAGCCTGTGTGATTTTGACGCGATCACAGAAGTTGCGGCAAAAGAAGGCTATATCAAAAAAGAAGATATTACCAGACTGCTGGCATTCCGCGCCAATCCTTCCGATGAAAGTTGGATAGGAGGCAAAGCATGAGACACTTGATTGATATTTTGGACCTTTCTACCGAGGAAATCGACGAATTGGTGTCAACCGCTTCCGATATCATTGCAAATCCGAAAAAATACAGCGAAAAATGCCACGGGAAAAAGCTGGCGACCCTGTTTTTTGAGCCTTCGACCCGCACCCGCCTCAGCTTTGAAGCGGCAATGTTGGAGTTAGGCGGCAATGTGCTCGGCTTTTCCGAAGCAAGCAGCAGTTCCGCTTCCAAAGGCGAGAGCGTATCCGATACCACGCGCGTTGTCGGCTGCTATGCGGATATCATTGCAATGCGTCACCCGAAAGAAGGCGCGCCGATGGTGGCATCTTTGAAATCTTCCGTGCCGATCATCAATGCCGGTGACGGCGGGCATAACCACCCCACGCAGACCCTGACCGACCTTTTGACCATTCACAGAGAAAAAGGGCGTTTCCATGATCTGACCATCGGGCTCTGCGGTGATTTAAAGTTCGGTCGTACCGTGCATTCCCTGATCTTAGCGCTGTCCAGATATCAAAATATCCGCTTTGTGCTGATTTCTCCCGACGAATTGAAGCTGCCGGATTATTTGATACAGGATACTTTGGTCAAAAACAATATTTCCTTTGTGGAAACAACTGATTTACAGGAATATCTGCCCGAGCTGGATATTCTTTATATGACCAGAGTACAGCAGGAACGCTTCTTTAACGAAGCGGACTATATCCGTCTGAAAGACAGCTATGTCCTGACCAGAGAAAAACTGGCAGACGCGAAAGAAGATCTTTCTATCCTGCACCCCCTGCCCAGAGTCAACGAAATTTCTGTAGACGTAGACGACGATCCCAGAGCCTGCTATTTCAAACAGGCGGCAAACGGAAAATATATCCGTATGGCTCTGATCATGAAATTATTGGAGGTGGAGTGAAATGAAGATCGACGCAATCACTGACGGCATCGTGATCGACCACATCAAAGCGGGGCACAGCATGGAGCTGTATTACGATCTGGGGTTGGACACCTTAGACTGCTCCGTTGCGATCATCAAAAACGTTCCCAGCAGCAAGATGGGTAAAAAAGATATCATCAAGGTCAATGCCGCTTTGGATATCGACCTGCATATTTTGGGTTATCTTGACCCGGACATCACCGTCAACATCATTCGCGGCGGTGAGCGTGTGGAAAAATTCCACCCCGAGCTTCCCGAGGAGATCGTAAATGTGATCCACTGCAAAAACCCCAGATGCATCACTTCCGTCGAGCCGGGTATTCAGCATATCTTTAAGCTGACCGATCGCGAAAAACGCATCTATCGCTGCGCATACTGCGAAAGCAAGGCAAAAAGCAAAGACAGATAAAAAAATTACGGCGGAGCATATTTTTTTGCTTCGCCGTGTTCATTTTTTATCTTGACAAAATTCCCAATCATTTTTATAATAGAAAAGCATTTTGATGCAAGACAGTTCGTGACCATCCTGTCTATAAACAAAACTACGGGCTTAGGGAGAATCCTCCCTAAAAGCCATGCGCGTTTTTTCGCCATGGTTTGTTTTTTTTGCACGTATCTATCCGATGGTTATTCACCATCGGATTTTTTTATGGAAAGGAGCTTCCCCATGAAGCGTTACAGCATCATCACAGAAAAAAACCCCAGAGAAATCGTACTGCTGCGCGGCACAGGCTGCAAATGGAAGCGCTGCACATTTTGCGACTATCATCTGGACCGTTCTGAAAACGAAGCGGAAAACTTTGCGCTGAATGCTGCCGTTTTGGCACAGGTAAACGGTATCTATCATCATCTGGAGGTCATCAACTCCGGCTCTTTCCCGGAGCTTGGCGAAGCCACTATCGAGCTGATCCGAAAGGTCTGCCGCGAAAAAGGCATCACCACCCTTCATTTTGAATGTCATTACCTTTACCGCAATGCCATCGCGCCTTTACGGGAACGCTTTGCCGAAGCAGGTGTCACGCTGCACATCAAAATCGGTGTGGAAACCTTCGATGCCACTTATCGTGAGGAAATTCTACACAAGGGGATTTCCCAGACAGATCCCGCAAAGATCGCGGAAGGCTTTGATGAGTGCTGCCTGCTGTTCGGCTTGAGCGGGCAAAGCGTTTCTTCCATGATTTCAGATATTGAAACAGGACTTGTTCATTTTCAGCGCGTCTGCGTCAATATCATGGAGGAAAACACCACTTCCGTCCACCCGGACACTGACGTGATCTCTGCGTTTATCAAAGACGTCTATCCCCTATATCAAACCAATCCCCGTGTAGATATTTTGCTGCACAATACTGATTTTGGCGTAGGAGGTCCTGAAAATGAATGAAATTTTGTTGATTGGTTCTTTGATTTTTTTATTCGGCAGTACCGTTTTATGGTATCGTCTTTTTGGCAAGTCGGGGCTGTATTGCTTTACCGTTTTTGCCACCATTACCGCAAATATCGAAGTGCTGCTGTTGGTTGACGCTTTCGGCATGGAAATGACATTAGGCAATATTCTCTTTGCCTCTACTTTTCTGGTGACGGATATCCTTTCCGAAACCGAAGGCAAAGCTGCCGCACAAAAAGCGGTCTATATCGGCATTGCTGCCTCTTTGGTATTCCTTGTCATCAGTCAGTCCTGGTTACACTACATACTCAGTCCCAACGACTGGGCAGGCGAAGCCTTCCACACCATCTTTACCAATACCCCCAGAATGCTGCTGGCATCTTTGGTCGTTTACGCGATCACACAGATTTTTGATGTCTGGCTGTATCACTCTTGGTGGAAATTTACCGCACAAAAATACCACGACAGCCGCCGTTTCCTGTGGCTGCGCAATAACGGCTCTACTATGATCTCTCAGCTGTTAAATACCGTGCTGTATACATTATTTGCTTTTTACGGTACCTACGACAGCACTACATTGATCTCTATCATGCTTTCCAGCTATGTCATTTTCTTCTTTACTTCTCTTGCGGATACACCTGCCGTATACCTTGCCCGCAAGATCAGCGACAAACGCAAACAAGCACAAACCGCCTGATTTTTTTCCGGCAATCAAAAAACAGCAGCGAACGGTACCATCTCGTTCACTGCTGTTTTTTTGATAGTTTTAATCTCTGTCCAAAGGTCTTTTTCGCCTGCCTACAGTCACCTCGGAAGAAAGCCTTCTGCCACAGTGTGGGCAAACCTGCCCTCTCTCTGCGGAAATCGCATTATGGCGCTGCATAAACTCCGCCGATAAAATACCGGTCGGGATCGCCACCATGCCGACACCTAAAAATGTCAATATAATTCCCAGAATTTTCCCCGCTGCCGTGATCGGGTAAATATCCCCGTAACCAACCGTCAAAAGCGCAGACGCTGCCCACCAGAAACCGCTGAAGGCATTACGAAACACCTCCGGCTGCGCCTCATGTTCTACACCGTAAATCAGCAGCGATGCCGCCATCATCAGCACAAATAGGATAAATACCGAGCTCAGCAGCTGATTTTTGCACCCTTTGAGCACCTCAGCGATCACATGCAGCGCATCGTAATAACGATTCACGCGAAACAGCCGCAGTATCCGCATCACGCGGAAAATGCGAAACGCAATGATGCCGGGCGGAATGGGTAACGGGGTATAAAAAGGCAGTAAAATCAGCACCGCGATGATGCCGTCCAAAGAAAAGACATAGCGCAGAAACGGCAGGCGGCTTTTGGGATAAAGATAGTCCGCCGTCCAAAGTCTGAGCAGGTATTCTATAGTAAATAACGCCGCTGTGATTTTCTGCATATGGTCCATAGTCGCTGTCAGCCATGCCGCCGTAGGATAGGTCCGTCCGATATCGCATGCCAGATGCAGCAGTATTGCAAACATCACCGCAAAATCAAAAACCCGGCTCAGCAGATCTCGCTCCTCACCGATCTGTATAATCTCAAAAATGCGTTTTTTCGCACTTTTTTCTATTTTGGACATACTTTTTTCGCTCTCCTTTTCGACTTTGCGTTGTTTAATCCGCTAACTGCAAAGAGAAGATAAACTCCGCGCCTTTTCCTTCTTCGCTTTTCACTGCGATCTGCTCTCCATGCGCATAAATAAACTCCCTTACAATGGAAAGACCCAGACCACTGCCCACTTTATCTGCATTACGCGTAGTATCGGCTTTATAAAAGCGGTCAAAAATGTATCTTTGATCCTGTTTGCTGATACCGCAGCCCTGATCTTTGACGGAAACCAGTACCTTCCTTCTTTCGGACAAAGTGGTTTCCACTTGTATCTCGCTATTCTCCGGCGAAAACTTCACGGCATTCTCCAGTAAATTATGCACCACTCGCATGATCTTATCCCGATCGGCACGCACAATGGTTTTCTGACTTTCGTAAAATGCCTTTACCACAATATTTTTCTGGTTTAACTGCGGTTCCATCGCACTGATGTTAGCGCGAATCACCTCATTGATGTCGAATTCTTCCCATTGCAGCGTCACCTTACTGTCCTGCGCACGGCTCATGTCCACAATACCTTCCGCAATTTTAGACAGCCGATAAGTTTCTTCCAACGCAATATTGAGGTAATGGTTCTGTTTTTCCGGCGGTACCGTCCCGTCAATGACAGCCGTCAAAAAGCCCTGTATGCTGGTCAGCGGCGAGCGCAGGTCATGCGATACATTCGCGATGAAATCACGTCTGGTTTTTTCGTAATTTTCCAAGCTCTCCGCCATATGATTGAAGCTTTCCGCAAGCTGCCCCATTTCGTCTTGACTCTTGATACGTACTCTTTGATCAAAATTCCCGTTTGCAATAATTTTTGCCGCTTGGTTCATCTCTAACAGCGGCGCCGTCATTCTGCGGGAAGTCAGATAACTTGCCAAAATCCCCAATAACAGCACCAGCACCAGACATAACGCACCCGCACTATACATATCCTGTAGGGATTTTTCGATCTCCGGCATCGGTCGGCACATAAAGATGCCTGCCATCTGCCCCTGCATAATCGGGTAACCTACCACTAACATCGGCACTTCAAACGCACCGCTGATCTTGCTCTCCATCGTTACGATATTGCCTTCCAATACCGCGCGAAACAAATCCTCCTGCATAACCTGTCCCAACAATGCTTCGCTGATGCCTGGAGAAGTCATAACTAAAATACCGTCTGTATTCATCAGCAAAATACTTGCGCCC
>CALWRB010000035.1 GCA_944383855.1 uncultured Lachnospiraceae bacterium
GGAATCCGCAGTCGGAATTTATTTCCGACGAGGAAAAGCCGAAGTTTCAAGGCTTTTAGCCGATGGAACTTCGAGCTTTATACTTCTGTCAACTCGTCAAAGGCTTGAATGAAATGAGCCTTTGACGTCAGGGTGTCGACTTTTTCGACACCCTGTCAGGCAGCCTTTCGGGCTTGCCTGTTTTTTTATGCACCTGCGGATTTTTCTTCCTCTAACTGCTGTATCATTGTCACAAGCGATCCTCTGGATGTGATCGATGTATGCTCCACCGCTTCGTCCGCTTCCCTTGCCGCGCGGTCCGCTTCCCTTTTTAATGCCTGCTCGTTTCCCCCCTGTTCTAACGTCAGACCAATGATCGCCGTGCCGCCCTCGATCACCACGGCAGCTGAAACGATTCCGTCTGTTTGCAAAAGTGCTTCTTTAATTTTTGCCGCCCTCTCCTGCGCCGTTTCGCTTGGCGGCGCGCTTTGCTGCTCGCGTGTGGCAGAAAGATCGGCACCCACACGCATACTTGCACAGCCGCTGAGGCATACTGCACAAAGGAGAAACCAAACTGCCATTCGTTTCATTTGTGATGCCACCACCTTTCTTGTTTCATCTTTCCCACTCGGCGCATCTTCTATGAAAAAAAGAACTGGCAGATATGTTTCAAAAAAACAAACTTCGTACCTGCCTTGCCACCGCTTTGCGTTTTTGGTATGATAACATCAGAAAAAAAAAGCGCTGTCAAATAAGGAAGGGAAAAAAAGGAGGCGTTTTTCCATGTCTTTCCAAAAAATACGAGTCGATGAGATCAAACCGTCGCCGCAAAACGGCTGTTATATCACAAAAAAAGAGCAGCAGACGATTTTTGTCTGCGGGATCCTCTGTGCGGCTCTGTTTGTATTAAAATCCCTCTTTTTGCGAAAAAAATACTGAAAAAAAGCTGTTTTTTGCGTTTTTTCCTTGCAGTCGGATACGGCTTTCGATATAATAACAACCGTATGACAGAGTTTTTCCCCTTACACGGCGCTCTGTCTGTTCTTATGTAGACACAACATGGATTTTTCATAGAACACAGTCAAACGGAAAGGAAGTTTTCACCCCATGAAATTAGGTATCGTTGGTCTGCCCAACGTGGGCAAAAGTACATTATTCAATTCCATGACGCTGGGTAAGGCAGAGGCTGCCAATTACCCTTTCTGCACGATCGACCCTAACGTAGGTATCGTAACCGTGCCGGACGAGCGTCTGACCAAACTGACAGAGCTGTATGACTCCGCCAAGACAACCCCCGCCGTCATTGAATTTGTAGACATTGCAGGTCTGGTACGCGGCGCAAGCAAAGGCGAGGGCTTAGGCAATAAATTCCTCTCCCATATCCGTGAAGTGGACGCGATCGTACATGTGGTACGCTGTTTCGAGGATACCAATGTGGTGCATGTGGACGGCTCCATCGACCCGATCCGCGATATCGAAACGATTGAGCTGGAACTGGTATTTTCCGATCTGGAGATCCTGGAACGCCGTATCGCGAAAGTGACCAAACTGGCAAAATCCGATAAAACCATGCGTCACGAGCTGGAAATTCTGGAAAAACTGAAAGATGGACTGGAACAAGGTGTTTCTGCCCGTGCCATCGAGATGGAAACACCGGAAGACAAGGCTTTTGTGGAAAGCCTGACACTTTTGACCGCAAAACCCGTGCTGTATGCGGCAAATGTTGCGGAAGAAGATCTGGCAGATGACGGCAAGAGCAATCCTTTTGTTGCGAAAGTACGCGAATTTGCCGCAAAAGAGGGCAGTGAAGTATTCGTATTATGCGCAAAAATCGAAGAAGAGATCGCGGATCTGGACGAAGCGGACAAAAAAGAATTTTTGGCAGATCTGGGTGTCGCTGACAGCGGTCTGGACCGCTTGATCGCCGCAAGCTATCAACTGCTGGGGCTAATCAGCTATCTGACCGCAGGACCACAGGAAAGCCGTGCTTGGACCATTCCCGCAGGCACCAAAGCACCGCAGGCGGCAGGAAAGATCCACAGCGACTTTGAACGCGGCTTTATCCGTGCGGAAGTGGTGGCATATGACGACCTGATGCGTCTTGGCAGTTATAATGCCGCAAAAGAAGCGGGTCTGGTACGCTCGGAAGGTAAGGAATATGTCGTCAAAGACGGTGATGTGATCCTGTTCCGCTTTAATGTTTGATTTTTTACTAAATTGCATGGTTTGTGTCTTTCGATCGCTTTCGGAAGACACTTTTTTTATAAAAGCTTCTTGTTATCCGTTTTGCGCCAAAAGCAGCAAAATAGTTCTGAAATCAAACAAAAAATCATCGGAAAATGCAGGAAACGGATTGCGTTTTCCCTATTCCTTATTCTATAATAAGAGTACCTTGGACGCTTGTATCACAAAAAAAGGGGAACAGTGTTTCGGGGATCTTTGTAAAAAAAGGACGTAAAAGGGGGTTATTTTTATGAAATGCAAAAAAATTACGGCGCTGATCGCCACAGCGGTAATGGCATTGGGTCTGTGTATGCCCGCATCTGCCGCTGAGAATGTTGTCAGCGTGGACAGAGGCGGCAATGACGCACCGTACTACATCATTCAAAATGTGATCGGAACAGAAAGCGCAAAAGTGACCGAGGATTTTGACATGACAGGCAATGATAATACCGCAATCTATTCCGGGGAAACGGTAGAAATCTATCAGGTAGAACCCGGTCAGGTATTTTATCTGAATGCGGTGAATGCTTACTATTTCTGCACCGCAAAAGTGGAAAACGGCATTCTTTATAGCACCGCTGCGGAAACAACAGGTATCGATCTTTCTGATTCCAACAAAGATGTCACCGTTTCCTTGGCATATGACAATGAGTATGACTACCCGATCAAATGCTACACCGGTCCGATCGTTTTGGAAGAAGAAGGGTATTATGCCCTGACCGCGTATGACTTCGGTCCTATGGCTGTATTTGATGTAAACACCAGAGTCGTTCATGTCATGGGCGAAGAAGAAGCACCCGCGGCAGAGCAGCCTGCTGCTACAACAACCAAATTTGTGGACGTCCCCGCTGATGCATACTATGCAGCACCCGTTGCGTGGGCAGTGGAAAACGGTGTCACAGGCGGCACCAGCGCAACGACTTTCTCTCCGAAACAGACTTGCCGCAGCATCGAGATCTTGACTTTCCTGTGGAACGCATTGGAAAAACCCGAACCCACTGCACAGGAAAATCCTTTCCCGAATGCGGACACAAGCGCTTACTACTACAAACCCATTCTGTGGGCATACCAGAACGGTGTCATCACCGAGGCGGAAGCAGCTACCTTTGATCCCGCGACCTACTGTGACCGCGGTGAAATGGCGATCTATCTGTATCGCGCAGCAGGTTCTCCCGCTACAGAAGCCGCAACTTTCAGTGATGTTCCTGCCACAGGCGAGTTAAACAGCGCAGTTTCGTGGGCATTGGCAAACGGCATCACAGCAGGAACCGGCGAGGATACCTATTCTCCCGATCAGACTTGCCCGAGAGAGCAGATCATCACTTTCCTGTATCGTGCTTATCACTAAGCAGATCATTTGATACCTTGCAAGAGTCGTGGAATTTATTTCCACGGCTCTTTTTTTGGCTGCCTTTTTTAGGGGCAGCACCGCCCTTTTTTTCGAAAAATACCCCAAAAAAGTCAAGTGCTGATACCATAGAAGGTTTTTTTGCATCGCTGATACAAATTCGAAAAAACAGTTTCCGTTTATCCCCTTCCGTCTTTTTTTGCGCCTGATACGTTATTCTTTCCCATACTTTTCCCCCTCAGCAGGCAAAAAACACTGCTTTTTTGGGGACCGTTTCCACAGGGCAAAAAAAATCCTTCGCACGCACCGTACGAAGGACTTTTTACTCTGATTCATTTTATTTTTTGCACAGTTCGTTGACTTCATCAAACTGTTTGCAGATACGCTCGGAAGGCGGTGCGGTCAAAAGGCTTACCACAACGATCGCAACGCAAGCTACGATAAATGCAGGCAGCAATTCGTAAATTCCCCAAACGCCGCCCATCGGCGCAATCAAATATTTCCAGATGAATACCATCGCGCCGCCGCAGATCATACCTGCCAAAGCGCCCTGACGGTTACTTCTTCTCCAGAACAGTGCAAACAGCACCACAGGACCGAAGGAAGCACCAAAGCCAGCCCATGCGAACGATACGATACCGAATACGGAACTGTCAGGATCTCTTGCGATAAATGCCGCAATGACGGAAATCAAGATAACGGAGATTCTGGCAACGATCATCGCTGTTTTTTCACTGATTTGAATTTTCAGGAAACCGCGGATCAGATTCTGCGAAACACTGGATGCCGCAGCCAACAGCTGAGAGTCCGCTGTGGACATCGTAGATGCCAGAATACCGGAAAGAATCACACCTGCCAAAAATGCGGGGAATACACCGTATGTACTCAGCAAATCGGAGATTTTTACAATGATCGCCTCGGAATTGGTGCCTTCCAGCACTTCGATCGCACCTGCCTGAGATACGGCATAACCGATAATACCGATCAAAATGGCAACAGACATAGAGATCACGACCCAAACCGTAGCGATTTTTCTGGAAATGCTCAGTTTTTCCTTATCCTCGATCGCCATGAAACGCAACAGGATATGCGGCATACCGAAATAACCCAGACCCCATGCCAATACGGAGAAAATCGTCAGCGTACCATAAGGTTTTGCCGCCTGTTCCGCAACGCTGTAAGTTTCCGTCAAACTCAAATAACCGGGCAGTGCTTTCGCGTTTTCCATCACCGCGTCCCAACCGCCGGCAGAGCTGATGCCAAACAGCAGCACCACGATCAGCGCTACCGTCATTACGATACTCTGGATAAAGTCCGTTGTGCTGGCAGCCAAAAAGCCGCCGCTTGCGGTATAGCCTACAATGACGATCGCACTGATGAGCATCGCCGTCACATAATCCACTTCAAAAATATTGGCAAACAACTTACCGCAGGCAGCAAAGCCGGAAGCGGTATACGGAATAAAGAATATGATGATCACAATAGCCGCAATACACATCAAAATATTCTTATCATCTTCAAATCTTCTGGAGAAGAAATCCGGCAGTGTAATGGAATTATCCGCCACATGGGAATAAATACGGATCCGCTTCGCCACGATCAGCCAGTTGACGTAGGTACCGATCGCAAGACCGATCGCTGTCCATGCCGCGTCAGCCACACCGCTTAAGTATGCCACACCGGGAAGACCCATCAAAAGCCAGCTGCTCATGTCGGAAGCCTCCGCGCTCATGGCAGTGACAAACGGTCCCAGTTTTCTGCCGCCTAAATAGAAATCGTCTACATTCTTATTTTGTCTGGAGCAATAAATACCGATGCCCAGAACGACCACCAGATAAACCACGATGGCCAACATGATATAAAATTGTGTTGTCATGTTTTTTCTTACCTCTTTCCCTTTCTGTTTGCTTTCTGCCGAAAATGCAATATCGGTAATTATACCATAACTAAAATTAGACTGAAATACAGAATACAGTATAGAATAAATACTATACTTTATATCTAATAAATATTAAAAACCCATATTTTCATAGGTTTTATTACTGTACGATAGACAAACGAAAAGCAGGGATATTTTTAAAAATATTATTTTTCTCCCTGCTTTTTTGTCATTTTTTATTGCTTTTCATTGCTGCGCGCCGCGAAAACCGTTCAAAAACATCGGCAGCATCTGTCTGGCGTACTGCGTCAAAGAATACTCCCCGTTGCATAGACACCAGTCATAGATCAGCGCCCGCTCACACAGCGCATAGGCTTTGATAAAATCATTAACGGAAATATCCTGTCTGATCTCCCCGCGCTGCTGCCCTTCCGCCGTGATCTGGCGCAGCAGTTTGTAGTACACACGGTTATGATCGAGCAAATGTTTCTCCCCTGCCGTTGTCAGTTGGGAAGAATACAGCCGGCTGACCAAAGAAAGCGGTACCGTATCGTCCATCATGCGAAACAGCTCCTGATTCAGTAACATCAGCTTCTCAAAGCTGTTCATCTGCGCGGGGATCTGCCCCATCAGCTGCTGGTAACGGTCGTCAAACAGATCGGAAAGGGAACTGAGCAGGGCGTCTTTGCCGCTGAAATAGTGGTAAAACGAACCCTTTGACGTGCCGGATTTCTCCACGATCTCCTCAATGGTCGTATCATCGTAGCCCTGTTCATAAAACAGTTTCCATGCCGCGGAAACGATTTTGCTTTTCGTATTGCGGTTGTTTTTCTTCGCCATAGCCGCTCCTCTTTTTTTATACTTTCTTCCACTTCAGGCTGACCAGATCATGTCCTTTGATGGTATCGACCAGTCTTTGCTCAAAATCCTCGGCAAGAATATCGTCTGCGTCCAACAGCTCCAATCCCAGCTCCTGCGCTCGTTTATATGTACCGGTATGCTCTCGTTTTTCCCGACTGTATGTGACGATGACACCCTTCGAAAACCAGCCGCCCAACCGCTTTTTCGCGATCAAAAGCTCATTGAGCGCGGCAGTATCGGCATCGCGCAGTTTGCAGGAAATGAATACCGGTAAAGAGTCTTCCATCAATATCACATCGATCTCATTGCCCGCCATCGTCACGCCGTCGTAAGCGTCCCAGTCGATCATCGTGCCGAGCTTCACGTCCTGAAACGCGCCGGATCTTGCGGCAGAAACATAGACATATAACTCCAGCCATACCCCGTAATTGATACAGTACTGCTTATTTTCCTTCGAAGTAAAGCGAAAGCGCACCCGATGCTCCTCGATTACCAGTCCGCTGATGAAACCGTTTCGCTCCAGTTCCAATAAAATATGTTCATTCGCCCAAGCCTTTTTCCCGTTTTTCATGCTGACCTGTTTTTTGCTGTTGACATACATTTCATTGGGCTGCAGGCGGGATACCACCACCTGCAAAAAACTGCAAGTCGGTTTCCATTCAAATAAATGGCGGAATAAATACCTTGCCATGCGCAAGATCGCGTCATACCGATCCTCTGCGGGCGGTTTATGCGACTCGCCGATAAAGCAGGCGCCTCTGGCGTCCACAAAATCCTCCAATGTCAGCTGTATGGTCTTTGCCACCACTTCTTCCCTGTCCAAATCCAGAATGGATTTGCTCGCTAATTCTGTGTAAAGCAGCTTGACACCTTTTTCACTGCCCGCCTTATAGCCCGCGATCATCATCAGCTCGCTGCCGCCTGTCAGCTCCATCGCAAAGCCTTCCGCACCTTCTCTTTCGATCAGACGGCAGGTGGTGCTGTAGATCTGATTCAGCGATAAAATATTGATCGGATACGTTTCCAGTTTGATCTGCGGCATATGCCGCTGAAAGCATTTTTCCAGACTGCGAAAGCAAGTCAGATCCTGTATTTCCTTATCATACAGAAAAATGACTTTTTTCGGCCGCAGCGTCAAAACCGCCATGATATTTTTCAAAACATCTTTATCGTAAAACTCCAACAGGGTTTCCATATCGGTTCCCCCTTCCTTGCGTCAATCTTCCACAATGGTTTCTTCTTCAAACTTCACAGAAGGCTCGTCTTTTTTCCTGCCGCTAAAAACAGAGGCAAAGTCCAGACGATCCACAACACCCGGCGCCATATCGATCAGCTTGCTGACCGCATCTTGATTTTTAACATTGATCATCTGTACGGAGCCACCGCGGATCACCAATACCGCAGAAGGTGTGATCTTCGCGCCCATACCGCCTGCCGTGTTTTGCTTGCCTTGCTGCTGCGCGCCCGCACCCACGCCGACCGAAACCTCGATCAGCGGCAAAAGTGTTACCTCTCCTAAAACGATCGCATCGCCCACCACGGTTTTGGTAGATACCAAATCATCGACTTTTTGAAACAATACTTCCAAAGAATCCTGAAATTCTTTTCCCATGCCCTTCTCACCTGCGTCCTTTCCAAATGGTTTTTATGATGCGCCGAACAGGCTTTGCACATACAAACGCCATGCCTGCCCATGCCAAATATCCCAATCTGATGCGCCCTTTGACCCGTACAGAAATATCCTCTGCTGTCGCTTTGGAAAAATCCCCCCGTATTTGAAGATTTTCCCCGAATTTTGCTTTCGCGATCCCCGCAGCCGCCAACAAATATCCCGTCGCGGCAGGGTCCCCCGTGCCAAATGTGCCGGAAAGAGAAAAATCTTTCGGCAAAACGCCTTTCATCAGCCGCCGAAGCAATCTGCCAAACGCCGCCGCTAACTCCTTCTTCTCCTCCATCTGCAGAAAATAACGGATCGACAAGCCTTCTTCCTCCGCCTGTTTTTCCTCACAGCTTGCCTCCCTCGCAGGCTCCTGTGTATCAGGCGCGTTGTCCGGTGCGATGTGTGATACTTTCACCCGTCTGATCCCGGCAGAGGGTCTGTTTTCTTCCGCCGCGGCAACGCGTTCCTTTTCTTTTTCCAAGGGCGGCTCCTGCTGCAAAAGAGAATCTTCCTTTTCTTCCGCTTTTTCTTGCAAAGAAGGCTTTTCTTGCGCTTCTAAGGGCAAAGTGTCTGCCTTTTCTTTCCTCTGCGCAGGCGGTGTTGGCGCATCGGTCCTCTCTCTTGCCGCGATCGGTGCGTTTTGCACCTTTTTTGCGGCAGTTTTGTTCCGTTTTTTCTTCTTTTTTTCTTTTTTCCCCTCACCGAGAATGGTTTTGCCGCATAATCTGACGGTCAGCTCTAACTTTCCTTCCTGATAGCGCGCCAGAACGTAAAGCGCACCGAACAGCCAACGCACCTCGGCTTGTCCGTTTGGTTCGGGCGACTGCTGCGCCTGCACTTGATAGCGTATTGAGCAAAGCAGTACCACCAACAATACCAACAATACCAACGCGATCAGACCCAGCAGCACAATACCGATCCATTTCAGTACCGTCAACAGTCCAAACAATATCTTCCAACCCATAGGCTATCTCTGCCTTTCCTGCGCCGCGTCTGCCTCTGTCATGACCAGACGCGCCCACTGCCTTTGATCTGTCATACTAAGCCCTTGCGCGGCGGCATCTTTGGCAATTTGCAGCAAAAGTTCCACTGCGTTTTTTCTGCCCATCGCAATGCCGAGGATCAGCCAGTCACGGCTTTTGCCGTAAGGGGTACATAACGATCTTGCGCTTTGCACTTCCAGACGATCTTCATGCAAACAGACACACCACAGCCGAAACACGGGAACCTCCCGCCGCAGGGCATACACCGCCGTTTCCACGTCCGTCACCGTATCGCTGATGTAGATCTCGTCGCCCAGATGCATCTTTGGTTTGCACATCCTCTCATCGTTTTACGCAAAAGTTCAATCTATTTTTTTATTGTACCATACTCCGCCAAAAAAAGCATCTACATTTGTCTGAAGGTTTGCATAAAACCTTCGCTATTTTGTGCCGTATGGCTCTTGTTTGCCTGCGGCAGGGGGATTTTTTGTCTGCCCGTTTGCGGGCTTCTTTCTGCCTGCCACAAAAATCTCGCGCAGCCCCATCAGGCACAAAAAACCGCCGAAGAGCTTACGCAGCAGCGTGCCGTCCAGATATACCGCCAGAAAAGCGCCTGCCGCCGCACCCAAAAGCCCCGTAAATATCAAAGGTTTCGCGATTTTGACCGCGATCGTTTTCTGCCGCAGGTGGGTATAGATCGCGATCAGCGCCGTTGGCACAAAATACAGCAGATTGATGCCCTGCAGCGTCTGCTGCTCCAGATCGTACAGCCAGAGAAGTGCAGGGATCAGCACCGTACCGCCGCCGATGCCCATACCGCTGACGATGCCCGCAAAAAAGCCTGCCACTACCGCCCCGATCATAACATCATCCTCACAGCGGCCGCCAACATACATACCCCAAAGATACGATGCAGCCATACGCCGCTTAAACGCCGTAAAAGTTTCGCCCCCACAAAACCGCCTGCTACGCCTCCCGCACTTGCCCAAAGCGCAATTTCCCACGCAAGTTCCGTCTTCCAAAGGTATATCCCCAACGAAAGCAGGCTCAGCGGCAAAATCACCGCCAACGCCGTAGCGTGCGCACGGTGTTCTTCCACATCAAGAAACCGCTCCATCGCAGGCACTACGATCGTGCCGCCGCCGCTGCCGAACAGTCCGTTGGCAAATCCTGTCACGATCCCTACCAGATGCGTCTGCCATGCCATATGCTTCATATGCTCTCTCCACCTTTTTTTCTGTTTTTCCATAGTATGGCAGAGAAAACAGGATTTTATGCCATAGGAAAAAAAGCCTGCGCACGGTCATTTTTTTCCGTGCGCAGGCTGATTCCTGCTCCTGAAAGCATCTTGCAGTCATTTTTTTATTTCATAGCGGTGATTTCTGCCTCTCCGCCTTCAAAATAGACTTTATGCCATACCAAAAACATATAAACTGTCCAGATTTTTCTGCTGTTGTCCGCATGCTGCATGCGGTGCTCGTCCAAAAGCTCCACCAGCTTGTCCGTGTGGAAAAATTCCGCCGCCGCAGGTGATGTGAACGCTTCTTTCACCTTCAGATAGTACGCGTCCTCCCGCAGCCAGATACGGATCGGCACCGGAAAGCCCAGCTTCTTTTTCTCTGCCACCATATCCGGCAGATACCGATGCGCCGCCTGACGCATCGCAAATTTCGTATTCTCTTTCGTAATGCGGTAGCGTGTCGGGATTTTTCTTGCCACATCAAAGACTTCCCGATCCAAAAACGGCACACGCACCTCCAGAGAATTTGCCATACTCATTTTATCGGCTTTTAACAAAATATCGCCGATCAGCCAGAAATGCATATCAATATACTGCATCTGCGTTTCCTCGTCCAGATGCGATACCTTATCGTAATAGGGTTTCGTCAGCTCCGTATGCGGATAACGCCCTGACGGGTCACGCAAGATCGCCTCTCTTTGCTCCTCGGGGAAGATAAAGGCATTGCCGATAAAACGCTCTCTCAGGTCTTTGCTGCCGCGGATCAGGTAATTTTTCCCCTTTACATTCGGCAGGCGTTTGGCAAAAGCACCCACTGCCTTTCTGACAGGTCTTGGCAGGCGGGTAATGGGTCGCAGCGCGTGCGGCTCGCGGTAGATATTGTATCCGCCGAAAAATTCGTCCGCGCCCTCGCCGCTCATCGCCGCCTTCACATGCTCGGCAGCCGTTTTGCTGACAAAATACAGCGCAATCGCGGAAGCGTCCGCCAAAGGCTCGTCCATATGGTACTGCACCTTCGGAATGCTGTCCCAGTATTCTTTGGTGGAAATGAGCTTGCTGTAGTTATCGATCTGTATTTTTTCGGATAACGCCTTCGCGTAGTCGATCTCGTTGTATTTTTCGTAATCAAAGCCAACGGTGAATGTCTTATCCCCGTGGAATGTCGCGGCAACATAAGAACTGTCTACACCGCTGGAAAGAAAAGAGCCGACTTCTACGTCGCTGATTTTATGTTTTTCTACGGAGTCCTGCATCGCGGCATCGATCTCATCGATCCATTCTGTCAGCGTTTTGCTTTCGTCCGGCTCAAACACAGGCTCCCAATAGCGCTTTACCGTCAGGTTTCCTTCGCAAAATGTAAAACAATGCGCAGGCGGCAGTTTAAAAATGCCTTTGAAAAAAGTTTCCGGCAGTACGCTGTACTGAAACGTCAGATAATTTTCCAGCGCGTCACGGTTGACCTCTCTGGGCAGCCCCGGATACTCGAGGATACTCTTGATCTCGGAGCCGTAAATCATCTGCCCTTGATACAGCGCGTAGTAAAACGGTTTGATACCGAAAAAGTCCCTTGCGCCAAAGAGCGTTTTCTTCTTCGCGTCCCAAATCACAAATGCGAACATACCGCGCAGTCTTGGCAGCAGCGCTTCGCCGTATTCCTCATAGCCGTGCAGCAGTACTTCCGTATCGGCATTACTGCGCATGGTATGCCCTTTTTGCAGCAGTTCCTCTCTTAATTCCTGATGGTTATAGATCTCGCCGTTAAATGTGATGACCATATCTCTTGTTTCGTTATAGATCGGCTGATCTCCGCCGGTCAGGTCGATAAAACTCAGACGGCGAAATCCCATCGCAATGCCTGTATCGATATGTTTTCCGCCGCTGTCGGGACCGCGGTGAAAAATCTTTTCCATCATATGCTCTAAAATCTCCTCCGAAGTGACAAGCTCTCCGGTAAAGCCGCAAATACCGCACATAGTTGATTCGTCCTCCTTATATCCGGTAGTTTTTCCTATATATCGCTTTATGATACTACAAAAGGCCGCCTTCTTCAAGCAAAAAAACGCGTTTTTGCCAAAGCGCGGCAGCTTCAGTCCTCTTGCGCTTTCTCCTGCGGCATTCTGCCGAATAATTCGCTCAAATAACGAAGCCCGTTCGTGTACCCTTCCTGCCACATCTGCCACTGAAAGCGAAACCGCCAGTTATTCTCCACCGTCCCCGGTGTATTCATGCGCCAACCGCTGTCTAACTCCAATACGTCCTGTAGGGGAAAGACTGCCATATCCGCCACAGAACTCATCGCTAAGCGAATCATATCCCACGCGGGCGAATCCCCGCTGACATTGAGATAACGGCGAAAATGGTCTTTTTCCTTCTCCGCGGCGGACGCATACCAGCCGACTATCGTATCGTTATCGTGTGTACCGGTATAGACCACAGTGTTTTTTTCATACCGATGCGGCAGATAAATATGGTTTGGATCCTGCCCGAAAGCAAACTGTAAAATACGCATACCCGGCAGTTTCAGCCGCTCACGCAGTGCCGCCACTTCCTGCGTAATGATGCCCAAATCTTCCGCGATCAAAGGCAGGGTGCCAAGCTCTTTTTCCAGTGCCGCAAAAAACGCATCTGCGGGGCCCTTTTCCCACTTGCCTTCCTGCGCGGTCTTTGCGCCGAAAGGAATCGACCAATAGCTTTCAAAGCCGCGGAAATGATCCAGCCGTACCAAATCCGCACTCGCAAGCATATGCCGCATTCGCTCCGTCCACCAGCGATAGCCTTCCTTGGCGTGTTTTGCCCAATCATAGAGCGGATTGCCCCAAAGCTGCCCCGTCTGACTGAAATAATCGGGCGGAACGCCTGCCACCGCCAACGGAAAACCTTTGCTGTCCAGCTGAAACAATCCCCTGTGCGCCCATACGTCCGCACTGTCGTACGACACGAATATCGGTACGTCACCGATGATCTTGATGTTGTTTTCTGCCGCCGCATCTTGTAGCTGCCGCCATTGGCTGTGCGCAATAAACTGCAAAAAGGCGGTGAATGCCATTTCCCGCTCCAGTCGTTTTTTTGCCTTGCGCAAAGCGGCAGGCTGCCGTTTTTGCAGCGCTTTTGGCCAGCTGACCCATACCGCCTGCCGAAAATGATCCCTTGCCGCTTCCTCGGATAAACTGCCTTCCGCTTCCGCCAGAAAATCCTCCCATGCCGCAGTATCTTCCTTTTCTGCCCGTTCTTTCAAAATTTCCTCTTGCAAAGCAGAAAACAGGCAGTAGTCCTCCAACCAATAGGCTTCTTTCTGCAAAAAAGTACGATATGCCGTATCCAACGCCAAATCGGTTTCTCGTTTTTCGGAAAATGCCGCAAACGCCTGCCGAAAACAGGGATATTTCACTTCTTTCGCAAGCGCATAGTCCGCCTTGCCAAACGGTACTTCCTCCGGCAAGTCCTCCGGTGCAAGCAGCCCTTTTGCCGCAAGCAGTTCCAGACTGATATATAACGGCTCCAGCGCAAAAGCGGAATTACTCTGATACGGCGAGCCGCCAAAACCCAACGGCTGCAGCGGCAGTACCTGCCAAAGCCCCTGCCCCGCCTCTTTGAGCCGATATAAAAATGCATACGCGTCCTTTCCCATATCCCCCACTGCATATGCCGACGGCAAAGAGGAAATGTGCAACAATACACCACTTGTCCGTTTTTCCTGCCTCATTTGCCTCAAACCTCCTTTTTTTCACAGCCTGCTGTCCTGTTTTTTTATGGTATCGTTTCGTTTCGTCATTTTTTAAAAGGAAATCCATGCCTTCTTTGCCAAAATACAGTTGGCAAAGAAAGTTCCGTATGATTTTTACCGCCCAAGCAAATAGTAATCACGCAATCTTTTGTTTTGCAAAAAAAGGAGGGATATCTCGATGAGATCCACAAAACTGATCACAGCCGCTGTTTTGGCAATGCTTATCTGTTCTGTCTGCGGTTGTTCCAAAAGCACCGGCACCAGCCTTGGCGGCGCGGTAGAAGGATACACCGACCGTGTAGAAGAAGATATCAAAAACGGCGCCGAACGTGTGAAAGATAATATCACAAACAACGTCGACAACATGGGAACCACCATGAACGGCTATGGTTACGACAGCCGT
Organism: uncultured Lachnospiraceae bacterium; assembly: GCA_944383855.1. Lineage (GTDB taxonomy): Bacteria > Bacillota > Clostridia > Lachnospirales > Anaerotignaceae > CALWRB01. Next base: position 14,301 of record CALWRB010000035.1, read on the forward strand.
ACCGACGGCTACAACACCTATGTTTCCGACGGAATCGGCGGCAATATCTACTGGGACGGCTACGGTGTCAACGGCGGTACCATTGATGACGGCACTTCTCGTGACAGCCTGATGGAAGGTATCAACACTTCCACCATGGCAAACTGATGCCGCATACCTTTTTTCTTCATCAGAAAACCGACGCCTCTGCAAAAGAGATGTCGGTTTTTTTGTGCGATTATCTCATTTTTTCTTCCATCAAAGCTGCCAGCGCTTCCGCCTCGCGGCGCATCAGCGCCGTATCTTTGCCTTCGATCATAATACGCACCAAAGGCTCTGTGCCGGAAGTGCGGATCAGTACACGTCCGTCTTTGGAGAATTTTTCTTCCAGTACACGAATCGCCGCCGCCACTTCTTCCACTTCCAGATAACGGTTCTTTTTACTGTTATCCACTCTGGCATTGACCAATACCTGCGGCAGTGTTTCCATCACAGAAGCAAGCTCGGAAGCTTTTTTCCCTGTGCGCTTCATCACAGTCAACAGCTGGATCGCGGTCAAAATGCCGTCACCCGTGGTATTATGATCCAAAAATATGATATGTCCGCTCTGCTCGCCGCCCAAGTTATAGCCTTCCGCAAGCATCTGCTCCAGTACATAGCGATCTCCCACACTCGCCTGTTTGATGGTAATGCCGTGTTCTCTGCCCATCAATGTCAGTCCGAGGTTACTCATAACGGTGCCGACGACCGTATCTTTTTGCAGCGCGCCGTGTTCCTTCATGTATTTTCCGCAGATCGCAAGGATTTTATCCCCGTCCATCAGCTGACCGTTTTCATCTACCGCCAGACAGCGGTCCGCATCTCCGTCAAAGGCAAAACCGATATCCGCCTGCATCTCTTTGACAAACGCACACAGATCCTCGATATGTGTGGAGCCGCACTGCTCATTGATATTGGTGCCGTCCGGCTCGTTATGAATGATACAAAGCCCGGCGCCAAGGTCTAACAGCGCAAGCGGCGCCGCTTTATACGCCGCACCGTTGGCACAGTCCAAAGCCACTTTGATGCCGCCAAATTTCGCCGTTGTCGTATGACGTAAAAACGCGATATAATCGTCTAACGCCTCCTCCGCAACGGATTTCGTACCGATCATAGCACCTGTCGGCGCGGGAAGAATCCCCTGTCTGCTTAAAATGATCTCCTCGATCTCATCTTCCAGCTGATCGCTTAATTTATACCCCTGTGCATTGAAAAATTTAATGCCGTTATATTCCACCGGGTTATGGGAAGCGGAGATAACGACCCCCGCGTCCAAACGGTAATGCCGCACCAGATATGCCACCGCCGGCGTAGGCACCACACCTGCCAGTATCGCATGCGCACCCACCGAGCAGATGCCGGCTGTCAGCGCGCTTTCCAGCATATCCCCGCTGATTCTGGTATCCATCGCGACCAGTATCCTCGGTGCGTGTTTCTTTTCCTTCGTCAAAACATACGCCCCGGCTCTCCCCAGCTGAAAAGCCAACTCTCCCGTCAGTTCCACATTTGCCACACCGCGCACACCGTCTGTGCCGAATAACTTACCCATGTTCTTTCCTCCTGCATATGCAAGTTTTGTTTTTTTTCGTTCGATTTGCTTATTCTGTCTGCGTTTCCTGCGTCAGCAACGCTGTTACCCGTACGCTGACCGTACTTTCCTCTGTCAGATAAATCCCATCGGGCAAGGTGACCGAAACCGCTACGGTATGCTCACCTTCCGACAGTTGGGATACATCTGCCGTCACATGCAGATGCGACTGCTCCAACGCTTCCAAATCTTCCTGCGTGCCGCGCAGATGCAGCACGGGGTTATTTTGCAGTTCATAGCTGAAGCCGTCCTGCTCATTGATCAACTGTACCTGTGATGCCTGTAACGTCAGCTCGGCATCTTCCGCTTCCAATATCTCAACGCTGACTTCAATCTGTTCTTCCTGCCCTTCTGCTAACAGAACGCCTTCCGGCAAATATTCCGACAGGAAATAACGGAAGGTTTCCGATTGATTCATGCCGCTGACATCGATCACGTCCAACTGCAGCATATGCACACGATTAAGCGTATCCGCATCTGCCGTAATCTGTACCGATGCCGGGGAGCAGCTGATATCCCCGACAGTATACCCCTGTGCGGGAGTTCCCGTGATCTCCACTCGCACGGGGATCGTTTTTGTTTCCAACAAGCTGTAGGAAACCGTAACGCTTCCGGCGGAGAGCGAAACCTCACTGACCGGCGCGCCCGAAGCATCGCAGGCGGTCAAAGGTACCGTCGCGCTGCCGCCTGACATCACTGTCTGCGCACTGACTAACGCACTCACACTTTCGACCCGCTCTACGGCACTGCGCGCACCTGTGACATAAACACGCTCCGCGCTCAGCGTCGGCTCGGAAACAAGCACGCCTTCTTCCAATTCACCGTCCATTGTGACTTGAATGGGAACTTCTTTTGTCGTAAGGCTTTCCACCTTCACCTCGATGGTTGCCGGTGAACGGCTGAGGATCTCATAGCTGGAAGCATAATTCTGCATCGACACATTGACGGCAAGCGTAACCGTTTCCCCATCGCTGCAGTTAACCAAACGGGATAAATCCACCGAAGCCTTAATGGCAGAAGGATTTTGGCTCAAGCGGTCCAGATAGGTCCGCTGCGCCTTTACCCGCACCGTAATTTTCGTATTTTCCACCTGCTCGATGTCGGTAAGTGTCAGACCATAGCTTTCCAATTCTTCCAAATTTTCCAGTGTGATATTCCTGCTGTAGTTTCGAATATCCACCGGCTGATTGATATTGATTACCATAAACCAAAGCGCAGTCGCGATCACGACGGAAAGCACCTTCCAGCCAAGATCCTTCGTGATCAATTCCTGGATTTTTTTCATCATCATTTCCGCCTTCCTTTCCAAAGCACAAGCTTTTGCTTGGCTGTTGTGCGCTGCGGCTGCGTCAGCATTCCTTTGAGCTGCTCAGGCGTCAGCCCGCGGTAGAGCACACCGCCCCTTGCCATGGAAATGGCACCCGTTTCCTCGGAAACCACCACCACAAAGGCATCGGAAACCTCACTGGCACCGATCGCGGCACGGTGGCGCGTTCCCAGTTCCATGCTGATCTCGTTGCTGTCTGTCAGCGGCAAAAAGCAAGTCGCCGCCGCCACACGGTTTCTGCGAATGATGACCGCCCCGTCATGCAGCGGTGTATTATGCTCAAAAATATTGATCAGAAGCTGACTGGAAACCAACGCGTCGATCGGGATACCTGTGCGCTCAAAATCCCCCAGCGGCACTTCCTGCTCTATCAAAATCAAGGCGCCTGTTTTTGCCTCGCCCATTTTCTGCACCGCTTTTACGATCTCGTCATTGACACGTTCCGCCTGTTTATCATTGCCGCGCTCATCGGAACGAATGATGTTAAAGTAGGAGAAAAACTCGCCTTTGCCCAGCTGTTCGAGCGCTTTACGCAGCTCCGGCTGGAAAATGACGATCAGCGCGATAATACCCATGGAGATCGTATTCGACAAAATCCATAATATGGTATTGAGCTTCAACACAGATGCAATGGCAGCCAGTGCAAAAATCACCAAAATGCCTTTAAACAGCACCCATGCTCTGGTTTCCTTGATCCAAAATATGATTTTATAAATGATATAGGCGACAATCAGGATATCCAATACGTCCAGGATACCCACCGTGGGCCACACGAACTCTGTGATCCCAAGATTCCCGATCCATTGTTCCAAATTTTCCATACACACACCTCGTCAGCTGCAATTTTTGCTTACGGCTTTTTTTTACAGATATTCTATCATATTAGTATAACATAAAAGCATGACAGTTGTCATACAGAAATTCAAGAAAAAACGGGTTTTTCCGCTGTTTTGCTACTGCATTATAGCACGCCGCGCTTTCTGAGGCAAGCATCGCCGACTTCCACAAAAAAACAGACAAAAAAAAGAGTTTCGGCATCGGTTTTGTCCAAAACTCTTTCTTTCCGTCTTATGTGTTGCTTTCGTAAAACAAACAGCTGCCGTCTGCAAACGACCAGAGTACCACCAAACGGTCAGAACCGTTTTCCGAAACAAATTCCCACCAACGGTAGTCACCTTCCTGCAGCTGCTTAATCCAATCCCGCAGAGTTTCGTCCCGTATGCCCCAATCCAGATATTCCATCAAATCCTGCAGCGAAGCAAACGGTGCTCTGCCATCGTCCGGCATGGAAATATCCGCTGTTTCGTCCGAAAAATCGAATAACTGCGCCGCTTCGCCATGCCCGAATAGGTCAAATCCGCTGCCTTTTGCGGTATATACGGCAGGCGTCTGTTCGTCCAACAGCAGTGTCGCACCCCTCTGTGCGGCGCTTTGCAGCATTTCCTCCAGACTGTGCGCAGGCGTGCGGTAACACAAAAACACCACGCCCACCAGCACCACAAATGCGATTAAGGCGCGTTTCCATGTTTTTTTCATCGTTTTTCTTCGCCTCCCGTACCCTCTTACCTTCTTTGGTAGTATCATACGAAGAAGGACAACCTATGTAAACCTGTTTTGGAAAATTTTAGGATGTTCTTAAAAAAGACGTAAGAAACAGATATTTTCCTATATCATCAGGATTTTTTCCGTCCTCTCTTCGTGAAAAAAAATTTTTTCTTTCATGGTAATATGCCAATTCCATAGATATTATGTCACTTTTTTGCCGCAAAATACACCGGAATCGGATCGCCCGTACGGCAGAAAAAAAAGAGCCGTCGGTATTTCCGACAGCCCTTCCGTTCTTATTTTTTGCTCTTGCCCAGATAAGCTTCTTTGATCTCCTCGTTTTCCAGCAACTCAAGCCCTGTGCCTTCCATCGTGATCTTGCCGGTTTCAATGACGTACGCCTTATGTGCGATCTTTAACGCCATATTCGCGTTCTGCTCGATCAACAGCACCGTAATACCTTCTTCGTTGATGGTCTGGATAATACGGAAAATATCCTTGACCACCAAAGGCGCCAGACCTAAGGAAGGTTCGTCCATCATAATCAGCTTGGGTTTGCTCATCAGCGCGCGCCCCACCGCAAGCATCTGCTGCTCACCGCCGGAAAGCGTACCCGCCATCTGCCATTCTCTTTCCTTGAGTCTGGGGAACAGGCGAAATACATATTCCAGATCGTCTTTCAGGTTATCCTTGCGCAGGTACGCACCGATTTTCAGGTTTTCCATTACCGTCAGGTTCGGGAATACCCGTCTGCCCTCAGGCACCAGTGTGATGCCCTTGGAAACGATATAGTCGGGAGATTTTCCGACCATTTCTTCGCCATCAAACAGAATCGAAGCCTCTTTCGGGCGCACAATGCCGGAAATGCTTTTCAGCGTCGTGCTTTTTCCCGCACCGTTCGCCCCGATCAGCGTGACGATCTGCCCCTGCGGCACTTCCATGGAGATTCCTTTGACCGCTTCGATGCCGCCGTAAGAAACCACCAGATTTTTGATTTCCAAAATATTACTCATCTTCAGCCACCCCTAAATATGCGTCGATTACCCTCTGGTCATTCTGAATTTCCGCAGGGACGCCGGACGCGATCATTTTACCGAAATCAATGACATAAATACGGTCGGAAATATCCATGACCAGATTCATGTGATGCTCGATCATAAATACCGTCAGATGGAACTGATCGCGGATCCGCTTGATAAACGCCGTCAGCTCATCGGTTTCCTGCGGATTCAAGCCCGCCGCAGGTTCGTCTAACAGCAATAACTTCGGCTCCGTCGCAAGCGCTCTTGCGATCTCCAGATGACGCTGTTTGCCGTAAGGCAAAGAAGAAGAAATCTCGTCCCGCAGGTCATACAAATCCAGTATTTTCAACAGTTCCAGACAATCTTCCTTCATTTTGCGCTCCTCTTTATAGCTCAAACGGAAGGTGTCCGCAAAAATATTTGCCTTCATACGCATATGCTTGGCAATCAGCACGTTTTCCAGTACCGTCAGCTCCTTGAACAGACGAATATTCTGGAACGTGCGGGCAATGCCAAGTTTTGTGATCTTATCGGGAGTAGGCTCCAGTACCTTTGTGTACTTGCCTTTGTTTTCCCCGGCATACAGCTTTGCCATTTTGCCTCTGGGATGATTGCAAATGATCTCCTTACCGCAGAAGCTTACCGCGCCGTTGGTGGGCGCATACACACCGGTAATGACGTTAAAGGCAGTGGTCTTGCCGGCGCCGTTGGGTCCGATCAAGGAAACGATCTCGCCTTCGTTGACCTCCAAAGAAAGATTATTCACCGCCACCACGCCGCCAAACTGCATGGTAATATCACGCACGGAAAGTACATTCTCAGCCAATCTGCTCACCCCCCGTTTTTTTCTTCTGTTTTCTCTTGAACAATCCAAAGAAGCCTTCCCAGCTGAACTCACGGTTACCCATGATACCCTTGCGGAAGAACAATACCACAAGCATCAGCACCACGCTAAAGACAACCATACGGAAGCCGTTTTTCAAAAGCGGCACCTGGAAAGAACCGATATATAACTCCGTATCCAAAAAGCGCAGCCACCATTCCTTGGACGCAATGACCAAAAACGCAGAGATCACGCTGCCGGTCACAGAACCCATACCGCCGATGACAACGATCAGCAGGATATAATACGTCATCGCAATATTAAATGTAGTCGATGTAATCGCGCCCAAAAACATCGCAAGCAGCGCACCGCTGATGCCCGCGAAAAAGGAGCTAATCACAAACGCCATTCTTTTATGCTTCGCCAGATTGATGCCCATTGCCTCTGCCGCGATCTCATCTTCACGAATCGCTTTAAACGCGCGGCCGTAGGAGCTGCGAATCAGCAGCACAATGATCGCGATGCAGACAGCAGAGATCAAAAACGGGAAATAAAATCCCGGGATCACACCGAAAATACTCGGGAAAGAAGGGATAGACTTCAGACCCAAGGAGCCGTTGGTGATACGGTTCATCAAAGCACTGCCTATGATGATACGAATGATCTCCGCAAGACCCAGTGTCGCAATCGCAAAGTAGTCACTCTTTAAGCGCAGTACAGGAATACCGAACAAAAACGCCAGCAATGCCGCCACAACGCCTGCCAAAAGCAGTGCCGCAAAAATCGGCAACTGTACATTTGCGATCGCCTCATGCATACCGTACAGATAATATACATTCGCGCGGCTTTCCAACGGAATGGTAAAGATCGCAAACGCATACGCACCGATCGCCATAAACCCTGCCTGTCCCAGGGAAAACAAACCGGTAAAGCCGTTCAACAGGTTCATGGAAACGGCTACCAGCGCATAGATCGCACCCATCTGTAATACAGAACGCAGAATATAAGTCGGCGCCGTCATACGGTTGACGCAGACCAGAAATACCACGCCGATCAGAAGGGCGATCAGGGAACAAATCGTTTTTTTCTTCATTGACATGATTCTCACACCTTCTCCGCAATTTTCTCGCCGAACAAGCCGGTCGGTTTAAACAGCAGCATCACAATCAGAATCAGGAAGGTAAATACATCACTGAATTCCGAATAGCCTGCCGCTTTGATGAATGTTTCGCAAAGTCCGATCAAAAAGCCGCCCAACACCGCGCCGGGAATCGAGCCGATACCGCCGAATACCGCCGCGATAAAGCATTTTAAGCCGGGCAGGGAGCCTGCCATGGGGTACACGGAAGGTCTGGGGGTAAAGTAGAGCACAGAGCCGACCGCCGCCAGAAAACAGCCGATAACAAAGGTGATGCTGATGATACGGTTGATTTTAATACCCATCAGCTGAGAAGTTTCAAAATCCTTCGATACGGCACGCATCGCCATACCGATTTTGGTGTGATTGATCAACTGCATCAGCAGCACTACAAAAATAATCGTCAAAATCGGTGTGATAAATGTCACCACAGAGGTAGAGATGCCGCCGAGGTTGATATTGGTCATCAAAAACGGAATCTGCGGATAGCCCTTGGGCAATGCGCTGAATAAATAAGTCGCCAGATTCTGCAACAGGTAAGAAACACCGATCGCGGAAATCATAATCGACATACGCGGCGCGCTGCGCAGCGGTTTATACGCGATTTTTTCGATAAATACGCCCAAAAGCACCGTCGCGATCGCCACCAGTGCCAAAGAAACGTACCAAGGCAGCGCAAAATCCACCATCGCGAATATCATAAAATACGCCGCCATCATAAAAATATCACCATGGGCAAAGTTGATCAGTCTTAAAATACCGTAAACCATGGTGTAGCCGATCGCGATCATTGCATAGATACCGCCAATGGATATGCCCGCCAAACAATATTGCAAAAATGTTGTGGTATTCATTTGTGAGCCTCCTGCTGTTGTTTTTTTCTCGGTCCCGCCGATTTGCAAAGGTTTACAAAGGGTAATGAAACAAAACCCCCTCGTTCCTTACGCTTTGCATACCTTCGCAAGTCGGTATGCGTTTTTTTCTCCTTCGTCCCTTTTTTGGGCAAACGCAAAAAGAAAACGGTGGCGGAAAATGCCTCTGCCCGGGACATTCTCCGCTGCCGTTTTTCGGTCAGACAAAGACCGTTTTCATTTCCTGCTTAGTCAATCGTCTGTGTACGGATAAATTTGAAGGCGCCGTTTTCGATGGTCTTGATATACGCCAAGTTTTTGTTCGCGTCACCGTTTTCATCGAATGTGATGTTGCCTGTTACACCGTCTACATTGACTGCTGCCAGTGCGTCACGGATTGCCACACTGTTGAGTTCTACGTCCTGACCGTCCAAGCTCTGCAATGCAGCGTAAACTGTCATATATGCATCGTAACCCAAAGCGGAAACTGCCGCAACACCGTCGGAACCGCCGTTTGCGGTCAGGTTGTCGCTGCTGCTGTTGAGATATTCTTTAAAGCCTGTTACAAATTCTGCCGCAATGGTGTTTTCTGTATCGTTTTCATCGAAGAATGTGGAAACGATCACGCCTTCTGCCGCATCGGAGATGATGGATTCATTCTCCCAAGTATCGCTTGCCAGAATCTGTGCGGTAATGCCGTTTGCCTGTGCCTGCGGCAAAATCAGAGTTGCTGTTGCGATGGAAGAAGGAATGAAAATACAATCAGGATCTGCGCTTTTTACTGCTGTCAAAATCGCATTGAAGTCAGACTCGTTTGTCTGGTATGTCTGTTCGGAAACGATCTGTCCGCCAAGACCTGTGAATGCCATCTTGAAGTATTCGCCAAGACCTGTGGAGTAGTCATCGCCGTTCTGTGTGATGACAGCTGCTGTCTGGTAACCCTGCTCCCAAGCGTAGGAAGCCAGAACTGTACCCTGGAAGGGGTCTAAAAAGCAAACACGGAAGTAGTAATCATTGCCCAAAGTTACCTGCGGGTTTGTGCAAGAAGCACCCACTGCGGGAACTGCTGCGTTCTTAAACGTATCGCCTGCGGCAATGGATACCGCGGAGCCGTAGGAGCCCAGAACCGCCACAACGCCGGAGCTGATCAGATTCTGTGCAGCCGTAACAGCCGCTGCCTTATCGGACTGGTTGTCCACCTCTACCAATTCAATGTCGTATGTTGTACCGTTGATATCCACGGTAGGCGCAACCTGGTGCGCATAACGCATACCCAGCACTTCCTGCATACCGCCGCCGCCGTTTTCACCTGTGGTGGGTTCGAACACACCGATTTTGATGGTAGTGCCTTCTACCGCTGTGCCGGTTGCCGCTGCCGCATTATCGCCGCCCTGCGCCGCATCGGAAGCCTCAGAGCTGCCGCAGGCTGCCAAAGACATCGCCATCACTGCGCTCAATGCCAGTGCCAAAAACTTCTTCATAAAAAATTACCTCCCATTCATATTCCTCTTTATCTTGCAAGTCCAGCAAAGTGTCCGCTAAAAATGTCTTTTCTGTGCGGACAGATGCTTTTCTAAGACACGATGCATTGTAGCACACTTCTTACAAAAAGGCAACAAAAAACGGCTTGTTTTCAAAAAAATACGATTTTTTTCTGACCGCCTCACTTCTTTTTTCAAATAAGCCCCCTTCCGCTTTCCCGACAGCATACACCGTCTTTTTGCCTCCGCGGCAAAATGATACGGCGCAAAACCGGAAAAATCCTGCTTTCCCGGCTCTTTTTTTATAAACATTTCCTTGTCAAACAAAATCCAATTTCCTATAATGTAAATATATGTAAATAACGGGCAAATGAAAAAAGGAGGTTGTTTTATGGCTAAAATTCCCTGTCCGCACTGCGGATCCCCCGCCATGATCAAAGGTAACCATTGGGAGTGCGGCTACTGCGGCGATTTCGGTTTGCTTTCCTCGCTTTCGCGACCGGTATACAAAAGGCTGCGTCAGGAATCTTCTCATACTATCGAATTAACCTTTTCGGTGGTAGATGTTTCCGAAGACGAGAAGGAGGAAGAACGAACTTTTTCCCGTGAAGAACTGGAGCAGATGGTACGCAACTGGGATTTCAGTGAAAATGAGTTCGCCGACTGTGATTTGCTGATTGCATCTTTCCCCGAAGCGGTCAAGCACTTGTCGAAGGAAACACTGGAGGATATGGATTATTTATTGGATGAGGTCAGCGAAAAAGATCCCGAAACCGCTGTCGCCATGGCAACACTGCTGTTGAGAACCGCAGGCAACCAAGTCGCGTCTGAAGTTGTGGCAGAACGACTCATCGCATGCAATCTGGATACAATCTGCCGCTATCCCGACGCGCAAAAAGCGCTTCTGAGCGAGTTGAAGGCAGACGAAGATCTGGCAAGTCAAATCTTTCAAAGCCCCTGCTACGGATGGGAGCAGATACAGCTGATCAATGCCTGCGATACCTTCCGGGAATACGAACTGAAACAGAAACTGCTGACACTGATTCAGGAAAGTCCCTATTTTGAAGACTTTTCCGAAGAATTTTACGAGGACTTTTCCGAAGAATTTCCCGAACATCGATCCCGCTGAGCATAAAAAAAGTCTGCTTTCTCCGACAGATAAGGCGGACTTTCTTTTTTTTCGGCACGGCAATGCGGAAACCAAAAAACGCTCTGTTTTTTTGTTTTCGGGAAGCGAAAAAGCGCGGACAAAAGCACTTCTCATGTTCGGTATCGAAAAAAAATATCACTCTCCCCTTTTTCCTGTGCCTCTGTGCATTTGTCCGCATCGGCAAAGCGCCTGTTATCTTGACTTTCCGTACCTGATTTGCCATAATAAATCCAGAAAAACAAAGTATCGAAAACCGAAAAAGGAGTGCAGCATCTTGAGCAGAGCAGACGAAATTTTTGTAGCAAATTGCAGACAAATACTGGAGAACGGCTTTTCCACCGAACAGGAAAAAGTTCGCCCGCATTGGGAAGACGGCACCCCTGCCTATACCGTCAAAACATTCGGTGTAGTCAATCGGTACGATCTTTCCAAGGAATTTCCGCTTTTGACACTGCGCGCGACCAACTGGCGCGCCGCCATCGACGAGATTTTATGGATCTGGCAGAAAAAATCGAATAATATCCATGACCTCAACAGCCACATCTGGGATTCTTGGGCAGATGAAAACGGCTCGATCGGCAAAGCGTACGGCTATCAGCTTTCCGTACCCTATTCGTTCAAACACGGCACCATGGATCAGGTGGATAATGTGCTGTGGCAGTTAAAAAACACGCCGTATTCCCGCCGTATCATGACCAATATCTATAACTTCGCAGACCTTTCGGAAATGGGTCTGGAGCCCTGCGCCTACAGCATGACGTTTAACGTCGTGGGGGATACGCTCAACGCGATCCTCAACCAGCGTTCACAGGACACCCTTGCGGCAAACAACTGGAATGTCGTGCAGTATTCCGCGCTTTTGATGATGTTTGCGCAGGTCAGCGGGCTGAAAGCGGGGGAATTGGTACACGTCATCAGCGATATGCACATTTATGACCGCCATATCCCGATGATCCGCGAATTGATCCAAAGAGAGCAGTTTGCGGCGCCGAAAGTAACGTTAAACCCCGAGATCAAGGATTTTTATGCATTTACGGTAGATGATTTTACGGTAGAAAACTACCGGCACGGGGCGCCGATCGGCAAAGTCCCCGTCGCGATTTAAAAAAAAGGAGGCGGACAACATGGTACTGATCGCAGCAGTCGATGCCGCTTGGGGCATCGGCAAGGACGGCGATCTGCTCAAGCGGATCTCCGCAGATATGAAATTTTTCCGCAGCAAAACACAAGATCATGTTCTGATCATCGGCAGAAAAACGCTGGAATCTTTTCCGAATCAAAAACCCCTGCCGCGCCGCACGCATTTTGTACTGAGTGCAAACCCTGCTTTTGGGGCAGAGGGCGTGACCGTCTGTCGGGATATTCCGTCCCTTTTGCAGGCAGTTTCCGACTACCCGCCGGAAGAAGTCTTTGTCGCAGGCGGCGGCAGCATTTACCGCCAGCTTCTGCCTGAGTGCACCGCAGCATGGATCACAAAGATCGACGCGGTCTTTCCCGCCGACACCTACTTTCCCGATCTGGACAGCGATCCCGACTGGGCACTTACCAGCCAAGGGGATTGGCAGGAAGAAGACGGTATCCGTTTTTGCTTCTGCCGTTATGAAAAAATGCCGACCAAAGGAGAAGATGCTGAGTGAAAGACAAATCCGACGAACGCTTTATCCGCATCTACAAACAAAGCAAAATCAGCCATAACACGGAAATCTGGGTAGACCGCATGACAGGCGTACAGTACCTTTATCACGGCACCGGTTACGGCGGCGGCATCTGTCCGCTGTTAGATGAACACGGAAAACCGGTCATTACGGACCCATCTGCACTACGGGATTATGAATAAAACACGGGCAGGAATCCACCGCTTTTCGCAATCAAAAAAAACCGCTTGTTTTTCCCGCAATTATTTTCGGGAAAACAAACGGTTTTTCTTTTTTTCATCTTCTTACTGCCGCAAAGGTTTCAAAAAAACGGATCACAGACCATTTATCAGCGTTTTTCTTATTTTTGGGTCAAATACCGTTTCTTCCTTTTAATCACTCAATCCACAGCCTTGACTTTTGCGTCAATATCCGCTTCCAAAGCAGCGATCTTTTCATCTGCCAAAGCGGCATTTTGCGCCTGCACGCCATAGTAGAACTTCAGCTTCGGCTCTGTGCCGGAAGGGCGAATGCAGATCCATGTGCCGTCTGAAAGGGTGTAATACAAAATATCAGAAGAAGGCAGATCAATCTGATCTTCCGCTCCGCTTTGCAGGTCTTTTTTCAGACCCGTGCTGTAGTCCGCCGCCGTTTTTACCGCGATACCCGCAAAGTGGGACGGTGCCGCCGTACGGAACGATGCCATGATCCTGCCGATTTTTTCTGTACCGGCAAGCCCTTTGAGTGTCACGGAAATCACCTTCTCACGGTAGCAGCCGTAGGTGTCATACAGCGCAAACAGTGCGTCATAAAGCGTCATGCCCTGCTCCTTATAATATGCCGCCATCTCCGCGATCAAAAGCACCGCGACCACAGCGTCCTTATCTCTGGCATAAGTGCCTGCCAGACAGCCATAGCTTTCCTCAAAGCCGAACAGATAGGTATGGCTGCCGCTTTCTTCAAATTCCTTGATTTTTTTGCCGATATATTTGAAGCCTGTCAGTACGTCCATCACTTCCACGCCGTATGCCGCGCAGATGGGGCGGATCATTTCCGAGGAAACAATGGTTTTGATCACAACACCGTTATCGGGCAGTGTGCCTTTTTCCTTTCTGCGGCGCAGGATATAGTCCGTCAGCAATGTGCCTACCATATTGCCCGTCAAAACGGTATAATCCCCGTGATGGTCTTTCACCACCGCGCCCACACGGTCACAGTCGGGGTCCGTACCAACGATCAGATCGGCGCCCGTCTGTCTTGCCAAAGCCTCTGCCAGTACAAATACCTTCGGGTCCTCGGGGTTGGGATAACCGACCGTGGTAAAGTTGCCGTCGGGCAGTTCCTGCTCTTTGACCACATGCACCTGCGTAAATCCCGCTTTTTCGAGCACACGTCTAACCGGCAGATTGCCCGAACCGTGCAGTGGTGTATAGACCAAAGAGAAATTCTCACAGCGTTTTTGCGTTTCCTGCGTGGTATCAAAGCGCTGCGCCAGCACTTCATCGTCATACGCTTCGTCCACTTCTTCGCCGATCAGACAAAACAGTCCCTTTTCCTTTGCTTCTTCTAACGGCATGGTCTTGACCTGCCCATAGCCGTCAATGGCATTGACCTCATCGATGATAGCATGGTCCTGCGGTGTGGACACCTGCGCGCCGTCCGCCCAGTATACTTTATAACCGTTATATTCCGGCGGGTTATGGCTTGCGGTGATGACAATACCCGCCGTTGTACCCAGTTTTCTGACGGCGAAGGAAAGCATCGGCGTCGGACGCAGGGAAGGGTAAACATATGCCTTGATCCCGTTTGCCGCAAGCACACAGCCTGCCGCGTGCGCGAACTCTACCGACATATGTCTGGAATCATACGCAATGGCAACGCCCTGTGCGGCTGTACCTGCTTTTTGGATATAGTTGGCAAGCCCCTGTGTCGCGCGCCCCACGGTGTAAATATTCAATCGATTGCTGCCCGCGCCGATGATGCCGCGCAGACCGCCCGTACCGAATTCCAGGTCTTTGTAAAACCGTTCCTTGATCTCATCTTCTTTTCCTCTGATTCTCTCCAGCTCCGCCTTGGTTTGGGCGTCGATATTCTCATCTTTCAGCCAGCTTTCGTATTTTTCCATATAATTGTCCATTTGAAGCACTCCCTTCTGTATTGTCTGCCTGCATTCTTTCTTTTGGGAAGAAAGAAATGTCAGAGCGCATCGTTATTCTTCTTCCAGTTCCACAGAAAGCGAAACCGGTGTTTCTCCGATGGTCACTGTCGTGCTGTAAGGTATATAGTCTTCCGCTGTCAGCTCCAGCGTATAAGTGCCGTAAGGCAGCGTCGCGTTCATCGGCGAGATGCCGTACGCCGCGCCGTTGATGGAAACGTGTACGCCGATGGGGAATGTCGTGACGCTCAATACGCCTTTTTCCTGCTCCAGTGTTGCCCGCAGGGTATAAGTGTCCTCTGTCAGCGAAATATTTTCCGTAAAGGTATGGTAACCGCTTTTGAGGATCACGACTTCATAATCCCCCAAAGGCAGCACCACAGGCTGCGAAGGGTCTACCGAAGTACCGTTGACATATAATTTATACCCGTCCACATTCGCATTGACGATCAATACCCCCACTTTTTCCTGCGCGCGGGAAAGGTCATAGGTAAACTCTTTTCCCACTTCGATAAAAACAGTATCGGTACGTTCTTCGATATTGCTGCCGGAAACCGTCACTTCATGCACACCTTCCGAAAGCGCCAGACGCTCTATGCTCTCAAGCACGATCTTTTCCTTGCCGTCGATGGAAAGGCTGCCGTCTTTGACCGCGTCCTGATTGGAAAGGGTCAGATAGCCATGGCTTTTTTCCACTTCGACCGACCAGACCGTATTGCCGCTGCCGCGTAATTTCAGTACATCACACGGCTCCAGATCCGCCGCCGAAAGGGTTTCTTCGCCATAGAAAAACAGGGTATGCGTATCGTAATCGTATCGTTTCTCACCGATCTGTATGGTCTGCGCGATCGGGTCCGTTTGTGCCTCGGTCACATCGCTTTCCGTCCAAAACTCCCCTTTGGCGGAGATCTCAATGGCTGTTTCTGTCACTTCTTCCATCTGTACGGACAACAGCATGCCTTTTTCCAGCATGGAAAAAGAAGCCGCCTTCCCGTCCGCATCGGTATAGACCGTATTGCCAAGCAAAGTCAGGCTGCGGTTTTCTTCCGCTTGCAGGTCATAAACCAAAATCTCCCCTTCGCTGAAAATAGAGCGTAACAGCGCTGTAAACTGTGTTCCTTCCTGCGGCAGCACTTCTTCCTGCTGATCCGGATCGCTGCCAAACAGACCGCGCCCCACGAACAAAAAACAGGCGATACAGACCACAACACCCACCAGTGCCAGAATACCGATCATGCGCTTATTGCTCAAAGCGCTTTCCTCGTTGTCCTCTTTGCCGCCTTCCGCCTGCGGCTGCATCGGCTCTCTGCCAACAGGGGTGTTTTGCTGTGTGGTATCGAACCTTTCGGAATCAAACGCGTCCAAAAACGCGTCTTTATCGCCCAGTTCGTCTTCTTCCTGCGCTTTTTGCGCCTCCTCCAATTCCTTTACCTTTTCATTGATATGATCTAAACGTATGGTTTTATCCAATGAACCGTCTGTATGCTCAAAATGATATTCTTTTTTCATACGATAAGTTCCTCCCTTCTTCGAGGATAGACTCTTTCAGCCTTATTTTATATGCTTTCCGAAAAAGAAGCAAGGAAAAACCATTCCCGCAAGCGAAAAAAACAGGCGCAAAAACAGACAAAACCCCGTGTCGCCAAATCCCGACACGCTGCGGAAGATACGCAACAAAAAAACAGGCGATCTGTTTTTTTCAAACAAGCCGCCTGCCTTCGCGCTTTTTTTTCGCCGTGTACGCTCAAACAGCACGGCTGCTTTTTTTGTGTTGTTATTCTTCTTCCGCATCGCTTTGTGTAAGCGGTTTGACCGGAAGACCGTTCGCCATATGATGAAAATCATTCTCCTCGCTGTACATTTCATTGATCTTATACAGCAGCGTCATCAAGCTGTCGGTCAGATGTACATTTTCCACGACTACATCATCGGGCACCTGCAGATCCACATGACTGAAGTTCCACATTCCCTTTACGCCCCATTTTGCCAAGTCATTGGCAACTTTCGGCGCCTGCGTACGGGGCAGTGTCAAGATCGCCACGTCCACACGGTTGTTTTTCACATACTCCTCCATGCTGTCCACATCGTACACACCGATGCCGCGAATGGTCATGCCAATTAAGCGGGGGTTGACATCAAACACCGCTTTGATGACAAATCCGCGTTTTTCAAAATTTGTGTAATTCACCAGTGCCTGACCAATATTGCCGCCACCGACCACGATCAAATTATACATACGGTCCAGACCCAGTATCTTTTTAATCTCGTTATAGAGATATTCCACATTATAGCCATATCCCTGCTGTCCGAAACCACCAAAATTATTGAGGTCCTGACGAATCTGAGATGCGGTAATATTCATCTTGGTGCTCAGTTCTTTTGAGGAAATTCTTGTAATGTCACTCTCCAGCAGGTCACCCAGATAGCGGTAATATCTCGGCAGACGGTTGATTACCGCCGAAGAAATCTTTTTCTCGTTATCCATTTTCCCCATTCCTCTCATCATCAACTTATTTTCAGTATACACTTTCGTTATTTTCCTGTCAACAATAACTCTTTTATTCCGCCCCGTTTTCTGCTATGATATCTAATAGTAAAAACAGTGATCGACAAGGAGGAAACACTATGATCCTGTCCTGTAAAAATGTGAAAAAAACATACGGTATCGACACCGTTTTGGAAAATGTCACCTTCCATATCGAGGAGCGGGAAAAAGCCGCAATCGTGGGCGTTAACGGCGCCGGCAAGACCACCTTATTTCGTATTCTTGCCGGACAAAGCAGCGCCGATGGCGGCGAGATCTCATGGAAAAAAGACACCCGTCTGGGCTATCTTGCACAGCAAGTTGAGCTGGATTCTTCCCGCACAATTTACGAAGAAATGGAGTCCGTTTTTGAAGATTTGATGGCATTGGAGGCTCGTCTTCGTGAAATAGAAAACGAAATGTCGACCCTTTCCAAAGATGCACTGGCAGAAAAAATGGAACTTTACACCCGGCTGCAGGCAGATTTTGAAGCAAAAGACGGCTACAGCTGCAAAAGCCGCTTAAAAGGCGTCTTAAACGGTCTTGGCTTTGGCGAAGAATCGTACGATAAGCCGGTGCGGCTGCTTTCCGGCGGGCAGAAAACACGCGTCTTTTTGGGTAAACTTTTGCTCAGCGCGCCCGATATTTTGCTGTTGGACGAGCCGACCAACCATCTGGATATCGCTTCGATCGAGTGGCTGGAAGATTTTTTACGCGGCTATCAGGGCACGGCGCTGATCATTTCACACGACCGTTATTTTCTGGACCGCACCGTCAGCAAAGTCATTGAACTGGAGCGCGGCAAATCCACCGTTTTCGGCGGCAATTACAGCTACTACACCGAACAGAAAGACCTGCACAGGCAAATTGCGGCAAAAGCGTATGAAGCGCGCATGAAAGAGATCGGCAGACAAGAGGAGATCATTCGCACGCTGCGTTCTTTCAACCGTGAAAAATCCATCAAACGCGCGGAAAGCCGTGAAAAAATGTTAGAAAGAATGGAAAAACCCGACCGCCCCGAAGCCGCTCCCGAAAAAATGCGGCTGAAGCTGACACCGTTTATCACCAGCGGCACGGACGTACTGCACGCAGAGGAACTGTCCAAAAGTTTCGGGGACAAGCATCTGTTTTCGCATCTGAATTTCGACATCAAACGCGGCGAAAAAGTAGCGCTGATCGGTGCAAACGGCATCGGCAAATCTACATTATTTAAAATCCTGCTCAAAGAGATCGCGCCGGACAGCGGGCATTTTCGTTTCGGCGTCAACGTCCATGTCGGCTATTACGACCAGGAACAGCAGAAACTGTCCGATCAAAAAACGATACTGGACGAGATCTCGGACAGCTATCCCACGCTGACGACCGGGCAGATCCGAAATATGCTTGCCGCTTTCGTCTTTACGGGAGATGATGTCTATAAACCCATTTCCGCCTTAAGCGGCGGCGAAAGAGGCAGGGTATCGCTGGCAAAGATCATGCTTTCCAAATCCAATCTGCTGATGTTAGACGAGCCGACCAACCATCTGGATATGTTCTCGAAGGAAGTCTTGGAAGACGCCATTCGGGATTATGAAGGAACGGTATTTTATATCTCGCATGACCGTTATTTCATCAACCGCACTGCGGAAAAAATACTGGAGCTGACGCCAAACGGCGCCGAGGTTTATCTGGGCAATTACGACTATTATTTAGAGAAAAAGGCGGAGCGCGCGCTGCTTATGCAAAACAGCCCGACACCTTTTACCGCGGCAAAGCCTGCCGCCGCTGCCACTGCTGCCGCTGCCGTCAGCGATACGAAAGCGGACTGGCTCAAGCAAAAGGAATTGCAGGCGACACAACGCAAAAAAGCGGCACAGATCGCCAAAATCGAGCGGCAGATCGAGGAAACGGAAAGTGCGATCGCCGAAAAGGACGCTGCGATGGCCGAGGCAAGCGCGGACTATGCACTGGCGCAGACGTTATTTGAGGAGAAGCAGGCGCTGGAGGCAAAACTGGAAACGCTTTATGCGCAATGGGAAGAAGCACAGGAGAGTTAAAAAAAATTTTTTCTACCCGAGAGGCGGACTTGCCCCTTCCCTTTTTCCTATGGATATGGTATAGTTTTTTTGTGAAAAAGAAAGATATGATCGCCTGTACGCAGGCGTGTGAAAAAAAGGAGGCGACATGTATGCAGGTAACAAAGGATATGACCATCGGCGAACTGTTGATGATTGACAGAGGCGTTGGCATCGTTTTGATGCAAAACGGTATGCATTGTGTCGGCTGCCCTTCTTCCGCAGGGGAAACTCTGGAAGAAGCCAGCCTGGTACACGGCATGGATATCAACGAACTGTTAGCGGATATCAATGATTTTCTGGCAAAAAAATAATGCGGCACAGCAAAAAAAGAGGCACCGACTGTTTTGTCGGTGCTTTTTTTCATTCCTGTTCCCGCGTGCCTGTTTTTAACACCACACGCTGCCCTTTTGTTTCCAACAACCCTTCCCTTTGCATGCGCCCAAGCTCCGCGGACATCGCGCTTCGCTCCACACACAAATAATCTGCCAGCTGCTGACGGCGAAACGGTATCGTAAAACTATCCGACCCCGCCGCTCTGGCGCAGTCCGAAAAATAAGCAAGCAGTTTTTTTCTGGTCGTTCTGCGTGAAAGCAGTTCTGTCTTTTTCGCCAACAGCTTCGTTTTTTCCGCCATTGCCATCAACAAGTTCTCGGCAGTTTGCAGATATGCCGCATTCTCACCGGCAGCGGACAACAGCGGCACATCGACCCAGATGACGACCGCTTCCTGCGCCGCCTGCACCGTCACTTCCGCCGCCGTTTTCGTGCAGGCATAAACCTCGCCGAAAATCTGCGATGGCTGAATCTTCGCCAATATCGCGCTGTCCCCCCAAAAATCTTCCTGCAAAATATATGCCTCTGACTGTACCACAATGCCAATCTGCGGCATCACTTCCCCTTGATGCAGTAAAATCTGTGATTTTCCGTAGTGTTTGACCCCTGCGTGCAGCAAGTTCAGTACTTCCGCGATTTGCCGCGGCGTCAAAGAGCGAAACAACGTACATTTTTCCAAAACAGGCAGATATTGTTCCATAAAAAAACCGTCCTTTCGTTGTTTTTCCAACAGAAATATTATTTGCAGTATAGTATAGTTTTCTCACAAACACAAGAAAAAAAGACACAAACGGAGGTTATGACATATGCTTAGAAAAATCATTCACATCGACCGGGAAAAATGCAACGGCTGCGGGCTTTGCGCTACCGCCTGCCATGAAGGTGCCATCGGCATGGTAAACGGCAAGGCAACGCTGCTAAGAGAAGACTACTGCGACGGGTTGGGCGACTGCCTGCCGGTCTGCCCCACAGGCGCCATCACATTTGTCGAACGGGAAGCTGCCGCTTATGACGAAGCCGCAGTCAAAGCCAACCAAGCCGCACAAAAACAGGCGTTTCACGGCTGTCCGGGTTCCGCGGTGCGTACGCTTTCCCCGCAGCAGCAGACACCTGCGCAAGAAAACGCTCCCGCTTCTTCTTCCATGCTTCGCCAGTGGCCCGTACAGATCAAGCTTGCGCCCATTCAGGCGCCGTATTTCCAAAACTGCCGCCTGTTGATCGCGGCAGACTGCAGCGCCTTTGCCTATGGTAATTTCCATCAGGATTTTATCAAAGGGCACACGGTACTGATCGGCTGTCCGAAGTTAGACAGCGTGGACTACAGCGAAAAGCTGACCGAGATCATTCGCCAAAACGACATCAAAAGCGTGACCGTGGTACGCATGGAAGTTCCCTGCTGCGGCGGTATTGAGCAGGCAGTGAAAACCGCTTTGCTGCAAAGCGGCAAATTCCTGCCTTGGCAGGTCGTGACGATCTGCGTTGACGGAAAACGGATCGATGCATAATATGCAAAAAAGCACTCCTCTCTTTCGGAGTGCTTTTTTTGTTATTACATATCTTTTCCGTCACATCATTTTTCGCTATAATGAAAGAAAAAACCTCTTACAAAACTTTTTTTCATATACAAAATATATGATATATCCGTTATCTGTAATCTGATAGAAAGGAGCTTCCTATGCACAATACATTTTTGGAAAAAATACAGAATCATCAACAGCCCATCGGCACTTTTCTGGAATTAGGCAGCGCGTTTGCGACAGAGGCTTTGGGCAAAAGCGGACTGGATTTTGTCATCATTGATAATGAGCACGGTCCTTTTGAAGCCGAAAGCAGTGCAGCGCTTGTCCGTGCGGCAGAAGTCAGCGGGATTTGTCCTCTGGCACGCGTCAGAGAAACCTCTCGCCCCGCTGTACTCAAACTGTTGGATATTGGTGTAAAGGGTCTGATCGTTCCTGACGTTCACAGTGCGTCGCAGGTAAAAGAACTGGTGCATTTTGCCAAATATGCACCCATCGGTTCACGCGGCTTCTGCCCTTCCCGCAAAGACTTCTGGGGATTCGATTTTCCCGCAGCCGAACCAATTCCCACACAGATGGCATACCACAACCGGGAAACGCTGCTGATCCCGCAATGCGAAACCGTCGGCTGCCTAAATGAGATCGAAACGATCGCCGCTATGGAAGGGGTAGACGGCATTTTCGTCGGTCCTTTCGACCTTTCCATCTCCATGGGCATCGCGGGAGAATTTGACCACCCGGATTTTCAAAATGCTTTGGAACGTGTGCAAAAAGCCTGCAAAGAGGCTGGAAAATTCTGCATCTGTTTTGCGCCTTCCCAAGAAGCTGCTATACAAGGATTCCAGCGAGGATTTGATGCCATGGCATACAGTTTTGACGCTGCAATGCTGGCACAGGCATATCAAAATGCCATTGCACAGATCCGGGCAGCGCTATAAAATCACACTCATTTCTTCTCATACCTTCGCCGTCCGCTTTGGACGGCTTTTTTTCACAAAAAAACCTGTCCTTTGCCGCGGGGAAACGGCAAAAGACAGGCGTTTTTTTCATTTTTTCACCAGAAAGACTATGCCCCGACACTTCTTCCGGGGAACATCTGCGGCACATAACGGATTAAAATAGGAATTACAATGATCTCCGCAGTGAAAATCACGACTGCCTGAAACAGTCTGGCAGGCAATAATGCCCAGTAGGGGCTACCCGACATCAAGCTGATCCAAAGGGTATTCAACCCTAAGCTGCAAATCACCTGCTTGGTCAATATCGCCGTTGCCACGCAGGGCAGTTTCCTGCTTCTATGCAGAAAAAAGCCGTAGATCGCACCTGTTATGACTGCCGTGACAGTATAGCCCGGAAAATACGCGCCGATCGGAAAAGCAATCGCACCCACCAGATCACCAAGACCTGCTACTACCGCGCCGCCGACAGGACCGTACAGCAATGCCCCTACCACCACCGGCACAAAGGCAAAGCCGATCTTTACATTCCAAAGCGCGATGGAAAGAAAGCGGCTCAGCACGATATTGACGGCAATCAGCACTCCCAGCGTTACAATCATTTGTGTTCTGTTCCTGTTTTGTTCCATGAAAAAAAGAACCCCCTTTCTCAGAAGAAAAAAGCCACCGCAAATAAACTGGCTGTGAGATAATAAAGAGCGTTCTTCATTATAGGACAGCGGGATGCGGGTCCTGCACCGCAGAAAAAAATTCTTTCGTCCCCGCAGCAACTCCCCGTCTGCAAGGCACTTAACGCGCAAAACCCTACTCTGTAATTTGCAGTTTGATACCGCGGTCGTTTCCTGTCGACCGCAAGGCTATCGTATCACAATCCTACCTTTGTGTAAAGCCTTTTCAAGCCTGCAAATAAAATCCGTATAAAAAGCTGTGCGGGGAAGCAAACGAGCCTGTCAGCAACAGATGCTCCGTATCCAGTGCGCATTCTTTCGTCAGGTGATGAAACAGCCTGTCCGTTTCGGCAAAACCGCCCTGCCCAAAGTAAAATACTACCGATTCCGCCTCTTTCGGCAAAGAGGAAAATGCCTCCTGCGGGCAGCTTCTGATCAGTGCCTGCGGCAGACGGCTCAAACGCCGCTTCAAATCCTCCATCTCAAAATCCAGATGCAGAAATTCCGCCGTAGCATAATAGATCGCCGTGATAAACTCCAATAAATCTTCTTCCGCCGCAAAACGCAGCACATGAGGCGCAAAGCGCGGCACATCACCTACCGTGCAGACAAACCACGGCGCCTGCGGTGTCAGAAACGATACTGCATACAGCCGTTTTTGAATCACTTCCGTATCATTGATCGCAAACACGATGGTATTGCCCGTTATCTGGCGAACCAAAGGGATCTTTCTCTCCCGCAGCTGCTGTATCAGCTGCTCGCTTGCGCCGAATAAACGTACCCCGTCCGTATGAAATCCCAACATAATGCGTCCTTGCCTCCTTTTTTTCCCGCTTTTGCCTTCTATTGTAATCGAATCCAGACAAAAAAGAAACCCTTTCCGTTCTGAAAAAAAATGCCCCGCCTACTGCAAAGAAGTATGCCTAAAATAAAAAAACCTCTCTGTTTTCCACGATGGAGAGAGAGGTTTTATGCGCGTGGTCTTTGACTGCGAGAAAACTGCAGCCGTGCCAAGGCGCCGCAAAAAAATGCAACCGGCAGTTATTTCTCCGCTACATTTAACTGCAATACATCATTTCTCGCATAATGCCCGCAGACATCATGCTCCATTTTGCTTGCGGGCACTTTCTGCATATCCAATGTCGCATAAATCACGCCCTCAGCGTCCCATAAAGTTTCTGATACCGCATGCCCAAACGGGTCGATCACACAGCTTCCGCCGCGGCAAACAATATCCGGCAGCTTCCCAATCTCCTCTGCCGCGCTGTAAGTTTGCGGATAATCCGCCTTCGTAAAGAACATATCACAGTTGATAAAATAACAATGCCCCTCGATCGCAATATGCCGAATGGTATTCTGCCACTCCGCATTGTCATTGGTGTTCGGCGAAATATAGAGGGAAATGCCTTTTTGATACAGCGCGACCCGCGCCAAAGGCATATAGCTTTCCCAGCAGATCAAATTTCCCATAGGCCCCCACGGCGTATCCATCACAGGGAAGTATTCCTTATCCGCATCTCCCCATACGACCCGCTCCGCACCTGTCGGTTTCAATTTCCGATGATTCAGCATCTGACCGTCCGGTGAGATCATCATATTGGAATTGTAGAGGGTCGCGGTGACCTCATCGCGCTCCGAGTATCCTATGCTGACATACACATTTTTCTTTGCGGCAGCCTGCGCGATTTTCTGCATTTGTGCGCCGTTTGCCAAAATGGAATTATCATAGTATGTTTTCCAGTCTTTCCGCCCTTCCTGCGTGCGGCTCCCCACTGTGAAGCCATAGGTCATGCCATACGGGTAGCCCGGAATGAATAACTCCGGAAAAACGATCAGCTCCGCGCCGTTTTCGGCACACGCATCAATGTATTGCAGCACTTTTTCGACGCACGCGTCTTTTTGGAACATGATCGGACTTGCCTGCACAACGGCGAGTCTACAGCTATTTTGTAATTCTTTCATGGTATATCCCCTCCTTAGGCTACCCGCTTTTATACTCTGTTTACGGATATCGTATCACAAATATCCAAACAAAAACAGTCACCGGGATAAATTTCACAAGTTCCGTCTGTTTTTTTTATGCCCGCCGCCATTGCTTCCGCCGTATTTTATCCGTATAATGGAAATAAAAAAACCGGTTAGATCACCGCGTTCCAAGAAAGGGGATATGCGTATGAAAGCACTGTTACAGATCGCAGAAAGCGACAACCTCGCCACCTGCCTGAAGGCACTGAAAAAAGGGGAAACCGTACAGACAGATGAGGTAACGATTTGCGTTACGGAAGATATTCCGCAGTTTCATAAAATCGCGCTGCAAGCCATTCCCAAAGGCGCACCCTGCCGCAAATACGGCGAGATCATCGGGATTGCTTCCGCGGATATCCCACAAGGCGCACATGCCCATGTGCATAATATCGAAAGCACCCGCGGCAGAGGCGATAAACAGGAAGGAGGCGCACAATGATGCAATTATACGGCTATTTGAGAGAAAACGGTACTTACGGTATCCGTAACTATGTTCTGGTCATTCCCGCTTCCGTCTGTGCTTCGCACTGTGCGGTACAGATCGCGGAAGGCATTCCCATGGCAGTCGCACTGCCGCATCAGCACGGCTGCTGTCAGTTAGGCGATGATTTCGCAAGCACGGTGCGCACACTGGCAGGATTTGGCAAAAACGCCAATGTCGGCGCGGCGTTGGTCGTGGGGCTTGGCTGTGAAGGCATTCAGGCAAAAGACATTGCCGATGAGATTTCTGCCAGCGGCAAGGAAACGGCATCTTTGATCATTCAGGAAGCAGGCGGCACACTGCCTGCCATCGCAGAGGGCAAACAGATCGTTTCCCGTATGGCAAGCAAACTTGCCACCCAGCAGAAAGTACCGTTTGACGCCTCCGCGCTCATTCTCGGACTGGAATGCGGCGGCAGTGACCCCACCAGCGGCATCGCGTCCAATCCCGCCATCGGTGTTGCTTCCGACTTGCTGGTACAGGCAGGCGGCAGCAGTATCCTCAGCGAAACGACAGAATGCATCGGTGCGGAGCATCTGTTGGCAAAACGCTTTGTCGATGCCGCACAGGCGGAACGGTTCTTAGATATGGTGCGCCGTGTGGAAGACCACGCCATCGCCGCAGGGCAGGACCTGCGCCAAGGGCAGCCGACTCCCGGCAATATCGAAGGGGGACTGACCACCATCGAGGAAAAATCCCTTGGCTGTATGCATAAAGCAGGCACAAGCCCGTTTTTAGGCGCACTGGAATATGCCGAAGCAGTGCCGTTTGACGCACACGGACTGTATTTCATGGACTCCCCCGGGCAGGATATCGACTCTATCACAGGTATGGTCGCAAGCGGCGCGCAGATCGTCGTTTTCTCCACGGGTCGCGGCACCCCCACGGGTAACCCCATTGCGCCTGTCATCAAAATCACAGGCAACAGCGAAACCTATGAAAAAATGAAGGATAACATCGACATCAACGCGGGCAGAATGATCACCGACGGCGTTTCTTTACAAGACATGGGGCAGGAAGTGTATGACTGTATCCTGCGCACCGCAAATGGCGAGCTGACGAAAGCGGAAGCGCTTGGGCATCGGGAATTCGGCATCTACCGCACGGGTTATACCTATTAAAAATACGGCAAACATGCGGCAAAAACCCGAAATTTTAAAATCCCAGTAATATTATAGGATAAACCATTGACATATCCGCCGCACCATTGGTATAATAAGGGACGGATTTGGGCAAAGTTGGAAAAAAGAGAAGGGATTTTTCCACCATGCCCTTGTTATGGAAAAAAACGCACTCTTGCAGGAGGGAAAATATATGCTTGAGCTGAAACACATTTCTTTTTCCGCAGATGAAAAAGAAATTTTACGAGATGTCAATCTCACCATCGACGACGGGAAATTTGTCGTCATCACCGGTCCCAACGGCGGCGGAAAATCCACATTGGCAAAGATCATCGCGGGGATTTTGCAGCCGGAAAGCGGACAGATCTTCTTAGACGGAGAGGACATCACCAACTGGGGCATCACAGAGCGTGCCAATGCCGGCATCAGCTTTGCGTTCCAGCAGCCCGTGCGCTTTAAAGGCGTTACGGTCATGGATCTGATCACACTGGCAAGCGGCAAGGAATTGACAACTGCCGCAGCCTGCGATTATCTTTCCCAGGTCGGTCTTTGCGCAAAAGACTATATCAACCGTGAAGTAAATGCCAGTCTTTCCGGCGGCGAACTGAAGCGTATTGAGATCGCTACCGTGATGGCAAGAAAAACGAAGCTGTCACTGTTTGATGAACCGGAAGCGGGCATCGACCTTTGGAGTTTCAAAAATCTGATCGACGTATTCGAAAAAATGCATGAGGAAATCCAGGGCTCCATCGTCATCATTTCCCATCAGGAGCGGATTTTGAACATTGCCGACCAAGTCGTTGTGATCGCGGGCGGCAAGGTAGAAAAAATCGGTCCGAAAGAAGAAGTTTTGCCCGGTCTGTTCGGTATCGACACCGGCTGCAGAGGCATGAGGGAGGGAATGTAACGATGGCGTTAAGCGATCTTTTGAAACAACTGCTTTCCGATGTGGCGGATTTGAAGGATATCCCGACGGAAGGCGCTTTTAACATCAGAAATAACGGCAAAAGCGAAGGACGCCGTTCCACAAAAAATATCCGTATCGAGCCAAAGGAAAACGGCAGCGGACTGGATATTTATATCGCACCTTACACCAAGAACGAAAGTGTGCATATCCCCGCGCTGATCACAGCAAGCGATGTGCATGATGTGGTATACAACGATTTTCACATCGGCGAAGGCGCCGAGGTCAATATCGTGGCAGGCTGCGGCATTCATAACTGCGGCTGTGATACGTCCATGCATGAGGGCATTCATCGCTTCTTCTTAGGCAAAGGCTCTAAAGTGTATTATGAAGAAAAACACATCGGCGAAGGCGACGGCACAGGGGAGCGGATCATCAACCCCACCACGGAAGTCTTTGCCGAGGAGGACAGCTATCTGGAAATGGATACTGTGCAGTTAAAAGGTGTTGACTCCACGAAACGTGTTTCTTCCGCGAAATTGGCGGCAGGCGCTACGATGGTGATTCGCGAAAAAATCATGACCCACGGCAAACAGACAGCGGAAACTTCTTTCGATGTGGAATTAAACGGGACAGGCAGCAGTGCCAAGCTCATCTCCCGTTCCGTGGCAAAAGACGAGTCCAAGCAGCTGTTCCGCTCCAAAATCACTGGCAATGCGGCGTGCTACGGTCATTCCGAATGCGATGCTATCATTATGGATCAGGGCGTGGTTGCGGCAGAGCCTGAGATCAAGGCAAACCATGTGGACGCCTCTTTGATCCACGAGGCTGCCATCGGCAAAATCGCAGGCGATCAGCTCGTGAAGCTGATGACGCTGGGTCTGTCCGAAAAAGAAGCCGAAGAACAGATCATCAACGGTTTCTTAAAATAAAAAATAGGCTGGAATCAAAAAAGCGCGGCAGAGGTCGCGCTTTTTTTGCTGTGCCTTTCCCCACAAAAAAACACCTCCTTTTTTTCAGACAAACCTACACCACCCACCGAATAGAGGCGACAAAAGTCTTTCTAACTTCTTACAATTTCTGCTTCGTTTGCCTTTTTCTTCGTCCGTTCTGGTTTTTTGCCGTATAATATGCTATCCTTTTCTTAAGAATACACGCACACCCCGCCAAAAAGCCTTAGAAAGAAGCCTTAGGAGGTGTTTTTTATGAAACGATTCTATCCGCTGCTCATCTGTTGCCTTCTGCTTTGCGCCTGCGGACAGACAAACCCGACCTCGCCCGCTTCGCCGCAGGAACCGTCGGCACAAGAAGAAACGAATGCAAACGATGCGTTGACACAAATTTTGGCGCAGTATGCCGATACGGACCATCTGCCTGCCTTCACGGGGGAGTATGCCGCCAAAACCGTCAACGCTGACAAAACAATCGTATTGAAAGACACTATCGAAAACGATTTGGAATGGAAGGTCTATGCTTCTTATCTGTATCTGGTCACAGAGCAGTGGGACGACTACCTTCTGTTGGCAAACAAAAGCGGTGCGTTCCATGACGCTTTTGTCAATACGCAAGAGGACGCAAAAGAAGGGCGCTACATGACTTCCTACACCATTCATGCCCTTGGCACACTGACCGCAAAAGAGATCAATGCCGTTTTCGCTCCCGATATTTTGTTACGGGATATTCAGCAAAACGCGCTGACAGAATACGCTGTTGTTTCGCTTGACATCGACTGGGTATCTAACGAAGCCCGCCTTGCGGCAGGACCGCAGTTAGACGACGGCAGGTATACACGGTACTATCTGTTGGGAAAAACAGCGGACAGCGATGCATGGCTCCTCTCGGAAGTCTATTGGGAAGATTTCTTGACACCGACGCAGACAGCCGCGGATCAGGTCGCGTTTACCATTGATTTTGCCACAGATGAAACCACAGAACATGCCGTCTGTTATCAGGCGGAAGAAGACAGCCCTTATCTGAATGCAGTCTGCATCACACCTGCTGTACCCTTAGACGAATTATCCTTCGTTTCGCTTCTTTGGGACGACGCATCGGCAAATGTGGCACTTGGCGAAACCGTCTTTACGGCAAAAGACCTCTCCCCTTCTCGTCCCTTTGTGGTAAAGATGACATTGCCGGAAACGATTCCTGCTTGGGGCATCTCTTTTTGTGACGAAAGCGGAAACACAAAGGTCTATGCCATTTTGCAAAGCGGCAAAGACGGCTCTTTGCTCCTTTCTGCCATTGACGCATGATATTTTTGCAAAACCGGCGGCACACACAGAGAACTATTTTTTCTGTTCCACGAAAAAAAGCAGAAGTCCCGAGGTTTTCCCTCAAGGCGCTTCTGCTTTTTATTTTTCTCCTCTTTTTTGCCGTCTGCTTGATTATGCCAAAGCGGAAAGCCAGTCCTCATTGGCTTTTATCGCGTTTTCCGTCATTTCTTTGGCGGGGCCGCCGGGGAGTTTTCTTGCCGCTACGCACTGCCCTACACCGATGGCATCGTACACCGTTTCATCAAAAACAGGGCTGATGGCGCGGTATTCTTCCAACGACAGATCGTCCAGATTGGTATTATGCTCGATGCAGTACAGCACCAACTGCCCGATGATGCTGTGCGCATCGCGAAAAGGCACGCCCTGCTTGACCAACCAGTCTGCCGCATCGGTCGCATTCGTAAAGCCGCCCTTTGCCGCAGAGAGCATATTTTCTTTTCTGACCTGCATCGTCGCGATCATATTCGTAAAGACAGGCAGGCACATTTTCACCGTATCAATGGTATCAAAAATCGCTTCCTTATCCTCCTGCATATCTTTGTTATACGCCAAAGGCAGACCTTTCATCGTTGTCAAAAGCCCCATCAGATGCCCGTAAACACGACCCGTTTTCCCACGAATCAACTCTGCCATATCGGGGTTCTTTTTCTGCGGCATGATACTGGAGCCTGTGGCATAGGCATCGTCCAGCTCAATAAAGCGGAATTCATGACTGCTCCAAAGAATGATCTCCTCACAAAAACGGCTCAAATGCATCATCAAAATCGACAATGTACTTGCCAGTTCCACACAGAAATCACGATCGCTGACGCCGTCCATGCTATTTTGCGTGATCGCGCCAAATCCCAGTTGTTCCGCTACAAAATAGCGGTCCAAAGGATAGGTCGTCGTTGCCAGAGCGCCGCTTCCCAGCGGGCATACGTCCGTTCTGCCGTAAGTGTCCGCAAGACGGCTGTAATCGCGTTTGAACATCTCACAGTATGCCAACAGGTGATGCGCCAGCGTTACAGGCTGCGCTCTTTGCAGGTGGGTATACCCCGGCAGAATGGTTTCGGTATGCGCTTTGGCAAGCACATTGAGCTCACGCACCAGATCCGCCACCAACGCCTGAATTGCTGTAATTTCCTTTTTCACATACATACGCGTATCCAGCGCCACCTGATCGTTGCGGCTTCTGCCGGTATGCAGACGTTTTCCTACATCGCCGATGCGGCTGATGAGTATGGTTTCGATATTCATATGGATATCTTCCGCTTTTTCGTCAAATGTGACTTTCCCGTTTTCAATATCCTCTAAAATCTCACCCAGTGTTTTCTGAATCAGCTCTGCGTCCGCTTCGGAAATGATGCCCTGTCTGCCCAGCATTTTCGCGTGTGCCATGCTTCCCGTAATATCCTCGCGGTACATACGGCTGTCAAATGATATGGAAGAATGAAAATGATCGGTAAAGCTGTCTGTCTGCTTCGTAAAACGACCGCCCCAAAGTTTGCTCATAATAACATTCCTTTCTGTATCCGTTTTTCTCAAAAATTCATTAGCTTGATTGTACGCAAAATATCCCGAAAACGCAAGTTTTTCCATAAAAAACTCCCATCGTTTCTTCTCCTGCGGGAAAAAAGGCGATGGGAGATTTTTTTTGTAAACTTACGGTCAGATCACATCAATCGTTTTCTTCTGTGATGCCGGCATTATTTCTTTTCCTGGTTTGCCATCATCATTGCACGCACTTTCAAAGGCAGACCAAAGAGGTTGATGAAGCCGTCTGCGTCTTTGTGGTTATACAGCTCGCCTGTGGTAAAGCTTGCGATGGATTCGTTATACAGGCTGTAAGGAGAAGTGGAACCTGCGGAGATGATATTTCCTTTATACAGTTTCAGTTTTACGGAACCTGTCACAACTTCATTGACTTTATTGAAGTATTCGTCCAGCGCTTCCTTCAAAGGAGTATACCATTCGCCGCTGTATACCAGTTCGGTGTATTTGTTGCTTGCCACTTCGTTAAATGCCTGTGTCTTTTTGTCCAGGGTAAGGTATTCCAGTTCACGGTGTGCATAGTACAAAATGGTACCGCCGGGTGTTTCATATACACCGCGGGATTTCATACCAACTACACGGTTTTCGCAGATATCACAGATACCTACGCCGTTTTTGCCGCCGATCTCGTTTAACAGCTTCAACATTTCCACAGGACCCATCTTTTCACCGTTGACTGCAACGGGAATGCCTTTTTCAAAGTCGATGGTCACATATTCGGGTGTATCGGGTGCGTCCTCGGGGGATACGCCCAACTGTAACAGATGTTTATAGTTCGGTTCGTTTGCGGGGTCTTCCAACTCCAGACCTTCGTGGCTCAAATGCCAGATGTTGCGGTCACGGCTGTAGGAATTGTCATGACCTGCCTCAAAAGGAATGCCGTGCGCTTCCAGATATGCCAACTCATCTTCACGGCTTTCCATGCCCCAAGTATCCAGACGCCAAGGCGCGATGATATTCAGCTCAGGCGCCAAAGCCTTAATGGTCAGCTCAAAACGCACCTGGTCGTTGCCTTTGCCGGTTGCACCGTGGCAGATCGCGGTTGCGCCTTCCTGTTTTGCGATCTCTACCAATTTCTTTGCAATGATAGGACGCGCCATCGATGTACCCAAGAGATATTTGCCTTCATACACCGCATTTGCTTTGATGCAAGGATAGATAGCGTCGGTGATGAATTCTTCTGTCAAATCAGCGATATACAGTTTGCTTGCGCCTGTTTTCAGCGCTTTTTCTTCCAGACCGTCTGTTTCTTTTCCCTGTCCCACATCACCGCAGACAGCGATGACTTCACAGTCATAATGCTCTTTCAGCCAAGGAATGATAACGGAAGTATCCAAACCGCCGGAATATGCCAATACGATCTTTTGTTTCATAATTGATGCGCTCCTCTCAATCTATCATGTGTTTTTTTGAATATCCAATGAATAATATAAGTGAATTATACAGAGTAAGCCATAAAAAAGCAATAGTAATTTGATATTTTATCTGCATTTGTGTATAATTATAAAAAAATCATGTGTATTGCTGTATATTTTGTCTGTTTGCACCAGTTTGAAACAAGACAGGCGGCGCCGCTTTGTTTTTTCGCAAAATCCGCGCTTTGTCCATCGAGAAATAGTACCATTTTGAAAAGGAGTGTGCTATAATTGATTTGATATACGCAAAATAACGCTGTTTCCTTCGTTTTTTTTGCGAAAAACAGACTGAAAAAAAGACCGCTTGCGGTAATATAAGGAGGACGCCCATGAAAGTATTAACCTATTACCATAACGGCAGTATCGATGTAGGCATCTTAAATTCGGAAAGTACGGAAGTCGTGCCCGTCAATTACCTTGGCTGCGGCGCCCGCACCATGATACAGTTCATCGAAAAAGCACACGGACTGAAGTTGGAAAAACTGGCAAAAAACGCGGATCTGATGCGCGGTATCCCGTTAGAGGAAGTACGCATCGTATCCCCCATTTTATATCCCGCACAAGATGTGATCTGCCTTGGCATCAACTACCTTGCGCACGCGGAAGAATCCGCCAGATATAAAAAAGAAGCATTCGGCGGCGAACGCCCCGTGCCGATCTATTTTTCCAAGCGCGTCAACCGCGCGGTCGGCGACGGAGAAGCTGTCGATGGGCATTTTGATATTGTAGACAGCTTAGATTATGAAGTGGAGCTTGCGGTCATCATCGGTCGCGACGCGAAAAATGTAGCCAAAGAAAACGCCTTTGACTATGTGTTTGGCTATACCATATTAAACGACATCAGCGCGAGAAATTTGCAGACTGCGCATAAGCAGTGGTACTTCGGCAAGAGTCTGGACGACTTTACGCCCATCGGTCCGTGGATCGTCACCAAAGACGAATTTTCCACCCCTCCTGCCATTGGGATCCGTTCCTATGTCAACGGCGAACTGCGTCAGGACAGCAATACTTCTTTGATGATTACAAGCATCGCAGATGTTATCCACGAGCTTTCCGCAGGCATGACATTAAAAGCAGGCACCATCATTGCGATGGGCACACCCGCAGGTGTCGGCATGGGCTTTGAGCCGCCGAAATTCCTGAAAAAAGGCGATGTGGTACGCTGTGAGATCGACGGCATCGGTTCTTTGACCAACGAGATCAAATAATTCTTCGGCAAAACCGCCGTTTCTTGGTCCGATTTTTGCGCAGATTCGGCGCAAAGAAAAATAAAAGGAGTTACATTTACCATGACGGAAAAAATCAAAGTAATGAGCGTTTTCGGCACCCGTCCGGAAGCGATCAAAATGGCGCCGCTTGTGAAATTGCTCCAGCAGACGCCCGAGATCAAAAGCATTGTCTGCGTCACGGCACAGCACAGGCAGATGTTAGATCAGGTACTGGAAATTTTCGATCTGAAACCCGATTATGACTTGGATATCATGCAGGCAAAGCAGACATTAGCCGGTATCACCACCCGTGCATTGACGGGTTTGGAGGAAGTGATGGCTAAGGAAAAGCCGGATCTGGTTTTGGTACACGGCGACACCTCCACCACATTCGCGGGGGCGCTTGCGGCATATTACAACCAAATCAAGGTAGGTCATGTGGAAGCGGGGCTTCGCACCTATGACAAATACCAGCCTTTTCCCGAGGAGATGAACCGCAGACTGACCGGCGCTTTATGCGACCTGCACTTTGCGCCCACCCCTCTGGCAAAAGAGCATTTATTAAAAGAAAACATTCCCGAGGCGGATATTTCCATCACGGGAAATACCGTGATCGATGCATTGCAGCATACCATAGAGGCGGATTATACATTTTCCGAAGCGGTACTGAATACCATTGATTACCAAAACAAACGTGTCATTGCCATGACCGCGCACCGCAGGGAAAATCTGGGCGAACCGCTGGAAGCGATCTGCCGCGCGGTGCTGCGATTGGCAGAGGAGTTTCCCGATGTGGAAGTGGTGTATGCAGTGCATAAAAACCCCGCGGTACAGGAAGTCGTTTACCGCATTCTGGGCGGACACCCGTCGATTCATCTGACGGAGCCGCTGGATT
Organism: uncultured Lachnospiraceae bacterium; assembly: GCA_944383855.1. Taxonomy (GTDB): domain Bacteria; phylum Bacillota; class Clostridia; order Lachnospirales; family Anaerotignaceae; genus CALWRB01. The sequence goes on from CALWRB010000035.1 coordinate 48,942, forward strand.
TGAAGGATATGCATAACCTGATGAGCCGTTCCTATTTTGTCATGACCGACAGCGGCGGCTTACAGGAAGAAGTGCCGTCCATGGGCAAACCCGTTCTGGTACTGCGTAACGTGACAGAGCGCCCGGAAGGTGTCGAAGCGGGCACATTAAAGCTTGCCGGCACAGACGAAGAAACGATCTATGCCATGGCGAAGGAGCTGCTGTGCGATGCGGCAGCTTATCAGGCGATGGCACAGGCAAAAAATCCTTTCGGCGACGGGCAGGCGTCCCGCCGTATCATCGAGCACATTTTATACGCATTCGGGCAGCGAAGCGAGCGGCCCGCACCGTATCGTTATCAAAATGACTGACCCCGATCCTATCGGATCGTAAAAAACCATAAGGAGGCTGATGGAGTTATGAAAGAAGAACGTCTGGCAATTTTAGGTATGTTGGAAAAAGGTATCATCACTGTCGATGAAGCAGAAAGATTATTGAACACACTGCAAAAAGACAGTATCATCGACACGGAAGGCATCGGCGCCACTGTCAGCGGCGCTTTGGAAAAAGCAGGGCAGGCACTCGGCGTAGTCGCAAAAAAAGCGGGAGAAACCGCGGAGCGCATGCAGCCGAGAGTCAAAAGCGCGGCATTCCGCGTGAAAGAAAAAACATATGAGTGGAAAGACGATGCCGCTTATTACAAAGAACGTCTGAAACAAAAACGGGCACAGGCAAAGCAGGAAGCCGAGGAAAACGAAGATCCGTATGATTTTTCCTCTATCGCACAGGCATGCGAAGAAGAAACCAGCCAGCCCGCAGCACCGGCAGAGGAGATCGATCCCGAAATGGAAAAATACGCACAGAAAATAGACGGTGTCATGGATTCCATTCAGGAACAGGTTTCGCAGATCGATTCCGCAGAGGATTTCCTGCGCAACGCTTTCGGCGACATCGACTATAACGAGCTGGAAGACGATGATGACGATGCGCAGGCAGAAGGGGACTCCAAAGAAGAAACAAAATAAAAAGCAGGCGGAAAATTTTAGAAAGAAGGGTTCCGCCCGGCGCAGTGTTTCGGGGTAAAACGGATCGTCTTTTTGCCAACAGTGCCAAGCGGGCTTTCTGCCGCGCAGATGTATCCGGCACGACCAAAAAATGCCCGTCTGCATTCGGTCGAAAAAAAGGAAGTCTTTTCGTTATGACCTGCGCTTTGCGGAAAAAAAATAAACATGAGCAGTTCTGTAAAACAAGAAATTTTCAGTTGGATCAAAACCATTCTTTGGGCTTTGGTTTTGGCATTGGTGGTCAATTTTGTATTCATCGTCAATGCGAATGTCCCCAGCGGTTCGATGGAAAACACCATTATGACAGGTGACCGCATCATCGCACTGCGCACCTCCTACTGGTTTGATTCTCCCGAACGCGGAGATATCGTGGTATTTCGTTTTCCCGATGATGAAAGCGGAAAAACGCTGTATGTCAAGCGTGTCATCGGTCTGCCCGGTGAAACGGTAGAGATCGTGGACGGCACCGTCTATATCGACGGTACAGCACTGACAGAAACGTATCTGAAAGAGCCGCCCTTGGGTTCTTTCGGTCCCTACACCGTACCGGAAGGGCATTATTTCATGCTGGGGGATAACCGCAACGGCTCCTCCGATTCCCGTTTTTGGGAAAATACCTATGTCGCGGAAGATGAGATTTTGGGGAAAGTCGTTCTGCGTTACTACAAAGGCTTTAAATTATTCTGATACGGCTGATCTGCCGTATCCCGATACATCAGAAAAAAAGATAGGAGAGAACATTTGAAATGGCTTTAATCGATTTAAACAGTAAGTCTTTGATTTCCAAGCTGTTCGGCAGATACCTCACTGACAGACAGCGCAAAATCATCGGCGTGATTGCCGGATTGATCTTGACGGTGTTAGTGGTACAGCAAAGAAATATTTCTCTGCATACCTTCTCTACCGACCGCTGGATTGACTATGGAGTGGAACGTCGGCTGATGATGGTGGACGATCTGGTGGCAAAGTACACGCTGGAAGGCTTATCCGAAACGCAGATCAAAGAATTACTGGGTGAGCCGGACGAGGTGGCAGACGGCAAGATGTATTACCTGCTGCCCGATCCGCAAGTTTTTACCCTGACATTAGAAGACGGCACAGTCGTTTCCTACGCAGTAGAGGAGCGCTGAGATCCTTTTATCACGACCACGTCGGAGCAAGCTTTCTATCGCTTGCTCCGATTTTTTTACAAAAATTACGCGATCATGCCGCTTTTCCACCTCTGCAAATCAAACCCGCTGCGTTTCGCTTCGATTTGGGTTCCTTTGACGGAAAGTACAGATTCTGTATCGCCACTCATACCATTTTCGATTTTTTGATCAGCACCCTATCGTCAAAGGAGCGTATGCAATGCGCTTTTGAGAAGTTGACAGAAGTAGAAAGCCAAAGTTTTATCACAAAAAAACCTTATCACTTTGCCTTTTCTTTCGCGATAAAATACATTCCGCCTGCGTTTTTTTCATCGGGAAACATCTTGTTTCCGAAACCTTTCTGCGCATTTAAAAGGTATAAGCTCAAATTTTTATCAAACCGTTGCATCGGCTTTCCCGATGCTTCTTTTTTTGTTTTTTTGCCGCGGTTTCAGCGTCTTTTTTGCTTTTTTCGTTTTTACGGCAAAAGGTTTATCATAGCATGATGAAAGGTTTTCTATTACTAAACCCCGCCGCAGCCGTTTGTTTTCTCCACTCGATTTTTCCCGAAATTGCAACACTTTACGAAAAAACCACCGCTTTTTTTCCATTTTTCTGGCAGAATGTCAAAAAGTTTAATAAATCAAATCTTTTGTTTATTTTCTATTGCATTCGCCGCCAAAAAGTGTATAATGAATGAGGTTTAGTGATAATAATTGATTTGTTTAGTATTGGTAAAACCCGACCGAATCGAATGCAAAAGGAGTGTTGCTATGGATATCGGGCATAAGATCAAACAACTCAGAATACAAAAAGGACTCACATTAGAGGAACTGGCAAGCCGCAGCGAGCTGACCAAAGGCTTCCTTTCTCAGACGGAACGCAACCTGACTTCCCCCTCCATCGCTACCCTCAACGACATCGTAGAGGCATTGGGCAGCAGCCTTTCCGAGTTTTTCCGCGAAGAAAAGGAAGAAAAAATGGTATTCCAGAAAAAGGATTTTTTTGTGGACGAGCGGGAAAACTATACCGTCAACTGGATCGTGCCCAATACACAGAAAAACGCGATGGAACCCGTATTGCTGGAATTGCCGGAAGGCGGCACTTCCTTTGAAGTTGAACCGCACAGCGGTGAGGAGTTCGGCTTTGTGTTAGAAGGCTGTGTCAAGCTGATTTTGGGCGAGGAAAGCTACACCGTGCGCAAAGGCGAAACCTTTTATCTGACAGGAAAGTATTTTCATTATCTGACAAACGAAAAAAAGACCACCGCAAAGGTGCTCTGGATCTCGACACCCCCGCTTTTTTGATTTTGCATTTTCTGGAGGTCATACATGAAAAAACTGATTCAATTCAAACGCATTGTCAAAGAGTTTGACGGAAAACTGGTGCTTAAGGGCATCGATCTGGATATTTACGAAAATGAATTTGTAACGCTTTTGGGCCCTTCCGGCTGCGGTAAGACCACTTTGCTTCGTATTTTGGGCGGTTTTCTGACCCCTACCGAAGGGCAAGTGCTCTTTGACGGGCAGGATATCAGCAAAATCCCGCCGTATAAACGCGAAGTCAACACCGTATTCCAAAAATACGCGCTGTTTCCGCATATGAATGTATACAACAACATCGCCTTTGGTCTGAAAATCAAAAAAGAACCGAAGGACATCATTGAGCAGAAAGTCATGCGTATGCTCAAGCTGGTCAATTTGGAAGAATACGCCGACCGCGCCGTCACCGAAATGAGCGGCGGTCAGCAGCAGCGTGTCGCCATCGCCCGCGCTTTGGTCAATGAGCCGAGCGTTTTGCTGTTGGACGAACCTTTGGGCGCTTTGGACTTAAAATTGAGAAAAGAAATGCAGCGCGAACTGAAAAAAATCCAGCAGGAAGTCGGCATCACCTTCATCTATGTCACACACGACCAGGAAGAAGCGCTGACCATGAGCGATAAGATCGTTGTCATGAAAGAAGGCGAGATCCAGCAGATCGGCTCCCCGACCGATATTTACAACGAGCCGGTCAATGAATATGTCGCGAATTTCATCGGCGAGAGCAACATCATCGACGGTATTATGCTCAAGGATTATCAGGTCATGTTCGAGGATAAAAAATTCGACTGCGTGGACTTTGGCTTTGCGCCCAATGAGCGTGTCGATGTGGTCATCCGTCCCGAGGACTTGGATATTGTGCCGAAGGAACAGGGCAAGTTAAAAGGCATCATCAAATCCGTACTGTTCAAAGGCGTACATTATGAAATGATGGTAGAAACGAAAGTCGGCACTTCCATCACCGTCAAAATGCGCGTTTCCGAAGACCGCCCTGTCTTTAACGAAGCCGCCAATGAAAAAATCTCCGCCAACGACTTTTATCTGGACGTGGAAGACGTTGCGGAGCTGGACGAGGCAACGATCGTGGCAAGAGCGGACGCGCAGGCGTGGAATCCCGATACGGACGAGTTTATTTCCATCAAAGAGATCGAATATACCATCAAACAGGAAAACGGCACTTATCCCGTTACCTTCCGTACTGCGGCAGGCACTGCCGTTACAGTCAATATGATCGTAAAAGACGAAAACCGCGTGGTGAATAAAGAATATCAAGAGGAGATCTTTGCGGTAAACTTCTTCAAAAAAGCCGACGAGATCCACGAATCCATTGCACTGGAAACCGACCTGAAAACATGGGCAAATGCTTCCGCCTGGAGTCTGGAAGACGGCAGCCCCGTCGAGATCACCTCTATTCATTACGATTTTGACCCCGAAACTGTCACCACCGGTGTGTATGAAGTGACATTTGCCACCGAGGGTTATGAGTATAAGGTCGATACCACAGATTTCCACCCGGAAGGCGCGGAAGTCGGACTTACCTTCACCCCCGAAGACATTCACATCATGTCAAAAGAACAATAAAAAAGGGGGCGAATACACAGTATGAAAGAATTTCGAAACATGGCGTTTCCCTATGTGATCTGGATCGCCGTTATGATCGTTGCCCCGATGCTTTTGATCCTGCTGTACGCTTTTACCACGGCAGGAAACGATGTGACGACATTTCATTTTACACTGGAAAACTTTACCCGCTTTTTCAGCGATATGGTATTTTTAGAGGTGCTGCGGCGGTCTTTGTTTATCGCTATCATCACCACTGTGATCTGCATTGTGCTGGGCTATCCGATCGCCTACATCATTGCCAACTCCCAAATCAAGCATCAGGTACGGCTGATCTTAATGATCACCATTCCCACCTGGATCAATATGCTGGTACGCACTTACGCGTGGATGGGCATTTTGCAGGATAACGGACTGGTCAATCAGATCTTGGGATTTTTCGGCATTGGTCATGTGACACTACTGTATACGGACTTTGCGGTCATTCTCGGCATGGTCTATAACTTCATTCCGTTTATGATATTACAGATACACGCTTCGCTGACGAAAATGGACAAAAGCTATCTGGAAGCCGCAAGCGATCTGGGTGCGGATAAAGTACAGTCGTTTTTAAAAATTACGCTGCCGCTTTCCCTGCCCGGCGTCATCAGCGGCATTACGCTGGTATTTTTGCCCGCTGTATCCAGCTTCTTTATCCCGAAACTTTTGGGCGGCGGACAGTATGTCCTGATCGGTAATGTCATCGAGAGCCAATTTTTGACTTCCGGTGACTGGAACTTCGGCAGTGCCATCTCTGTCATTATGGCGATCATCATTATGTTCTCCATGTATCTGACCAAAAAAGTGGATAAAGATGAATCCGCGAAAGGGGGAGATACCGTATGAAGCAAAAAAGGATCTTCTCCAAACTCGTACTGCTTTTGACCGGCTTGTTTTTTTACCTGCCGATTCTCTATATCATCGTATTTTCCTTCAATGACGGGCGTTCACTGACCAAATTCGAAGGTTTTTCGCTGCGGTGGTATGATAAAATGTTTTCCGATTCCAGTATGATGGAAGCGCTGGGCTACACCATACTGATCGCCTGCATCGCCACGGTGGTTTCCACCATTGTGGGGACACTGACCGCCATCGGGCTGTCACGCTCCAGAAAGATCATGCGCTCTTTGGTCATGCAGATCAACGACCTGCCGGTGTTAAACCCCGAGATCGTGACCGCCATCGGACTTTTGATGTTTTTCAGCTCCCTTGGCATCTCCAAAGGTCTTGGTACACTGATTTTGGCGCATATCATGTTCTGTATTCCGTATGTGATACTAAGCGTAACGCCGAAACTGCGTTCTTTGGACCCGAACTTGGCAGACGCCGCGCTGGATTTAGGCGCAACGCCGTTTCAGGCGCTGATGCAGGTCATTGTGCCGCAGATCACACCGGGTATCCTCTCCGGCGCTTTGATCGCCTTTACCATGAGTTTTGATGACTTCATCATTTCTTATTTTGTAACAGGCAACGGCATTTCCAATATTTCGATCATCGTTTACACCATGAGTAAACGAATCAATCCGTCAATTAACGCATTGTCCACAGTGGTAATACTGCTGATCACGATTGCGTTGATTCTGATAAATATTATTCCAATCATTCAAGAAAAAAAGAAAGGACGAAACGCAAAATGAAAAAACTTCTGGTATTAACCCTGAGCGCGGTTGCGCTTCTTTCCGGCTGCGGCAGCAGCAGCTCCGCTTCCTCCGACGCAGTGGAAAAATACGGCTCCGACACTTTAAAGCTGTATAACTGGGGCGAATATGTAGGAGAAAACCTGATCTCCAATTTTGAGGAAGAGTTTGGTGTGAAAGTCATCACGGAATACTTTGATTCCAACGAAATGATGTATACCAAACTGCAGGCAGGAGATTCCTATGATGTCATCATCCCTTCTGACTATATGATCGAGCGTATGATCTCGGAAAATATGCTGCAGGAGTTGGATCTGAGCCTGATCCCCAACATCTCCAACCTGGCAGACGGTGTGAAAAACCTGCCTTATGACCCCGACAACACCTATTCCATTCCCTATTTCTGGGGCACTGTCGGTCTGGTTTACAACCACAACAACGTAGACCCTGCCGTGGTGGAAGAACAGGGTTATGAGATCCTGCGCAACACGGACTATGCAGGCAAGATCTATTTCTACGACTCTGAAAGAGATTCCTTCATGGTGGCACTGAAAGCACTGGGTTATTCCATGAATACCGATGACGAAGCGGAGATCCAGGAAGCTTACGAATGGCTGCTGGATATGAACAGCAAAATGGACCCCGTTTATGTCACAGACGAAGTCATTGACGGCATGAGCAACGGCACCAAAGACATCGCAGTCGTTTACAGCGGTGACGCTGCTTACATTCTTTCCGAAAACGAAGATATGAGCTTCTCCATGCCCAAACAGGGTACCAACCTCTGGAGCGATGCAATGGTCATTCCTGCCAACGCGGAAAATCCTCTGCTGGCGCATGAATTTATCAATTATGTACTGACCTATGACGCTTCTTATGACAACTCCGAATATGTCGGCTACACCTCCTCTAATCAGGAAGTCATGGACGCACTGAGCGGAGAAGGCGGCGCATACGAAGGTATCAACGCATACCTGCCCAGAGAAGGCTATGAACTGGACGAAGTATTCATCGACAACCAGGTACTGCGCAAAACATTATCCGAGCTTTGGATCAAAGTAAAGGCGGAATAAACATGACAGATGCCGATTTTCTTTCCGCCCTGCAAGCGCTTCGCGCAAAGGGACAGCCGTTTTTCATCTGTCTGGGCGGCAGTGAGGACGCCAAAGCGCTTTGGCTTGCCAACGGCGGCACGCCGTCTTTACTGCTTGACCAACAGCAGATTGCGGCATGGCTTGCCGCAGGCACACCCGATTTGTCAGCGGAGCACGCGTTTTACGGCAGTTTTCGGGAATTTCTTTCCCTCTTTGACGCAAAAGGCACAGGCGAAGTATCTGCCAATCGCCTGATCGCAGGCGGTGTGCTGGAATATCGCGAAAACGAGTGGAACGGCTTCACCTGCCGTATTGCCCGTCTTTCCTGCTGCATGGGACCGTACTTTTCCGCAGTCAATCAAAAAGAACTTTCCTTGCAGCCGTAACCGCAACACAAATAAATACCGTCACTTGACTGTGATACAAAAGGCGCCGCGTATGATCGGCGTCTTTTTTTTGTATAAAAATATATCTTTCGGCTCATGCAAACAGTAAAACAACACTTTCCCAAAGTTTTTCTCCCCTCCCCCAAAGCAAGCTCTTTCCTCGGTACTTTTCTTCACGATTTCTAAACGACAAAAAACAACGGTTGATGTATTTCCTGCTTCCCTTCTTTTTTTGTTCAATCCTGACGATTTGCGAAAAATTTTTTTCAACTTTACAAGAAAAAATCAATCTTTGTTTTTTTATTCACATTTTTCCTGAAATACTGCCCAATGTCATGCCTTTTAGCTATGAAAAATACAGTAACAAAAACCACTTGCATATGAAAAAAAACGGTGTATGATAATAGTCAAAAAAAAGCGTCCCTATTCCTGTTTTAGTACTTTTTATACTATAAAATCCGACGCATAAAATTCTTTCTCGACGATCCTATATGAGGAAGCATTTTTCAAAAAAAATTCCATAGGGGGTTGATACAAATGGAAGACTATACATTCTTATTGGTTTTGGCAATCATTTTACTTTCCACAAAAATTTTAGGTCTGGTAACAGAACGCGTGAATATGCCGCAGATCGTGGGCGCCTTATTAGCAGGCTTATTGCTGGGTCCCGCCTGTCTGGGCATTGTAGCGGAAACCTCTTTGCTCGATCAGCTGGCAGAGCTTGGTGTCATTTTTCTGATGTTTCATGCAGGGCTGGAAACAGATTTTGACGAGTTGAAAAAAACAGGACCGTCCTCTTTGGTCATCGCCTGTCTGGGCGTTATCTTTCCGCTTGTCGGCGGTACCATAGTCTATGCCGCATTCTTTGATGTAACCAGCTCCGCAGACTTATTGGAAGCTGTTTTCACAGGCGTTGTTTTAACGGCTACTTCCGTCAGCATCACGGTAGAAGCGCTCAAGGAAATGGGCAAGCTGGAAGGAGCTGTCGGTACCGCTATTTTGGGCGCAGCGATCATAGACGATATTTTAGGTATTCTGGTATTGACTATCGTTTCAGGATTTGCAGATCCTAATACCAATATCATGCTGGTACTGGGTAAAATTTTGCTGTATCTGGTGCTGCTGCCGGTGGTTATGGTGGTGGTACGCAAATTCTTCCGCTACATGGATCTTCGGCGGGCATACTCCAAACGTACCGCAATTTATCTTTTGTCCTTCTGTCTGTTGATGGCATATGTTTCCGAAGTATTTTTCGGCATTGCCGACATCACGGGTGCATACTTTGCGGGCATGATGGTTTGCAGTATTCAAAAAACAAGGGAGTCTGTATCCGAAAAAATCGATATTACCAGTTATATGTTCTTTTCTCCCGTATTTTTTGCCAGCATCGGTTTAAAAACGGATTTAAGCGGTTTTTCCTCACACTTGGCACTGTTCTGCGCGGCACTGTTAGCGGTTGCGATTTTGACCAAAATCATCGGCTGCGGTCTGGGCGCAAAACTGATGAAATTTTCCACCCAAGACGCGCTGCGTATCGGTATCGGTATGATCTCCCGTGGTGAGGTGGCGCTGATCGTTGCCAGAAAGGGGCAAGATGCCGGTGTGCTCAGCGCGGACCTATTCCCCGCTTTCGTACTGATGGTAATTGTGACCACACTGTTAGCACCTATATTGCTCCGCCCCGCTTTTCGGGAAAAAGCCAAAGCAGCTTTATAACGAAAAAAATTGCTTCTCTGTCTGACAGGGAAGCATTTTTGATTTCTCCTCTTTCGATCGCAAATACGAAATCTCTTTTCTCATGTCACTCATCTAACAGAACACACTTCTTTTTGCTTGCGCGCCTATTTCGTCGGCTGTAAAAGTTTTGAAAAATCCGCTGCGCTCCATCTGCGCTGATACTTGTCGAAATCAAGCATCTGTTTTTTATGCCGGCATACGGCAAAGAACAGCATTTTCCTGCGGAACAAATCACCGCCATTTTTAAGACGCGGCACAAAAAAAATCTCCGACCGAAACCGTGATCGAAGATTTTTCAAGCTCTACCGATATGCTTTTTTCAGATACTTTTCCCTCGTTGCCATACCGCCTCTGATGTGACGCTCCGCTTTATTGACCTCCAGTACCTGTCTGACACTGCGCGCCAGCTCGGGATCAATTTTTTCCACCCGATCTGTAATGTCTTTATGCACTGTAGACTTACTGATACCGAATTTTTTTGCTGTTTCTCTGACTGTGGCATTGGTGTGGATCATAAATCTTGCCACTTCGACCGCCCTTTCTTCAATATAGCTTTTCAAACAAAAGCACTCCCCTAAGATCATACTTGATTATCTATATGCATCGGGGCGAACGGTTATGCCACTACCGAAAAAAGCAAATTACATTCTTTCAGCTATCGTATAATTGCTGCAGCTGTTCCAAAAATTTCTGTGCCGCGCGGGAAAAGACACGGTATTTTTTCCATACCACACAAATACCGACCTTTCGTTCGGGAAACAACGGACGAAAACACAGGTCACTGTTTGCATCGGTCTGCACCAGCCGATCCAGACAAAGCGCATACCCCATTCCTTCCGACACCATCAAAGAAGCATTAAACAGCAGGTTATACGTTCCAACCACATGCAGCTCCTCCAACGGCTTTCCGATCCACGCGGGAAGCTCCGAAAGTACGCGCGACTGTGCCGAGATCAAAAGCGGCAGGTCCCAAAGTTCTTCCGTCCGTACAAAGGCATGCGCCGCAAGCGGACTGTCCTTACGCATCAAAACGCCCCATGTGTCTGTAACGGGCAGCTTCAAAAAATGATATTTTCGCCTGTCAAACGGCTCGATCATCAAGCCAAAATCCAACACACCGCGGTCTAAGCGCTCCATCACATCATCTGCGTTCCCGCTGTATAGGTGATAGCGCACAGCGGGGTATGCCTGTGCCACTGCCTGTGCGCAGGAAGCGATCAGGCGCATTGCCTGCGTTTCTCCTCCGCCGATGTATACCTCTCCTGTGATCTCCTCTGTGCTGTCGCGAAATGCCGCTTCCGTGTTTTCCACCAACGTCAAGATCTCCGTCGCCCGCTGCCGCAGCAGTTCGCCGTCCTCTGTCAGCGTGATCTTCCGGTTTCCGCGTAAAAACAGCGTCTTACCCAGTTCCCGTTCCAACTCCATCAGCTGTCTGGACAGGGAAGGCTGCGAAAGATGCAGATAATTTGCCGCACCGGATATGCTTTCTTCCTTTGCCACCGCCAAAAAATACCGCAATACACGCAGTTCCATCTGATCGCCTCCTTTTTTTGCAGTATAGCATGCTTTTACTATGCTTTACAAGCATAGCAAACCATAACGCATAGATATTTGTTCTTTTCCGAAAAATACGCTATACTGATGACAGTAACTTACCGAAAGGAGCGATCACATGTACCGTTTTTTGATGTTGTTGAGTGCGGCAGTGCTATCCGGCGGCTGTTCCTTGCAGCAGGCGCAGACCCAAAACGTACCGCCTGCCGTCACACAGCAGGAAACCGATACGCAGGTGCAGGAAACCTTCACAGAAGAAACAGAACAACCAGCAGAAATCCCGATCACCATTACCATTGGAACAGAAACATTTTCCGCCGTTTTCTATGACAACGAAAGCGCGCGCGCAGTGGCAGAACAGCTGCCGCTGACCATCGAAATGCAGGAACTGAACAGCAATGAAAAATACTACCGCTTTTCGGAAAGCTTCCCCACAGCGGAAGTTTCTCCGGATACCATTCAAACAGGTGATATTATGCTCTACGGCAGCGACTATCTTGTTTTATTCTACGAAACACACAGAACCTCGTACCGCTATACCCCGATCGGAAAAATAACAGATCCCACAGTGCTTCGCGAAGCAGTGGGTACGGGTGATGTCACCATCAGCTGGCAAAAAGAGTCTTAAAGATGGCAGATTACAAGCAATCCCAGAAAAAAAGAGGAGGCAACATTTATGTTAGGTGAATTTATGTACTGCAACCCTACCAAACTGCATTTTGGCAAACACGCACTGGACCATCTGGCAGAAGAGATGCAAAACTTCGGTCCGAAAGTTCTGCTTGCCTATGGCGGCGGCTCGATCAAACAATACGGTCTGTACGATCAGGTCATGCAGATCCTGCACGACTGTGCCAAAGAAGTCATTGAACTTCCCGGCGTCATGCCAAACCCTACGGTAGATAAACTTTACGAAGGCTGCGCGCTTGCGCGGGAGCATGATGTGGATTTGATACTGGCAGTCGGCGGCGGCTCTGTCTGCGATTACGCAAAAGCGCTGTCTGTTTCCGCATGGTGCAAAGAAGACCCGTGGGAGAAATATTATCTGCGTATGGAAGATGTGGACAACCGCATTATCCCCGTCGGCTGTGTGCTGACGATGGTCGGCACAGGCTCCGAAATGAACGGCGGTTCTGTCATCACACACCCGCGTCAAAAACTGAAGATCGGGCATGTATTCGGGGAGAATGTATTCCCGAAATTCTCCATCTTAAATCCGGAACTGACCTATACCCTGCCGCAGTATCAGATGGTAGCGGGGATCTATGATATTTTCAATCATATTTTAGAGCAGTATTTCTCCGGCGAGGACGACAACACGACCGATTATATCGCAGAAGGCCTGATGCGTTCTTTGATCCATTCCAGCCGCATCGCCGTAAAAGACCCGAAAAATTACGAAGCCCGCAGCAATATCATGTGGAGTGCCACCTGGGCATTGAATACCCTTTTGGATAAGGGCAAAACGACCGACTGGATGGTGCATATGATCGGGCAGTCCATCGGCGCCTACACAGATGCCACCCACGGCATGACACTGGCAGCGGTTTCCGATGCGTACTATCGCTTCATCTGCCCTTACGGTCTGGCAAAATTCAAACGCTTTGCAGAAAATGTCTGGAATATCGACCCTAACGGAAAAAGCGATGAAACCGTTGCGGCAGAAGGTCTTAGCGCGATGAAGGAATGGATGCAGCAGTTAGGTCTGGTGCTGCACATCAGCGAACTTGGCGTGACGGAAGATATGTGGGAAGGCATTGCAGACGGCACCTTCCTGTTAGATGGCGGCTACAAAACATTGACCAAAGAAGATGTGATTCAAATTTTACGCGAAAGCATGTAATCTTTGCGGTTCGCTGTAAAAACACAAACCCAAAACCGCCCGCGGGTAATTCTTTTTTTCCCGCAGGCGGCTTTTTTTGTTTCTGGATAGACACATAAATCCATGTCTTTAGGACACACTACAAAATAATAAATCCACTGAGATTCCTGACGGGAGGTCTTTTTATGTGTACCAGCATCACACACCTAAACGGTGCGCCGCTTTATGGCAGAAATCTGGATCTGGAATACGGTTTCGGGGAGCAGATCGTGATCACCCCCACTCATTTTCCGCTTTCCTTTCGGTACGCACCGCCGCTTGCACAGCATTATGCCATGATCGGCATGGCGGCTGCGGAAAAAAGCTATCCGCTCTATGCCGAAGCGACGAATACCCACGGGCTGTATCTGGCGGGGCTTTACTTTCCGCACAGCGCGCAGTATGCAAAAGACGGTGCTGATTTTGAAAAAAACATTCCGCTTGCGCCTTATGAACTGATTCCCTATCTATTGGGCAGCTGCAAAAACATCGCCGAAGCAAAGGCAGTGCTTGCGGATTGCGTACTGGTGGATATTCCTTTTTCGCCGCAAATGCCCTGCGCACCGCTGCACTGGCATCTGGCGGACCCCACAGGTGCGCTTGTCATCGAGCAGAGCGCAGACGGGCTCAAGATATACGACGATACACTCGGTGTTTTGACCAACGAACCGCCCTATCCGTTTCAAACGGCATATCTGACGCATTTTGCGCATCTTAGCGCAATGCCGCCAAGACATACCTTCGCGCCCACACTCTCACCGGCACACTATGGGCAGGGATTCGGTGCCATCGGACTGCCGGGGGACGCTTCTCCCGCTTCCCGATTTGTACGGGCGGCATTTTTGAAGGCGCATTCCGTCTGCGAATCGGAAGAAAACGCGTTAGTGGCGCAATTTTTTCATATTTTGGAACAGGTCGGCATGGTACGCGGCAGTGTTCTGACAGAACAAGGCAAGTGCGACATCACACGCTACAGCTGCTGCATCAGCGCAAAAAGCGGTATCTATTCCTACAAAACTTACGACTGCCCCATACCGCGCGGCGTACGCTTATCCCAAGAGCGGGCAAAGGGCGAAAAACTGCTGTTTTTCCCGCTTCAGACGGATTTTTCTTTCCCCGTCAGCTGACACTTTTTGAAAACCGCAAAAAAAGCAGAGGATTTGCGCATTTTTAGGCAATTTCCCTCTGCTTTTTCTATTGATAGGTATCGATTCCAAAACAAATTATGGAAAGCGTCAGCCGCACTTTTTTTCGTCATTTCACAAACGAAGACTGCCTTCTTCCAGAATACGCACAAAACCTTTCAGGCGCAGTGCGCAAAGCCTGCCTTCTGTCATCTGTGCCGAAGCGGTGAGCGTACCGCCGTCCTGTTTGAGCGAAAGCGTCACGCTTTTTTTCGCGCAGTTTGCGGCGTATGCCGCCACCGCACAGCTGCCGCTGCCGCAGCTTGCCTCCCACATCTGACTGCCGCCTTTCACACGGACATACGGCGCCAAAATGCCGTTTGCTTTCTCCCACAGCAGGATACCAAACGCGGGTGCGTCAATTTCCGCTTCCCACTGCGCTGCCGCCTGCTCTGCCAGCTGTTTTTGCCGGACTGTGATTTTCTCCGTTTCCCAAATGATGTGGCTGATCCCGTCCAGATGCACGACGGGGAAGGTATACGCCTGATGGGCAAGCAGGAAACACCGTTTTTCAATGCCATGCGGAAACGGCATATCCACTGTGCCGAAAAACCCGTCCGCTGCCGCTTCCACCGCACAGTGTACCAAATTCTCCGTGCCGGACACTTCCAGTGTATACATCTTTTTTTCGCCTACGGCAAGCCCTTCTTTTTTCGCCAAACAGGCAGCTAAGCTCATGCTTGCGTTGCCGCAAAATTCTCCTGCCATCATCTGCAGCCTTGCCGCCGCCTCTTTTCGCTCCGGCAATTCGATATAGCCCGCCTGCTCCGCGCAAAGACAGTCCGCACCGATCAATTTCTTGCCGAGTGACAGCTGTTTTTCCCGCGGGACTGCTGTTTTGACCAGTATCGTCAGATTGCTGGTGGGATCGCATTTGATATAGTCAATGGATTCCATATCCTTCTCCTTCGTTTATCTGTGAAAACGCCCCAAAAATGCCTTCGTACGCTCCTGCGTAGGGTGATTGATAACCTGTTCGCTCTCGCCTTCTTCCACGATGACGCCGCCGTCCATAAATATGATATGATTCGATACATCACGCGCAAACGCCATTTCATGCGTCACAATTACCATCGTCATATGCTCCGCTGCCAAGTCCTGAATGACCTTCAAAATCTCTCCCGTCAGTTCCGGGTCCAGCGCCGAAGTCGGCTCGTCAAAAAAGAGGATCTTCGGCTTCATCGCAAGCGCACGCGCGATGGAAACACGCTGCTGCTGTCCGCCGGAAAGCTGGTACGGATACGCGTCCGCTTTATCGGAAAGCCCCATCTTCGCAAGCAATGCCCTCGCTTCTTGTTCCACTTCGTCTTTTTTTCTGCCGCCGATCAATACCGGCGCTTCCATGATATTTTTCAACACCGTATAATGCGGAAATAAATTAAAATTCTGGAACACCAGACCGAAATTCTGTTTGATGGCTCTTAACTCCTGCTGGGAAGCGTATACGCTTTTGCCGCTTTCGTCCGCTTTTGCCGCAGGCTTGCCCAAATAGATCAGATCCCCGCCGTCCATCGTTTCCAACAGCGTTGCGCAGCGCAGCAATGTGGACTTGCCGCTGCCGGAAGGTCCGATGATGGATACTACCTGTCCTTCTTCCACAGAAAGGGAAATATCCTTCAGCACCTCATTTTCCCCGAATTTTTTATTGCAATGGTTGATCTCCAGTACCTTCATGATATCCCTCCTTATCTGTAATAGCTCAGCATTTTTTCAATGCGTTCCATGACAAATGCCACGATCGCGTTGAACACAAAATAAAACGCACCTGCCGCAAACAGCGGTACAATGCTGGTCTGCGCCGCAGCGATCTGCTTTGCGGTGGTAAACAGCTCCATATAAGAAAGGACAAATGCCAAAGAAGTATCCTTGACCAGTGTGATCACTTCATTGGTGACAGGCGGCAGTACACGTTTGACCATCTGCGGGAAAATAATGCGGATAAACGTCTGACTTTTGCTATAACCCAGCACAGACGCCGCTTCATACTGCCCCACAGGAATAGATTCGATACCGGAGCGGTAAATCTCCGCGAAATACGCGGCATAGTTGATCGCAAAACCGAGTACCAGCGCGATGAAACGCCATTCGCCGGAAAGGCTGATCCCCGCCACATAATACGGTCCGTAGCAAACTACCAACAGCTGCAGCATCAAAGGTGTGCCGCGCAAAAGGGAAATGATGACCTTCATCACCAGCTGGATCGGGCGGAACAGTCCGACAAAACGGCGCAGCACCACACCCACACTTTGTGCTTTGGGCAGAGAGCTGCCGCTGCGTAAGAGGCTTTTTTCCGCTTCCGAAAGCGCAAAGGAAAAAGGCGACCACTTGGACATACGCCCAAATGCCACCAGAAGTCCCAAAGGCATGGAAAACACCAATGTCAGCACAAATAACAAAAACGTATATTGAAAGCCGCCAAACAGCTGCGTAAAAATCGTCGTCAAATCCATCTTATATTGTTCCTTTCCGCAATTTTACCCATAAAGACGGGAAAAGCGGTGGAAGCGCACTCCCACCGTTTGACCCAAAAAAATTCTCAATATCATTCCTGACCGAAACAAATCATCTGATCCAAATTATAATCCGCATATTTTGCAGCGATCTCCATAAATGTACCGTCTTCATACATTTCTTCCAGTACTGCCTGCACCTGATCTCTCAGTGCTTCATTGCCCAGCGCGAAGCCGATCGCATACTGTTCTTTGCTCAGAGGTTCTTCCAACATACGGAATACACCGTCTCTGCTGGTCAGCTGATACTGTGCCACACCGATGTCCACCGCGATGGCATCTACCAGTCCGCTCTCCAGGTTCATGAAAGCGGTGTTATAGTCCGCTACCTGCTCCAAAGTGGAGAAAGAAGCTGCCAATGCCAAGTTTTCATCGTTATCCTCTGTTGCGGTCAAAGCAGTCAGTGCGGAGGAGTCCGCCTGTGTGGTCACGATCTTGCCTGCCAGGTCGTCTTTGGTCTGAATATCGCTGTCGTTCATCACGATAAAGACGATGCTGTTATCTACATAAGGATCGCTCCATGCGTATGCGTCCTCTCTGCCTGTCATGGTAAAGCCGTTCCAGATGCAGTCGATGTTGCCGCTGTTCAGTTCCATATCCTTGGAATCCCAGTTGATCGGCTGTTTGATCAGCTCCCAACCCATTCTGTCGCAGACTTCCTGCGCCAGATCCAGGTCAAAGCCGACATATTCGCCGTTTTCGTCCATATAGCCGTAAGGCGGATACTCCGCATCAAAACCAACGGTAAATGTCGTTCTTTCTTCCGCAGATTCTTCCTGCTGTGTTTCGTTGTTTGCGTTTTCTTCCGTCGCGTCGGATGAGCTGCCGCAGCCTGCCAGCACGGTAACGCCCATGACCAGGCTCAAAAGCAATGCCAAATATTTTTTCATACCCATACTCTCCTTTTATTCTTTCTGATTTCTTCCATTCATGTCCGTTTGGACGTTTACTATTTTAACACACTACCAGAGTAAAGTAAACTGTGCGTTTTCTATTATTTTTCTTCTATTTCCATTCATTTTTTTGTGCGAAAGACACAGTTTCTATCGCTTTTTTTCGCCGCGCCGCAAAAGAGCAGCCCCTGCCCAAAAGGGCAGAAAAAAAAAGCCCATCGAAAAAAAAGATGGACCGAAAAAGAAAAAGTGAGCAAGTCTGTAAGCCGGGTTCTGTCTTGGACAGTCATCTATCTGGTCCTGCCGTCGCCGACAGGCTCATGCGACACGTATCGAAACGGGACGAGCAGCCCCATGTTTGTGTTTCTGGTCTTGCTTCGAGTGGGGTTTACATGGCTTTCACCGTTACCGGCGAAACGGTGGGCTCTTACCCCGCCTTTCCACCCTTACCTGCCAAAACGACAGGCGGTTTATTTCTGTTGCACTATCCTTGGAGTCGCCTCCACCGGCCGTTAGCCGGCACCCTGCTCTGTGAAGCCCGGACTTTCCTCACCGCAAAAAACGGCGCGACTGTCCGACTTACTCGTGGGGTAGTATACCGTATTTTTTTTCGGCTTGTCAAGGCTTTCGGCACAAATCTTAAGATTTTATTCCTTGACAGAAAAAAACAGGCATTTTATGATGAAGAAAAATACATCGTTATCGTTTTACAAAGTAAGAGAAAGGGGCATCTTTATGATTTTAACCACAACACCTTCTGTAGAAGGAAAACAGATCGTTTCGTATCACGGCATTGTATTCGGAGAAGTCATTTCCGGTGTAGATGTCATCAAGGATTTTACGGCAGGGCTCAGCAACTTTTTCGGCGGACGCTCCGCTACCTATGAAGACGAACTGACAAAAGCAAGAACACAGGCTTTGGCAGAGCTGGAAAGCCGCGCTGCCGCAATGGGTGCCAATGCAGTCGTGGGGATTGACATTGATTACGAGGTACTGGGCGCCAATAACGGCATGCTGATGGTAACGGCAAGCGGTACCGCTGTTACGGTGCAGGGTTGATTCTCATAAAAAAGCGTCATGCCATCTCTGCGCACATTCCATCAGAAAACAAAGAAATCAGCATACACAATTCATGTAGGAGAGCAATAAGGAGGAAATCTTATGATACCGATCATTCCGATTTTCTTTGCGATCGCACTGCCCATCTGGGGCATCAAAAAATGGGAAAAACACGGACATTTGTCCCGCCCGTATGTGTATAGCATCTCGAGTTTCGCTTTTTGTGCGCTTGCGATGCTGCAGGAGATCTATACATTAAAAAGCCGTGCGATAAACGGCGATATCAGCGGGATTTTGGACACCGTTGACGCGGTATTGATGATCTGCGTCATTCTTTGCGTCATTACGCTTGCCTGCAATCTGATTTTGATGGTACTGGTGCAGGAAGCACGAAACAACATCACTTCCCAAAACCAATAAGACCGACATAGATCGGTTCGGATATACGGAATCATTTGATCCGAGAAGTATCGAAAGGAGAATGCATATGATACCGCAAGCAAAACCGGGATCCGAAGAAAAACAAGGCGCTGTTGCTTTCTTGAAACAGCATCGGAAAGCGTTTTTGCAGGCAGTCGGTATGCTGTTGGTTTTGTGGCTGCTGCTTGCTTCTTTCGGTATGCTTTTTTTGCCTGTGGAGCGCACCCAAAACGCTATGATCTATCAAGATGGTATCGCACAGGAGCATACCCTTGTGCGATGGGACGGAAAACTGCAATATCTTTTGCCGTCACGGCTGGAGTTTCGCGGTCAGATACAGATTCCGCAAGCGCAAGCTACCATCGATCCATCTACCGATATGACGCTGTTTATCCCCTTGGAATCCGACCAAACCAGCCGCATCCGCCACACCAGCTGGAGCGGAAATTTGCATTCGGAAGATGGACCTTTTTTGGAAAATATCGTTTATCTGGACTGGTGGGGAAAAGAATTCGCGCTTGGTCTGAGTGATGGCTCTATATTGGCAACCTCACAAGAAGCTTTTGAAGCACTGAAACAAGAAGTCGCTCAAAATTCCGGTGAAAGAATGTAGTCGCCTTAGGAGCTGTATTTTTCACTGTTTTTCTAAAAAAATAATTGCCATCACATACTTCGGCGATGTAATGTATCGAGTCATGTGTGGACAGCATTTATTTTTCATGTGGAAATGCCAACATAAAAAAACAGAAACGGAACTATTTGCGCCAAATATGCAAAAAACCGAATGATGATGAAAAAAAAGCAGGAGTAGCAAGGCTTTTTTGCCGAGGGGACTCCTGCTTTCTGTTTTCCCGCCAAATTCTAAAAGAAAGCGGCTTTCTGCTGCCGCAAAAGTTTCTTTCCCATAAAATACAAGAATTCCGTAAGTTTTTTTGTATTCTGCTTTCTTTTGGGTTTTACAACCCTTTTTTCTTTTTCCTATTTTTCCAGCGGACGGATCTCCGCCAGATTGGTAATCGTCAGCTGTTTTTTCCTCTTTGCATACTCCAATGTTTTTCCGGAGCCACCCATAGAATGCCATACATAGGCAATGATATGCGTCACATGCGAAACCATGTATTGATTTGCCTTTGGTATCGCAAATCGCCGCGGCACGTTTTCCAATAACGCGGGATAAATCGTGCCGTCAAACTCTTTCGCCACGGCAACATCTCTTGCAGCCGGGTGATACGGCAGCAGTAAAAATAATTTCACTTCCAGATCCCGCCGTTTTGCCAGCTGGACGGCGCGCGCCGCCATTTGATCAAACGCGCCGTAATGCCCCACATAAAACACCTTCACGCCGTATGCCGTTATGTGATATTCCACCGTTTTCAGCAGTTTGGGAAACAGATCGGCAGGGGTATCCCGATGCCCGATAAAAAAACAGCTGTTTTCCACTTGATCACCTCGCCCAAATATCGTTTTAGTAATATGACTTATTATAATGGTAATAATATGTTTTGGTCAATGATAACATTACTTAAACTAATGCTGAGAGGCGGTGTTATATTGAACGGGAAAAAAGAGATCCACGCGGAAGTAGGCGCCAATATCAAACGGGAAAGAGAAAAAGCCGGTTTAACGCAGGAGCAGCTGTCGGAGATGATCGGCATCGGACCAAAAAGCCTTTCTGCAATCGAACGAGGCATTGTAGGAATCTCTCTGACCACTTTAAAAAAGATCTGCACGGTTTTGGCAATCTCTGCCGACAGCATATTATTTGCGGATACGTCGGAAAATGATGTGCAGGATCTTGCCCTGCGACTCAAACGCCTGACACCGGAACAATACGAAATTGCCAAAGCCATTTTCAGCCATCTTTTGGAAGCCTTTGCTTTGGAACAAAAATGACCCGATTTTTTGCGATAAGCTAAGATCGGGTCATTTTTATCTGCTATCCCACTGCCAAATCGATCAAATAAGCGGGAAAAAAGAGGAAAACAGATGTTATGCAAGAAATATCCGCCGCTTGCAAAGAATTCACGGAAGGCGGTGCATGTTTGAACCTGCCTTGCCCACCTCGAAACATAGTCGTCCGCTCTTCTGCACTGCGTTTAGTCGGCGGACTCCTTGTTTCTCGCCTGACCCTGCTCCCTTCCTCTGCCCCCGGCAGCGGTCGCAGGCTCAGCCCCGGGAACCCTTTGGTCGCAGCTTCTGTTTTCTGCAACAAAAAAACCACTGTACCCTATGGCACAGTGGTTTTTTGATAGCGGAGACAGGATTTGAACCTGCGACCTCCGGGTTATGAGCCCGACGAGCTACCGAGCTGCTCTACTCCGCGGCAGTGAAAAAATGGGCGGAGAAGGATTCGAACCTTCGAAGCGAAGCGCAACAGATTTACAGTCTGCCCCCTTTGGCCACTCGGGAATCCACCCATATTTGATTCTATTTATAAAAAAATAAGCCGATGATCGGACTCGAACCGATAACCTGCTGATTACAAGTCAGCTGCTCTGCCAATTGAGCC
This sequence comes from uncultured Lachnospiraceae bacterium, assembly GCA_944383855.1. Lineage (GTDB taxonomy): Bacteria > Bacillota > Clostridia > Lachnospirales > Anaerotignaceae > CALWRB01. The sequence goes on from CALWRB010000035.1 coordinate 70,877, forward strand.
ACATCGGCTTAAATGGATTCCGGCAACCATCTACTCTCCCAGGCAGCTGCCCGCCAAGT
>CALWRB010000036.1 GCA_944383855.1 uncultured Lachnospiraceae bacterium
GGAACCCATTGTGGAGTGGCTCAGCATTGCAACTCTGGGTTCTTTGCCGATGAAAGCTTCATAGGATTTTGCAGCATCGCCTGCGATGCAAGCCAGTTCTTCGGAAGTAGGATTCTGGTTCAATGCGCAGTCTGCAAACAGCAAAATACCGTCATCACCATACTGAGGTGTCTTTGTTACCATGATAAAGAAAGAGGATACCAGTTCTGTGCCGGGTGCAGTCTTGAGAATCTGCAGTGCGGGTCGCAGTGTATCTGCTGTGGAGTTGATCGCACCGGAAACCATACCGTCTGCCACACCCATCTTTACCAGCATAACACCCATAAACAAAGCATCGTCCAACAGCAGTTTCTTTGCTTCTTCCGGTGTCATACCTTTGCTTTTTCTTGCCTCAACCAGACCTGCGATGGCTTCTTCCATACGGTCATAGTTTTCAGGATCTACAAAGATCGCTTTGGAAACGTCATTGCTGCCAGCTGCTTCCATGATCTTTTCTTTGTTACCGATCAAAATGATGTCAGCCATTCCTTCTTTCAAACATGCTGCAGCTGCTTCCAGATTTCTTTTTTCGTAGGACTCAGGTAATACGATTGCCTTTTTGTCCAGTTTCGCTCTTTCAATGATTGTTGTCAAAAAATCCACGGTAAAAACCTCCTACTGTAAAAAATGTTTTCTCTACTACCGTTTTCGGCGTTTTCCACATAAACGCACATCAATACTATTATAAAACATGAACCCGCTCTGCACAAGGCACAACGGGTAAAAAAATGGACAAATTGAGTTTTTATTTTTCTTTTTCCTTCGGTAATATTTCCCACAGATGGAAAAAACAGAGCTTTCCGCACGGTTTTATCATGGGTTGCACGCAAATGTTCCGCTTCTAACCTTTAGCGCATCAAAAGCCTGCCCAAAGATACAAAAAACAGTACTGCCCAGACCCAGACCCAACTGGAATTGCCGCCTCTTAACGCAAAGACCAAAAGCAGTACCAAGCATACGCCTGTTGTCAAAAGCATCGACAAAGAACTGCCTTTTTCCGCTTCTTTTTTGGCAGCTTCTTCCTGTCGCCTTTTCTGTCTTTCGATTTTTTCTTCGTCCGTCAGGTGATGTTCTTCCTCTTGCGCTTCTTTGGTCAAAGGCTCGTCCTGCTCCGGCACAACAGTGTAACGCTGCGGGGCAAAAAACAAACGATAACAGGAAAGCAAACCGCAAAGCAGCGCCACCACCGCAGCCGCAGCCACCATAATAAAATCCGTATTCCCCTCTGCCTGAAAATCCGCCTGTTTGGTCATCACAAACAACGCGCCGCCTGCCGCCAAAAGAACCACAACAGACATTCCCAGTAAAAGTTTATCGTTAAATCCACCGTTTTTCATGTCTTTGGCCCCTCCTGTTCCGCCTCAGGCAGCGGAAAATCCATAAAAATTGTTGTTCCCATATACTCTCTGCTCTCAATGCGGATCGTGCCGCCAAGTGCCGCAACGCCCGCGTGCACCACATCTAAGCCCACGCCCCTGCCGGAAAACAGCGTCGCGCTTGGTCTGGTAGTAAATCCCGGACGAAGCAGAAAAGCATAAATTTCACTGTCCTCATATTCTTCGGCAGGTTTTTTGAGCAAACCTCTTGCCATAGCAATGTTCAAGATTTTTTCACGTTCCAGCCCTCTCCCGTCATCGCGAAGCACCACGATCACACGCTGACTGCTTTTTTGAATCTCCAAAGAAATCGTACCAACCGGCGTTTTTCCCATTTTTTCTCTGAGCCGCACCGGTTCGATCCCATGATCCATACTGTTTTTCATCAGCTGCAGCACCGCATCGGAAATTTTTTCATACAGCTCTCTGGGGACTTCTGTCCCGACACCGGAAAAACGCACTTCAAACTCTTTTTCCAGTTCCCTTCTCATCAGATTAGTCAAACGTTCCATCTGCGGCACCAGAGGGGAAAAATCACAGTAAGGGATCAATTTTTTCCCTTTTCTGGTATATGCGATCTGGTAACTGGGTCCTTCCGGTTCGTTATCACTGTCCACATGCGCCAAAAAATTTTTGATCCTACGCACCACTGCCCAACCGAAATCCGTCACCTCATCATCGGTTTCCATACGGCGCAATTCCCGCTTCAAATATCCCGATGCCATACGCAGCAGCTTCAAAATGGTTTTCAGATCTTCCACATTCGGATTTTCCTCATCTCTGAGATAAGAAAACAGATCTTCCGCGCTGTGCGCCGTTTCCGAGATCGCGGGGTAGCCCATCATCGCAGAAGAACCTTTGATACTGTGCATGGTACGAAAAAGAGCGTCGATCTCCTCTGTTTCAAAGACCAACGGCTCCGCATCCGTCTTTTTTTCAATAAACGCATCGATTCTGTCTATATTTTTCCAAGTTTCCTCCAGAAAAATTTCCTGTAGGAAATCCGGTGTTTCTTTTGACTGTTCCATTTTCCTGCCATCCTTATCCATACTCATTGCACATATAATGCCTTATCAACAGTATATGCTTCTTTTCGTGATTTTTCCAGAATAATTTTCAAAAAACATAAAATATGCTATACTGAACTAAGATTCGTTTCAAAAAGAAAGGGGATGTTAGCGTGCGTACCATTGGTATCATTGCGGAATATAATCCGTTTCATAAAGGGCATGCTTATCATATCCAAAAATCCAAGGATATGACCGGTGCCAAACAAGTCATCGCCGTCATGAGCGGCAGTTTTGTGCAAAGAGGAGAACCTGCGCTGTTTGACAAATTCCTGCGCACAGAGGCCGCACTCAAAAACGGGGTAGATCTGGTACTGGAACTACCTGTTATTTTCGCCTGCGCCACAGCAGAGATCTTTGCCACAGGCGGTATCCGTCTGCTGACGGAAACAGGTCTTGTGGAAGGTGTCTGTTTCGGTTCGGAATGCGGTGATCTGCCACTGTTAGAGGAAGCAGCGCGTCTGATGGAAAACGAAACGGAAGAATTTCGCCGTCTATTAAAAGAAGCGTTGGAAGAAGGTCTATCCTATCCGGCGGCACGCGCCAAAGCGATGCAAACCATTTCCCATACTGCGGCAGGTGTGCTGTCCACTCCCAATGATATACTGGCACTGGAATATTTAAAAGCACTGCATCGTACAGGCAGCCCGCTCAAGCCCGTTGCCATCAAACGAGAGGGCGATTACCATAATACGGAACTGTCCACAGCCGGCTTTGCCTCCGCAAGTGCGCTGCGCGCCGCGTTTTTAGAAGGAAACCATAACGAGGCGCTTTCCCATATCCCGCAAAATGCCGTCGATATCTTCAGCAAAGCGCTTTCTTTAGGACAGGCACCGGTCCGTCTGAGTGGTTTTACCGATGCCCTGCAATATAAACTGCGCACCACTTCCGCGGAAGAATTATCGCATATCGCAGATGTGACGGAAGGATTGGAAAACAGAATGCTTTCCGCCATGGAACAGGCTTGGGAAATGGACGAACTCATTCAGCTGATCAAAACCAAACGATATACCCAAAGCCGTATCCGTCGGATCTTGATTCATACGCTTTTGGATATTACCGCAAAAGAGCAGTCTTATTTCCTTTCTCTGCGGCGTCTGCCTTATCTGCGGGTACTCGGCTTCCGAAAGGAAAGCGCAGACCTGTTAGGGGAACTGACAGAGCGCAGCAACTGCCCTGTTCTGTCCAATCTCAAAAAAGCGCCGGAACTTTTGGACGAAGACGGCAGACATTTGTTAGCATTGGAAAAGCTTGCGACCGATCTGCACAAAATGGCGGTTCCCATGCCGATTTATCGTGCGCCGCATACGGATTTTACACACCCTTTGGTCATCGTATAACTGTTTTTTTGCACACAGCGGATTTCTCCACTGTGTGCTTTTTTTCTTCCCGCGTGAAAAATTCTCCTTCCGGTATGTTTTTCTTTTCTTCGGCATACATTTGCAATAACGACTGAAAAAGGACGGGATTTCGTATGCCGCTTTTATTTACCGGACTTTCTGTATTTTTGCTGCTTTCTCTGCTGCGCTTTCCCGCACCTCTTTTGGAGGCTTCCATGGACAGCGTTGTGCTTTGGTTTAACACCGTTTTGCCTTCTTTATTCCCCTTTCTGGTGGCTGTCGGAATTTTACTGCGTTTGGGTGCCGCACAGAAAATGGGACGGCTGTTACAGTGCTGTATGCAGCCGTTATTTGGCTGTCGTGGTGTTTGTGCCTTCCCGTGGGTGCTCGGGCTGCTTTCCGGCTACCCCATGGGCGCAAAAATGACTGCCATATTATACGAAAACGGCGAAATTTCCAAAGCGGAAGCCTGCCATTTGCTCTCCTTTGCCAATAACCCGGGGCCTTTGTTTGTGATCGGAACGGTAGGCACAGCCTTTTTTCAAAGTCCCGCCTTGGGCTATGGTATGCTCGCCGCAGTCTGGCTTTCCTCCGTTGTAACGGGTATTCTGCTGCGTCCGATTTTCCATAGTGCACAGGATCGCTCTGCAACAGCACTTGCCAAACCTATCGTTTCCGAAAAAAAGGATATTTTGTCCCGCTCCATTGCCGACGCAATGGAAACTTGTACGCAGATCGGCGGTTACATCATATTATTCGGTGTTGTGACAGAAGCGTTTTCTCTTTGGCAAATCACAGAGCTTGCCGCACGTCTTTTGGGTTTTCTTCCGATCTCTGCAAAATATGTGCAAGGTGTCATCGGCGGGATTTTAGAGATGACCAACGGCTCCTATCTGCTGAGTCAAACGGAAGACCCCCTTCTTTTACGCCTTTGCGGTGCAACTTTTCTGGTCACATTCGGCGGCTGTTCTATTCTGGGGCAAAGCCGCAGTGTTTCCGCTTGCGTTCCGCTTCGTCTGAACGCCTGTATCCTTACAAAACTCCTGCAAGGATCGCTTGCCGCAGGCTTTATGGCACTCAGCTTTCCGTTTTGGGCGGAAAAAGCAAAAAAAGCAGTCACTGTATTCTCTATGAATACAGAAACCGCTTTTTCCTCGTTTTCCATTCTGCCCATCAGCATCGCTTTGCTGCTGTTCGCCCTGCTTGGACTGCTGTTTGCCGCAAAACAATGACTTCTTATTTGCCCATACGAAGTTCCTGGATATTTTCGGAAAGCACATTCAATGTCTGTGCAAAATAGTCGTCTGTCTTGATGCTCTCGCTGTAAACTACAGCCTTCAGCTCTTTCAGGCGGCTTTCTGCCTGCGCCAGCACCTCTTCCGCATATTCCATCGCGCCAAGACGCATTTCTTTCGAAGTTTTCTTCGCAGAATCCACGATCGCCGCAGCTTGTTCGTATGCTCTCTTCGTCACTTCATTATCATCGACCATGCGCGCCATACGTTCTTCCGCGTTTTTCAAAATCTCGTCCGCCTCTTTCTGCGCATCGATCAAAATTTTATTTCTTTCTTCAATGACCCACTTGGACTGCTTCAGTTCATTGGGGAGTTTCATACGGATCTCGCTGATGATGTCATACAGTTCTTCTTTATCAACCGATACTTTATTGCTAAACGGTACCGCACGGCAGCCGTCCAGGATTTCTTCCATCTCTTCCAATAATTGAATTACTGATTCCATATGCTTTCCCTCACTTCTTGTATTTTTCTATGATAAACGGTTTGATCTGGCTGGGCACCATATTATCGATGTTTCCGCCAAAAATTGCCACTTCCTTCACATTTGTGGAGCTGAGTGCAATGTGTTCTTCATCTGCCGCCAGAAAAACAGTTTCGATCCCCTCATTCAGATGGCGATTGATGATATACATTTGATACTCCGCCGCAAAATCCACCGCATTACGCAGACCGCGGATCGCCACAGTGGCACCGATCTTTGCCGCGTAATCCGCTAATAGCCCGCTGAACGAATCCACCGAAACATTGTCCAGATGTTTCGTGACTGTTTCCAGATGCGCCTTACGTTCTTCTACCGTAAACAAACAGTTTTTGTTGGGGTTGCCCAAAATCGCAACCACCACTTCATCAAATAAAGCGGCAGCCCGTTCAATAATATCCAGATGACCCAGTGTGACCGGATCAAAGCTGCCTCCGTAAATTGCCTTCATTTTATTCCTCCAAAGCTAAAAACGTGATAACAGTTGTTTTATAGACCTTCTCACGCAGGATATGATAACCGGGCAGTGCGGATAACGGTTGTTTTGCGCCGTGTTCCACTGCTACATAGCCATCATGTGCCAATAAATTCAATGAAGCAATGCGCAACAGCACATCTTGCTCCAAAGCCGCCGCATAGGGTGGGTCCATATAAATCACATCAAAGCAATAGCCTTCTTTGGAAAGCCGCTCCAAAGCTGAAAAAACATCTTGTCCTAAAACAAGCGCATTTTCTTCCAGTTTGGTGTGTGCCAGATTCGCATGGATCACGCGGATACTTTCCGGTGCGCTATCTACAAACACAGCTTGCGCAGCGCCTCTGCTGAGCGCTTCAATCCCAATGGCGCCGCTGCCGGAAAACAAATCCAGAAAGCGGCATTGCGGCAAGTCAAATGCCATGATATTAAATACCGTTTCTTTGATCCGATCCGTTGTCGGTCTGGTTGCCATACCTTCCGGCGTCTGTAATTTATGTCCTTTCGCACAGCCCGCGATCACTCTCACGCCAACACCGCCAATCTGCTAAGTTCTGCATTTAGACACAGTATAACAAAGAACTATTGAAAAAACAAGGAAAAATGTAAAAGCGGACGCATTTCTTTTTCTGTTTTTCCGGCTTTTTTTGCCGTTTGCACTTTTTTTATGTACTTTCTTCCGATCACAGTCCTGTTTGCGCATCGCTAAAAAAGTGTTCTGTTTTCTCTCGAAGTGACGCGTGTGCAGGAAGGGAAAGCGTACTGTCCTTTTCCATCAGTTCCTTTGCGGCTTCCTGCGCTTGCTTGAGCAAATCCAAATCGCGGTATAAATTCGCAATTTTCATTTCCGGAAGTCCATGCTGTCTGGTCCCGAAAAAATCCCCCGGTCCGCGCAGTTCCAAATCTTTTTGCGCTAAAACAAATCCATCCGACGTTTTAGTCATAGCTTCCAGACGCTGTGCGGCAATTTGCGTCTTTGCCTCGCTAAGCAAGATACAGTAAGACTGTCTGTTGCCCCTGCCCACACGTCCGCGCAGCTGATGCAGCTGTGCCAAACCAAAGCGTTCTGCATTCTCCACCACCATGATCGTCGCATTAGGCACATCCACCCCCACCTCGATCACTGTAGTAGAAACGAGGATCTGCATTCTGCCGCTTACAAACTCCTCCATAACAGCCGCTTTTTCCTTTGGTTTCATTTTCCCGTATAAACAGCCGATGGAAACCTTTGGCAGTGTCTGCTGTAAGTGTTCTGTATAACTTAACACCGCTTTGGTCTGTACCTTCTCATTTTCCTCGATCATCGGACAAACCACATAAGCCTGTCCTCCCGCCATACATTCTTTTTCCAAAAATGCGTAAATCCGCGCACGGTAGCCTTCCGTCAGAGCAAAGGTACGAATCGGCTGTCTGCCGGGCGGCAGTTCATCGATCACGGAAATATCCAAATCACCGTATAATATCAATGCCAATGTGCGCGGGATCGGCGTTGCCGTCATCACAAGCGTATGCGGATCCTGCCCCTTTTCGGAAAGCGCCGCCCGCTGTCTGACACCAAAGCGATGCTGTTCATCTGTAATGACCAAACCGATTTTATGAAATTGCACGGACGACTGTATCACAGAATGTGTACCAATCACCATCTGCGCCTGTCCCGATGCTATGTTTGCCAACGCCTGCTTCTTTTTTGCCGCACCCATACTGCCGCTTAACAATACCGTTTCGATTCCAAGGGGTGCAAATAATTTCCCGAAATTTTTTGCATGCTGTGCCGCAAGGACTTCCGTCGGTGCCATCAATGCCACTTGAAAACCGTTTTCGATCACGGCATACGCTGCCAAAACAGCCACCGCCGTTTTACCGCTGCCTACATCTCCCTGCACCAGACGATTCATCACTTTTGCGCTTGCCAAATCATCCAAAACCTCTTGCATCACCCTTTTTTGCGCACAGGTCAATGAAAAAGGCAGTATTTTCTCCAGTTCTGCCAATCCCTTTTTGCATTCGATCACAATACCCGCTTTGGAAATGCTGTTTTTCATGCGGTAAAGCGCCACCTGCAGCAGAAAAAATTCTTCAAACACCAATCTCTTGCGTGCTTCCAGAAAATGTTGTTGTGTTTCCGGAAAATGGATCTGCTGTACCGCAAAATTCTTTTCACAAAGATGGTATTCTTTTCTGACCCAGAGCGGTATCTCCTCCGGCAGGCGGCATTCCGTTTCTTCCAAAGCCTGCCGCACCAATGTGCGCAGCATTTTTTGAGAGATCCCTTCCGTTGCCGGATAGATCGGCACGATACTGCCGCCGGCAAACCCTTCCGAAAGTTTTTCATATTCTGTCGCATAGACCTCTTTTTTCCCGTATTTTTGGCTGTATTTCCCGGTAAATAAGTACATCTGCCCAACCTGCAGTGCATCTGCCATATATGGTTGGTTATACCAAACGAGCGTGACCTTTCCACTTTCATCTTTGACTTGCAGTCGGGTAAAAGAAAGCTTGCCCTGCTTCAAATAGATCGTTTTTCCTTCTGCAAGCGGCGCAGCCACAAAGCAGACTTCGCCTTCCTCTGAAAGATCGCTGATTTTGGTCAGCTCCGTTCGGTCCTTATGTTCCCTCGGGTAGTGCGTCAAAAGATCTTCCACTGTTTCGATCCCCATGCGGCGTAATCGTTTTGCACGCTGCTCCCCCACCTGTTTCAGTGTCAGGATATCCGTTTGTCCATCATTCACAGAACACGCCTCCTTTCTGCATTTTTTTATCATCATAACAAAAATACGCCTGAATCAACAGCTTGATCAGACGTATTTCCCATTCAGATTGCGTTTATTCCACAGAAATAATATAGAAATACAAAGGCTGCCCGCCATACTGTACCTCAACTTCGCATTCCGGGTAATTTTCTTCCACATAAGCCACCAGCGCGTCTGTCACTTCACTGTTTGCCTCTGCGCCGAAATAAATGCTGACCATTTCGCTCTCGTCTGTCAAGGCGGACGCTAACAGCTCTTTTGTGCCCTCCAGCACATCTTTCGAAATCGTCACGATTCGATCATTCAGCATTCCCAGAATATCGCCTTCTTTGATCTCTTTGCCGTCAAAAGAGGTATCTCTGACTGCATAGGTGACCGTTGCAGTCGCAACCGAAGCGATCGCTTCTTTCATCTGCTCGCAAAGCGTTTGTGCTTCGGCATCTTCTTCATAGCAAAACATCGCGCTGATGCCTTCCGGTACAGAACGGGAAGGTATCACATACAGCTTCTTGTCCTCGCATAATTCGACCGCCTGCTCCGCTGCAAGTATAATATTTTTATTATTCGGCAAAATCATCACGTTTTCTGCATTTACCTTTTCTACGGCATTCAAAATATCCTCCGTACTGGGGTTCATGGTTTGTCCGCCTTCAATAACTTCGTCTACACCTAAATTACGGAAAATCTCTGCCAGACCATCTCCGGCGGAAATTGCCACAAAACCGATCTTCTTAGGCGCTTGATTTTCTGCAGGTTTCTGCGCTGTTTTTTCTGTCTGCACCGCTTTTGGCGCTGCGGCGGAAAAATCAATACGGTTGGTATGTTGTTCCCGCATGTTATCGATCTTCAGCCCGCTCAGGCTGCCGATGGCAAGCGCACGTTCAATGGCAAGCCCCGGGTGATCGGTATGCACATGGATTTTAATGATCTCATCATCGCTCACGCAGACAATAGAATCACCAATCGTAGCTAAATATTCCTGCAATCCCAGCACAGTTTCTTCAGACGGTTTTTTTACATTGATAAAAAATTCCGTACAGTAGCCAAATGTGATGCTTTCATTTTCCACTGATGCCAAAGCGGCATATTCCGACAGATTCGCAGAGGAAACACTCTGTACCGGACCCGCTGCGATCTCCTCGCCGTTCAAATACTTCAAAGCACCTTCCAAAACATATAAAAAACCTCTGCCTCCTGCATCTACAACACCTGCCTGCTTCAATACCGGCAGCATTTCAGGCGTCTGCAGCAGTATTTCATGCCCTTTCGCAATAACACGCTTTAAAAATACATCGATCTCATCTGTTTCTTCCGCAGCCTGTACCGCTGCTTCCGCACAAACTCTCGCCACGGTCAAAATGGTACCTTCTTTGGGTTTCATGACAGCTTTATACGCTGTCTGCACACCTTTTTCCATTGCAGCCGCCAATTCTTTGACGCCGGCTTCTTCCATGCCTTCCAAACCTTTGGAAAAGCCTCTGAACAGCTGCGATGTGATCACGCCGGAATTGCCTCTGGCGCCTCTGAGCGCTCCTCCCGCAGCCAGTGCAGATACTTCGCCCACACCGTCAGTTTCTTTTGCCTTCTCTGCCTCTTTTGCAGCAGCCAGAACTGTCAAAGACATATTGGTTCCCGTATCTCCGTCCGGTACGGGGAATACATTCATGGCATCTACCGCTTCTTTATGATGATTCAGCTCGTTGGCACCTGCCACGATCATATTTTTCAGGTCCAAACGATTCAGACTTGTTACACTCACCCTGGTTCCTCCTTAATCATGCGTTTATTTGTCCACACGCACGCCTTCTACAAATACATTGACACCTTCCACTTCCAGTCCGGTATATTCCTGCACAGCGTAGCGTACCGTACTGATCGCGTTATCTGCGATGGCGGAAATATTCGTTCCATATTCCACAATAATATGCAGTTCCAGGCTGACTTTATTTTCCTCTACTGTCATCTTGATCCCTTTGGTCAGACTTTCCATCTTTAAAAGCTGTACCAGCCCATCTTTCATATTTTTAGCAGCCATGCCGACAATGCCGTAGCATTCGATCGCTGCGTATCCCGCAATCCGCGCAATCACTTCATTATCAATGGTAATGGTTCCGTATTGATTTTCCAAAATTGCTGCCATATGGATTCAGCCTCCTATCATTATCGTTCATGGTTCTGGATTCCTTTCATTTGCAAACTTATACACCATTTTATTATATCATTTTTTCCATAGGTTGAAAAATATATTTTACATTTTTCAGAAAGTTTTATGATTTCCCGTTTTTCAGAAATTTTTTTTTGAAATATGTCTTGTTTCTTCTTGCAAAAGGGAAACTTTTCTGCTAAAATATCTTTGTTGTGTCACATGAATGAAGGAGGTGCGAACAATGGCAAAATGTGAGATTTGTGAAAAAGGTCAGCTGAGAGGTCATAGAATCAGCATTAACCGTAGCCAGGTTAGTAGACGTGCGAACAAAAAATGGAACCCCAATGTAAAGAAAGTGAAAATCGTAGAAGATAACGGTAACGTGAGATCAATTTACGTTTGCACAAGATGCATGCGTTCCAATAAAATTACACGCGCCATCTAATATAGTTAAAAAAGAGTCTCTCTGGGCAGAGGCTCTTTTTATATGTATTGATGTAACAATGTATTTTTTGTCTGGCATTGACCGCTTCAGACAAGGAGGACTGATTTTATGAAATCTATCACAGAACAATGCAAAGAAATGAGCAGCTATATCATCGAAATTAGAAGACAGCTGCATCAAATACCGGAACTGGTTGCAGACCTGCCGAAGACCCGCGCTTTCGTCTGCGCACAGTTAGATCAAATGGGTATCCCCTATAAACAAAATACCGTAATGTTCGAAGGCAAACAGGACAGCAGTATTGTCGCTTTCATCGAGGGCAAAAATACAGAAAAGGTCATCGCGCTGCGCGCCGATATGGACGCTCTGCCTGTATTGGAACCGCACGGTGTGTCTTACCGCTCCACACACGAAGGGCAGATGCACGCTTGCGGACACGACAATCACGTCGCTATGCTTTTAGCAGCAGCAAAAATTCTGAACGATAACTGCGCTTCGCTAAATGGCTCCGTTAAATTATTTTTCCAGAGTGCGGAAGAAATTCTGACAGGCTCCAAACTGATGTTAGAAGGCGGCTGTATGGAAAATCCCAAAGTTACCGCAGCCTTTGGTATGCACGTTTGGCCGTTGGACCCGACACTCTACACAACAGGGCAGTTTGTCATCAGAAAAGGTTACATGATGGCAGCAGGAGATGGCTTCCGCATTCAAATCAAGGGAGTCGGCACACATGGTTCTCAGCCACAGCTTGGTGTAGACCCGATTTTCTGCGCTGCACAGATCATCTCGGCACTGCAGGGCATTTCTTCCAGGGAATGCAAAGGCGACGAACCCAGGGTGCTGTCTGTCTGCCAAGTACACGCAGGTACCTGTTGGAATGTGATTCCGGACAGCGCAGTCATCGAGGGTACCGTCCGCACCATTTCTGCACAAACCAGAGCATTTTATGTCAAGCGTGTAGAAGAGATCGCAAAAGGTATTGCGCAGGCATTGCGCTGCGAATGTGAAATCAGCTGGTCCAACAGCGTTCCCGCATTGATCAATGATGACACCTTTACAGACGAAGTCATTTCCTCTGTGCAAAAGGTATTGGGCGAAAACGCAGTTAATACCTCATTCGAGGGTTCTATGGGTACCGAAGATTTTTCCTGTTTTGCCGAAATGGTTCCCGCTGCCTATGGATTTTTGGCAATCAGTAATGCGGAATTGGGAAACACCGCCTCTGTCCATAACCCTTGCTTTCAAGTGGACGAAAGCGTACTTTGGCACGGCACGGCAGCACATGTGCAGGTCGCAATGGATTATTTAAAATAAGAGAATCCTACAGAAAAAATAGAAAAACAGAGAGTCTTACAGCCTACATACTTCGCTGTAGCGACTCTCTGTTTTTTTAAATTCCTTATATACTTTCTTTCAGCTTTGTTTTAATTTTTGATACACCACTTGAAACAAGACAAAAATAAGCAGCAGCAATACAGATAAATATAGAATCAATGGTTTTGCAAAAGCAATCATCTCCAATTTCCCCAGTATCGAAAGCAATACGATGGAAATTGCCAAAATACATAAAATCCATACCAAGGTATACTGTGCCGCCCTTCCCCGTAAAATTACATTGCGTTCGTCATGGCTTTCGATTTTCTCCATCTCCACTTTTTCCGCATATCTTTGACGGTTTTCCGGTCGATTCCAATAAAAATAACGATACATCATCTGTAATCCCGGAAATATACCGGCACCTGCAAAGCCGCAGAATAATGCATTTAATCTTTCTTCTATGCCGCCGATGGCAAGCAGCAAAAAAAGTACCCCCACTGCAAAATATGCGAATCCGGTATAAAGAAAGCTCTTTTTCATTTAGATCCCCCCCTCTGATGCAAAAAAATCTTTTCAATCGGCTCTCCGAAAAAGTCTGAAATCGTAAATGCCAACTCCAAAGAAGGATTGTATTTCCCGTTTTCGATCGCACTAACCGTTTGTCGGGAAACACGGATTGCCTTTGCAAACTCCTCCTGACTGAGGTTTCGCTGTTTGCGAAGAAACTCCACACGATTTTCCATCTGTCACACACTCCCGTTCTCTGCAAAACGTAAAGGTTCCTTTACATTTTAAGTGTACCACAAAGAATTATTTTTGTAAAGCTTCCTTTACATATAAAATATCCGTACTATAAAAACCTTGTAGCAGCCTCTGCTTTTTTCCGCTTTTGCTGCCCTAAAATATTTTCCGCTTGCAGCTATTGGGGAAAATATCCTGAAAACCCATTGGCTACACCAAAAAAGAGTCATTCATTGCTCTTATCTTCTTTTCTTGACTTTTTTTATTCGCCCCCATATCATGGAGATAAGAGGCGAGTTTATGAAACGCATTCGTAGTTGGTTTACTCTGCTTTTTGTTCTTGCTGTTTTGGGCGGCATCGGTTATCTTGTCTTGCGCACCACAGAAGAATACCCCACTTTGGGAGCGGCAGTTTCTTATCCCGTGAATGAAACAGATGGCTTCGAGCTGACTATAATAGAAAAACCATCTTGGTCACCTTGGAAAGGTTATACGATCCAATGGCGTATTAGCGCACATTCCGAAGATCTGTATACATTTTCTTGGGACCCGGAAATAGAACCCGGATTCGAATATTTGGAACGCTGCGTAGAAGGGCAATGGTATCGCTTAGCATACACCGAAAATAATTTCTCTCTCAATCACACAGACTTTGTGTTAGGCGGAGAAAGTACAGGATTGGAAGGAAGTCTTGTACAAAAATATTCCCGTTATGGCACTCGTCTGGAACCGGGGAATTATCGAATTGTATTAAAAATGAATGCGAGTGATGGGGCTATGCATTATCTGGCTGAAGAATTTACGATCAAATAAGTAAAACCATCTCGTTTATATAGAAAGAATACTAAGCAAAAAGAGAGTACATTTTTTCATGATGTACTCTCTTTCTTGTTATCACTTTAGTGTAGAAGGAAAGCAGCCTTTAACGACCGCCCGCTCTGCGGGTGAGATGAAAGCTTAAGCAAAAAGCATCGTCCTTGCTGTAAAATAAGGGTGTTCAAGCCTAACTATTTTACAGAAGAAAGGGCGATGCTTTTATGGTAAACAGTTTAGCACACACAAAATGAGTATGCAAGTATCCTATCGTATTTACACCAAAGGATAGAAGAAAAATAATTTATTATGAGTTACAAGTGGATATTCAAAAAATAATTAAAGATTTGTGCAAATGGAAGGGTGGAGAAATTATTGAAGGTCATATGGTGCCAGATCATATCCATCTCTTGACAGAGATTCCGCCGAAAATGAGTGTATCTCATTTACGGGATACTTAAAGGGAAAAAGTGCGGTGATAATATTCAACCGTCATACAAATCTAAAGTATAAATTCGGAAATAGGAATTTCCGGGCGACAGGATATTATGTGAGTACAGTCTGGTTAAATACAGCAACGATTCAAAAATACATCAGAGAACAGGAGAAACAAGATCAAATAGAGGACAAGCTGAACACAAAAAAATATGAAAAACCTTTTAAGGGTAGCAGATAATCATACCACTAAGATTTAAACGAAGTGACAGCCAGCGTCATTTAGGCACCGGCTCGTAATAAGCCCTTATAGGGCTGGTGCAAGCCACGTCTTTTAGGCGACGTTGTGATTTGAGGAGATTCCTTTCCAACAGGATATCAGCAAGTTATTTAAAAATTAAAAAAACTGCCTTATATAAAGACAGTTTTGGGAAAGAAAAATGGGAGTTACAGGGCTCGAACCTGTGACCCTCTGCTTGTAAGGCAGATGCTCTCCCAGCTGAGCTAAACTCCCATAATGGCGACTCAGAAGGGGCTCGAACCCTCGACCTCCGGCGTGACAGGCCGGCGCTCTAACCAACTGAGCTACTGAGCCATATAAAATTTTTGAATAAAATGGTGGGTCTTCAGGGACTCGAACCCAGGACCGTCCGGTTATGAGCCGGATGCTCTAACCAACTGAGCTAAAGACCCATACTGGAACCACTATTTTAAATAGATAAGCCGATGATCGGACTCGAACCGATAACCTGCTGATTACAAGTCAGCTGCTCTGCCAATTGAGCCACATCGGCTTAAATGGATTCCGGCAACCATCTACTCTCCCAGGCAGCTGCCCGCCAAGT
>CALWRB010000037.1 GCA_944383855.1 uncultured Lachnospiraceae bacterium
ATTGATCTTGCCGGGGCAAAGCTTAGTCGTTGCTTTAATACAGAGGTTTCTGGAAAAAACGGGAAGACCAAGCTTGCGAATCAACACGCTATCTCTGCAGGCGCCTTCGATCACTACGCCGGCTACACCTTTTGCTTTCAAGGAAGCGGCCATCATGCCGCCGAATAAGCCGCCGGCTTCATCAAATCCACCGTTTGTGATCATCAGTACATCCCCGGGCTGTGCCATCGAGATAGCTTTATGCAGCATAATATTATCTCCGATCCCGCACTGCACTGTCATTGCTCTCCCGCACATACGCACATCTTGTGAGATGGTTCGGATCTCAGATGCTAACGCGCCGTTTTTTCCGGGTATGGATTCATTGATAGAAGCGCTTTCTTCAATTTGCAAATACTTCTCTACTGTTTCCATATCCACTTTTTCGTACCGCTTGATTACATCATACATTTTCTTCCCTTCTTTCTGTCTTTTTATTCCTCATTCCTTTTTGTTTATCGTTTTAGTTTATCGTTTTAGTTTATCGGTTAACTAAATTATAAGTATATTTTTTGTAATTGTCAATGTTTTATTGCAAAGGGAAGAAATCACAGCGTCATTTCTATAAAAATGTTGACAACGTGTTGAAATATTCTGTATAGTTATAATAAATCACATATTTCTACCTTGATGAATTATCATTGACTTTTCACAATTTTTATTGAAGGTGTTTGAATGAACGTACAAAAAAACAAAATTACGATCCAAGATATCGCAGATACCGTCGGTGTATCAAAAACTACTGTTTCCCGTTATCTTAACGGAAAATACGATTTTATGTCAGAAAGTACGCGCAAAAAAATAGAGGAAGCTATCTCCGCGACCAATTTCAGACCCAATAAATTTGCAAAAAGCCTGAAAACTTCCCGCAGTGATTTGATCGGTCTGATCATTCCGGAAGCAGCATCCACTATGACTCCTTATCTGATCAGCAGTATCTGCGACACCTGTGCGCTTCATTCCCGTAAAGTAATTGTTATATCCACACACAATGATATTCAGCGGGAAAAACAATTCATACAGAGCATTTTGGATCAGCAAATCGACGGTATCATCACCGCAACCGGCTGCAATACCGAATTTTATGAGAAAATCGACCGGACCATCTGTCCTGTTGTGCAAATCGACCGCGTTTCCCCTTTTTCCTGTCTGGATTTTGTTGCGGTCAATCATAAACAAGGGATCACCGACGTGTTAAATCATTTATTAGCACGTGGATTTCGAAAAATCGTTTTTTTGCTGCGCAAAAGCAGAAATAACCAAGGCACCTTCTCCGTTCGTGAACAAGCTGCCAAAGAATTTTTTGAACAGCGAAAAAATCAAGAGGTCCTATTCTGTAAAAAGTTGATCGATGATACTGAAATCAACCAAATTGCTGTTTTTAACGCATTGTTTCAAGAAAGTTTTCCATCTGAAAATGACCCGCCGACAGCATTTTTTATTGCAGACGAAAAATTAACGATCCCTGTCGTTTCTAATTTCTTTCGGCTTGGACTTTCCTTTTCCGATCGATTTGCGATCTCATGTTATGACACCATGCACTTTGCAAACTCGATCTCCGAGCATATCGTTTCCATCGAGCAGCCATTGTCGAAAATGGGATTTCTGGCATCTGATCTTTTGATCAAAAAAATCGATAAAACTTCGCCGGACATCGATCGGAACAATCAGATTTATATTAACTGTCATATCAAATATTGATTTGTTCTGACTATCTCTCTTAACATTCGGAACGAGAAAAAAGCGACAAAACGTTTCCTGTTTTGTCGCTTTTGTGTTCTAAAGAACATAAAAAACACTCCGCATCTATTTCAGAGCAGAGTGTTTTTATCGATTCTGATTCAGTTTTTTACGCTTCTTCGGAAATCTGGAAAGAAATCAGCAAGTCGCCTTGACTTACTTTGTCGCCTTCTTTGACGTAAATCTTGTCAACTACACCGTCTACTTTCGATACAACAGAGGTTTCCATCTTCATTGCTTCTACTGTCATCAAAACAGTATTCTTTGTAACGACATCGCCCTCTTTGACAACTACTTTGCTTACCGTACCGGGAATGGTGGAACCAAGGTGACAAGGGTTGTTCTTATCGGCTTTCAATTTACCGTCCGTCTTAACTTCCAGTGTCTTATCCATAATACGCACTTCACGCATAATAGAGTTGATCTCGAAAGTCAATGTGCGGTAGCCTTCTGCATCTGGTGCGGACATATCAATATATTTGATGATGATATTCTTACCTTCGCCAATTTCGATAACGGTTTCTTCTCCCTGTGCCAAACCAAAGAAGTATACATCACTGGAGAGCTTGGATACATCTGTATAGTATTCCCAATGATAGCAATAATCATCGTATACCTTCGGATACAGCGCATAACTGATGATGTTTCTGGGATTGATCCGTTTCATGCTGTGGTGTTCCAACAGATATTGACGAATCGCTTCCAAATCCACAGGCGGCATCAAAGAGCCGGGACGGCAAGTGATCGGTTTTTTGTCTTTCAGCACAATTTTTTGCAGTTCTTCCGGAAAACCGCCTTCCGGCTGACCAATGTTTCCGCTGAAGTAGTCTACAACAGAATCCGGATAAGACAAATCCTTACCTTCTGTGAGAATATTGTCCTTATTCAGACCATTTTTATGCATAAAGATCGCCATATCACCCACAACTTTGGAAGAAGGTGTTACTTTTACAATGTTGCCGAGCAAATCATTTGCCTGTTTGTAAAGGTGTTTGATCTCCTCAAAGTTATCAGCGGAGCCCATTTCTTTGACCTGCGCCAGCAGGTTAGAATACTGACCGCCGGGGATCTCATATTTATAAATCTCGGTATTGGGCGTTTTCATTTCGCTTTCAAAACCGGTAAAGATCTGTCTGACACCTTCATAGTAGTGGCTGATTTCTGTCAGTTGTTCGGGATCCAGCAAAGTATCTCTTTCGGTTCCCTTCAGCGCCTCCACAACCGCGTTCATAGACGGCTGGCTGGTCAGAGAACTCATGGACTGGATTGCCAAGTCTGCGATATGTACCCCGGCTTCTGCTGCCATCAGGACAGTGCTGACGCCATTACCTGTGGTATCATGCGTATGCAGATGCAGCGGAATATGCAGTTCGCTCTTTAAAGCAGAGAACAGTTCCTTTGCGGCATACGGTTTCAGCAAACCTGCCATATCCTTGATTGCAAAAATATGACAGCCCAGTTCTTCCATTTCTTTTGCCTTGCGAATATAGTAATCCAAGGTGTACTTGGTTTC
Source organism: uncultured Lachnospiraceae bacterium (assembly GCA_944383855.1). GTDB lineage: Bacteria > Bacillota > Clostridia > Lachnospirales > Anaerotignaceae > CALWRB01. Next base: position 3,293 of record CALWRB010000037.1, read on the forward strand.
CTTCGGGTCCAGAATATCACCGGTGTAGCAGATCGCACCTTCTACGATCTTTCCTGTTTTCAGTGCTTCTTCAATGGGCATCTTCATGTTTTCCACCCAGTTCAAGCTATCGAAAATACGGAAAACATCTACGCCGCGTTCTGCGGATACTTTAATAAATTCCTTAACCACATTATCGGGATAGTTCGCGTAACCAACCGCATTGGAAGCACGCAACAGCATCTGGATCAATGTATTCGGCATCAATTTGGACAGCTGTTGCAATCTGATCCAAGGAGATTCCTTCAGGAAACGATATGCCACGTCAAATGTTGCGCCGCCCCATGCTTCCACGGAAAAACCATTTGCCATCGCCATATTGGTCGCGGGAGCTACTGCGATCAGGTCATTGGTACGCAGTCTGGTCGCCATCAGGGACTGATGTGCGTCACGCATAGAGGTATCTGTCACAAACAGGCGCTTTTCTTTCATCAAACTTTGTGTAAAGTCTTTTGCACCCATTTTCAAGAAAGCATCTTTCGCGCCCACTACCTTCTGTACGCCGCCGTCTTCCGTTTTGCCAAAAGAAGGTACCACAATGCGCTCAAATTCCGGTTTGTGTCCCTTGGACTCATTGACGATCTTATTACCGATAAATTCTGCGATCTTAGTTGCTCTGTCCTTGCCCAAAACGATATTGAACAGTTCAGGAGTATGTTCAATAAATGTAGTGGTGCATTTTCCTTCGCTCCAAGTATTGCTCTGCAGTACATTGATCAAAAAAGGAATGTTTGTTTTTACGCCACGGATACGAGTTTCTTTGATCGCGCGGATCGCTTTTTGTGTTGTTCCGTAAAAACTTCTGTCATGTGCAATGATTTTTACGAGCAAGCTATCATAAAACGGTGTGATCTCCGCACCTGTGTGCGCAGTGCCGCCGTCCAGACGAATACCGTTTCCGGCAGGAGAACGATACACGCTGATTTTGCCGGTATCCGGCAGGAAATTATTGGAAGGGTCTTCCGTAGTGACACGCAGCTGGATAGCATAGCCGTTGCTGTGGATCGATTCCTGAGAAGGAATGCCGATCTCGGGAGAATCCAGCGGATAACCTTCTTCGATCAAGATCTGCGCCTGTACGATATCGATGCCTGTGATCTCCTCTGTTACGGTATGCTCAACCTGAATACGGGGATTCATTTCGATAAAGTAGTAATTTTCGTCCGCATCTACCAAAAATTCCAGTGTACCGGCATTTTTATAACCTACATGCTTTGCCAGACGAACCGCATCGTCAAAAATCTTTTTTCTGACCTCATCGCTGACTGTGAAAGCAGGTGCAAACTCAACTACTTTCTGATGTCTGCGCTGTACGGAACAGTCACGGTCAAACAGATGAACGACATTGCCGTATTTATCGCCCAATACCTGTACTTCGATGTGTTTGGGATCCCGCAGATATTTTTCCACGAAGATCTTATCATCACCAAATGCCTTTTTGGCTTCATTTCTTGCCTCTGCAAACTCTTTGGGCATTTCTTCCGCGGAATTAACAATACGCATACCACGTCCGCCACCGCCGTTGGAAGCTTTCAGCATAACGGGGTATCCCACTTTTTCTGCCACTTCCATAACTTCTTCTTCGCTTCTGAGCGCGTGGTCAACACCGGGAATGATCGGCACATTGCAGGCGATCGCCATCTGCTTGGAAGAAATTTTATCTCCCATAGCATACATGACGTCCTCATCGGGACCGATAAAAGCAATTCCCGCTTTTTTACAAGCTGCAACAAACTCAGGATTTTCCGACAAAAAACCATAGCCGGGGTGGATTGCGTCAACACCTTTTGCCTTTGCGATCTTTATAATGCCTTTGATATCCAAATAGGCATCGATAGGTCCTTTTTCGGTATCCAGCATATATGCTTCATCTGTTTTGGTACGGAACAGAGAATATTTATCTTCTTTAGAAAAAATACCTACTGTCTGGATTCCCAACTCGTTGAGCGCACGATAGACACGAATCGCGATCTCGCCGCGGTTGGCAACCAACACTTTTTTAAACTTGTTGATTTTCACTTCCTGCAACGTCCTTACCTCCTTATATCTTCTTATCACTAAAATCCATGTAAAATTTATGAATTTTATTCATGCCATATTTTATAATTATACTACAGCGTCTGTCTTTCGTAAATTCTCAAATCCACAGAAATGCAGTCGAAAAATAAAGAAAACACTTTACTTTTTACCAAAAATTTCTGACAAAATCTCGCTTAAGGTATGAATCTGTATGATTTCAATGCCCTCCGGCTGAAAATTTCTGACAGCTTCCCGTGCTGTGTACACCTTGGAAAAACCCATTCGTTCCAATTCTCTAATCCTGCTTTCCGTACCGGGGATCCGCTTTAATTCCCCCGTCAGCCCCACATCTGCCAAAAAAGCACAGTCATGCGGCAAAGGCTGATTATAATACGAAGACGCGATGCTGACGATAACTGCCAAATTGGCAGCAGGTTCTTTCAGCTTCAAACCGCCTGCCGTGCGCACCACAACATTTTTTTCATACAACGGTATCCCGCCCCTTTGTTCCAGTACGGAAATCAGCGTATTCAGACTGTCACGTTTCATTGTTTCACTGATTCTGGTGGGATATGGTGTAAAGGAAGCGGATACCAGACTTTCCACCTCCGCCACAACCGGGCGCGAACCTTCTCGAAGCACTGTTAAGGCACTGCCGGAAACTTCTTCTCCCTTTTCTCTTGTCGTCATAAAATATTCGGACGGATTGTCGATGGAAAGCAGACCTTTTTCCGTCATGGCGAAAAATCCGATCTCTCCTGTGTTGCCAAAACGATTTTTCGTTGCGGAAAGGCTGCGCAGCCCGTCAATTCCTTCCCCTTCCATCACCAAAACGGTATCTACCAAATGCTCCAAGGCACGCAGTCCGGCGATCTCATCATTCTTATTCATCTGCCCGATCATCAAAACCGCTCTGGGGCGTTCTTCATTTTTTGCTGTCTGTACCAATGCCTGCGCACATTCCATCGTCTGCGTAGGGTTACCCGCTCTTGCCGGCAAAAATTCCGCCAAGGAAAATGTCTGGATACTATCCAACACGATCAGGTCCGGGTCCGTCTGTTCCACCGCTTCGAGCACATGATCCATGGAAGTGTCCGCCAAGATCCAGATTCCTTCCTGAATGTCTTCCAAAATACGGTCGGCTCTGTTTTTGATCTGTCCGGCGCTTTCTTCCCCGCTGGCATATAACACGCTTTTGCCGGCTTTTGCAAATGCGCAGGCAACCGTCAATGCCAAGGTGGATTTCCCGCCGCCGGGCGGAGATGTGATGATCGCAACGGAATCCGGCACAACGCCGCCGCCCATCACGCGGTCAAACTCCGCAATTCCTGTTAGGATACGTTCTTTTTCTGTATTGGAAATGCTGCGCAGCGGTTTCGCAGCAGCCGTCGCTGTCTTCGGCTTATCAGCGGGGTTGACATCTGTTTCTTCAAATGCATTCCACTCTCCACAATTCGGACATCTTCCGATCCATTTAGGAGATATATATCCACAAACCTTGCAAAAATATGCTGTTTTCTTCTTCATTCCCCCACTCCTTCCTGCTTTTCTTCGGCAATATATAAAAGTGGGCTGTGTCAAACACAGTCCACTTTTGCATTACGCATTGGTCTTTTCAATCTTGACCGCAAGCGGAGAATTTCCAACTTCCATACTGAAGTTGACCTTTCCCGCCATATTGGTCTTTACTTTACCAACATTTACATCATCAATGATGATCTTATACTCCTGTTCCGGTTCCAATTCCATTGTGACCTGAATATCTTCCTGCCCTTCCACAGAAAACTTCGCACCTTTTTCGGTTACGGAAAAATGATGTATCGTCGCGCCGGGAACTGCTTCCAAAAGCATTTTCCCGTTCTTTTCCAGTTTCGTAATTTCGCAGAAAGTTTTGATTTTATAAATATCACCCGCTACCTCAAAATCATTGACTTTCTTCTTTTCGTCCATCAGGTAATTTCCAAAACTGATGGTCCCGTCATCTTCACATCTGATGAGTTCTTCGATCACACTCATGATTACGCTCCTCCTGCTTGCTTGTCCTTTCTATGTATGCTGCTTTTGAGCAGCTTTTTACAGCATCGGCAAAAACACCTGCTCCTACCGATACTTTTTTTACCGCCAAGCTGTTATTCAGCTATCGTAAGTATAGCATAAAACTTCAGTTTGGCATAGTAAAATTTAATCAGAATGACATTTTTTTACTTGAGTACACGGAAAGAAAATCCATTTGTTTTGACACCGATCGAAACTCTGTCCCCTCGTTTGAATTCTCCTTCCAAGAATGCCTGCGCAAAACTGTCCTCGATTTTGGTTTGCATCGCCCTTCTCAAAGGTCTTGCGCCGTATGCGGGGTCAAATCCTTCTTCTGCCAGCTTTTCAATGGCTTTATCCGTAAACGTCGCATGTACTCCCATGCTTTCCTCGATCCTTGCGCAAAGCACTTTCGCCATCAGACGGACAATCGCTACGATATCCGCTTTTTCCAACGGATGGAATACGATAATATCATCGATACGATTTAAAAACTCCGGACGGAAAATGCGTTTGACTTCTTCCATTACACCGCTTTTCATATGCTCGTAACTTTGCTCTGTTGTTTCCATGCTGGTAAATCCCATACGTTTGGGCGCAACAATGCTTTTTGCACCTGCGTTGGAAGTCATAATGATGACCGTATTTTTAAAATCCACCTTGCGCCCCTGTCCATCTGTGATATGACCATCATCCAGAACCTGTAAGAGCACATTAAACACTTCCGGAGAGGCTTTTTCAATTTCGTCAAACAATACGACAGAATAAGGATTTCTTCTGACTTTTTCGCTCAGCTGACCGCCTTCTTCATAACCTACATAGCCGGGAGGAGAACCGATCATACGGGAAACGCTGTGTTTTTCCATATATTCCGACATATCAATCCGAATCAGGGCATCTTCGTTTCCAAACAGTGCCTCCGCCAATGCCTTGGACAGTTCTGTTTTACCCACACCGGTCGGTCCTAAGAAAAGGAAAGAACCGATGGGGCGGTTAGGGTCTTTCAAGCCGACACGCCCGCGTCTTACTGCCTTTGCAACCGCTTTGACCGCTTCGTCCTGACCAACCAAACGTTCATGCAGCTTATCTTCCAAATGCAACAGCCGCTGTCCTTCTTCCTCTTTCAGGCTTTGCAGCGGGATTCCTGTCCAGCGCGCAACCACTTCCGCAACTTCTTCTTCCGTTACAGACTGTGCGCCGCCGCTATGTGCGTTTTCCCAACTTTCTTTGGCATCTTTTAACTGTATTTTCAATGCGCTTTGTTGTTTTTTGATCTCCGCCGCTTTTTCGAATTCTTCTGCTTTAATCGCTTCTTCTTTCTCTTTTTCCAATTCCTCGTTCTTTTTCTCCAGCTCTTTGACGTCCACAGGGGGTGTAAAAGCCTTCAAACGCAAACAGGAAGCCGCTTCGTCAATCAAATCGATCGCTTTGTCCGGTAAAAAACGATCCGTCACATAACGTTCAGAAAGCTTTACCGCGGCTTCTACCGCAGCATCTGTGATCGTTACCTTATGGTGCATTTCGTATTTATCTTTTAAACCTTTCAGCATTGCAATCGCCGCTGCCTCATCAGGTTCCTCTACCTTAACCGGCTGGAATCTGCGTTCAAATGCAGCATCTTTTTCAATATATTTTCGATACTCCTCCATTGTCGTCGCACCGATCAGCTGGATCTCCCCTCTTGCCAAAGAAGGTTTGAGGATATTGGAAGCATCGATTGCACCTTCCGCAGAGCCTGCACCAATGATCGTGTGGATCTCATCGACAAACAGAATGATATTGCCATCGGCACGCACTTCGTCCAGTGCCTTTTTCATACGTTCCTCAAACTCACCGCGGTATTTGCTGCCGGCTACCATGGCAGATAAATCCAGACAAATGATTTTTTTCTGCTTTAATGTATCCGGAATATTGCCCTCCGCAATTTTTTGCGCCAAGCCTTCCACCATAGCCGTCTTACCTACGCCGGGATCCCCGACCAAACAAGGGCTGTTTTTGGTGCGTCTGCTTAAAATCTGTATGATCCGCTCAATTTCGTTTTCACGCCCAATGATAGGGTCAAATTGATTTTTTCTTGCCATTTTGGTAAAGTCACGGCTGAATTTATCCAATGTTTCCGTCGCGGACTTTTCGCTTTCTTCTGACTGCTTGCTCATGCCAAGACCGCTTCCCTGCGTTTCCCCTTCTCCAAGCATCGTCATGATATCGTCATATAGCCTTTGCAGGCTGACATCTAATAATAACAGTATCTTTACGGCGATACAGTCTTCTTCCCGCAGCAGGGCAAGCAGAATATGTTCCGTACCGACATATCCCGTCCCCATGCGAAAAGCCTCCTGCATACTGAACTCCATCACCCGTTTTGCTCTCGGTGTAAAATCAGAAGGCACAAAATAAACCCCTGTGTTCTCCTGCGGATTCAGTTTTTCCATCACCTGATGATACGTTATGCCATGGCTTTCCAAAGCTTTCGCCGCAACGCTTTCGCGCACCAATGTCAATCCAAGCAAAATATGCTCCGTACCGACAAATTTTTGTCCCAGCTTCAGCGCCGCCTCCTGCGCTCTCGTAATGACTTCCTGTGCTTTTTTGGTATATCTTACCTGCATCAAGAAACACCTCCTTCATCATTGTTAGCCATTCACTTTTGTGATTGCTAATTTTATCGGAAAATAAAAGAACATCTCTGTCCTTTTATCATACTGTCTTCTAAAAATTATATTCATTATAATACCTTTTGTGCAAAAAAGCAAATAGAAGATATTAGTTTTTCAAAATATTTTCTCCGGATTCCGTCAGCACCGAAAAGTCGGAAAACGGCTGCATATCAGGCAGGGAAATAATTGAAAACGGTTGTTTTGTCATAGGGTGAACACCGCCCATACGACAGCACCATAACGCAGGATAAGGCAGCCGGTATTGGGCAGTTGCACCGTATTTTCGATCTCCCAAAATCGGGCAGCCTGCATGGGACAGCTGCACACGGATCTGATGATGCCGCCCCGTGAGCAAACGGATATGCAGCAGAGAAGTCTGTGCCTCTTTCTGTAACTGTCGATAAGAAAGCACCGCTTTTTTCGCATTTTTATCGTTGGCAGACACCACTTGCGACAAATTATTTCTGGCATTTTTCTTGAGCCAGTCTGTCAGACTTCCTTTTTCCTGCGACATACTGCCCTGCACCACAGCAAGATATTCTTTTTCCAGTAATTGCTGTTGAAGTGCAGCAGAAAACGCCGCTTCTGCCTCTTTTGTTTTTGCAAACAGCGCGACACCGCCCACCGGACGGTCCAACCGATGAATCAGACCCAATGTAGCGTAAGTGGCACACAAATAACTCCATAAGTCTTCTTCTCCTGTTTTGTCAGGCTGAATCGGCATGCCCTGCGGTTTTTCCACCGCGAGAAGCCAAGCATCTTCATACAATATCTTCATGTTCTGTTCTCACCTCACGCAGTACGATGCCGCTTTTTGGCTTTACGCATAAATGTATTACGCCATCTTTGACAGGAAGCAGAGTTCTTGCCTCAAAATATCCCATCTCATTTGTTTCAAAAATCTGTTCCATATAGCCTTCCGCTGCACAGCCCATACACCATACCGGCAAATCGATCTCTGTCGGTTCCTCTCCTGTATAAAAAACGATCGCAATGCGTTCTTTTTCATCAAATCTACCGTAAGCAATCAAATTCTGCTCTCCCGCCAAAGGAAACAAAGACCCCAAACGGAAGGTATCCATACTTTTTCTCAACCGAATTGCCGCCTTATGGAAGTATAGCAGCTGCTGATCTTCTTTTCCCCATGGATACGGTCTGCGGTTATCGGGATCCGTCCAACCGCAAAGCCCCGCTTCATCTCCGTAATATACCGTAGGAGAACCGATCCATGTCATCTGCAGCAATACTGCCGCACGGAATAAAGCTTTATCGATTCCTTCTTCCGCTTTCTGCCTTCCGTCCGTATGCAAACGTCCCACTTTGCCATTGGTTCTGGTCAAAAATCTGGAATGATCGTGATTGGAAAGCTGGTTCATGGCAGATACAAGCGCAGGAAACGGCAGCTTCGCCATTTCATACAAAATACTCTCCCAAAATTCCTTTCCGTTCGCATACAAATCCTCTCTGCGTTCGGTGCTATGCTTGGAAACCCCGGTAAAAAACCAGCTGACAGGCTCCATAAAAGCATCATAATTCATCACAGTATCCCATTCCTTGCCGTTTAACCACTGTGACGCCTCTCCATAATGTTCTGCCAAAACAAACGCCTCAGGGTTTGCCTCAGAAACGCTTTTGCGAAATTGCTGCCAAAACAAATGGTTTGCTTCGTTTGATTTTCCAAGGTCAGCGGCAACATCTAAGCGCCAACCATCTGCATAAAACGGCGCAGACACCCATTTTTTCCCGATTTCATACATATATTCGCGCAGTGACAGACATTCATCATAATTTAACTTCGGGTGGTTCTCGTATCCCCACCAACCCTCATAAGTTTTTTCTCCCATCCAGTAGAAAAACGGGCGGTATGGACTTTCCGTGCTCCAGTATGCACCGTCTTTTTTGCCGTAAATCCCTTCCCGGTCCAACCACCAGTGAAAACTGCCGCAATGATTAAATACACCATCCAACAGCACGCGAATACCCATGTTGTGAGCTTTTTCTGTCAGCTTTACAAAAATCTGATCAGACGCATCCAGATTTTCCTGTTTTGTCGTGCGTGTGATATAACGTGCAGCCTGTGTATTGTCCATTCCTTCTGTCACTGTAACGGCATTGTCCAGTACAATTTTTCCAAAGTGCGGATCTATATGAGAATAATCCTGAATATCGTATTTATGGCTGCTGGGAGATACAAAGATCGGATTCAAATACAACGCTTCCACTCCCATATCTCGAAGCTGTTCCAAGTGATCGCACACACCTTGCAGATCTCCGCCGTAAAAAGAGCAAAAATCATCTTCTTCGGGCAGTGCGGACCAATCCATTTTCCTAACCGGCTTGCCGTAATAAAGGTACTCTCCATTTACCACATCATTCGTGGGATCGCCGTTTGCATAGCGGTCCACAAAAATTTGATACATCACCGCACCCATTGCCCACCCCGGAACACAATAATCAGGGATCACAGAGAAAAGCCCTTCCTCCGGCGGAGTATCACTCACACCCAGCTTGCTGAAATACAAACTGTCTTCATGTCCTTCGATGCGGAAATAATACAATATCGTCTGCTCCGTCGGCGGCAGAGTCAATTCGTAATAGTCGAATAATTTTTCTGTTTTCTTTTTCTCCATACAGTATGCCGTTTCGCCTGTGCATAAAAAAACAGACTCCGCATTCTGCGCCGCCGTACGAATGCGGATCCGAACGGAATCTTTCGCAGACGGGAAAGGCGGTGTACGAAACAATGCTGTTTCGTCACTGAATATGGCTTCTTTTATCAAATAATTTTTTTGTTTTTGGACCATAGATGCATAAAGAAACTGCATATCTTCCATTCCGAAACCTCCAAGAAATGATCTGCCCGATGTGTCAGCAGATCAATTTATGAATCCATTTTCCCACCTCTGCAAAAAAGATGGCAGGTACGATGCAAAGTATCAGTACCCAAAGTACCACAAGAGGCGGAAAATACGGTAAAAACGCGATTTTTTGTGTCAGTATCGCCGTATAGGGCGAAAAAAAGATCGAGTGGAAAAACCAAATCTGTAAAGAATAGCGACCGAGAAAACGCCAAATTGCCCTGCTTCTTTCTCGACAGGCAGAAAATAGGCAAACCAAAGCAAAAACTGCAAACGGCGCATAAATGATTTCTAAATTCAGCATACCGATCTGCGGCACTTCTTTTTTCGCAAGGTAGATCACTGCCAAAAAAAACACAAAGAAAACTGTTTTTTGTTTTGCACAGAAAAGTTCCCACCTTCGCGGATAACCATAACGTCTAAACCAAATTCCGCTCAATAGGCAAGGAAAGTAGCGCAGGCAGTTATCCAGCGCGTCCAGTAAATACTGCTCTATCGGCAGCGTTTGCACAGCATATCTTGCTGCCACACACAAAACCAGCGGCAAAAAAGCATCCATGCATTTGCCACGCCCCATGCAATACCGCCGAATCAAAGGCAGAAGCAGCATCGCAAAAATATAAAAATAGACATACCAAGCAAATAAAACGATATTATCCCGAATCGCCCAAAGATTTTCCCAAAGTGACCACATATTGGGGCGATACGTCCCCAATGCAATAGAAAGCGGAAGAAAACAAAGAAACAGCTGCAGCCAATATGCCTGCAGCAACGCCAAGATTTTCTTCCAGCTGTAACGAAAAGAAAATGACCCTTTCCTTTCATACAGCCAACCGCTTAAAAACGCAAACAGCGCAACGCAAATCTTTGTCGGGACACAAATCCATTGGTCAAGACTCTGCCCCAAAAACGTCCAATGTGCATAGGAAATGCCGTCTAAATACCAGTTTGGAAAGCCAAAACAGTGGTGTATTACCATCAAAACAATGGCTGCGCCCTTTAACGCCTCCGTCATTGTTCGATCCATTTTTTGCTCCATCGGCATTATTTCCATTTTGCAACTTCCTTTGCCTATTTTACCCTTTGACGCTCTTTTTATTTTATGCTGTGATTTTTTTCCTTTGTCATTATACACTATATTTCCTTTTTCTTTCAATCCCCATTGTGCGTCCCCTTCGCATACGAACAAAAGGCGCCGCACAAAACGACGCCTTTTCATACAAATTTTTTATTCCGAAACTTCTTCCTTCAAAAGGATACGAAGCTTTGCGATTCTGTTTTTCTCCATCTCCTCCACACGGATCTTTAATCCGTCTGTTTCAATGACTTCTCCGCCTTTCGGGAAATTACCAAGCAGTAACAGCACATAGCCCGCAATGGTATCAACTTCCTCATTTTCGATCTCAGTACCGATACGCTCATTTAAATCTTCCAGACGTACACTGCCGTCGACTATAAACTCGTTTTCGTGAATCTGCTGAATCTCTTCTTCCGTCTGGTCAAACTCGTCTTCAATATCTCCGACGATTTCTTCCACAATGTCCTCCATCGTCACAAGACCTGCTGTGCCGCCGTATTCATCCAACACAATGGCAAGACCGATTCTATCCTGACGCATTTGTGCAAACAAGGCATCAACCGGTTTGCTTTCGTATGTAAAAAACGGTTCACGCATATATTCCTTCGCGGAAAATTCTTCTTCCCGTACCGGCAAGATATCTTTGGCATATAAAACACCGATAATATCATCTGCATTTTCGCCAAACACCGGCAGTCTGGAAAGACCTTCTTCCTTCACGATCTCGCAGAATGAACGATAGGAAACATCTTCCGGCACCATGATCATATCCGTTCTGGGTGTCATCACATCTCTTGCCTTGGAATCACCGAATAAGAATACGTTATTGATCATATTCTTTTCTTCTTTTTCCAACACGCCTTCTTCATGGCTGACATCAACGATCGTCTTTAACTCCGCTTCAGTGATCAACGGTGCTTTCTGCCCCGGCACACAGCCGAACGCACGCACAAATACCCCTGTCACAATATTCAACAGTGCAACGACCGGAGTAAAAATCCATACCACCCAACTGATCAGCGTCGCTACGACCAATGCAACTTTTTCTGCCTTTTGCGCTGCAATGGTTTTCGGTGTGATCTCACCAAAAATCAGAATCACAACCGTCATCACCGCAGTTGCAAAACCGGCACCACTGCCGGGTTTATCCTGAAAGAAATCGATCGCAAGGGTCGTTGCCAAAGAAGATGCCGCGATATTTACCAAGTTATTGCCTACCAGTATCGAACTAAGTAATTTCCCGGGATTTTGCAATAACTTATCGATCTTATCCGCATGCTTTACCTTTTCGTCTAACATATTCCGCAGCCTGATCTTGCTCAAAGAGGTCAAAGCCGTCTCTGAAGCCGAAAAAAACGCGGAACACGCAATCAAACATACCAAAACAATCAAATACACCGGACTGCCATCGTCCACAAAACTCACGCTCCTTTTTTCTCATAACAACATTGTAATTTGTTCAACATTATAGCAGAAACAATTTTTTTTGCAACAATCATTTTGATTTCCCTGTTTTTCTCAACTGTTACATAGCAAATTTTTTTCGTTTTTATTACTCTTTTTCTCCGTTTGCACCCGTTTCCCGTTGGAACTGCTCCGCCAACTCTGTCAGATACACCCATCTGTTCATTTTTTCTTCCAACTCTGTTTCCGCCTGCATTTTTTGCTCTGAGAGCGTTTCCAGACGGCTGTAATCTGTCGCGCAGGCTGTCATCTCCTGCTCCAACTGCGCGATCTTTTTTTCCAGTGCTTCCATTTCCGCGTCCAATCCGTCCAGTTCTCTTTGATCTTTATAAGACAGTTTGTTGCGTTTGGCAGGCTTTTCTTTCGGTGCATCTGCTTGTTTCGGCGCTTCTTTTCTTTCCTGCTGTGCCTCTTTTGCAGCATGGTAATCACTCCAGCCGCCCTCAAACTGTTTAATCTGACCGTCCGGCATAAACGCAAAAATCCGCTCTGTCACACGGTCTAAGAAATATCTGTCGTGCGACACCACCACGACCGCTCCCGAAAAACGGTCCAGATAATCCTCTAAAATGCGCAATGTTTCAATATCCAAATCGTTTGTCGGTTCGTCCAAAAACAGCACATTCGGGGACTCCATCAATACTCTGCATAAATACAGTCTTCTCTTTTCGCCGCCGGAAAGCATAGAGATCGGTCCTCTTTGCATATCCATGGAAAACAAAAATTTTTCCAGCAACTGAGAAGCCGTGATCCTTCCGTCCTCTGTCCATACCTGTTCCGCCGCTTCCCGGATATAATCCAATACCGAAACAGATTCGTCCTCCCAGTGATTTTCCTGTGCAAAAACACCGATTCGTACCGTTTCTCCATGCACCACTGTACCACTGTCCGGTTGGATCATGCCGCTAAGCAAACGCACCAATGTGCTTTTACCGCAACCGTTATCGCCTACAATACCGATCCTGTCCCCTCGCAGTAAAATATAGCTGAATTCGCGGATATACATTTTTCCGTCATATCCTTTGGAAATATGCTCCGCTTCAATCGTTTTTTTACCCAATCTTCCGGCCGTGGAAGAAAGCGCCACCTGTTTTTTCTCCTTTGGTGCCTGCTTTTGGCTGATTTGCTCAAATCGCTGCAATCTTGCTTTTTGCTTGGTACTGCGCGCCTGCGCACCACGTCTGATCCATTTCAGTTCGGTACGCAAAAAGTTCTGACGTTTTCTTTCCTCCGCCATCTCCAATTCTTCCCGCTGCGCCTTCATTTCCAAAAAAGCGGAGTAATTGGCTTCGTAGCTGTATATATTACCGTGTTCCAATTCTAAAATGCGATTCGTAACACGATCCAGAAAATATCTGTCATGTGTTACCATAAAAATCGCCTTTGGATATTTCGCCAAATACTCCTCCAGCCATTCGATGGTATCGTTATCGATATGGTTAGTCGGTTCATCTAAAAACAACAGATCCGCCGGGCTGAGCAGTACCGCTGCCAATGCCACACGCTTGCGCTGACCGCCGGAAAGGGTTTCTGTCAACGCAAAATACTCCTCTATCCCCAGTTTCGTCAATATAGTTTTGGCTTCACTTTCCAATGACCACGCCTGTGCACGTTCCATCTGCGGCGCAAGGTTTGCCATAGTATCCGCCGCCTGTCTGTCGTTCGGATTTTCCGCCAACTGCTTTTCCGCCAGAAAATACGCAGAAAGCAGTTTTCCCACCTCTCCATTCGCTTGAAAAATATAATCTAACACCGTTTCCTGTGAACGAAAAATCGGATTTTGCGGTAGATATGCCATGCGGATATCATTTCTTGTCACGATTTGACCGCTATCGGCTTCCTCCACACCCGCGGTAATTTTGAGCAACGTAGATTTTCCGGTTCCGTTGACGCCGATCAGCCCGATTTTATCGCCTTCCTGCACAGAAAATGAAATGTCATTTAATAATACGCGGTTTCCAAACGACTTTCTGATTTTTTCCGCTGTCAATAAATTCATATTCTTCTCCTTTTTTCAGAAAAACACCGCACAAAACATTTTCGTGCGGAAACTTTCCCTCGGCATTGCCGATCAGTTCTGTTTTTCTTGTAAATACTGTCCTGCCAATCCGCTGGAGCCGATTCGATCAGCCCCCAAAAGAATATACTTTTGCGCATCTTCAAATGTTCGAATACCGCCGGAAGCTTTGATTTTAGCGCCGTCCTCCACATGTTTTGCAAATAAAGCAATGTCTTGCTCTGTTGCGCCGCCGCCTGCAAATCCTGTACTGGTTTTGATATAGTCCGCTTTGGAGCGCCCTACCAATTTACAAAGGTGCACCTTTTCTTCTTCCGTCAACAGGCAGGTTTCCACGATCACCTTCAGAATTTTCCCCGCACAGGCTTCCTTGACCGCATTGATCTCATTCAGTATAGCTTCGTATCTGCCTGCCTTGACCCAACCGATATTGATCACCATATCTATCTCGTCCGCGCCATGACTCACTGCTTCCTGCGCTTCAAAAACCTTGGTTTCTGTCGTATGGTAACCGTTCGGGAATCCGATCACCGTACAAACAGCAACCCTTCCCTGACAAAACTCGGCAGCTTTTTTTACAAATACGGGTGCTATGCAGACAGAAGCCGCATTCACAGCGATCGCTTCTTCGCAGACACGATGAACATCTTCCCATGTTGCTTCCTGTTTCAACAATGTATGGTCTACATGTCGTAAAATTTCTTCCTTTGTCATAAAGTTGTTCTCCTTCCAGATCTATGGCTTATTTTTGTTTTAGGAACTTTTTGATTTTTTTCGGTGTTATATCTTCGTTATATCGATCAAACAAAAATAAACCTCTTAAATCCATCATTTTTGATACATACGGAACCATTTTGGCAAATCAACCTTCTTGCCCTGTTGTCATTGTATCATGTAATACGGCAAATCACAATTTTTTTGTGATATTCACTTTCCCGCTGCCCCCAAAAAGGAAAAAGCAGTATGTTAAAACATACTGCTTTTGATAGATTCGTCCTATGACCGCCGTTTTTATTCGTTCTCTTATGACTGGTAGCCTTTTGTCGTATCGATCTGTACCGTCTGTGTATCTTCATTCCAATAGATCGAAATATTTAACAGCCTGCCCAAATCCTGCAACTTAAAATAAGTCCTGTCGTGAATGGTAAACGCAGCAGCGCTTTGCGCACTGCCATTAAGTCGGATCTTCGCACGGGAAGTGGTTGCTGTAGCGTTTTGTGTTGCATCATTTTGCAGTTCAGACCCATCAGGCAGATAGGTCGCTCCCGTTGTAATATCCATCGCAAATGCGTCATCGTCCCAACTTAACGCAAATTCTTTCTGCGTTCCTTTCAAAGCCATCGCAATATCACGCAATTTAAAGTAGTTCCTTCCGTCGATATTATAAATTCCACAAACCACAGCCGTACCGTTTACCGTCACTTTATGAGTGGAAACCACAGCCTGTTTTGTTTCGATCACGGCAGGTGTTTCTTCTTCCGGCACGGTAGGCGTTGTCTGCTCGTTAGAATCATTTTGTGTGGTATCCGAGGTTACACCCTGCGCATGGTAATAGGTACGAATGGCATCTGCCGCACCCTGTCTATTCTGCGTCAAATCCGCCATACGGTAAAAAATACTGCCGTCTGTACCGCAAAGCGCATTCACTGTCAGCTGTGTTGCGATTTGTGCGGCAACCACATCTTTATAGACCGCATGACCGATATATAACTTAACATTCATTCCTTTTACCTGTTCTTTCCACCATTTGACCAGTGTAGTATAATCTGCGGCGGAATTACCTGTTTCCCAATAAATCTGCGGCGCGATATAATCTACTGTACCACTTTCTATCCATGCCAGCGCATCTGCACATACGGCGTAATATCCTTCCGCCCCGGTTGTCTGGGATCCGTTCGGGTCGGACTTACTGTTTTTCCATATTCCCATTGGGCTGACACCAAAGGAAACGGAAGCGTCTGTGCTCTTTACGGTCTGATAGACCAACGCGATCATTTCATTGACTTCTTCCCGCTTTTGGTCTGCTTGTTCCGTACTATCTCCCATTGCAGCAGAATAACCGGAAGGATAGAAATAATCGTCAAACTGAATGCCGTCCACATCATAATTTGCAACAATTTCTTTCACGGTGTCCGCAATATGCTGTTTTACTTCATCGTTGGCAGGATCATAAAACAACGCATTGTTGTAGCTCAGCACCCAATCCGGATTTTCTTTTGCAGGATGCCCGTCCGCCAGAACAGACAAGTCGGTCCCTGATGTCGTTACGCGATACGGATTGAGCCATGCATAAAACTCCATGCCTCTTTTATGCGTTTCTTCAATCATAAATTCCAGTGGGTCATATCCGGGATCTACCCCTTGCGTACCTGTCAAAACAGCGCTCCATGGATTGATCTTTGACTCATACAGTGCATCAGCACAAGGACGCACCTGTACAATCATGGTGTTAAGCCCCATCTCCTGCGCCTGATCCAACAGCGTGATATATTCTTCTTTCTGTGCGGCAGGATCATTTTTCGTTTTCGGAAAATCCAGTCCGTATACGGTTGCCACCCAAACGCCTCGCATCTGCTGCTGTGCCGCAAATGCCGAAAGCGGAAAAACTGCTGTCAGCAGCAATATCGCAGCCAAAAAAATACAAATTTTCTTCTTCATATGTTTTGTCCCTTCTTCCTTTTTTCTTCTGTCACAAAAAACAAGACGCTTTTATTTGCATCTGTCCTCCGCGCTATACCCAACGCGCAGTAAGGCATGGTACAAAAGAATAATTTGTTACATTATATCATATGCAGGCTTTGTTTTCTTTTACATTTCTATTAAACTTTCGAAACAATATAAACTGGTTTTTTTCTTGCATTTTTTTTAATGGTATATTACTATGGGTAAAGAAATGAGGTGCTTAAAATGAGATATGGCTTAATTGGTGAAAAACTGGGGCACAGTTTTTCTAAAATCATTCATGAACAACTGGCAGATTACACTTATGAACTGATTCCTTTAGAAAAAACAGCGGTAGACGACTTTCTTTCCCGTAAAGAATTTCGTGCCATTAACGTCACCATTCCTTATAAGGAAACTGTACTTCCCTATCTGGATGAAATTGAGGAAAACGCAGCAAAAATCGGTGCCATTAACACGATCGTCAATGACAACGGGCACCTGAAAGGCTATAACACCGATTATCTGGGATTTCAATATATGCTGCGCTGCCATAACATCGATGTCAGCGGGAAAAAAGTTCTGATCCTCGGACACGGCGGCGCTTCCAAAGCGATTCAGGCGGCGGTCGCCGCAATGGGTGCATCTGAAATCTATTTTGTATACTATAAATCAAATCCGGAAACGATCTCTTATGAAACTGCACAGTCAGAGCACGCTGATGCCGCTGTGATCATCAATGCGACACCGGTCGGTATGTTTCCCGCAGCTGATGTCACTCCCATTGATTTGGCGCCGTTTACGAAACTGGAAGCCGTTGTCGATGCAATTTATAACCCGCTTCGCCCCCGTTTGATCGTGGAAGCACAGCAAAAAGGCATCACAGCGGTCGGCGGATTGGAAATGTTGGTAGCACAGGCAAAATTTGCCGTGGAGATTTTTCTGGATACGACTTTATCTGATGAAAAAATAAACGAAATCCATCAAAATCTTATGATAGAGCGGTCTAATCTGGTGCTGGTCGGTATGTCCGGCAGCGGAAAAACCACCATTGGAAAAGCAGTTGCCAAACTGCTGCATAAAACATTCGTCGATACAGACGAAGAAATTCTTTCGCGTATCCAAATGCCGATTTCTGATTATTTTGCGCAATACGGAGAAAAAGCGTTCCGCGATCTGGAAGCAGAGATCATTTCCTCTCTTTCCGTGCAAAACGGTCTGGTCATTGCGACCGGCGGCGGCGCTGTCTTGCGCGAGGAAAATATCCGTCGGCTGAAACAAAACGGGCGCATTCTTTGGCTCAAGCGCGATATATCTTCTTTGGAAACAGGCAACGGCAGACCCTTGGCGCCTGATGCGCAGGCAGCCGCAAAATTATACGAAACCCGCCTTCCGATTTACCAAAAGACCGCTGAAACCGTCGTGGAAAATGATGCCTCTGTCGATGAAATCGCAGAAAAAGCAGCTGCTGCCTTCACAAAACTGTTGAGATCCTAAATTTTTGAAAAACAAAGTTTCTGATAAGCGGCAGTTTAATGTTTTCTCGAAAAACCTTGCACAAATAAAACAGCGAGTGACAGATTCTCTTTCTGCCTACCCGCTGTTTTTTTCGTATGATTCCGAATCAAATTTCGGTTTGTCTTTCGTTTTTGTTTCGCTGTATCTGTTTTTGCTTTTGTGCGGAAAGCAGCAATTCCTTCGCCGCCGCCATCGTAGTGTCCGTAATGCAGGAGCCGCCAATCAGCCTTGCCACTTCTTGACAAGCGTCTTTTTCTTCCAGAGGGGTCACAGTAGTTACGGTACTTTCTCCGTCCGTTTCTTTGCTGATCAAATAGTGGTGATCTGCCATAGCCGCGATCTGCGGCAGGTGGGTAATGCAGAGGATCTGCTTATTTTGGCTGATCAAAGCCATTTTTTCCGCCACTTTCTGCGCTGTTCTTCCGCTGACGCCACTGTCTATCTCATCAAAAATGAAGGTTTCTGTTTCGTCCGCATCTGCAAGCACTGTTTTTAATGCTAGCATCACACGCGACATTTCTCCCCCCGAAGCAATTTTTGCCAAAGGCTTCAGGTCCTCTCCCGCATTGGCACTGATCAAAAATTCCACTTTGTCCCTGCCATTGGGTCCAAACGACGCTTTCTGCTCGATTTGGATACAAAACCGTGCCGTTTTCATTTCCATATCTTTCAAGTGCGTTTCGATCTGTGTTTCGATTTGTTTCGCACGTTCCCCGCGTAAAGCAGACATCTTTGCACCGATCTGTTCCAGCTTTGCATATGCTTTTTCTTTTTCTTCGCTCAACTTTGCGATATAAGAGGAACTGTCGGACAGCGTTTCGATCTCTTTTACGATCTTCTCATATTTTTCCAGGATCCCTTCCACATCTGCATGGTATTTGCGTTTCAAACGATACAGAAGCTGTAGACGTTCCTCGGTTTCCTCCAAAGAAGCTTCGTCGATTTCCAATCCGTCCGCATACTGTCGAAATGCCCTTGCCGTATCTTCTAATATGGTGACCGCTTCCCCCATACTTTTCGCATATGATGAGGCGCTTTCGTCGATCTGCGCAACTTCTTCCATTGCTTTTTGCGCATCGCTTAACATGTCATACGCAGATGGAATAGCCTGCATACCGTCATACATCAGAGCCAGACTTTTTTCCGCCAAACGCATCAATTTTTCCCCATTCGCCAAGCGTTTTTTTCGCTCCAGAAGCATTTCTTCTTCCTGCGGCTGCAGTGCCGCCTGTTCAATTTCATTGCGCTGAAAAGAAAGCAGATCCATTCTCTGCTGAATGCTATCCTCTTGGGAAAGCAATGTTTCCAACTCTGCTTTTGCCGCGCGGTAGGACTCATATGCTTCCGTATATTCTTTTTGCATTTCTTCCAATTCACCTGCGCAAAAACGATCCAGTAGCATAATATGTTTGGAAGGGTTCAGCAAGGACTGATGCTCATGCTGTCCGTGGATATCCACCAAAAAAGCGGCTGCTTCCCGCAGCATGCCGGTCGTAACCATTGTCCCGTTCATGCGGCATACGGTTTTCCCGGCATCGTTTAAAGTACGACTCAGCAGCAAGCTGCCGTCGTCTTCCGCTTCTACCCCAGCTTCTTCCAAAAATAAACGAAGTGATTCGCCATCTGCACGAAACGCCGCTTCCACAGAAACCATCTTCGCGTCCTTGCGAATAAAATCCTTTCCGGTACGTCCACCAAGAACAAAACTTAAGGAATCGATCAGCATAGATTTCCCTGCTCCGGTTTCACCGGTCAAAATATGCAGTCCTTCCCCAAATTCCACTTCACAAGAGGCGATCAATGCCGCATTTTTGATATGCAGTCGTTCTAACACTGCCGACACCCCCTCACTGCTTACGCATTATTATAGATAATCCGATACAGCCGTTCGATGATCGCCGCTGCCTGGTTATGTGTACGTACTACACAAAAAACTGTATCATCTCCCGCAATTGTGCCAAGGATTTCTGTATTTTGCATATTATCCAACGCAACGCCGACTGCCATGCCCATACCTTCCAGAGTTTTAATCACAATAATATTCTGCGCAAAGTCTATCTTGACCACAGCTTCTTTAAACACGCGAGTCAATCGTTCCGTGATCTCTGTATCGGTGCCGGAAATAGCGGAATATTTCTGTCTGCCTTTTTCCGTTGCGATTTTGGTCAGCTTCATTTCCCGGATATCGCGGGAAACAGTAGCCTGTGTGACCATAAACCCTTCCTCTCTTAACTTTTGTGCAAGCTCGTCCTGCGTTTCGATGTCATAGTTTTCTATCAGTTCCAATATTTTTGCGTGTCTGGCAATTTTCATCGGTACCCTACCTCCTTTTATCTGGCCAGTTTTTGCCGCAGCACGTCATAGAAACTCTGGTGTGCCGTTTTGATGATCGTTGTATCATATTCCGATCGTTTGACCTGGATCACATGCTTGCCTTTCATATCCCAAGCTTCCTGCCCGTCGGCAGTCACAGTATAAATCGTATCTTCCCTGGGATTTGCCTCTACCGTCACTACATCGTCCGCAGAAACCACGATCGGTCTGCTGGTCAGTGTGTGAGCGGATATCGGCGTTACCGCAATGATCTGCGCATCAGACTTGATCACCGGTCCGCCGGCAGACAGGTTGTACGCTGTCGAACCGGTCGGAGTACAGATAATGATACCATCTGCACGCAAGGTATCCACATATTCATTATTGATGAACAGGTTAAACTCCAAAATTTTATATAAAGACCCTCTGGTAATGCAAATATCATTCAACGCAAGGATTCCTGTTTCTCTGCCTTGGTCCTGTGTGATTGCCGTTTCTAACATCATACGTTTTTCGAGGATATAATTCCCCGCCAACACACGGTCAATGGCTCTTTCTGCATAATTTTTTTCTTCCGCAGTCAAAAAGCCCAGATTTCCAAGATTGATTCCCAGAATCGGTGTATGGTATTTCGCGGCTTTTCTGGCTGCTCCCAACAAAGTACCATCACCACCCAGAGAAATCAAGAAATCTGATGCGGCGATCATCTCTGTTTCCGAAACCGCCTGCGAAGACAAACCGGCATTGTTTGCCACCTGTTCCGGCAGCAGCACTTTACAGCCGCGCGAAAGCAAATGCGCAGTCAATCGCTTTGTTACCGAAAAATCCTTATCCTTTTCCATATTCGGAAGAATACCGACCTGTCTCATATGTATGCCACCCTTTTTCCAAATTCATTTTATGCCAAAGATTCATGCGCCTGCCGTGTCACGTCTTCCGCCAACGCGCAAGCTTCTTCTATCTCCATTCCTTCTCCGTCTTTTCTCAGATATACCAGATATTCAATATTGCCTTCGGGACCCTTAATGGGAGAAAAGCTAAGTGCTTCGATACCCAGACCGATCTCCTGCGCAAAGCGCAATATCTTTTCGATCACTTCCAGATGCACACTTCTTTCCCGTACCACTCCTTTTTTCCCGACTTTTTCTCTGCCTGCTTCAAACTGCGGCTTGATCAAACAAACCAGTCTGGCCGACGGCTGCATGATCGCAAGCACCGGAGGAATGACCTTTTGCAGAGAAATAAAAGACACATCGATAGAGGCAAAATCCGCTTCTTCCGGCACCTGTTCTTTCGTGATATAACGCACATTTGTCTTTTCCAGACAAACCACTCTGGGATCGCTGCGCAGTTTCCAAGCAAACTGACCGTAGCCGACATCGATGGAATAAACCTTTTTCGCGCCGTTTTGCAGCATACAATCCGTAAATCCGCCTGTAGACGCACCGATATCCAAACAAATGGTATCTGTAAGCGAAATGGAGAACTCCTGCATCGCTTTTTCCAATTTATAGCCGCCTCTGCTGACATATTTCATTTTTGCGCCGTGTACTTCTATTTTGGCTGTCAAAGGCACTTTTGTACCTGCTTTTTCTTCTTTTACACCGTCTACATAGACGTTTCCTGCCATAATATAAGCTTTTGCCAATTCTCTTGACTCCGCAAGCCCCTGCTGTACCAGCAAGACGTCCAATCTTTCTTTTTCAGTCATGTGTGTCACCCATTTTCTTTTTTACACTGCAAAAAATCCCCTCCGCGTCCAGACCGTAACGCGAAAAAAGCTGTGCCTGCGTTCCCTGCTCTATAAAATGATCCGGAAATGCCAAATTCGTCACATCGGCAAAGAGCCCTGCGTCCGCATAATATTCCAATACCTTCGCGCCAAAGCCACCCGCACGCACATTATCCTCTATCGTAAAAATTTTCATATTCTCCTGCGCAAGATGCCGCAGCAGTGTCGTATCTAACGGCTTGATAAATCGCATATTGACTACCGTCGGCAAAAAGCCGTCTTCTCTTAACAATTCCGCCGCTTTCTCCACTGCTTCCAGCATATGCCCTTCCGCAAGCAGCGCCACTTTCTCTCCGTGGCAGATCACTTCGGCTTTTCCATACTCCAAAGCTGCCTTTGCCAACGGGAAAGCTTCGCTTGCCACCCCTCTGGGATAGCGTAAGGCAACAGGACCGCTGCATTTTTCAACGGCATATGCCAGCATCTCCTCCAACTCCCATGCATTCTTGGGAGAAAGGACTGTCATATTCGGCAAATGCGACAAATAAGACAAATCAAATACACCCTGATGTGTTTCGCCGTCCGCACCGACCACACCTGCGCGGTCAATGGCAAAGACAACATGCAGATTGGACAAACAAACATCATGTACCAGTTGGTCATAACCCCTTTGCAGGAAAGTAGAATACACCGCAAACACAGGGATCACCCCTTGGCTTGCCAAACCCGCCGCAAAAGTTACACCATGCTGCTCCGCGATCGCAACATCAAAAAAACGTGACGGAAATTTTTTCTGGAATAAGCTAAGACCTGTACCGCCCGCCATCGCCGCCGTGATCGCAACGATCTTTTCGTTTTTCTCTGCAAGCGATACCAGTTTTCTGCCAAAAACGGCGGAATAATCAGGTTTATCACTTTTATGCAAAGTTTTTCCCGTTTTGATATCAAACGCGCTCACACCATGAAAATCCCACGGTCTTTGTTCCGCAGGCGGGTATCCTTTTCCTTTTACGGTTTTAACATGTATCAGGACAGGTCCCTTCAGCTTCTTTGCCTGAGAAATCACTTCGATCAGCGTTTCTATGTCATGACCATCTATCGGTCCAATATAGCGAAAACCCATTTCTTCAAACAGCACGCCGCTTTCCAACAAAATCGACTTCGCGCTGTCCTTTACTTTTTCCAGTACCTGCACAGTCGGTTTCCCGATCACCGGCACCTTGCTCAACTGTCTGACACTTTCTTTCACACTTTGGTAGCGTTCGCTGATACGAAGATGGTTCAAATGCTTACTCATCGCACCTACATTGGTATCGATCGACATCTGATTATCATTTAAAATAACCATCAGGTTCGTATTTTCCCGCCCCGCATGATTCATCGCTTCATAGGCAAGTCCGCCTGTCATGGAGCCGTCACCGATGACTGCCGCGACCGCATAGTTTTCCCCCAGCAGATCTCTCGCCTTCGCCATTCCGAAAGCAACAGAAATAGAAGTAGAACTGTGTCCCGTTGCAAATGCATCGCAAGGGCTTTCCTTCGGTTTCGGAAAGCCGCTGATGCCGTCCAGCTGGCGCAGGGAATCAAAGCGTTCTTTTCTTCCCGTTAATATTTTATGAACATAAGACTGATGCCCAACGTCCCATACGATTTTATCCTGCGGCAAATGAAAGCAGTATTCCAATGCGATAGTCAGCTCCACCACTCCCAAATTGGAAGCCAGATGTCCCCCTGTTTTGGAAACACTGCGTAAAAGAAATTGCCTTACTTCTCTGGATAAACGAATCAACTCCTGTTTTTTCAGGCGTTTCAAATCTTCGGTTGATTGGATCTGATCCAGTAATCCACTCACCGTTTTTCACCTACTCTCCTGTTTATAACCAGTACCCCACAACTATGCCCAACAAGGCACCCATACTGACCTCAAAAGGTGTATGCCCCAACAATTCCTTCACTCTGTTTTCTTCTCCGATTTGATACTGATGCATGATTTTATTCAGTATCCTTGCGTGACCCCCCGCTGCCCGGCGGATCCCCGCCGCATCATACATAACGACAAATGCCATGATCAGCGCGATGGCAAACATCGGAGAGTCAAATCCGTAATACTTTCCGACACTGACAGAAAGCGCCATCATCAGCGCGGAGTGGGAGCTTGGCATACCGCCTGTCCCCACCAATCTGCTCCAGTCCAGTTTTTTATCTATAATATAAGTCAATATGATCTTAATGCTCTGCGCGATTGCCCAGGCAACAGCAGGCGCCAAAAGGCACTTGTTTCTGATAATTGCGTCAAAAACCATACGCATCTCTCCTTTTTCAGTGATTCCGCTGCGAAAGGTGACGAATCGTTTCTTCTAAAAACGCTGTGTCGGCAGCTGTTTTCTGCAAAAGCGCGATCGCTTCTTGTGATAAATGCTCCGCAATGGATCTCGACTGTGCAATGCCATACAGTGTGACATAAGTCGTTTTTTGATTCTTTTCATCACTGCCGATCGGTTTGCCCAGCACTTCTTCCGTACTGGTCACATCTAAAATATCGTCCAAAATCTGAAATGCAACACCCGCTTTTTCCCCCGCCAAAGCAAACAGTTCAGCATCTTCTTCCTTTGCGCCTCCCAGATGCGCGCCGGCAGACATAGCGCCTCGGATCATGGCAGCGGTCTTATGGATATGAATATAATCCAGCACTTCTTTGGAAATAGGTTTTCCTTCCAGATGCACATCTGCCGCCTGTCCTGCGACCATGCCGTAAATGCCCGCACCGTGTGCAATGGCAAAAAGTGCTTTTGCTTTATTTGCGGAAGGCTCTGCCGCCAAGGTGCTTGCCATCGTTTCCATTGCGTGATGCAAAAGTCCGTCGCCTGCCAAAATCGCCATAGCTTCGCCGTACATTTTATGAGAAGTCAGCCTGCCGCGACGGTAATCATCATTATCCATTGCCGGCAAATCATCATGGATCAAGGAATAGGTATGAATCATTTCCAAAGCGCACGCAAACGGCATCGCCTGTTCCGTTTTGCCACCGAATGCTTCGCTTGCGGCAAGCACCAAAACAGGGCGCAAGCGTTTACCGCCGGCAAACACAC
Organism: uncultured Lachnospiraceae bacterium; assembly: GCA_944383855.1. Taxonomy (GTDB): domain Bacteria; phylum Bacillota; class Clostridia; order Lachnospirales; family Anaerotignaceae; genus CALWRB01. The sequence goes on from CALWRB010000037.1 coordinate 28,772, forward strand.
TATAGCGCATCGCTTCATACAGCAGCGGCGGAAGCTCTGCCTGCTGCGGCAGGTAATGCTCCATTGCCGCATCGATCGCATCGATCTTTTGCTGCAGCTGCTCTTTCCAATTCATACTTCCACCTCCTCTGCGCCGAATTTTTGCTCTGTAAATGTATCGGTATCTGCATTTTTCTCCATGATCAGGATCTCCCCCTCCGCACGCGCAAGTGTTTCCTTGCAGTAAGCAGACAGCTCCAATCCCTCTTGATATAACGCAACACTCTTTTCCAGCGTCACTTCTTCTTCTTCCAACAGCCGAATGATCTCCTCCAAACGCTGCATCGCTGTTTCAAATGTTTGCTTTTTCTTCGCCATATTTCGTTACGCTCCTTTTAGTAACCGTGCCTTCCAGCACTCCATCTTGCATATGCAGATAAAAACGATCTCCCACCTGCATTTGCAGGACACTGGTAACAGTTTTTCCCGCGGCATCTGTCACAACGGTATACCCTCTGCTTAACAGTGCCAATGGAGAAACAGCTTCCAGCCTTGCGCAAAAATGATGAAGCTGCTGCGCATGACGCAAAAGCTGATCCGTCATATTCTTTTGCAACCGCTCCTGCTGATCGGCAAGCGTCTTTCGCCTGTTTTGCAGCACATCATTCCAGTCAGGCAACGAAAGCTGCAAAAAACATCTTCTTTTTTCCTCCATCTGCACAGCAAACGCACGTTTTAATCGTTGCGTCATCTGCAAAAGATGTTGTTTTTGTGCCATCTGATCGACTGTCGCAAGTTCCGCCGCGGCAGATGGTGTCGGCGCCCGTAAATCCGCTACAAAATCCGCGATCGTAAAATCTGTTTCGTGTCCGACCGCAGAAATAACAGGAATTTCCGATGCAAAAATAGCCCTTGCGACCTTTTCTTCGTTAAATGCCCAAAGGTCCTCCATGGAACCGCCGCCTCTGCCAACGATCAGTACATCTGCCTTTCCCCAGCGGTTGGCGTCCTTGATCGCTTCTACGATCTGCGTCGGTGCTGCCGTGCCTTGTACCGCTGCCGGAAACAAAACGATCTTTACAGACGGGTCACGCCTTTTTGCCACATGGATAATATCTCTGATGACTGCACCGGTCGGTGACGTCACCACGGCGATACAGCTTGGCTGCTTTGGTATTTCTCGCTTCAGTTCTGCATCAAAAAGACCTTCCGCCGCCAAACGCTCCTTCGTTTGCTCGAAAGCAAGCTGCAGGGCACCGATGCCCAAGGGTTCCGCAAACTCCGCATACAGCTGGTACTGCCCGGTTCTTTCATACAGGGAAATATAGCCGCAGATCACAACGGACATACCATTTTCCAGTGAAAACGGCATCTCCTGCGCGGCACTTTCAAACATCACACAGGAAATGGCAGCGCCCGCATCTTTCAATGTGAAAAAAAGATGCCCCGCGGAATGTTTTTTTAAATTAGAAATTTCCCCTTTGATCAACAGACTGTTCAAAATCAAGTCCTGCTCCAGCAAATTTTTGATATAGGAACTGATCTGTGTTACGGTAAAAACTCTCGGTTCTGACAATAGCCCCATATTCTCAACATTCTTCCTTTTCTTTCGCCTGTGCGGCTTTTCCCAAAATTCCGTTGATAAACGCAGGCGCCTCATCAGAGCTGAATGTTTTGGCAAGCTCCACCGCTTCATTGATAGCAACGCCTACCGGTGTACCCGCATAACAGATCTCATACACCGCAAGACGCAATATTGCCAGATCCACTTTTGACATACGCTCTGTATCCCAGCCCTTGGCATAGCGGTTGATTTTATCATCGATCTGCGTTTTTTTCTCCTGCACACCTTCTGTCATCTCTAAAATGAAGGACTTGTCCTCCTCCGCCAGAGGCTCCTCCTGCTCTGCAAAAAATATGGATTTTACCTCTTCGTATTCTTCTTCCTGATTAAAGTCCATCTGAAACAATAAAAAGAAAGCATTCTTTCTTGCACTTCTTCGGCTCATAATTCCCTCCGCAAATTATACTAAATGAGAAAACCACTCCTTTGGAGTGGCACATTGCAACAATATCATTCTTCTTCTGTTTTCGGCATTTTTTCCTTCACGATACCGGAAACGGCAACATTGACCTCCGAAACAGAAAGACCTGTCATTGTTTCTACCGCTGTCTTCACATTCTGCTGCACTTTCTGCGCAACGGTGTGGACTTTGGCACCAAAATGCACGATGATCTCCATATCCAAAACGACCTGTTCTTCATCTTTTGCAATCTTAGCACATTTTGTCTGTATTTTTTTTCCGAAAAACTCTACGAATTTATTTCCGCCCGCATTGCCGACAACACCATCTACTTCCGTTGCCGCAGTTACCGCAATGACAGCAATCACTTCATCTGCAATCTGGATCTGACCATTCATTTTACTTTCTGACATGATGCCACCCCTCCTGTAAGGCTACATTTTTTCTTACGACCTGCTTGGCACGTTTTTTTGTTTCAGTATACCAGAAGCAAGCTTTTTTTGCAAATATTTATGCATAAAATTCTGTATAAAACACAATTTTAAACAAACCGTAAGGATTTCTTTGGAAAGCTGAAAAAAATATGCCTGTCCGGATTTTCCCGAAAAAAAAACTGCCGCAGTGCTGTGTTTACACTATCATGCGGCAGGAAAATCGTTTTTATGCTTGTTTTACTGCTTTTTTTACTGTGCTGTTTTTAAAGTGGAAATACGAATGCTGTCTGTCGCGCACCCTGTTTTTCTGGTAACGATATCTTCGATCTGTGCCACTTCCTGGTCTGTCAAGGAAGCTTTATCCACCACAACGTCCACAGTCTGGCTGTCGATTCGTACATAAGCTTCCCCAAAACCTTTGGCTTCGATCGCTGCCTCAGCTGCGGCTTCTTTTTCGATCCGTTCCACGATTTGCAGCATCTGATCGCTGCATTCGGCTTTTTTCTCCTCACTGATATTTTCGTTATTGATCATTTCTGTAAGAATGTCCTGCTGTTTTGCCCTTGTTTGTTCCCGATCCAGTTTCACTTCCGCAAAGTATTGTGTCGCTGTCGGCAAACTGCCGTCCGCTGTCGCACTGACATACACAGCTGCTCCATCTCCTGTCGTCGAAGCCACCTCTGCCGTCAGCGGGTCTAAAGACGCTTCTTCCAGACTAAAATCGTCGGGCAATGCAGCGTAGTCATCCAAAACAGCCACCTCATCTCCTTCTTCTGTCAAATTCATAGCAGTTTGTTCGCCCTGAGAGGACTTAGTTCCTTGGAAATTCAAATATCCTGCCACCGCTACCATCACTGCCAAAGCCGTCACTACCACCTGATTGCGTTTCATTGAAAACATACTCATGATCCCCCTTTTTCCATTTGTAATACCGCAATTTTATGTATCGGCACATCCAAAAGTGCCTGTGCCGCTTCTGTCAACGCTGCCTGCACCGTACTGTCTGCGGCGCCCTCGGCTACAATCACGACACCTTCCACCGCAGGTGCATCCTCTCGAAGCAGCAAAGGTTCTTCCTTTCCGGTCACACCTTCTGCCAACACAACGGAAGTTTCCGTACTTTCTTCCTGTTTTTGTTCTGACGCCGACAGGTAACTCATCTGCGTTTTTTCTTCCGTTGCCAAGAGTTTTTCACCACTGTTTTGAAAAGTAATCATGACACGGACATTTCCCGCTCCCTCGATTTGAGATAATATCGCCTCCAATCGTACCTCCATCTGTTTTTCCTGATCCGACTGTACCGTCTGCTTTCCTTCTGACGCAGTGCTTTGTTCGGTTTCTTCTGTCGCAAAGCTCTTGCCGAATAAAAGAAGCATCACCCCCACTAACAGCAGCGGGAATAAAACGGTCTGTATCGGTTTTTTTCGCTTTGCCAGCCAGTCCTGCCATAGTTGTTTCACTCTTTTTCGCCTCCGTTCTCCTGCTGTAGTGTCAGTGTCTGCTGCATCTGTAAGATCTTTTCTTCAGAAAGGCTTTCCTCCACTTGCTGCTGATTTTCCTCCCATTGCGGAATCAATCGTTCCAACTGCCAATCCGCATGAAAAAAAGCCCCCAGCGGCTGCAGCACGGCAAACAACACCAACGCACCCAAAATCGGACGCAAAAAAGCACTGAACTTTCCTTCCGGCAGTAAAAGTTCCGCCATAACAGAAAAAACTGTCAAAGCTGTTATAGTTTTTATATATGCCGTAAATGCGTCGACCATTCCTCTCACCTCTTTTCTTATAACACCGCCAGCAACAAAAGCGATGAAAATAAAAACATACCTTCTGTCAAAAATACCAGCCCGATCAAAAGAGCGGTATAATCTGCCGCAGTATTCATACAGTCAATGAGCCGTTTTTCGCAAAAAGGTTCGCTTAGTACCGCCCCCAGACGAAAAATCCCCAACAAAACGACCAGCTTCAGTACCATCGGCAGACAAAGTAACAGCAAAATCACCGCAGCAGCAGTCAGTATGCCGTTTCGCAATGTCCCTGCCACGGCAGAGGCTGTATCGACCGCTCCACTCATGACATCTCCTACGATCGGCACAGAGCCAACCGCGATTTTTGCCGTCTTGACTGCAAGTGCACCCAAGGCACCTCCACCGATTTTTTGTATCGTCAGCAGAAACAAAAAAGCGTATGCCGCGATCTTCATGCCTTTTGCGATGCCTTCTCTGACCAAACGCGCAAATTGCTGCAGCATCGGTTTTTGCGTCATATGGTTGACCATCTCCAAGGATACACAAGCTATCGTAAGCGGGAGTATGACCCACTCGGCAAAAAAGGAAAGCAGTGCGCTGCCTCCCATAATGGTAGGACCCATCAGTGCGGCGCGTCCGAATTCTCCCGCAGATGCCACCAACGTCACAAATACTGGCAGCATCGCCATAAATGCGTCCACGATCAATCCGATCCGCTCTCCTACCATTGCGGCAATTTCATAGAAAGATCGCATCAGCATCATGACCAATACCATATAACAAACATAAAACCCCATCTCTCCCACCGTTTTCGCTTCAAACGAATCGCTAAACAATCGAAGCAACGCGCTGAAAACCGCAAGCAGCAAGATTTGCAGCAACAATCCGATTTGTTGTGTAATCTCTCCAAAGCAAGCATCAAAAAACCATTCTTTCGCTTCCTGCCAAGATAAATTTGCCTCTCCTGTTAATATATCTTTCGTCCACTGGGACAGTGTCCCCACCCCCTCCTGTTCCGTTAGATCATCTGCTTGCTGTGTAGACAGGACAGACAACTGTTCTTCCAACATGTTCTCCGTTTCCTGCGACGCGTGAACCTCTGTCCCAAACAGAAACAAGAACAGCAAAAAGAAAAAAATACATCTCCCCTTATGCCGCAATTTTCACTCCTCCCTCACGTTTGCACTCAAACAAGGGAAAGCACCATTTCCAGTAAAGCGACCAAAATCGGTGCAGATACCGCCATGATCAGCACCTTTCCTGCCATTTCCACCTTTGCCGCAATGGCGCGTTCTCCCGCGTCCAAACAAAGCTGCGCCGTAAACTGAGAAAGGTATGCAATCCCGATCACTTTCAATATAACGGAGAAATATCCCTCCGACACACCTGCGCGTTCCGCTGTTTCCCGTAACAGTCGAATCACTTCCTCCAATGGTATACAGATACGCAAAAAAATCAGGATTCCCGTGACCAATGCAGTCAACATCGAAAGCTGCGGCATTTCTTTTTGCAACACAACCGTCAATATCGTGCCGCACAACGCTATCGCAATGATCTGTTCCATCCTTCCCCCTCCTTAAATCTCACACCTTCATAAGCGGAACATCGTTTCCACCGCTTGAAATAAATCACTGATATAACCGATCACCCAAAATAAAACCACCACCAGTCCGGCCAAAGTTGTCAGCATCGCTTGTTCTTCTCTGCCCGCACGAATCAGCACCTGATTGAGCACCGCCACCAAGATTCCCACTGCAGCAATCCGAAATACAATATCAATATCCATACTTTCTCCCCCTTTTTTCGCATGTTAGAGCAATATCATCACGATCAAAAGACCACTCATAATTCCTACGCTATGGTAAAGCCTGCCTTGTTTTTGTATCCTTTCTCTTTGCTCTTTCTCCGCTTCTTCCAAGTAATACAACAAAAGGTCTATCCCGCTTCTTTGCTGTTCTTTGTCCAAATATCCCAATGTCTTTCCGTAAGAAAGAAACGCTTGCATATCCTCAGCCGAAAAAGTGCTTTCCCCTTTTCGTTTTAACCAAGCGCTTGTCCACAATTCTTCCGCGCTGCCCATTCCTTCTGTCAGGGCATGGCTAACTTCCTGAAAAACAGCGCCGATCGTCCCCTCTGCATGAAAAGCCGAAGATGCCATCGCCTCGTCCAAAGGTACCGCCAGGAATGAAATCTGATTTTTGAGCAAATTCAATGCCCGTTTAGAGGCGCCCAATTCCTCTGCTCTGCGTTTTTGCTGCCACAATAGATACATACCCGTCAATGCCGTTGTCAACACAATCATTGTTGCACCGATCCACGTCAGCATGCTGTTACCCTCCTTAGTTAAAATCTATTTTCTGTAACTGTCCGTCGTAAAGTTTGACAGCTCTTTGTTTTCCTTCTAAAACGATAAACCTTTGAAATAAATGCCCAGTTCGAAACGATTCCCATTTCGGATCGATCTGCCACTGTACCTGATCTGTACCATGGACCGTGCAAAGTATCGTCACGCCTGCATGGCACGCCTGCCACACCGCGGAGAAATCAGCACTGTCCGCCAGCTCGTCCATTGCAATGACCTGCGGACGCATACTGCGCAGCAAAAGCATAATACCTTCTTTTTTGGAACAGCCTTCCAAAATATCGGAATGTATCCCAAGCTCCAACATGCCGCCTCCGCCGATTTCCCCTCGCTCGTCCAACACGCTGACAGTCTGCGGCACCGCCGTCGTTCCGTCGCTGATCTGTCTTACAATATCACGCAACAGCGTTGTTTTCCCGCCGCCCGGCGGAGAGATGATCATGGTATGGCACAGCCTTCCCTTCTCAAACAAATACGGCATGATGCCATCGGCGCACCCTTTTTGCTCACGGGCGATTCGAATATTGCACCCGCTGATATGGTGCAAAGTCTTGATCTGCCCGTTTTCTTCCACGGCTCTGCCGCACAGCCCGATTCTGTGTCCGCCGTTGATTGTCAAAAATCCCCTGCGCACTTCTTCATGAAACGCATAGACGGAATATCTTCCCGCTGCCGCAAGCAGCTCATTTATTTCATGCTCTGTGATTAGAATTCCATTTTCTTTTTGTTCCGTCATCTCTCCATCCCACCTCAAAAACCATTCTTTCCCTGCAATGTTAAATGCAAGCGGCTTGTCCTTCCGCAGCCGGATTTCCTCTGTGGCATGATAACGCTTCAAAGCATTCCCTATTGTCATTTGCAAATTTTTTGGGAATATCTTTACAATTTGCTGTAGACGTTCCTCCATTATTTTTCACCTTCTTTTTCTTCAGACTATGCGGACAGAAAAAAAATTATTCGAAAATTTTGGAAAACCTCTTTTCATTATTCACAATCCGTGATATATTTATATTGTCACAATTCGAAAAGAAATGGAGGGGATTGTCATTTTTCAGATATTATTGGCTTATTGCGAGGAAACCATACAGCAAAAGGTACGTTTGCTTTGTCGCAAGCTAACGAGCTGCAGCATTTGTATCTGCAATTCAGAATGGGAAATGCAACGCCTTTTGACACAGTCGGACTTCCACTGTTTCGTTATTTGTATCGATCAAAAGCTGCTACAAGTACAAAAGCTTTTATTGCAGCTTCGCAACAGCGAACAATACCGCTACTGTCCGATCGTATTGCTGTCTTCACAGGCGGAATTTCTGTTTCCGATCATGGCTTCCTGTTGCTATGTGGATTTTTTAAAACTGCCTTTGTGCGCAGAGAGCGAAAAACGCTTGGAAACACTGCTGCAATATCATCACACGGTATTTCAATCTTCCGCGATGCATATGATCTCCTGCTTTAAAGCTGACTGTGCGAAAACTTACTTCCGTCTGCCCTACCGCAGCATATTATTTCTGGAAGCCGCAGGGAAAAAGACAATATTGCATACGGCAAAAGAAGAATTCCTTCTTCCGGTTGCGTTCCATCAAGTAAAAAGCGCCCTGCATTGTTCTTCTCTTATACAGTCGCATCGCTCTTATATCATCAATATACTTATGATTTCTTCCATACAAAAAGAACAGCTGCCATGGATCGTTTCATTTTTCGGCACAGAGAAAACGGCTTTGATCAGCCGCAGCTATAGAGATGAAATCGAGCAGCATCTTCTGCTGGATCTGCGGTATTGAAAGAATATAGGATTGACAGACATTTTTTTCTTGCCTTACAATAAAAAAAAGTAAAAAGGAGGCACAAAACGATGTCAGCAGAAAAAAAGAATATCACCATTGTAGGCTTCGGAGATAGCCTGACCTACGGGTATGGCGTTTTGGAGGATTCTGTTTACACGCAGCAGTTAAAAAACGTTTTGCCGACCCTTTACCCCGATTTTTCCTTTCGAATTATCAACAGCGGTGTAAACGGTGATACCAGTCAAGACGGTTTATCCAGACTGCATTCAGATGTTCTGTCTTTTCTTCCGGATTACGTTTTGATCCTGTTTGGCTCCAACGACAGCGCATTAAATGAAGGGCAATACCGTACCCCTTATCTTTTTGAACAGACCATGCGCCAAATCACCGCGACAATTTTGCAAACGGGAGCAACACCTATTCTGATGACCCCGCCTTCCGTAGTGGATACAGATTTTTTCCCGTTTACAACTAACGACCGTGTTGCGCATTATGCGGAAGTCGTTCGAAAAATCGCAGAGGGATCTCATCTTGTCTGCATCGATTTATACAGTGCGTTTCTTTCCAAACAGCATACACCGACATATGAGGACTTATTCCAATTTGACGGCATTCATTTAAGCAAACAAGGCTACCGCTTATTGTTTGATCTGGTTTTGCATCATCTTTGTGCTGTCATAAATCAAGAAATACATAAAAAATAGCATAAAAAAAGAAAAGGCATCTGCTTTCCTTTCGGAAAACAGATGCCTTTTCTGATAAAATACACTGTTAAAAACAACAATCAGATAAACCGTCAAATCTCTGCACCATTTCTGCAAAAACCGGCTGAAAAAAGTATCTGACTTCTTCTTTTTCTTACATTGTCAAAAGCGATATAAAATCATCTTTCGTCATGTTATTAAAGTACTCGTCGATATTGACATTCGCAATGGCATTTTCCAAAGCCTGCGCTTCCGCTTTCTGTCCGATGATATAACCGGCAAGTTCCGCTTTATCCCCATTGCCGAAGTAATCGCCAAATACATCAAACGCTGTGATGATGCCATTATCCACGTCCATATGGACTTCCAGATTGCCACAGCCTTCAAATCTTCTGCGTTTTACAATATTATACTTCGGAGATTCTCCGTAGTTCCATTCCCAAGTATCATATCTTTCCTTTTGCAGCGCGCGCACCTGTTCCAGATCATTTTCTGTCAAAACACCCTGTTCCAGTGTGCCTTCCGCAAACATATTCTCTAATAACAATTTCTTAAATTCTTCCAACGGCACCGGATTTTGCATATGTTCTTTCACATTTGTCACTCTGCTGCGAACTGATTTGATGCCTTTTGACGCGATTTTATCCTCGGAAACCTTCAATGCCTTTGTCAAAACCGCCATATCGGAATCATACATGATCGTGCCGTGATGCATGATTCTGCCTTTCTTTGCATACTGCGAATTGCCGGAAAACTTTTTCCCGTCAATGGTAATATCGTTTCTGCCGTTGATCTGTGCTTTTACACCCAATTTTTCCAAAGCTGCGACGATCGGTTTGCAAAACGTAGCAAAGTCAAAAGAGTCAATGTGATCCCCGTCGTCTACAATAAATGTAAAGTTCAAATTTCCCAAATCATGATATACCGCACCTCCTCCGGAGAGTCTGCGTACAACAGAGATATGATTTTCTTTCACAAAATTCTGATTGATCTCTGCAATGGTATTTTGATGTTTTCCAACGATAATGGCATTGTCATTTTGCCAGAGCATGAAATATTCTTTTCCTTTATCCATACAGTCAAAAACATACTGCTCCAATGCTAAATTAAAATGAGGGTCCGTAGATGGACTTTCCAAATATACCATTTCCTTGCCTCCTTTATTCTATCATTTTTGAAATACCCTATTAGAATACTATAAAATCTATGTCAGTACAAGTTCTTTTAAAAAAAAACCTGTCGATTCTTTCAGGAATCCGACAGGTTCCAATTTTTCCCATATTTAAGCCATTTCTGGCACTTTGCACCACAGTGCGAACAACTGCCTAAGCCGTTCGAAAAGGCGGTATTTCTCTGCACCGTTTTCCGCGACTAAAGGTATCGTCGCCAGCACTTCCCCCTCCAATAATATACGCAGTTTACCCACCTCCATGCCTGCCTGCACAGGGGCAGTCAACTTTTCTTCCAAGAGCGGCTCTATCTGTAACTTCTCCATTTCCTCCTGCGAAAAAACAGCGCTGTACGTTTGACCGCAAACAGCCGTCACATACCTTGTCGGGGAGTTTTCCACAGGGATCTCTCCCATTTTTTCAGATGCCGATACAACATCACAGTTTGCGAATTTTGAGAACCCATAATCCATCAATTTTTTGGTATCGATCCACTTGGCTTCCTTCCCTTTTGTCCCCCAACCACTGGCAAATACCGCACTGATAAAAAGCATATCCTCCCTTTGTGCCGCCCCGACAAAGCAGTGCCCTGCGCGGTTGGTATAACCCGTTTTGACTCCCAGCGCACCCTCATATTCCTGTAAAAAACGGTCGGTATTGGTAACAGTATATTGTTTTTTCCCACTGATATCGCTAAAAGAATGACTCTCCAGACCGATGATCTGACAGAATTTTTCGTTTTTCAGGGCATATGCCGCAATCAGTGCCATATCCTCCGCCGTGGAATGATGTTCTTGTTCACTGAGCGTACTATCCAATCCGTTCGGAGAACCAAAAACGGTATCTTTCGCCCCAATCTGAGCCGCTTTTTCTGTCATTTTCTCGCAGAACGCTTCCACACTGCCGCCAATATGCTCTGCCAATGCCACTGCGGCATCGTTATAAGAATGTAACATCATTGCCGCCAAAAGATCGTAAGTGCGGAATTGATCCCCGCTTTGCAAGTCCATATTCACTTCCGGCTGTTTTGCCGCAAGAGAGCTGACCGTAACACTGCTTTCCAGATCCCCTTCTTCCAAAACAAGAATCGCCGTCATAATTTTTGCCGTACTTGCCATCGCAAGCGGTGTTTGTGCATTTTTCTGCCACAGAATACGTCCTGTTTTTCCATCGATCAAAACAGCAGACTGCGCCACAACTTGAGGTTCCGCTGCCCATATACTCTGACAGCAAAGTAAAACCGTGATCAAGCAGATGATGATTTTTCTCATTTGCACTCGCCTCTTTGTCTATCCTTCCTTTTAGCCTATGTCAAACGGCATAAAAAAAGAAGAAAAAACAATAGCGCAATGCCATCATGTTTTTTCTTCTGATTCTTTTTCATCATCGTCTTTCGCTTCATCTTCCGCCAAAGCCGGTAATTCTTTCACGCTGTGAAAACCGAAATAGCGTAAAAATTCTTTGGTCGTGCCAAATAAAATCGGCTTGCCCGGTGTATCCATTCGCCCGACTTCTTCCGCAAGCCCTTTTTCCACCAGACGGTTCACCGCATGGTCTGAATTTACCCCGCGGATCTCCTCGATCTCGCCTTTTGTAATGGGTTGTTTATAAGCAATGATCGCAAGCGTTTCCAACAGCGCCTGTGTCAATCCCGGACGTTTTTGCCCTTTGCACATGCTGCGGATATATTCAAAACACTCCGAAGCAGTGCACATTTGATAAGCGCCTTCTAACTCAATAATGCGAATCCCTCGCTTTTCTGCCTCATATTTATCCGCCAAAGACCGTACAATGGCATTCGCGGTTGCCTTATCCATCTCGATCGTGTCAGCGATCACAGAAAGCGGAACTGCTTCCCCCATGATAAACAGCAAAGATTCCACCACTGCCTCCAATTCGGATAATCTCACATTGTTTCACTCCCTGTATTCCTGATAATTTCGATCTCGGCAAATGTTTTTGTCTGTCTGACCAAAACCTCTCTGCGTTTCATCAATTCCAACAATGCCAGAAAAGTGATCACCATTTCCATTCGCCCCGCCTTTTGCCGAAATACCGAAAAAAAGCTGAGTTTTGGACGCAGACGCAGCAAGTCACGCAAAAAATCCATTTTTTCCTCTACCGTAAATGCATCCGGCTGTACCTGCCGAAACGAACTGCGTACCTTATCCACGCGCAGCTCCTTTCTCTGCATCACTTTTTGAAACGCTTCGTACAGCTGTTCCGTCGTAATACCTTCCAACAACGCCTGCAAAGGCACTTCCTGCTTTTGTCGTAACACATCAGTCAATGCTGCGTCAGCCTCTTTATATAGCACCTGCGCCGCTTTTTCTTCCCGTTCTTTCCAATCCTCTGCAGCATCTTTGATCTTGCGATACTCCAGCAGCTTTCGAACCAGTTCCTCTCTCGGATCGGGACCTTCCTCCCCTTCCGGCACAGTTTTCGGCAAAAGAAGTTTGCTTTTGATCTCTAAAAGAGTGGCTGCCATCAGCAAAAACTCACTCATGCCGTCCATATCCCGATCTTCGGCCGCATCCAGGTAAGCCAAGTATTGGTCCGTCAGCTTCGAGATCGGAATATCATAAATATCGATCTCGTTTTTTTCGATCAAATGATACAGCAAATCCAAAGGACCTTCAAACGCATCTAAGCGCACCTGCATACCTTCCACGGAAATTACCCCTTCTTAGAAATCAAAAAATCAAAGTCAAAAACTGCATTACGATCTGTATGATCGCGCTGAAAAAGCCGTTTATACCGAAAAACAGCAGCAGTAAAAATACCATCTGGATCACTTTTTCATACTGTAAATACTGATAATAACGATTTGCAGGCAACACAACGGAAAGCACTTTCACGCAGTCCATCGGCGATACCGGCACAAAATTATAAACCGCGATCGCAATATTATAGTAACTGCAATACATTAAAATCATATCCACATACATATTGCTTGTCGGCAAAAATCTGCGTACGATCAAAAACAGGATCGCCAAAACAACATTCACTACAGTCGGTAAGATTGCAGTCAAAAGTGTACCGGTTTTTCTGTCCTTGTAATATAACGCACTGGTTTCCACAGGTTTGCCCCAGCCGAAACCGCCCAAAAACAGCATCAATAAAAACCCTACCGGTTCAAAATGCTTCACGGGATTCAGCGTAAGCCTTCCCTGATGTCTGGGAATATTATCTCCCAACGCCGTAGAAACCGCCGCCCTTGTGAATTCGTGCAGTGTAGTGGCGATCAGAACGCCGGGAACACTGACTAACATAATTAAAAAATACTCCAGATATATATTCATGGATTCCGTCCTTTCCTATCGGTTTTATTTTGAAACACACTTGTATTTTATGATACCAAAATCACAGATACAAGTCAATTTTTTCCGAAAAAAAGCAATCCCATCCGCCTGTATTTTGCAAAATCTCTGTTTTTTATTTTCTGTTTTTCCACTGTTTTATTTTAAAAAAGAAATTGTCGAAAACCTATTGCTTAAACCTTCATTCCGTATTACGATAAAGTTGAATTGAAAGGAAGAAACTTTTTTCGTGTGTCAGCGGCATAAACAAGCAACAGGAGAAGGGGATCGGAATGGAACAAACTGCAACAGGAAAAAATAAAATTACGGAAGGCATCATCTGGCAGCAGCTGTTGCTCTTTTTTTTCCCCATTTTGCTGGGAACGCTCTTTCAGCAGCTTTATAATACTGCCGATACCATCGTAGTCGGACGTTTTGTCGGCACACCCGCTCTGGCGGCTGTCGGCGGCTCTACGGGGCAAATCGTCAATCTGGTCGTGAACTTTTTCGTCGGTCTTTCTTCCGGCGCAACTGTCATTATCGCCAGATACTACGGCGCGAAAGATGTGTTGCAGTTAAACCGTGCGCTGCATACCGCCATCGCACTTTCTATAGCAGGCGGAATCTTGGTTTCCATTCTCGGTATCCTGTCGACACCCATGGTATTGGAAAAAATGAATACACCTGCAGATGTCATGCAGGATTCTATCGTATACTTGCGTACTTATTTTGCAAGTATCCTATTTGTATTTATTTATAACATCGGCTCGGGCATTTTGCGTGCAGTCGGAGATTCCAAACGCCCGCTGCATTTTTTGATCATCTGCTGTTTTGTCAATATATTTCTGGATATTTTATTCGTTGTATTCTTTCACTTGGGCGTCTTTGGAGCCGCTTTGGCAACCGCGATTTCGCAGGCTGTCAGTGCGGCGTTGGTTTTACACGCGCTCATGCAGTCAAAAGATATGTATGTGCTGAAGTTTTCATCTGTCCGTTTTCATTCCAAGCTGTTAGGCGCCATCGTCATGATCGGTCTGCCTGCCGGATTTCAGTCTGTGATGTACGGCATTTCGAATATCCTGATCCAATCCTCTTTAAATGAGTTAGGCACAGAAACCATGGCAGCCTTTACCGCTTTTGGAAAAATCGACGCGATCTATTGGATGGTTTCCGGTGCGTTCAGCGTATCTATCATCACGTTTATCGGGCAGAATTTCGGCGCAGGCAAGTACGATCGTATGAAAAAAAGCATCAAGGTCTGTCTTGGAATGGATTTTATCGTTTCCGCAGGCATCAGTCTTGTGCTTTTAACGCTCGGTCCCCTTCTGCTTTCCTTATTCTCTGATCAAGCGGACGTAGTAGACATTGGCATGCAGATGGTCAGAACGATCTCTCCTTGCTATGCTTTATTCGTATTTATCGAAATTTTTTCCAGTTCTCTGCGCGGCATGGGAAATGTGTTTGTGCCAATGGTGATGACTTGCTGCGGTGTATGCGTACTGCGAATTTTATGGATCTTCTTTGTAGTACCGCATGCTCCCGGAATGCAGACCATTCTTTACAGCTACCCGATCTCTTGGGGACTGACCGCGGTTTTGTTCATATTATACTTTTACCGCTACCAAAAATATTTTTTCCGTATCCACCAAGCGCCTCAAGCTTAAAGGAAAACCTATAAAAAACTTCTTTCACAGAAAGGAGAAATGCTTTATGCCCAAAGTGATTTTTCATGTAGATGTCAACAGTGCTTTTCTCAGCTGGACCGCTGTGGAAAAGCTGCGTCGCGGCGAAACACAAGATATCCGTCTGATTCCCTCTGCCATTGGCGGTGACAGCAGCAGCCGCCGTGGTGTCATCTTGGCAAAAAGCACTCCCGCAAAGGCATATGGTGTTGTTACGGGTGAACCGATCGGCATGGCAATGCAAAAATGTCCGGAACTGGTCTGCTTTCCGCCGGATTTTTCGATTTATCGCGAATTTTCGGGAAAAATGTTTGAAATACTCTCCCGTTTTTCCGATCGTGTAGAGCACTTCAGTATTGATGAAGGATTTTTGGATTACACCGGTATGGAAGCCATGTTTGGACCATATTTGCAGGCAGCACAAAAAATTAAGGATACCATTTATGAAGAATTGGGGTTTACCGTCAATGTAGGCGTCAGCAGCAATAAACTCTTGGCAAAAATGGCGGGAGAATTGAAAAAACCGAATCAGTTGATCACACTTTTTCCACAGGAAATCGAAAAAAAACTTTGGCCGCTGCCGGTAGGGGAATTGTTTATGGTAGGGCGCCGCACCGTGCCGCATCTGAAAAAACTGGGGATCTGCACGATCGGCGATCTTGCTCTCTATCCCTTGAATATACTGGAGCAGGAATTTAAAAGCTATGGTCGTATGCTGCATGCTTATGCCAATGGCATTGATGATTCCCCGGTCACTCCGACATCAGAACTCTCCGAAGTAAAGACGATCGGAAACAGCACTACCGTCGCTTATGACATCACAGATCGGGAAAGCGCATTGCGTGTACTGCTTTCTCTGGCAGAAACAGTTTCCGCGCGTCTGCGTGCACATGACTATGTGGCATATGAGATCGCAGTTGTCCTCAAATCATTTGATTTTCATTCCTATTCTCATCAAATTCAGCTGCTCTCTCCTGCCGACTGCACCAATGCCGTTTACGAAGCCGCAAAACAAGCATTTGATATCACTTGGAAGAAAGAACCACTGCGACTGCTTGGCATTCGTGCGGGCAAGCTTTCCTCGCAGGACTGTATCCAGCTCTCTCTTACAGAAAAAGACTGGTCAAAAGAACGTGCCGCCGATATTTCCATGGACCGCCTGCGAAAAAAATACGGCAAGCAAATCGTACAGAGATCAGTTTTTTTACATACGACAGAAAAAAAAGAGCTTCCGCGCACAGAAAACACCAAAACCCCGCCAAATACAAAATGACCCGTTGGAATATCGCCCAACAGGTCATTTTTTTATGCTTATAATAGCAAAGTAATACCATACAGGATCGGCTGATGCAGCAAATAAACCGCCAGAGAATGCCTACCCAGAAAGCAAAGCGGTGCAAAAGCAGGTAATTCCCGTTTTTTCTGCGGCAGAACATCTCGCAGATACCACCCCGTCCAGAACAAAAACAGCCATGGCAGCAACGGAAAATAATCCGCAGAATAAAACGTATCATACGGAAACCCCAAATATGCCGTTATTCGATTGGCATACAACCACTGCGGAAGTTCCACCGAAGCCACAGAGAAAACCCCGATATATCCCTGTGACACATTTTTGCACAGCAAAAACAGCACAAAGCAAACGATAGCCCCGGCGATACGATTTTTCTGCGGCAGCAAGGATCGCAGCCCGTGTGTCAAAAGCATTGCGGAACCGATAAATGTCAATATTCCAAACCATACAGGTTCTTCCGGTAAAAATAAGACCGTGACCGCACTGACAAGCAGCCCACAGAAAAAAACCACCGCGCCGCGTTTTGCTGTATGCTTACCAAACTGCAAACAATACCCGGAAAGCAAAATAAAAGTCCAGCAGATGCTCTGCTGCCACCAATAAGCTCCTTTTGTATGGTACCATGCCATTTCATATCCCTTAATGTATGCCAAATCCCAACAAAAATGGTAACCTATCATGCTAAGCAGCGTTATGCCGCGCAAACGATCTGCCCATAGCACCCGAGGTCTATTGTTTCGTTTTTCTTTCGTAAATGACATCTGTTGTTGTGTGTTTTGCTGCTGCAAACCCATCGCCTCATTTCCTGCATTCATTATAAAATAGACCCTTGCGAAACGCAATCCATTCTTTTTTTGCTGCAACACCGTTATTTTTCGTACAAAAGCATATCTTCTTCCGCCAAAAAATTTTTCTTCCCCTACCTTTACAAAAAAACGGACGTCGACCTTGCCGACGTCCGAAAAAGTATCCTTTTTTTATTCTTCCGCTGCCTGAAACAGCGCATCTACCGTTGTACCAAGTTCCCTTGCCAAAGAAAAAGCCAATGCCAGTGTGGGGTCATACTTATTGTTTTCGATCGCATTGATCGTTTGTCTGGAAACGCCGCAGCGTTTTGCCAGTTCTTCCTGTGAAAGTCCGCTTTCTTTGCGGATTTGATGGATCTTATTTTTCATAACCAATCGCCGTGTTTTCTCTTATAATATAACAACGCAATGGCATATAACGTGGCAATGGAAGCAAGAAATGTAAATGGATTCACGCCCTCGTACCCCACCAACATATTCCGAACAATGCGAATGATCAAGCTGCCCACCGTGCCGGCGAAAGCGGCTGCCGACGCCTTCCAGACAATCAGCTGACGTCGCTCATCTTTCGGCTTTAAAATAGACACTAACAATATCATGTCCAATACAAAAACCCCTGCCAATAATAGGAAAAATAATAACATCGCGATTTTATCCATAGCATCGCCCCCTCAAAATGTCAAATTCTTTTTACATTTTGAGTATAACGCACCACAATAAAAATGTCAAGAGTATTTGACATTTTTCAATATAAAAATCCCCCTTCCTTCTGCTTTCGCATCAAGAAAGAGGGATTTTTTCAAATCTTGACTATTTTAACTGCGGACAACAAATTCACCGTTTTCCACATCTACCGTAACGGTACTGCCCACTTCCACCTCGTCTGCAATGATCTTTTTCGCAAGCAAGGTTTCCACACTTCTCTGAATCATTCTTTTCAGCGGTCTTGCACCGAATGCAGGGTCATAACCTTCTTCAATGATTTGATCCTTTGCTCGCTGTGTCAGTTCACAACGAATCTGTTTTTCCGCCAATCTGTGGTTCAAGTCGTTCATGATCAGGTCGATGATATGCGTAATATCGCCTTTGGTCAGAGGTTTATAGAATACGATTTCGTCCAGTCGGTTCAGAAATTCCGGTCTGAATGCGCGATGCAGCTGCGCTTCCACACGCTCCCTTGCCTCCTGTGTGATCTCTCCGTCTGTGCCAATGCCTTCCAGCAAATCCGCAGAACCCAAATTGGAAGTCAAAATAATGACTGTATTTTTAAAATCTACCGTTCTGCCCTGGGAGTCTGTCACATGACCATCGTCCAATACCTGAAGCAAGATATTGAATACATCGGGGTGTGCTTTCTCCACTTCATCGAACAATACAACGGAATACGGTTTTCTGCGGACCGCTTCGGTCAACTGACCGCCTTCTTCATAACCGACATATCCGGGAGGCGCACCGATCAGACGGGAAACGGAAAACTTCTCCATATATTCCGTCATATCAATACGAATCATATTTTTTTCATCATCAAACAGTGTTGCCGCCAATGTTTTTGCAAGCTCTGTTTTACCTACACCGGTAGGACCCATAAACAGGAAAGAACCGATCGGGCGATTCGGCGACTGAATGCCCGCTCTGCTGCGCAGAATGGCTTCCGATACCTTGCTGACAGCCTCGTCCTGTCCAACGACTCTTTCATGCAAAATATCTTCCAAATGCAGCAGTTTTTCTCTCTCGCTTTCCATCAGCTTAGAAACAGGAATTCCTGTCCAACGCTCGATGATTTTTGCGATTTCTTCTTCTGTGACCTTATCTCGCAGCAAAGTGGAGTGACCACTGCGTTCTTCCGCCTGTTTCTCTTTTTCCTCGAGTTCTTTTTGCAGCTGCGGCAGTTTACCATATTTCAGTTCCGCCGCTTTATTCAAATCGTATTTTCTTTCGGCTGCCTCAATTTGCTGGTTAACAGACTCGATTTCTTCTCTCAATTTCTGCACGATACCGATGGCATCTTTCTCATTCTGCCATTTTGCCTGCAATGCTGCGAAATTATCGCGCATCTCTGCCAGTTCTTTTTGAATCTCACGCAGATGTTCCTGAGAAAGTTTATCGTCTTCTTTTTTCAGCGCAGCTTCTTCGATTTCATGCTGTATGATCTTTCTTTGAATCACGTCCAGTTCCGTCGGCATAGAATCCATCTCGGTACGGATCATAGCACAAGCCTCGTCCACCAGATCGATCGCTTTATCCGGCAGGAAACGGTCAGAAATATAGCGGTTTGACAGCGTTGCCGCCGCAATGATCGCCTGATCCTGAATTTTAACGCCGTGGTAAACCTCATACCGCTCTTTCAAGCCACGCAGTATCGCAATCGTATCCTCCACAGTCGGTTCATTGACCAGAACCGCCTTGAATCTTCTTTCCAGAGCAGGATCTTTTTCGATATACTGTTTATACTCGTTTAATGTTGTCGCACCGATACAGTGTAATTCACCTCTTGCCAGCATCGGTTTTAAAAGATTGCCGGCATCCATTGCGCCGTCTGTCTTACCCGCGCCCACAATCGTATGCAGCTCATCAATAAACAGTATAATTTTACCTTCGCTTTTCTTGACTTCATTCAAAACCGCTTTCAGACGTTCCTCAAATTCACCTCTGAATTTCGCGCCGGCGATCAATGCACCCATATCCAACGAGAAAATCGTTTTATCCTTCAAATTATTCGGTACATCTTCCTTTACAATACGCTGTGCCAAGCCTTCTGCAATCGCCGTTTTACCGACACCGGGCTCACCGATGAGCACAGGGTTATTCTTTGTTTTTCTGGACAAAATACGGATCACATTACGAATTTCGTCATCTCTGCCGATTACGGGATCCAGTTTTTGGCTTCTCGCTTTTTCCACCAGATCAGTACCGTATTTTTTCAATGCGTCATATGTTGCCTCCGGATCATCGCTTGTCACTCTGGTATTGCCTCTGACTGTTGCCAGAATCTTCATAAACGCTTCTTTTTCGATTCCAAAGCGACGGAAAATTTCTTTCAAAGCTGCATTCGGCGCAGAAAGCAAGGACATAAAAATATGTTCCACGGAAACATATTCATCCTTCATATTTTCTGCCAATCGTTCCGAAGCCACTAATGTCTTATCCAAATCAGGTGCAACATAAGTTTGTCCGCCCGTTGTTCTGGGCAGCTTATCAACTTCCTGCTGCACAGCGCCAAGCACCGCATTGACACTGATTTGCATTTTTTCCAAAAGCTGAGGGATCAATCCCTCCTCCTGTTTGAGCAAGGCACATAACAGATGCTGTTGATCCATTTGCGGGTTACCATATTCTATCGCCATGGACTGGGCGTTCTGAATGGCCTCTAATGATTTTTGCGTAAATTTTTGCAGATTCATCACCATTCCACCTTTCCTTATTTCCAAATTATCACAGTTGTCTTTCGACATAAGTTATTATACACTGTTAGCACTCACTTGTAAAGAGTGCTAACAAATATTTTTTTATTTTTTTCCTACTTTTTATATCGCCTTTCTTCACGGCATCTCCAAAGCAAAAAACAGACAGAGAATTTTCTCTGCCTGTTGCTGTTTGTTTCATTTTATTCTTTTGGCAATTTAAAGGAGCTTTTCAGCGGCACAATACGGTTAAACACAAGATGTGCGTCTGTAGTATCTTTGGTATCGACGATATAATAACCGTTACGCATAAACTGGAAACGCTCGCCTTTTTTTGCGTCTTTGATGTTGGTTTCGATTATCACATTTTCTTTGACCTCCAAAGAATTCGGATTCATAATCATTTCCCCATTCGGATCATCGGGATTATCCAACATCATATAATCATACAATCTTGCTGTTGCACGCACATTCTGCTCTGCGCTGACCCAATGCAATGTTCCTTTTACTTTTCTGCCTTCAAAACCGCTTCCGCTTCTGGTTTCCGGATCGTATGTGCAGTGAACTTCTACCACATTGCCGTTCTCATCTTTGACAAAATCCGTGCAGGTCACAAAATATGCACCTTTCAGTCGAACTTCTTTTCCGGGCGCCAAGCGGAAGAATTTCTTCACCGGTTCTTCCATAAAGTCTTCCCGTTCAATATACAGCTCTCTGGTAAAAGGAACCTTTCTGGTGCCAAGTTCCGGATTTTCGGGATTGTTCTCCAGCTCCATCATCTCCACCTGTCCTTCCGGATAGTTGGTGATGACCAGTTTCAAAGGATCTAACACCGCCATTACCACGGGCGCTTTTGCTTTCAAATCATCACGGATACAGTAGTCCAAAAGTCCGCTGTCGACCATACTGTTGGCTTTAGACACACCGATTCTTTCACAGAAATCACGAATGGACTCGGGTGTATAACCTCTGCGGCGCAGACCGCTGATGGTAGGCATTCTGGGATCGTCCCAACCATCTACCAGTCCATCTTCTACTAAGGCACGAAGTTTCCGTTTGCTCATGACAGTATTCGTCATACCAAGACGAGCAAACTCGATCTGTCTGGGGGGATTCACAGTATACCCTGCTTCTCTGACTACCCAATCGTATAACGGGCGGTGATCTTCAAATTCCATCGTACAAATGGAATGTGTGATACCTTCGATCGCGTCTTCTAACGGATGCGCAAAATCATACATCGGATAGATGCACCATTCTGTTCCTGTCGTATGGTGTGCGGAATGAGAGATGCGGTAAATAACAGGATCTCTCATATTGATATTGGGCGAAGCCATATCGATCTTTGCGCGCAGTGTACGCGTACCATCGGCAAACTCTCCCGCTTTCATGCGTTCAAACAAGTCCAGATTTTCTTCTACACTACGGTTACGGTACGGACTTTCCTTACCGGGAGTGCTCAAAGTGCCTCTGTATTCGCGCATTTCTTCCGCAGTCAGATCACAGACAAACGCTTTGCCTTCTTTGATCAGTTTCACTGCCACTTCATAATATTTCTGGAAATAGGAAGATGCATAATACAGTCTGTCTTCCCAGTCAAAACCAAGCCATTTCACATCTTCCTGAATACTTTCCACATATTCCACGTCTTCTTTTGTAGGATTGGTATCGTCAAAACGCAGGTTGCATTTGCCGCCATACAGATTTGCCAGACCAAAATTCAAGCAGATGGATTTTGCATGTCCGATATGCAGATATCCGTTCGGCTCCGGAGGAAAACGGGTATGAATCTTATTCAGCTCGCCTTTCAAGTCTTCCTGAATATAGCTATGTATAAAGTTACCTGTTGCGCCCAAGCCGCTGTTTTCAATCATTTTTTCCTCTGCCATAGGATAATTCCCTCCTGAACTTCATTCATAAATCTAAATTATGTCTTACATTATAATATAGCGTAACCCGAAACGCAATAAAAATGCATGAAATTCTTCTTTCCGCCTAACCATACCGATTTTCTTGATACGTTCCATTCTGCTATCGTATTTTATAAAATTTAAAATTTAAAAAAGAAACCCTTGCGGTCTGACCGCAAAGGCTTCTTTCATCATGCTGTAAATAAAAGGGGGGGGCTGTGTTTACTTTTATGCTTTCTTATTTTACTGTTACATCATATTTTTTCAGTTCCGCAACTACAAATTCTCTGCTTTCACGGATTTCGTCCATGATAAAGCGTACGTCTTCTTCTGTTGCCTCTGTCATATGATAGTTCTTCACACAATTATGTACATAGGAGCATTTTGCTTTCTCCATGTCATACTCTCTTGCCTGGATCATGGACGGATCTTCAGGGAATACCAGTGTCTTGCCGGGCACCTCGGTATCAGGATCGCCAAAGAGAACCTGTACGCCGTTTTGTTTTGCAAATGTCAGCTGCGGCATTGTGTGTTTTCCGGCACCTGTATACTCTGTTTCCTGCACAATGATGATCTGGTCTTCGTCCATCTGCTGTGCCAGGGCAAATGCTGCTGTCAAAGAGGTATTGCCCGCAGGACCTCTTTCGTATCCTTCCAAAACAGCCAATGCCTGTGTGATATAGAATACTTCGCCCTGTTTTACTGTCACATAACGGTCCATATAACGCAGGGTTCTTGCCGCATTTCTCGGGCAGTCGGAGCGATCGGGCCATGTTACGAACGGAATCGCAAATCCGGTATGTCCAGTAGTGCAGGATTTTTTGTTAAAGTCATGGTCAGATGCCATGTGCAGTCCGCTCAGGTCGATACTTGCACCGATCACCTGTGTATTTACTGCACCTGCCTTGATCAGACCTCTTGCAGTACCTGTCAGGTTTCCGCCGCCGGCGTTTGTGCATACAACCGCATCAGGGTCTTTGCCAAAACGCTCTCTGCACTGAACTGCCAGCTCATATCCTAATGTTTCTACCCCGGCGATACCGAAAGGTGTATACAAAGATGCATTAAAGTATCCTGTTTCTTCTAACAATCCCAAGAATGTGGTAAACAGTTCAGGACCAACTGTCAGCTGTACAACCTCTGCGCCGTACGCTTCACAAATTCTCTGTTTTTCCAGAATTTCAGGCTGACCAACTTTATTGTTATCATAGCACTCCTGCACAACGATACATTTTAGCCCCTGCATAGCTGCCTGTGCCGCTACTGCTGCACCATAGTTACCGCTGGTTGCAGATATTACACCTTTATAACCAAGTCTTTTCGCCTGTTCTACAGAGATAGCAGCACGTCTTGCTTTAAAGCTTCCGGAAGCGTTACAAGCTTCGTCTTTGATGAAAATTCTCGCGCCTTTTCCTGCCGGTGCATATTTTCTTGCCAAAGCTGTAATATTACGCAATTCGATCAAAGGTGTATTACCAACCGCATGATCCAGCTGGATTTTACGCATATCATCCATAGTGTATCCGACTTCGCTCATCATCTTTTCGTAATCAAAGCCGATACCCGGCAGCTCAAAGTCTTCATAACTAATGCGCATTGCCGCTTTCATAATATCATTTTTTCTCTCGTTGATTGCTTCATAAGACATGTCTTTTGCCATTAGTTCTCACCTCCGTACAGGATTTCTTTTAACTGTCGCTCGATTTTCAGCAGTTCAGGCTGAAATTCACCATAGTCATGGATATATCTGGGATTTACATCCACCAGATACCCTTCTACCAGTCGACCGGTCGTTGTTTTCACCTGTACCAGTTCGCCTTCTTTGGCATCTGCCAGGGCTTCTCCTTTGACCCACATTTTTAGATCGCATTTCTGGGTATCTTCCGGAACTTGAGGCGCTCTGTGTCCGGCTTTTAAGACTGTATTTTCAATCTGTACCCAATCGCCTTTCTTTGCTTCTACCATGCATCGTCACTCCTTTTTCTTTTCCTGCTGGTTTCCTATCTGTAATATTTATTTCATTCTTTTTATTATAAAACGCCTTTTTCCTCATATTCCCGTTTCATTTCGGGGCTAAGTTTATTCATGTAGTCCTGTCTGCCGATACCCATAACCATCGTTACAAACATTACAATCAGCATTGCAAAACTATAGAATACACAAGGCATTACCTGCAAAGCGGACAGCGGAGCAGATGAATCTGCTGCAAAACCAAGTGTATAGATCATCGCAGGTGTCCAAGGTAAGCAGTAAACCAATGTATTAGACTGCGCGTCCATTAAGTTTGCCGCACGGTAAGGGCTGATACCATGTTTTCTGGACAAAGGTTTTGCGAAAGAAGCGCCAACTGCCAGAATTGCGGGTGCATTCAGACCCATCAGAGCAGAAAGGATAATTACCATCAGGGAAATTGTTAACTCTGCGCTGAAAGGAGTTTTAGCAATGGTTCCCAGAGATTCCAAAAGCATAATGTCGCCTTCGCCCCTTCTCATAATATTGATGGAACCAAACAGCAGCAATGCCAAAATACATACCTGCAACATACCGGAAATACCACTGTAAAGAACACCGTCTACCACACGATCCAAACCTTCTCCGTGTACAGCCAAAACAGCGGGTACTTCGGGATTTGCAACATCAATCTGAACAAAATCAAACAGACCGCATACGCAAGCAACAATAATACCTATCACGGTACCGATGGTAGTCGCAATGATGATATCACCTGTTTTGATCGCTACAAAGATAGTCAAAACAACAGGAATAAACATTGCCAATGTCAAAGGATTATATTGATAGCCGCCTGTTGCCGTGCCGTTACCGTCTACCATCATACCATAGACGATGATAGCCAAAATCGTCAACGCCCCTGCTACCAATGCATACTTCAATCTGGAACGAACAACGCCTGGAACATCAACACCCTGAGAGGTTGCGGAACAAATGGTAGTGTCAGATACCGGTGCCAGGTTATCACCAAATGCCGCGCCGGAGATGATCGCACCAGCCAAAAGAGCAGGATTGCCGCCCAAAGCTACGCCGGCAGGATAAAGCACGCCCATGCCTGCCGCGATGGTACCAAAACCGGTACCGGAAGCAGTCGCCAAAATCGCGGATGCCACAAATGTAATGACAGCGAATGTCGTGCTGCCTACACCAAAGCTTGCTGCAACACCGGCAACACCGTCTGCCAGACCGGATGTTCTCAATACTCTGGAGAACACACCTGCAAAAATCCAGCAAACCACGGGGATAATCGCTTCTTTACTTGCCATACCTTCGATAACAACTTCCGCGTAATATTTCTTGTCTTTTGCCAAGAAAAACGGGAGCAAAATCGCAGTGAAGGCAGGTACCCAAAGCGCACCATCAGAAATAGAGCCCCAGATGAAAGTCGTCAGGACAATCAGTGCCAAAAAAACAATGAATGGCAAAAATGATACCCAAGTTCCTCCGTAGAATTCTAACTTCCTTGCTTTTTCCATAATGAAACCTCCTTTGAAAAAAAAGTATGATAATTTCTTTACACTTTTTTTATAAGCAAAAACCGTGCCACCCGTAAAACAACACAAAATATGGGTTTTTGACGTGTTTTTTTTCATAAAAAATAGGAAATAAATCTCCATATGGAAATTTATTTCCTGGTAAAAAAATTCCTATTATCGTTTGGTTTCTATATTATATTCAGTAATTTTGTTAAAAAGCTGTCTGCGACTGATTCCCATTTTTTCCGCAGCCTTGGAAATATTATTGTTACATAACTCCAGCATTTGCTCTATATAACTGATCTCAAAAGCCTGTTTTGCTTCTTTATACGGCGGAAGGCTTTTAAGTTCACTGCCCGGTTTCGTTCTGTTTTCGGCAAGTTTCAATCCGTGTAGAGATAATGTCCCGTCTTGGGATAATATCACCAATCGTTCGATGATATTCTTCATTTCACGAATATTTCCGGGATAGCTATGTTCCAGTAAAAAATGCCTGGTTTCTTCCGGAATGTGTGTGATTTGTTTTCCGGTTTCTTTTTGATACTTGTTCAAGAAAAACGCAACGAATTCCGGCAGATCCTCTTTCCTTTCCCGCAAAGGTGGTACGCGAATCTCGATCGTGTTAATACGATATAAAAAATCCTCACGAAATGTCCCGTTTTTCACAGCCTGATACAAATCTCGGTTCGTCGCACTAAGCAGGCGAAAATTGACATCGATCAACTGATTGGAACCGATCCTTTCAATTTGCTTGGTTTCCAATACGCGAAGCAGGGCTACCTGTGTGGATACTTCCATCTCTCCGATCTCGTCCAAAAAAATCGTGCCACCGCTTCCGGATTCTATTTTCCCGATCCGTTTATTGACAGCGCCGGTAAACGCGCCCTTTTCGTGCCCAAACAATTCAGATTCGATCAGCTTATCCGGATAATTTTTACAGTTAATGGGAATAAAGAGCTTGTTTGCCCGATCACTTTGCAGATGGATCTGACTGGCAACGATCTCTTTTCCGACACCGGTTTCCCCTGTGATCAAAACACTGGCATTCGACTTTGCCACTTCCGAAACGATCGTCCAGACCTCCTGCATTTTGGGGCTTTTGCTGCTCAGCAGGAACTGCGTCTGGTTATTTGACTCCTGCTGATTGCGTATCGCCTTCAGTTCCATAATGCTTTTTGCTTTTCTGATCTCCAGCAGCAGATCTACCGGATTGTTTCCTTTGATAAAATATCCGAACGCACCCATTTTGGTAGTCTGTACCGCAGTTTCGATACTGCCGTATGCCGTCAGCATAATGACTTCGATTTCTTCTTTATAAATCTGCTTGATTTTTTCCAAAAAAACGATCCCGTCCATTCCCGGCATCATAATATCCGTAATGACCAGCGGGTGATATTCCCCTTCCAATATTTCCAACGCTTCCGTGGCAGATGCGGCAATGCTGACGGAATATCCCTCTGCATGCAAAAGCATTTCCAAACTTTCTCTTGCCTCCCGCTCATCGTCCACGACCAATATTTTAAAGATTTCTTTCATTCTGCATTCCCTCCACGTCCGATATCCGGCAAGCAAATACGAAAAGTGGTGCCTGTTCCAACTTTACTCTCCACTTTGATCTCGCCCGACAGCTTTTCCACTTCAGAATAAACAACAAATAGCCCAAGACCGGTCCCTTTGCCGGGATCTTTGGTAGTAAAGAACGGGTTAAACAAATTTTCCATGCATTCCTCCGGAATGCCGCACCCGTTATCCTCACAGCAAATGATAATCTCTGCACCGCTTTTTTCTCCGGAGAGGATCAGTTTACCATCAAAATCCATCGCATCAATGGCATTGGAAACCAGATTTTCCAGTATATGTTTCAACGACTCTTGATTGCAAATAAAATACAGTTCCTTACTGCATCGTATTTCCGTATGGATATTTTTCTTTTTTATCCCGTTTTCATGCAGCTGCAAAATGCTCTCCATAATTTGATATAAACCTATCTTTTCAAACTGATTTCCGGAAATGTGCCAGAAATTCATAACGTTATCAATGATCCTGTTTGCTTTTTTCACGCTGTCGTCGATATATCCCAAAGAACGCTTCCCGTTCTCGTCCACAGAGATATTTTCGTGCAGCATATAGGTATGCAGACGGATCACCGAAAGCGGATTGCGGATCTGATGCGCCATACCCGCTGCCAGCTGACCTACCGCCAACATCTTGGACGACTGCAGCAGCTGCATTTTGTTGACCTCATCAATGGTAATGTTACGCAGTGTCAAAAGAATACTCATATCAGGCGCTTCCATATGATAAGTCTGCATTTCGTAAACATCTTTTCCGCTTTTGAATTTGCACTGTTTTCCGTCTTGCTTCAGTGCTTCTTCCAATGCATTCTGCACTTCTTCTTTCTGCAGTTTTCCAAACAATATCTGTACCGGCTTACCAATGCACTGCTCGATCGGCAGCTCTGCGTAACGTAGTATCCCCTTGTTGGCATTGATCACTTTCCGTTCTTCATCCAATATTGCAATATATTCCGGAATACTGTCAAAAATCAGCTGTAACTCATTTCGGTTGGTTTCCAGTTCTCTGGTCCTTGTACGCACCATTTTTTTCAAAGATCTGTTGTTCAACGAAATAAAACCAATGGTCAACAGCAAAGCCGCACCGGAGATCAGGACGATCCGAATATAGCGTTTTTCCGGTTCCGCTTGGATCAACGGTGTAGAGATACCAAACCACTTTTGCTGTATTTTCTCTAACTGCCCCTGACCGTTTACCTCTCGGATCACACGATTGATGATCGGTATCAGATCTTGGTGGGTTTTCGGCATGGCAAGCACAACAGGTTCTTCATATAAGGCGGTGCTGAGCATGCGAAATTCCGAAATTCCGGTCCATTCCGTAATGTAGTAAGACAAAATCGGTTCATCTCCCACCACGGCATCTACCTCTGCATTCGCTAACATCTCCATGCCTTCTTCGATATTACCGACATAAACCAACTGCGCGCCGGGATAGTTTTTTTGCATATACTGATTCGCGTAGTCCCCTCTTTCTGTGGCGATCTGCATACTGTTGATGTCGTCCACCGTAAATTTGGAGTCCTCCCGCACGACTAAACTGGTACGCAAATTATAGATCGGGTCTGTAAAAACATAATTCTTTTCACGTTCTTCATTCACGAACATATCGCAGAAATCCGTTTCGCCGTTTTTCAGTTTTTCCAGCGCTTCTTCCCATGGATACGGCTCCATACGGATCTCCACTCCAAGCTCCAAAGCCAACTGCGACATATAATCTACCACTACACCTTTATATACCCCGTCTGAGTCCACAAAACGCAACGGGGGCGCATTGGAATTCGCACCGTAAACCAAACAGTCGTCTTCTCCTAAATATTTCTTCAAAATGTAATATTTTTCACCGTCTTCGGTTTTTTGGATCGCGATATACAACAGACTCAACGCGATCGAAGCCACGATCAGCGCACCTAAAAAGAAGATCCCCCATTTCCTGTTTTGCTGCCATAAATATTTTCTCCAATCTTCCTGTTTTTTCTGCATATCTTTTCCCCCATGCCGATTTTCCACTTTTTTCTTCTTCCATGGTATCATTTTGGCACTTTGTGTGCAAGCAGCACCGAAAACTTTCGTTCCTTTTTCATCGAAAGCAGACAAACTTCCACTCTCCGGCGCTGTTATTTGGAAATGCCCGTTTTCGTTTTTCATAAAAAATGACAGCCGAAAAAAACTTTTCCGACTGTCATTTTTAAAGTTCTCATTTTCGCTGCGATTTCATGTTGACTGCAAGAAACGGTTGTTTCCTGCGGTTTCTTCCTTACTTTCGCATGCTCATATATTTCGCACTGAAGTCCTTTGCGTTCATCGGTTTTTCGTAGAAATACCCCTGCCCGTAATCGCAGCGCAAAGACTTCATCGTTTCCTTATCATGTTCTGTTTCTATACCTTCCGCTACGGTAGTGATACCCAATCTTTCCGCGAAACGAATCATCTGTTCCAGTATGATCACTCTTCGTTTATTGTCGTCTTCACTGCCCTTGCGTAAAAATCCTCTGTCAAACTTCAATTCATCGATTTTCAGTTGATAGAGCATATTCAAAGAGGAATAGCCGCTTCCAAAATCATCCATAGAGATCCGGAAACCTTTTTCATGCAGTACGTTGATCTGATGGATCATCAGCTCCAGATTTTCCGTGTCCATGTTCTCCAAGATTTCCAAAACGATCCACGAAGGGGAAATCTCATATTTTTTCACCAGTTTATCCAAATGCTCCGGATAATTTCTGTCTAAAAACAGGTATATTGACTGGTTCACAGAAATCGGGATCGGTTCCACTCCGCTGTCAATCCATTTCTTTATTTGCTGGCAAGCTTTTTCCAGCATATACATATCCAGCTTCAAACAGAAACCGTTGCGTTCAAATATCGGTATAAATTCATTCGGATAGCGGTACGAGCCGTCCGGCCTGCGCCATCTGACCAATGCCTCCGCCCCCGCAAGCGTATCATCATGCAAATCGAATTTAGGCTGAAGGAATAGTTTAAACTCCTCATTTTTCAATGCCAAATGCATATAGCTTTCAATGCTGTTCTTTTGTCTGAGCTGTTCATGCAATTCATTGTTATAAAACGCAATATCTTTTCGATGCACATTTTTAATGCTCTGCAATGCGACCAGTGCCTGTTCCCTATCGCCATTTAGGGCTATTCCCGCATAAAGCAACAGTTCATAGCTGTAACCGCCATACTTCAGGGAAGTCTTGTTTACAGAATAAAGGATAGAATTGATTCTTTCCGTTATCACAGCCTCATCATCTGTATTCAGCAAAAGATAAAACATATCCGCAGACTCACGGCAGAAAAATTCGGTTTTATCCATACTTTTTTCAATTATATTCTTGATATAGCACAGTACTCTGTCCCCTTCTTTTTTCTGGAACAGATCATTGACGCCTTTAAAATTACGCACGTTCAGTGCAACAACAGCATATGGCTGCCGACCTTTTGGAACTTCCGCAAATTTCTGATCGAAACGCAGTATATTATCCGCTCCGGTCAGCAAATCGGTATACGCCAAACGAATCAGATTTTTCGTACTTTTTCTGATTTGCGCATAACCCATATAAATCAAGGCATTGACCGCAACCGCCACAGTGATCATTACACCGCCGACGATCGCGTAGATATTCCCGATCAAAAACGATGAGCTCCAAATTCTATTCGCGCAGAATAAATACCAACCATTGATGTTCAGCGGTTCCAGATAATAGTGGCATTCTTCGCCTTTGTATTCAAAATCACCAAACATGCTCTCTCCGTTATGGAGAGCTTCTTTTGTCTTTTGCTTCATATCTTCCGTTAAGTAAGGACCCAAGAAAATATTCTCATACGTTTCCTTTACCAAAGAATACTGCGATCGGATCAAAAAGAAACCGTCCTGATTGATGATATGGATATATCCTTGCCCATTTTGCACATATCCGCTGTTGGTAACACTCGTAAAACCCTCCAACGTGCCGCTGGCAACCAAAACAGCGACGACTGTATCCTCTTGATAAACCGGGACAGCATACACGAACACCTTTTGATTCAAATATGCGCTCTGAAACATCTTAGATATAGAATTTTCGCCTTCAAAAGCTGCTCGGATCGCTTTTTGGGCATACTCATGGGTAGTCTGCGTCGGATTTAAAATCGTGATCCCGTCTGCCACGTTGATGACAGAGGAGCCATCTTTCAAAATATAAGCAATACTTTTAAAATCATTCTGTTTATCGATTTCTTCCAAACAATTTCCGATCTTATCCAAAGACAGCTCCGTCTTTGCGCTGGTTTCAAATAATTTCGCAGTAGTGGTCAGAATTTGCATATTCTTATCCAACTGTTCATAGATCCTGTCCTTGCACTCCTGCGTTTCCAACTGCATCTGCAAATGATCCGCCTGATGTGAAGCATTTTTGACATAGGCAATCAAACCGGCTGCGATCAAGCTCAGCAAAAGACTGCTTATGATCGTAATGACCGTAAGCTTTTTCAGTTGTCTTTTTAACATGATATCATCCATTGTTTTCACCAGAATTCACGGCTATATCTTATAGATCCTTTCGGCACCGCGTTTTTGTAAGCGTGGTGTCTTTTCTACATGCACAGAGTATTTCCCATTGATCGGAATTTCTAAAAATATTCTTCCACGATCTTCTTCTCAGCTTCCCAATCCGGCAGCGGTGTAAAAAATCGGAATCCCTGTATCACATCGCAATTCATGTTTTTCAGCAA
Organism: uncultured Lachnospiraceae bacterium; assembly: GCA_944383855.1. Taxonomy (GTDB): domain Bacteria; phylum Bacillota; class Clostridia; order Lachnospirales; family Anaerotignaceae; genus CALWRB01. The sequence continues at coordinate 61,142 of CALWRB010000037.1, forward strand.
TTCTACTTGTTTGTCATTTTCAACGCCTTCCGCCAAAATTGTCATTCCCAGCTCATGCCCCACTTGTACCATCGCTTTGATAACGGCATTTCCGCTTGGGGTCAGCAAAGAATCGATCAAAGCTTTATCCAATTTGATCCCGTCGATCTGATATTTCTGTAAGTCATAAAACGACGTAAAGCCTTCTCCGAAATCATCTAAGGCGATCCTTACTCCAAAACGCTTCAGCTGCAAGATATTTTTTTGGATCTGCTGCACATTTTTGGCGGCGGTGCTTTCAGTCAGCTCGAAAATCAATAATTCTTTCGCAAAATCATACTGTTTCATGATTTCTTCACACTTAGCCGCAAAATCCGCCGCTGAAAAAGATTCTCTGGAAAAATTACACGACAAAAAGAAGGATTCGATTTTCTTTTGTTTCAATTCCGAAAGAAATTTGCACGCTTTTTCCAAACAATAATAGTCCAGCCGGCTGATGCTTTTTTCCCGTTCCATCAGCGGAACAAATACGCCCGGCATGATCAGTCCTTTTTGCGGATGAATCCAACGCGAAAGCGCCTCTCCTCCAACGATCCGACCGGAATGGATATCTACATAAAATTGGATATACAGCGCAAATTCATTTCGGATAAAAGCCTGTTCCATGCTTGCCTGCAGCAGCCTTTCCTGCGTAAGCTGCTGCAAAATGGATTCCTCGCACAAAAGAACTTTTTCTTCCCTCTCTTTCGCGATCAATGCGCACTGAGCAGCGATCACCATCATTTCTTTCAAATCAACATCGTTTTTTTGGATCCGATAAATTCCGCAGGTGACTTTCGCATCAGAGATCCCGGAAAGATTTTCTGTATAAAAATTCATTTCGTTGCAAACTTTCTTAGCCCATTCCAGAGATTTTTCCAGATCCGGACAAAACTTGATCACAGCGAATCCTCTGTTTGCCCATCTGGAAAGCACATCTTTCGGTTCTTGATTTTGCATCAGCACATCTGAACAGCCGCGCAGAAATTCCTCTGCTTCCCGGACCCCGTTTACCCGATAAAGTCTTTCGGTATCAACGGAAAAGTACAGCAGGCAGTACAGCACTTTTGTCTTGCTGCCGTAAAGTTTTTTCCAAGCGCTTTGCAGATAGTCCGTATTTCCCATTCCGCTGACTTCGTCCGTTTCTGTATGGCGGCGAATGGCGTACAGGCTTTTTCTATATTTTCTTACTGTGATAAGAATAATATACAACAACATTATAATTATAAATAACAATGCACCGACTGTCAAATAATTATTGTTTTTGTCAATTTTCGTTACGGCTGTATCGATCAAAATGCCGTTTACCTGTTCCGCCGAAACCGTATCCAAATACGCTGTCAGCTCCTCCCGAAATGCTGCGGGCGCAATTTCCGTAAAACCGATACTGTATTGCTGCTCGTTTTCCCCACTTCCGGCAGAAAAAACCTCTTTTTCCTCCAATCCGACCAACGGTGCTTCTGTATTGTCGCAGTCGGATACCACATCTACCTGCAAATTTTCAGCCAGCTGCTGCCTGTTGTCCTCCGCGTTTGGTTGATAATATACAATATCATACTTGCTCTGCGCAGAAAACTCCGCAAACAGCTGCGGAATGACTCCCTCAAACTTTTCAGTATCCGAATTATAGTATTCTACAGGATATCCGTTTGGATTTCCGGCAATATATATTGTAATTTTATCTTCCACGGCATTCCCCTTCATTCTCCGCTTTCACTTTTTCGTTCAAATAAAGACATATTCCCGCAAGGAGCGCTCTGCATCGTTTCCTCAGCCGTATCCGTAAGTCCCTGTATTTGCATATCCATGCTGTTTAATGTTTCCCGGACTTTTTCCCGCAGATCAGAAATTGATTTTTGATAATGCAGCAATTCTTTCTTTTTTTGTTTCAGATCTTCGTAAAATTTTTCCATTTCCGCCTTTTGTTTTTCCTCCGCTTCCGCCTGCATCGTCTGCGCAAAACGTTTCGCGTCAAGCAGCGTCATAGAGATCATATCCTGATGTGTGACATGATTTTCCAGCTTTTGCTTCGTTTCCAAAAGTTCGTTTTCCAACGTATGTATTCTGGAAAGATACATTTCTTCCTTCTTTTTGATCTCTTCCTCTTTTTCTAACAATGTTGTGGAAAATTTATCCTCCATAGAGGAAACAAGTTGATAAACACTATCTTTCTGATAACCCCAAAATCCTCTTTTTAATTGATCGATCTCCATAAAAAACTCCTTTCTTAAAGTCTAAAATCCATTTCCTTACGCTCAATGCTGCCCCACTGATGTTTTTTCTTCTTATAACCCACAAGCGCCGTTGCGCGAACCCATGCTAACATCAGCCGCAGAAAAGAAACTTCTACGGCACAAAGCCCTATGACTTTTAAAACATCGCTTGCCGACAATTTCAAATCTATCGTATGGATCCGTGAGAAAAAAGCCGTTAAGGACAGGATCGACGAGTATAAAACATACATCAGAAAAAACAAAATCATAAACGGCACATTGATCAAATCCAATAGAAAAGCTATCACGATCGTCAGAATCCCAAACACCTCAATGTACGGCGAAAAAAGCTCATAGAGCAAAAAATACAGATAAGAGATCAAGCCGACCAGACCATACTTCAAATTGAAGAATATTTTTCTATGCATCATCATGCTCTGAAACAAACCGATATGCCATCTTCTGCGCTGTTTGCATAAGTCCCTCAATTTTTCGGGTGCCTGTGTCCAGCAGATCGCATCTGTAGCGTATTTCATTTTATATGGTATATTATTTTCTATACAAAACTCATGCAGCTTGACGACCAGTTCCATATCTTCTCCCATGGTATCGGCATCATACCCACCCGCGTCAATGACAGTATTTTTTCTGAAAAGCCCAAAGGCACCGGAAATAATAATATTTCCGTTGAATTGATCAAACAGGATCCTTGCCGCAAGAAAAGATCTGTCATACTCCAAAACCTGCATACACGGTAAAATCCGACCGGGCATTTTATATTGCACCACTTGCCCTTTTTCTATCACCGTTCCGTTGGCAGGTCGCACCGCACCGCCGACAGCGATCACATCGCCTTCCTCCAGAACCGGTCTTACAATTCTTTCCAATGAATCGTTCTGCAAAATCGAATCCGCATCCATACAGATAAAATAAGGATATTTTGCGGCATTGATCCCCATATTCAAAGCATCCGCCTTTCCGCCGTTTTGTTTTCGGATCAAGGTGATCGGTACTTTATAAGCGTAGGTTTCATATACCGCTTCTTCTGCTTGGCAGGAGATCTTACGCTGTATCGGTCTTTGGATACGGTGCATGCCGAAAGATTCTGTAACGATATTCGTGGTATTGTCCTTCGAGCCGTCGTCAACCACAATGATCTCATACAGTTTGTATTTTAATGCCAGCAAAGACTCCACATTGGCTTTGATCGTGACTTCCTCGTTGTATGCAGGAACAAT
>CALWRB010000038.1 GCA_944383855.1 uncultured Lachnospiraceae bacterium
TCCCCACTGCTCCCCCGAGATTTTTGAGCTTGGGATTCCCGTTTTGGGCATCTGCTATGGCTGCCAGCTGATGGCATATACCCTTGGCGGAAAAGTCGGAAATGCAGAAGAAAAAAGCGAATACGGGAAAACGGAAGTTTCCTTCGATACCACAAGCAAGCTGCTGCAAGGCGTTAGCGAAACAGAAATTTGCTGGATGAGCCACACAGACTTTGTGACAGAGATGCCGGAAGGATTCCGCATCATCGGCAAAACCGCTACCTGCCCCGCCGCAGCGATCGAATGTGCCGAAAAGGGATTTTATGGAGTGCAGTTCCACCCGGAAGTCAACCATACCCCAAAAGGCTCTCAGATGCTTTATAACTTCCTCTATCATGTCTGCGACTGCAAAGGCGACTGGACTATGACAAACTACATTGACGATCAAATCCGTAGAATTCGCGAAAAAGTCGGTAACGGCAAGGCGCTGTGCGCGCTTTCCGGCGGTGTGGATTCTTCCGTAGTCGCAGCACTGGTATCCAAAGCTATCGGCAAACAGCTGACCTGTGTATTTGTAGATCACGGTCTGATGCGCAAAAATGAAGGTGATGAAGTAGAGGCTACTTTCAGCACAATGTTTGAATCTCATTTTGTACGTGCCAATGCACAGGAGAGATTTTTGAACAAATTAAAAGGCGTGACCGATCCGGAAGCAAAAAGAAAAGCCATCGGCGAAGAATTTATCCGTGTGTTTGAGGACGAAGCAAAGAAAATCGGGAAAGTGGATTTTCTGGTACAGGGAACCATTTACCCTGATGTGATCGAAAGCGGATTAGGCGATTCCGCTGTGATCAAGAGTCATCACAACGTAGGCGGATTGCCTTCCGTTGTAGATTTCGAGGAATTGATCGAACCGTTACGTCTGTTATTCAAAGATGAGGTCAGACAAATGGGCATCGAACTGGGTCTGCCGGAATATTTGGTATGGCGTCAGCCCTTCCCCGGTCCCGGTCTGGGTATCCGTGTCATCGGCGAAGTGACAGAAGATAAATTGGAAATCCTGCGCGAAGCAGACGCGATCTTCCGCGAGGAAATTGCGAAAGCCGGCTTGGATCGCAGCATTAACCAGTACTTTGCTGTCATTACCGACGTTCGTTCTGTCGGTGTTATGGGCGACTTCAGGACCTACGACTACACCATTGCCCTGCGCGGTGTCACGACTACAGACTTTATGACAGCTGACTGGGCAAGGATCCCTTATGATGTGCTGGATCGCATTTCCGTAAGAATTGTCAATGAAGTAAAACACGTGAATCGTATTGTGTACGATATCACTTCCAAGCCGCCCGCAACGATTGAGTGGGAATGATTTCAGAAGTCCGAAAAAGCCTAATATGACTTGGTTTTTAGGGACTAAGGACCAATTTGGCAACATTTTTCATTATTTAAAATAAAAAGAGAGCTAACTGATTTTGATTAGTCAGTTAGCTCTTTTTACTTGTATTATCGTTAAATCGCAAAGAGGAGAAAAGGGAGAGTTATCTGAATAGCGTGGTTAGATTTATAACATTAGCATCTTCGAGCACACGCCCTATTGCAACCAAAATATAGCCGTTTTGATGCTTATGATATCTTGCATATTGACAAATGATGTTATGAGGAATTAGGTAAGCCTCTTTAACATCAAAATGTGCATCAAAAATTACAACAATTAGATAATCAAATTGTTTATCTTCGTAGTTACGAATTACATTAAGCTCTCGACTTTGGACACAGGGATTGCCACGTTCCCATCTACTCTTGATTTGATAGCGTGTATCCGTACTTAAATTATATGCATCATACCCCTTTTTAGCGTTTTTCTCTAATTTTAAACCCATTTTCTCTGCTACAAGCCATTCGGCATAATCTCCAACTGGACTATTATATGTGCGAACAACCCCTCTCGCATTTAGCTCAGATAGTATGTCAGCATACATATTCATCAGCTCAATAGAGGTTTTATCAAATATAGACATTTTTAAATTTACTCTCCTTTTTTTCGTCCACCTGCAAATCACTCAGTCCCTGTGACATAACCTTCGTCCTCTTCTGGGTGACATCAAACTCCGGGTAATGGCAGCGCCACTTTTCATGGTCCTCTTTGGAGATCTCCCCCGCTTCCAACACGGCAGCGGTCTGCTTCTCCCTCAACCAAACGATATCCATATTCTTGTGAACATCGACTTCCAAAAGGTCTGCATAGAAGTCTATCTCCAGATTGGAGAGTGCATGGGGTGAAACGTCTATCATCTTAGCTAAGTCTGACAGATCTTGATCCTATTTCGCACTGCGTTAAGCGCACACCAGCGGATTTCTCCCAAAAGACCTGAGGCATAGTTCACATCTATGGTTGTTCTTATTAGCAACATAGCATATTTGTTTATTTTTGTCGAGGTAATCTAAGGAAATTTATATAAAAACTGGAACCCATCTATTGTATATCAAATACTCACTCAATTTTTACTTAGATATTTGTTCTCAATTTGAATCCAAATTCGACATGGTTTACACTATCCTGAACTCTTTTAATCTCTGCCTTTCTATGACACCTAAAAAAATAAGTTGTCCCAAAATAACAGGTGAAATATTAACATATTTTCGAAAGTTTTTCCCGTGAGAACACCTCAAATACACCCTACTGTATCTGAATTTGCCGAGCGGGAATAAATCGAACCAACCCCCGTTTTCCTCTGCACTGCAGAGCCTGACGGGGGTTTTTTCTGTCACAATATGATCAGCACCTATTACCGCAATCGAAAAGAAAATAAAAAAACTGGAGATCGGAACTATCTTATGCTATACTTCTAAACAAAATATGCAAAAACATTGAGGTGTCTTTTATGATCATTCGAGAAGAAAAGGCAGGGGAAACGGAAATCATATATCAATTAGTCAAAAAAGCGTTTGCTTATGCAGAGCATTCCGATGGAAATGAGCATCATTTAGTCACCAAGCTGCGCAAAAGCGACGCTTACATTCCGGCATTATCATTAGTTGCCGAAAAGAATGGAGAAATTGTCGGGCATATCATGTTTACACGCGCAACAGTGCAGGACTGTGAGGTTTTGGCGCTGGCTCCGCTTTCTGTTTTACCGGAATACCAAATGCAAGGTGTCGGAAGTGCTTTGATCCAAGAAGGACATAACATCGCAAAAAAATTAGGCTTTGGATATTCCGTTGTGTTGGGAAGCGAAAATTACTATCCGAAATTCGGGTATGTCACAGCGGAAAAACATGGTATAAAAGCGCCTTTTGATGTCCCTCAGGAAAATTTCATGGTCAAAAAAATTGATGAAAATGCGCCTAAAATTTGTGGTGTTATAAAGTATGCGATAGAATTTGGCATCGACTGATCATTTTGGTATTTGTCGACAGGCATAGCTTATGCAAAACCAAGAGCGTAAAGGCAGTTTCCCTGCCCTTACGCTCTTATTTGACGAAACCTTTTTCAAGATCATACGAAACGAAAACGCGTTTGCGCTTTTCCTCAAATCCTTTTGGCTATCCCGTCTGACCTACCTTCTATTGCTCTGTACCCACTTCTTTCTTCCCGAACAAAAGAAATACATATGGCGGCAAGATCCATATAATCAGCGCGCTTACCCATTCATTTACCCCAAGCTGAAATAAAATTTGAGAAAATATGCTATCCCACTCCGACAGTTCACTCCAGAGTATGGCAAAACTCTGTGTCAGATAGGTAAATAGCCCCAAAACGATGTTTAAAGCAACCAAAACCGTGGCAGAGAAAAAAATCTCTTTGCGTGTCATCTTACGGAAAAAAAGGAACCCACCCACACAGACAACCACAACAAAAAGAGCCGCAGACATGATCATCCAACGGGTGTTATCTGACGATATACTTCCATCAGGCAAAGTAACTATCGCCCATCTTCCCAAGAATCGAATTTCCAACTGAAAACAGATCCAACTTGCAGCGATACAATACAGAGGAACTTTCCACCAAGATTTACTCATATCTCCCGCCTCCTTTTTATGCAACTCTCACTATTTATATTTATATTATACCAAAGCAGATAAAAAAACAAGTTTCGGCAGGCGCTCTCTCCTATCGCTTTATTTTCTCGATCGATACCTCTATTTACCGTCACAACCGAAGTTTTTCATAACGACAGATCGAGATGGAAAACTTTTTTTCCTGCACTCCTCTTTTTTCACTTTCTTATACGCTATTTTTTAGAAAGAATGCATTTTAAAAATTCTGCAAGCTATGATTTTCCCGCCTTTTTATTTCGCAATATTCCCAAAAAAAGGAGGAAAGCTTCGTATATATTTTTTATCATATTTCATTGACAATCATTCTTATTTGATTATAATTGTAAATAAGAATGATTCTCGATAAGATCTCTGCCCTTGGCAAACTATAAAAAATCAGCAATCGCTCTCTCCTCTTGCAGTCCCCTGTCTGCAGAATAGATTTTTGATCTGTTACGATGACTCTATCCGCAAGCTGCGCTTTCGCGTATCTGTGATAATCTAAAACATTTTTAAGGAAGAAAGATACATTCAAGAGGCAGACGTTAAGGGAATATCTGACCGATATCTCCATTTCCTGCGGCATATCCGTCTATGTGACAAACACCGCGGCAAGCGTTTGGAGAGCCCCCGCTGATCCTGACAGAAATCATCAAAACATAACCGGCAACCCCTATTCTCCCTTATGAGCTTAAGCTGCTATAACGATGCGCAGACGAATAAAAGGAGAATAGCAAAAAAATAAATCAAGACAAAAAGACCAAAGCAATATCATGTACCGGGAAGGAGGCACAACATGAAAAAATGGGTATGCAGTATCTGTGGTTATGTCTATGACGAGGCGAAGGAAGGCGTCCGCTTCGAAGATCTACCGGAAAGTTGGGTCTGTCCTCTTTGCGGCGCTGACAAAAGCGCATTCAAGGAACAGTCACAGCAGGCTGCTAAGCCAAAACCTGCACCAATTTCACTGCATGGAGAAATGAAGCAGCTCTCCGTCGGTGAGCTGTCCGCCGTATGCTCCAATCTGGCAAGAGGCTGTGAAAAACAGTATCTGGAAAAAGAATCTCTCCTCTTTACACAGCTTGCCGACTACTTTGCGGCTGCTACACCGCCGCAGCCGGATGCAAGTTTGGAAAAACTGCTGCAGCTGATCCAAAGCGACCTTCAAGAAGGGTATCCCACTCTCAGCTCCGCCGCAGCGGCAGAGTCTGACCGCGGCACACAGCGCATCTGCGTTTGGGGTGAAAAGGTGACCCGTATCCTCGATTCTTTATTGCAGCGTTATCAAAGAGAAGGCGAATCTTTTTTGGAAAATACACAGGTATGGGTTTGCAGCGTTTGCGGATTTCTGTATGTCGGAGATACTCCGCCGGAAATATGCCCCGTATGCAAAGTTCCCGCATGGAAATTCGATCAAGTGGAAGGGAGGCTGTGATCTATGAAACAACTTGCTGTCAGAAATCTGCGGTTATGCACAAAAGACTGTCTTTGTTTATATGTCTGCCCTACCGGTGCTACCGATACGGAAAACAGTATTATCGATATTACAAAATGTATCGGCTGCGGCATTTGCGCGGACGCCTGTCCCAGTGGCGCGATTTCCATGGTTCCGACCGAATACCCACCGCAGCAGAAAAAAGCTGATACTGTCGTTTCGCTTTCGAACGAAATGGCTGCTAATAAAGCGGCACAGGAAAACATTGCCTCACAGCTTGCCGAACAGACAGATGCCCCCGGTCTTTACCGTTTGATGCGCGGCATTGAGAGATCCGCACGGCTGGTCAACGAAGACTTGCTGCGGGAAGCCGGCTATATGCTGCCGCAAAGCGCAAATGCGCATCAGTTGCTGAAAAACTGGGTCGAAAATCCCCCTTCTGCGGACTTTCCGGCAGAAGCGGCAAAGGAACTTCTTAACAGAATCCCTTGTAATGAAGAAGAATTGAAAGGAGCGACAAAAACAATGAGCAAATGGAAATGCAAAGTATGCGGTTATATTTATGAAGGTGAAAGTCTGCCCGCAGACTTCACATGCCCCGTCTGCAAACAGCCTGCTTCCGCTTTTGAAAAAATAGAAGAAGCCCCCGCGAAGGCAGCTAATAAATACGCAGGCACACAAACCGAAAAGAATTTGCAGGAAGCTTTTGCGGGAGAATCTCAAGCGCGTAATAAATACACTTATTATTCTTCCGTGGCACAAAACGAAGGGTATGAGCAGATCGCCGCTCTGTTTTTAAAAACGGCAGAAAATGAAAAAGCGCATGCAAAGCTGTGGCTGGAAGAACTCAACGGGTTGGGCGACACCGCAGAAAACCTCTTGCATGCGGCAGAAGGCGAAAACTATGAATGGACCGATATGTATGACGGATTTGCAAAAACAGCGGAAGAAGAAGGCTTCCCCGAACTTGCCGCAAAATTCCGCTTGGTCGCTGCGATCGAAAAACGGCACGAAGAACGCTACCGTGCACTTTTGCATAATGTGGAAACCATGCAGGTATTTGAAAAGAGCGAAGTTAAGATTTGGGAATGCCGCAACTGCGGTCATATCGTAGTCGGTACCGCTGCCCCTGATGTCTGCCCTACTTGCTTGTATGCAAAAAGCTATTTTGAGATCAACTGCGAAAATTACTGATCTAAAATTTTTAAGGCAGTGCTTATTTGCACTGCCTTTTTTTGTTCCGTTTCGCAATATACATGACACTATCAATTTTTGTACTAAAAAATCAAGAGATCATACCTGCTTTTTTCCAGCTTTGCCGTTCTGTCGCAATCAATACTACCGCCAGTATAAAAGTCAATAGATCCGCGATCGGCGCGGCAGCCAATGCCCCGTCTAACCCATAGATCGACGAGAGAATCAATGCCAGCGGCACCAAGAAAAACGCCTGTCTGGATAAAGACAGCAACAAAGCTTTTGACGGCTTCCCGATCGCCTGAAAAAACGAAGAAGTCGACATCGGCGGTCCGTACACAAAAAACGCGATCATATAAATCCGCAGGAAATGTTTTGTAAATTCCACATACAACGGACTGTCTTTGACAAAGACCGCACCGATAGAGCCTGCGAAGATCTGATAAAACAAAAACCAGAACAGCGAGATCAAAAACGCGACCGTAACCGCCAAACGATAGGTTTTGCGCACTCGATCGTATTGTTTTGCGCCGAAATTGTAGCCATTGATCGGCTGAGTGCCGGAAGAAACTCCCACCAACATAGAATGTGCCAGCTGGTAAATTTTCATCACCATACCATAGCACGACAGCGCAATATCACTGCCGTAAACCGTTGCCGCACCATATTTTCGCATCATATTGTTCATCACGATCTGCATCAGCGCCGCACAGATCTGTGTAAAGAAACTCGGAATGCCCAAACGTACCACTTCTTTGCATTGCTGTGCGCAAAGGCGGAATTTTTCCCGATATAAAGCGATATTTTGCAGTTTTGGAATATAGCGGATACAAAGCAGACCCGATACCACCTGTCCGATCACCGTCGCGATCGCCGCGCCCGTAATACCCATATCCAGCAGGAAAATAAAAATCGGGTCCAATACCACATTGATCACGGCACCTGCCATCATACATTTCATAGTATACTTTGGGTTGCCGTCCGCACGAATGATCGCAGTAAAAAAGACATTGCAGATCATAAACGGCAGCCCGATCAAAATAATGCGGGAATACTCCAAAGCTGCCGAAAACACCGTTTCTGTCGCACCAAAGGCGTACATGAGCTGCGGCAGGAAGATATTACCGAATATCAGAAGCAAAATATCAAACAACACCAGCATCGCACAAGCCGTACCAAAGGCAGAGTCCGCTTGTTCCTGCTCTTTTCTGCCAAGATGCAGGCTGATATTGGCGGCACAGCCGTCCGCGATCATTAACGTGATCGCCATACAGAGCGTTGTGAGCGGAAATGCCACATTGGTCGCGGCAATACCAACGATCCCTGTTTTTTGTCCAATAAAAATCTGATCGACAATATTATACAGATAATTGACCATCAGTGTCAGTGCCGTCGGGACGGAAAACTGCAACAATAATTTCCCGATCGGCTCTGTTGCCAGCGGATTTGCCGTCTGCTCTTTCATGCACGCTCCCCCTTTTTTGCAATAAAAAAAGCACCTTTTTTCTTTGCAAAGATGCACTTTCTTTGTTGTCCCACGGCAAAGAAGAACAGCTTTGCAAGCTTTCTTCTCCCATCCAGACTTGACTGTCGGCTTCAGAATTCCACTGAAATTTGCAAATCATATTGCTCGCGGGCTTTTACCGCCGGTAAGGTTACTCCCTTTTCCGAAGAACAAATCTATTTTTCACTTTATATCATTATAATACCGCAGCTGTAAGCTGTCAACCGATGGAGAATCTGCAAAGCGCTCATAGATCGAATCGCAAAATCCACTTCCATCGCTATCTCATATCCCAAATTTTCCCATTTTATCATCTTGACAAGCTAAAACCTTCCTTGGTACGATGAAAAAAAGAAAGGAGATGCAGCTTATGAAAGATATTCTTTGCCCTACCTGCGGCAATCCTGTGATGGTAAAAGGCAACCGATGGGAATGTGGTTGGTGCTGTGATTTTGGCAGTATAGAATCGCTTTTGCCTTCCGAAAAAGCCAAATTATACGAAGACGATTCTTCCGACGAACTTTCTTTCACACTGAAAGTTACCGTCAAGGAAGAACCTCCCCGCAAATTTTCCCGTGCCGAACTGGAAGATATGGTACGAAGATGGGATCTCAGCGAACACGACGCTGCCTGCGAAGACCTGCTGATCGCTGCCTTTCCCGAAGCGACAAGCCGTTGGAGTGCAAAAGAATTATCCGATATGTTCGCGTCGGATATTCTGCTCAAAACCAATGAGCGCGACCCGGACACTGCGTTTCTTATGATGAAACTGCTTTTGGATACGGCAGAAGAAAGTCTTTCAGAGCCCTCTGCGGCAAGTGATCTGTTTGAATGTGTTTTATACGACCTTATCTTCGACGATACCATGCTGCCGATATTATTGGAAGAACTGAAGTGGGACGACCGCTTGGTGTGCCAATTCTTCCTGAGCGCGTACGTCGGCGACATACAGGAACGCATCTTAGACGCCTGCATCGAGCAAGGCGAAACGGAACTTCATCAGAAATTACTGGATATCCTGACTTCCAACGCGTATTACGAAGAATGATCGGTATATTTCATTTTTATCTGCTGCACTTGCTGATAAAAACTCAAAAATGTCTTTTTTAGGGCAAAGATGTCTTAAGGTCGTCTTTTTGCAAAAAACGAGAATATAGCGTGTCGACGCTTCATGGAAATATACGAAACCGTCAATCGATCATCAAAGCGGATGCCCCTGTTTCGATACACCATTTACCCTCAGCTTTCCAAGTACAATCACCGTAAGCATCAGAAAGAAGGTTAGATACAATGCATTTTTCTCTTGTATCCGGACATGAACATACAGAAGATGTTTGTGCGCTTTTTACGGAATATACTCAAATGCTGGTCGATCACGATCCGCTTGTCGCGGGGTATCTCTCCTTGCAGCGTTATGACGCAGAGATCGCTGATCTTGCTGTAAAATACGGCTCGCCCTATGGCAGACTATATCTTTGTATCGCAGATGACGGTACCGCCGCAGGCTGTGTGGCACTGAAAAAAATAGATGATACCTTTGGCGAGCTAAAAAGGCTATATGTCAAACCTTCTTACCGCGGCAACGGTATCGCCAGACGCATGGTCGGTAAAATTTTGGAAGATGCGGCACAGATCGGGTACCAAGCTGTTTTATTGGATACCCTTCCGTTTTTACACGAGGCGATCGAGTTATATCACGGTCTTGGTTTTTATGATATCCCCTCTTACAACAACAGCCCCATGGAAAGCTGCATTTATATGCGTTTTGATCTTCCTGTGCAAAAATAAGCATCACATAAAGCAAACCAAAAAAGATTCGGCAGTCGCATTTAGACACCGAATCTTCTTTTTTTATTTTCATTTTTCTTATTGTTTCAAGTCAAATCCATGCTCGCGTAAAAAAGCAATGTCTTTTTCGCTCAACGGCGCCGTTTCTAACAATTCGGGACGTTTTTTCGCGGTTCTGAGCAGCGACTGCTCCCTTCTCCAACGGCTGACATTGGCATGATGTCCGCTTAAAAGCACTTCCGGCACTTCTTTTCCCAAAAAAACGGGGGGTCTGGTATACTGCGGGTACTCCAATAAGCCTTCGGAAAAGCTTTCATCTGCGAAGCTTTCCTCTTTGCCAAGCACCCCCGGCACCAAACGGGATACCGCATCAATGATCGTAATTGCCGCAAGCTCGCCGCCTGTCAGCACAAAATCCCCTAACGAAATCTCATCTGTCACGATCTGCTCGATGACCCTTTCATCTATGCCTTCATAATGCCCGCATAAAAATACAAGCTGTTCTTCCTTCGCCAATTCTTCCGCGATACTTTGGGTAAACGGTCTGCCCTGCGGCGTCATATAAACCACTCTTGCCTGCGGGCAATTCTTGCGAACGGCACAATACGCATCATAAATAGGCTGCGCCTGCATCACCATGCCCGCACCGCCGCCGTACGGATAGTCGTCTACATGCTTTTGTTTGTTCTGCGTATAGTCCCGAATATTGACAGGGAACACACGAATCAGATCTTCCTTTCTTGCGCGTCCCAAAATGCTGTACGAAAGCGTTTGATCGACCATTTCCGGAAATAATGTCAGCACATAATACTCCTTTGCCATCAATCCCTCAATCCTTTCAAAACGCGTACCATCATAACGTGTTTTTCTTGGTCAACAGACAGAATGCAGTCCTTAATGGCAGGAAGCAGCCATTCTTTTTCGCCTTCTTTTTGTACGGCATAAACATCATTGGCGCCTGTTTCGAAAATCTGCGTGATCTCACCCAAATCTTCTCCTTCCTCGCTAAGCACATGCATTCCGTATAAATCTCTGGTATAGTATTCGTCTTCTTCCAATGGGATCGCCTGACTGTCCGGAACCAGCAAAATACCGGTTTTATACAGTTCCGCCTGGTTGATGTCTGTGATCTCTTTGACAGTCAAAAGCACAAATTGTTTATGATAAGCCACTTTTTGAATGTGGAAAGTTTCTCTTTTTCCTCGGATCTCTACCTGCACTTCCTTCAGCCGCTCAAAACGGGAAGGGTCCTGTGTGGTGGGAAATACGCGCATCGTCCCTCGAATGCCATGTGTCCCTGTGATCGTACCGATCGCAAAATATCCTTCCATCTGACACCTCGTTTTTCCGTTTTCAAAAAAATATATGATACAAAATCAGCAGGGCGAAACAAAACGCCCTGCCGCCTACAGTTTCTTTACTGTACGATTTCAACTACGATTCTTTTGTCCTCGTGGATCGCAGCCGCTTTTACTACGGTACGAATCGCCTTTGCAATTCTTCCCTGCTTTCCAATTACTTTGCCCATATCTTCAGGCGCAACCTTCAGCTCCAAAACTAAGGAACGCTCCCCCTGTGTTTCTGTCACAACGACTTTATCAGGGTGATCCACAAGATTTTTTGCAATGACCTCTAAAAGATCCTTCATCTTTGTTTTGCCTCCCTTTTTGGATTACTCGCCGATTACGCCGGCTTTCTTCAGCAGAGCCTTAGCTGTGTCGGAAGGCTGTGCGCCGTTTGCGATCCATTTGTTCGCTGCCTCTGCGTCAACCTTCAGTACAACGGGTTCCTTTGTGGGATCGTAGTAACCGATTTCATCGATGGATTTACCATTTCTGGAAGTTCTGGAATCTGCAACAACGATTCTATAGAAAGGAGCCTTCTTTGCACCCAGTCTTTTCAGTCTGATTCTTACTGCCATTTTGTTTCACCTCCCAAAATTAGATCTGTGTTTGTTTTTATCGGAAAAAGGGAAATTTCCCCTTCTTACCTTTTTGCATATTGTTCATTTGCTTCATCATGCGCTTCATTTCCTCAAATTGCTTGAGCAAACGATTGACTTCCGCAATACTTCTGCCGCTTCCGTTGGCGATGCGTTTTTTCCTCGGACCGTTCAGTATGGAAGGGTTCTCACGTTCCTCTTTCGTCATAGAATAGATGATCGCTTCCGTCTTTACCATTTCTTTGGCAGGATCCACGCCTTTAAGCGCTTTATCCAAGTCCATTCCACCCATACCCGGAATCATTCCGATCAAATCCTTCAGCGGACCCATTTTTTTGATCTGCTGCATCTGACTGAGGAAATCTTCCAACGTAAAATCATTGGTACGCATTTTCTTTTGCAGCTCCATCGCCTCTTTTTCATCGATGTTTTGCTGCACCTTATCGATCAGGGAAAGGACATCGCCCATTCCCAGAATACGAGAAGCCATACGGTCTGGGTAAAAAGGCTCTAAATCCTCCATTTTTTCACCCATACCGATATATTTAATGGGTTTGCCCGTTACACTTCTGACAGAAAGCGCCGCGCCGCCTCTGGCGTCACCGTCAAGCTTTGTCATGATGATACCGTCTACACCCAACTGGCTGTCAAAGCTTTCCGCTACCGTGACCGCGTCCTGACCGGTCATGGCATCTACAACCAAAAGAATTTCCTGCGGACGAACCGCCGCTTTGATATCCTGCAGCTCTTGCATCAATTCTTCATTGATATGCAGTCGTCCGGCGGTATCGATCAATACCACATCATGCAGATGGATCGCCGCATACTCCAAGGCTTTTTTGGAGATCTCCACAGGGCTTAACTGATCGCCCATTTCAAAAACCGGGATATTATAGTTCTTTCCGACCACCTGCAGCTGTTTGATCGCAGCAGGGCGGTATACGTCACAGGCAACCAAAAGAGGGTTTCTGCCTGCTTTTCTAAGCTGCCCCGCCAGCTTTCCGCTGCTTGTGGTTTTACCTGCGCCCTGCAGCCCCACCATCATATAAACCGTAGGGGGACGCTTGGAATACGTCAGCTGGCTTTGTGTGGAACCCATCAGTTCGATCAGTTCCTCGTTTACGATTTTAATGACCTGCTGACCGGGGTTCAAGCCTTCCAGCACTTCCGTGCCAACCGCTCGTTCTGTGACTCGTTTGATAAAGTCCTTTACGATCTTAAAATTGACATCGGCCTCAAGCAGTGCAATTTTTACTTCGCGCATTGCGCTTTTGACATCTGCTTCCGTCAGTCGGCCTTTGCTTTTGAGTTGTTTAAATACTTCCTGCAGCTTACCGGAAAGGTTTTCAAATGCCATTTTCTACACTCCTTATGCCAAAATGTCATCGGCGATCTTTCTCATTTGCAGCAAGGCTGTCTGCGTTTCACGCTCGGGCGACTGACGTAAAAGCGTTTCCAAGATTTCTTTCATCTCTATCAACGCTTTTTGCTGGGTATGAAATTTGGAAACCAATCCCAATTTCTGTTCATACTCGCGCAATATTTTTTCTGTGCGTTTGATCTGATCCAAAACAGCCTGCCTGGTAATGGAAAGCTCCTCCCCGATTTCAGAGAAGGACAGATCCTCTTGGTAATGCATCTCGTAGACACGCTTTTGTTTTTCTGTCAGCAATTCGCCGTAAAAATCATACAGCAGCGTCAGTTCCAGAAGTTCTTCCATATTTGTTCGCCACCTTGCTGTAAAGTAAATTGCCTTTACACTCACCTATAGCATATTATCAGATTCTTTTTTCCTTGTCAAGCATTTTTCCTTGACGGATATAAAAAAATCTGTCCTTTTTTTTGATTGTAAAAAGACAGATTTTTCATATCGTTCCTTTTTATTTGCAAACATTGGGACGATCGGGAAAAATCACCAATCCGCCCCCATTGAGCGTACTGAGTTTTTGCAATAATGCCTCTGCACCCATCTGAAGTTTATACTCCATTTCCTCCCGATACAGCGGCAGCAAGCAATACAGATTGATCTCTGTGCCATCTTCCGCTTTCATGCAGGAGATCTCCTCCCCAAGCGATGCCAGCATGACACCAGAAAGCGCCGTGCTTTCGTGATACGGTTCATAATCGGCGCCATTGGGAATGGTATGCCCCCACGCCAGCCAAGTTTGGTACTCATGCGGAAAACGTGCCAAGTTTTTCATCAATCCGATCGGCCACCACAAGCCAAACGGTACATCTCGGTCGGTTTCATATCCTGTGCAGACGTCCCATTCGGCAGGTAAAAACAGCATCAGTTCGGCTCGTTCCAATCCTTTATGACTTTGGCTGATCTCCTCAGGCAATGTCATCGGCATGGCACTCATGCCCGTGGTATAAATCACATGATAGCTTTGCGGATTCGGCGCCTGCATCACATAAACATCTACATGCAAAAATTCCGATGCGATCTCGTGAAATACCCTCGTCTGCCTATTCGGGAAAAATCGTTCCATATGCGATACGATCTGTTTGGCATACGGTGTTTCCTGCGGCGGGCGAAATCCGTGTTCTTTCAATTCCTCATAGCGGTATACCGGGGAATTATTTTTCGCATTGCTTGCTTTGTCTTTTTTAAAAAACATTTCATCTGCTCCTTATTCTGTTTCCGTGCCAAACAATGCCTTTGCAAACTGCTCGGCATGGAATTTCTGTAAATCCTCTATCGCCTCGCCCACGCCGATATAGCGCACAGGGATCTGCAGTTCACTCTTGATGGCAACTACGATACCGCCTTTTGCCGTACCGTCTAACTTTGTCAGGATAATGCCTGTAATATCCGCCACCTCGCGGAAAACTTTTGCCTGCTGCAAGGCATTCTGCCCTGTTGTGGCATCTAAAACAAGGTATACTTCCTTATGCGCCTCTGGCCATTCCCGCTCGATCACGCGGGCGATCTTACGCAGTTCCTCCATCAGATTTTTCTTATTATGCAATCTGCCTGCCGTGTCGCAGATCAAAAGGTCTGTTCCGCTGTTTTTTGCTTGATGCACCGCTTCAAACACAACCGCTGCCGGATCGGAGTTTTCTTCTTTTTTGACCATCGGCACAGCGCTACGCTCTGCCCAAATACCCAACTGATCGATCGCTGCCGCACGGAAGGTATCTGCCGCAGCAAGCATCACACTGCGTCCGTCTTCCCGATATAAATGCGCAAGCTTACCGATCGTAGTGGTTTTACCGACACCGTTGACACCGATCACCAGCATCACGGTCGGACGCGGCAAGTTTTCCTGCTCTGCATCTTCCGCTTCCAAAAGCACCGTGATTTCTTCTTCCAACAGCCGTCTGATGTCCGCAGGATCGCTCAAATGCTCTTTCTTCACACGTTTACGCAATGTTTCCACCAACTCCATGGAAGTGGAAACACCTAAGTCCGCCATGATCAAGGCTTCTTCCAATTCTTCAAACAAATCTTCATCGATCTGCGTAAAACCGCCCAGAACGCTGTCTACACCGCCCAAAATACTGCTTCTTGTTTTTTGCAGTCCTTCTTTGAGCTTCGCGAAAAAACCTTTTTTCGGGGCTGTCTGCACTTCTTCCTGTACGTTTGTTTCCGTTTCCTCTCGGGTTTCCTCCGCTTCTTCCTGTGCGACAGCTATCTTATCGGTATCCGCTTCTTCCGCTTCTTTCACCGCTTCTTCCTGCTGCGGCACACTGTTTTTTTGTGCCAAACCGGCTTCGATATCGGGTGCCTCCTCATAGAGTTTGCCTACCCCTCTTTCGTGGAATTCTACTTCTTCCTCGTCCATCACCTCATGCACGGCACGATTGATGGCAGTCGTGGTTTCCAGCTCCTCCTCCACATGCAGCACGATCGGCTCGGCTTCTTCCTGCTTCACCTCAACCGAAATGCCTTCTTCCGAAAAAACGCCTTCCTGCTGCGGTGTTTCTTCCGCAGTCGGTTCCTCTTTTTTCTTGAAAAAATCAAACAATCCCATATTGGTCTTGATACTCCTCTCTTTTTTATGTCGAAAAACCGTTACGCTGTTTCATTTTTCTGCGCAAAATCCACTGACAACAGCTTGGAAACACCTTTTTCCTGCATCGTAACGCCATACATCACGTCCGCGTATTCCATCGTACCTTTTCTGTGTGTGATCACGATAAACTGCGTATCTTTGGAAAAATTCGTCAGGTATTTCGCAAATCTTGTTACATTGGCATCGTCCAGCGCCGCCTCGATTTCATCCAGAATGCAAAACGGCGAGGGTTTCATGCGCAGTATGGAAAACAAAATCGCGATTGCTGTCAGCGCACGTTCCCCACCAGAAAGCAACTGCATATTCTGTAAACTTTTGCCCGGTGGCTGCGCGATAATGTCGATCCCGCTTTCCAGCACATTATCTTGGTCTGTCAGCTTTAAATATGCCTTGCCGCCGCCGAACATCTCCTGAAATACTTCATTGAAGTTTTGAGAGATTACGGCAAACTGCTTTGTAAACTGTTCTTCCATACGCACAGAAAGCTCATCGATGATCTGCATCAGCTTCTGCTCCGCTTCCAAAATATCCGCTTTTTGTGTTGTCAAAAAGCCATATCGCTCCTTGACCTCACGATATTGCTCAATGGCTGCCACATTGACTGCCCCAAGTGCTTTCATCTTGCCTCTTAGCTCTTTTGCGGTACTTTTCAGCACATGATACGGTTTTTCTTCATTTTGGGCATATTCTTTTGCCGCCTGATATGTCATTTCGTATTCGTCCCAGAATCGTTCAAAAAGTTGATTCCGTTCTGCTTCAGCTCGTTCCTTGCCGCTTTGCAGGCGGAACAGCTCATTATGCAGATTCGCAACGGTTTCGGTCTGCTCCAATACCAACTGATCGTATTCCTTGGCTTTTTGCGTCGTTTCTTCCTGCATGGCGATCTCTTTTTGCCATGCATTTTCCGCTTCCTGCTGTTGGCTGCAGAGTTTTTCCAGTCGTTTGCTAAGCGTTTTCTGTTCCTCCGCGCGTGCCTGTCGGCTTTGTGCATAGGATAACGCACTTTCCTCCAAAGCCTGCACTTCTTTTGCAAGCTGTGCCGCTTCTCGTTCGATGCGTGTTCTTTGCTCCTCCTGTGCCACCAACGCCTGCGCGTCCGCAGATAAGCGAACTCTGCAATCTGTTACTTCCTGCAGCAGTTCTTCCTGTTTATTTTTTTCTTCTTCCCAGCCGCTTTGGAAACTCTCCAAACGTGCATTGGCTTGGGCTACAGCCTGCTCTGCCAGACGGATCTGTTCACGGTTTTGCACAATGTCTTCCTGCGCCGCGGCGATCTGTACTTCCAGCTGATCTTGTTCCACATAAAACAGACGGATCCGTTCTTTCCACTCATCGATCGCTTCCTTTGTCCGCTCTTTTTCTTCCAGATCACTGTCTGCGGACAAATGCTGTTTTTGCATCTCCATCATGCGTTCCAAAGAGCTTTCCTTGATTTCTTCCAGATCTTCCGACGCAAGAGAAACCTGCTCCCGCAGCCGTTCCGTTTCTTTCTCCGCTTTCGCCAAAGCTTCCTGCAAAGATCGAATCTCTCTGGTTCTGCCAAAAATATTGGCGGTTTTTTTCGCCGCAGAGCCACCGCTCATCGCGCCGCCGGGGTTCATGATATCGCCTTCCAGCGTGACCATTTTATACTGATGACGGTATTTCTTTGCCAGCATAACAGCCGCGTCCAAACCGTCCACAATCAAAATCCTGCCCAAAAGATAGCCAACGATCCGGCGATACTTTTCTTCACACTCCACCAAATCGGAAGCAAGCCCAATCACCGCAGGTTCTTCCAAAACAGAAAGCCCTGCCCCAAAGGGTTTTGCCTGTATAGCACTGACAGGCAAAAATGTTGCCCTGCCTAATCGATGTTCTTTCAAATAACGAATCGCGTTTTTCGCATCGTCTTCCGTTTCTGTCACGATATTTTGCAACGCACCGCCTAACGCCGCTTCGATTGCGGTTTCATACTGTTCTTCCACTTTCAAAAGTTCGCCGATGGCACCGCAGATATTATGATTGCCCGATTCTTTCCATTTCAACAATGCCTTTACACTGCCGTAAAAGCCCTCGTGCTCTTTCTCCAGCTCTGTCAGCAGATTCAGACGGGAATTGCCTTCAAATAAGAAAATTTCCTGCTGCTGCAGTTCTTTTTCCTTCTTTTGCAGCTGTTCTTCCGCTTGCAGACGATCTTTTTCCAACGCGTCCAACTCTTTTTGCAGATAAGCCGCTTTTTGCTGTGCTTCCCGCTCCGCCTGCTCCAAAACCTCCAGGTGTATCTGCTGATCATGCTGTCTGCCTTCCGCAAGCTCCAATTCCTGCGCAAGCTGTGCTTTTCTTGCAAGAAATTGCTCCATCATAGCTTCCTTTTTGGAGATCTCACCCTTGGCTTCGGTGGAAATACGGATCTGCTCAAAAATCTCATCTTTAAACGATTCCGCTTTTTCCCCTTTTTCCTGTAACAGTGTGTGCAGGCTCTGATTTTTTTCTTCCAGAGAAGTCAGTTTTTTCTGCTGTTCTTCCATGGAAAAACGCAGTGCGTCTGCTTTGCTTACAACCAGGCGCAACTCCTCCCGGTTGGCTTTTATTTTTTCTTCCTTCTGCTGTTTTTCTGTCTGTAAGCGTACCATATGGTCGCTGTCATTCTGCTTTTGCTCCTCCGAAAGGCGGATATTGCCTTCGGTTCTTTCCATCTCTGTCTTTAAAGCAGTGACTGCTTCCTGCCGTTCCCGTATTTTCACGGATATTTCAGCTGCCTGCGCCTGCAATCGCGCACTCTCGGCTTTTGTCGTTTCCATCTGCTCCTGCGTCTGCTGCAGCTGTGACTGAACGGTTTCCTCTTTTTGTAAAAAGCCCTCACAGGCTTCTTTTAGACGATCCGCATCAGTACAAAACATCGAGATCTCGGCGTGTTTTAACGCCTCTTGATAACCGAGGTAGGCAGTCGCCACCTTGCTTTGTTCTTCTAACGGCTGCAGCTGCAATTCCAACTCCCCGATAATATCCTCCACACGCTGCAAATTCTGCCGTTCTTTTTCCAGCTTTGCGCCTGCTTCCATACGTCTTGTCTTAAATTTGACGATACCCGCCGCTTCTTCGAATATCCTGCGGCGTTCCTCGCCTTTTGAGCTTAAGATCTCATCGATCTTGCCCTGCCCGATAATGGAATACCCCTCTTTTCCGATACCGGTATCCATAAACAACTCATGGATATCCTTCAGGCGGCAGGCAGTACCGTTGATCAGGTACTCGCTCTCTCCGGAACGGTACACCCTTCTGGTCACCTGCACCTCGGAAAAGTCCAACGGCATTCTCCCGTCTTCGTTATCCAATAAAATAGAAACTTCCGCAAATCCCAAAGGTTTTCTGCTTTCTGTTCCCGCAAAAATAATATCTTCCATCTTTTCACCACGCAGGCTTTTTGCGCGCTGTTCTCCCAGTACCCACCGTACCGCATCGGAAACATTGCTTTTTCCGCTGCCATTGGGTCCTACCACAGCTGTAATGCCCTGATGAAATTCCAATTTCACTTTTTCAGGAAAGGACTTAAACCCTTGTAAATCCAACCGTTTCAAATACATAACAACACCTCTTGCTTCAGATCGTCACATCACGACCTTGCCGCCGACAATGGTATATAACACTCTTCCCTTTACAGAAAAACCCGCAAAAGGAGAAAATTTCGCTTTCGATGCGAAATGATCCGGTTCGATCTGGTAAAATTCGTCAGTATCGACCACGATCAAATCAGCATCTCTGCCTTCTTCCAAAACACCTTTATGATGCAGATTCAAAATCTGTGCAGGCTTCGCGCTCATTAAATCCACCAACCGCTTCGCAGAAATCAAACCCGTTTCCACCAAACCCGTATAGCTGAGCGCAAAAGCTGTTTCTAATGAGGAAACTCCATATCCGGCATCGTCAAACTCTCTTGCTTTATTTAACTGTCCTGTCGGACTATGCCCGGAAGCAATCACATCAATGGTACCATCTGCGATTCCTTGTAATATCGCATCAACATCTTCCTGTGTGCGCAAAGGGGGATTGACCTTTGCCAGTGTATTATAACCTTCCGCTGCCGCTTCCGTCAGCATAAAGTAGTGCGGGCAAGTTTCGCAGGTGATTCTTGCACCGCGCTGTTTTGCCTCACGAATCAACTGCACGGAACCTTTCGTGCTGACGTGTGCGATATGCAGCCTTGCGCCTACCGCTTCCGCCAAAATAATATTTCTTGCTACAATGACTTCTTCCGCCTCTTTGGGCATACCAAACAGTCCAAGTTTGGAAGATGTCACACCTTCATTCATCACACCGTTTGCGGAAAGCGTTCTATCCTCACAGTGCGTGATAACCGAAAGATGCAACATGCGGGAATATTGCAGAACATTTCGCAAAAAAGACGCGTCATCGATAAACTCATCTCCATCTGAAACCGCAACGATGCCCGCGTCATGCATCTCTCCCAGTTCCGCCATTTCCACACCCTTGCAACCGATGGACATACTGCCGTAAGGATATATATTGACTTGTGCCATTTCCTTACTTTTGGAAACCACATATTCTACTACTGTTTTATTATCAATGACCGGGTTAGTATTGGGTTCACAGGTAATGGAAGTAAAGCCGCCTCTTGCCGCACTGCGGGAAGCGCTTACAATATCTTCCATATATTCATACCCGGGATCACAAATATTGCAGTGCATATCGATCAATCCCGGTAAAACCGTCTTTCCACCCACGTCCAATACGCGCATTCCCTCTGCGGGAGCAATCGAACCGATTTCCGCGATCATACCGTCTTTTAGCAGGATATCGTATTTTTGTTCCGCATCAAAAGGCGCCGTCACCAGAGTACAATTTTTCAAAAGCAGATTCATTGGAAGCCGCCTCCTATCTGAGAAAGAATATACAGCATCGCCATACGCACCGCCACACTGTTTGACATCTGATCGTTGATGATGCACTGCGGGCTGTCTACCACACCAGCGGAAATCTCGATTCCCTTCTGCACAGGACCGGGGTGCAGTACAATGGCATCTTTTTTCGCATATTTCAACAATTTTTCATCGATTCTGAAAAACCGTTTATATTCCTCTAAGGAAGGCATAAACCGCTTATTTCTGGTTTCCGCCTCCAGCCTTGCCGTCAGTATGACATCTGCCTGATTGACAGCTTCCGCTGCGTTATAGTAGCATTCTACACCCCACTGCGTCAGCTCCTGCGGCATCAATGTGGGTGGTCCGGAAACACAGACCCTTGCCCCCAGCTTTGTCAGTCCCCAAATATTGCTTCTTGCCAGACGACTATGTACCAAATCACCAATGATCGCGACTTTCAAATCTTCAAAGTCGCCTTTTCGCTCTTTGATCGTCATCAGATCCAGCAAAGCCTGACCCGGGTTTTCGTTAAACCCATCACCGGCATTGATGACAGATGCTTCCACACATTCCGCAAGCAGTCTGGGCGCACCTGCCATACCATGACGCAAAATAATAAAATCCGCACCCATCTGATCGACTAACTGTCCCATATCCTGCAGTTTTTCACCGCTCATGGCATGAATACTGCCCGTCATATCCACCACATTGGCACTCAAATGCTGCGCCGCCAATTCAAAGGAAAGTTTTCCTCTGGCGCTTGGCTCGTAGAAAAGCAGTATCACAGATTTTCCCTGCAAATGCGGAGATTTTTTATTCTTTTGATTTAAAATATATTTCATCGTATCTGCCGCGCGTAAAATATAGCGTATTTCGTCCGCACTCAGATCTCTTAAGCCAAACAGATCTTTTCTAAGCGTCGTCATAACTCACTGCCTCCTTTTTTCGCCCGCAAGCGTTGCAAAAGTTCCTCAAAATAAGGCGGCAACGGTGCCGTAAATTCCATATATTCCTTGCTGTCCGGGTGGATAAAACCTAACTTTGCGGCATGCAGTGCTTGTCCCTGCAAACGATAAGGCTGCTTTTTACTACCGTAAACAGGATCGCCCAAAAGCGGGTGTCCGATATGCGACATATGCACACGAATCTGGTGTGTGCGTCCCGTTTCCAACTGCACTTCAATCAGGCTCAGCTGTCCAAAACGCTCCAGTACACGATAATGCGTCACGGCATGTCGTCCGTTTCTTTGCGTTACGGTCATGCGTTTTCTGTCTTTAGGATCTCTGCCGATCGGTGCATCGACCGTACCGCTGTCTTCTCGAAAACCGTTCATCGCAATCGCGATATATTTTCTGGTAATACTGTGCTCCGCCAGCTGTTCCGCCAGAAAATGATGTGCTTTATCGTTTTTAGCCGCCATCAGCACCCCGGAAGTATCCTTATCAATGCGGTGTACGATACCCGGACGCAGTTGACCGTTGATGCCGGAAAGACTGTCTTTGCAATGAAACAGCAGTGCATTGACCAAAGTGCCGCTGCTGTGACCTGCGGCAGGATGCACCACCATTCCCTGCGGTTTATTGACCACGATCACACTGTCATCTTCATACAAAATATCCAACGGAATATCTTCCGGCAATATCTCGGTTTCCTCTGCTTGCGGCAGCAGCAAACGAATGCTTTCGCCGCCCTTTAACTTATAATTTGCCTTCACATGGGCATCATTGACCCAAACATTCCCCTCTGCAATCAGTTTTTGCACCGCACTTCGGGTCAATTCGTCCAGTTCTTCCGCAATAAATACATCGATTCGACTACCGATATCCTCCGTTTCGGCTGTCAGCCATCTGATTTCTTCCATTCCTGATCACTGCTCCGTTTTTTGTTCTTCTTCTGCCTGCTGCACTTCGCTTTCTGCTTCCGGTTTATCCTTGATGACGAATAATATCAGAATCATCAGCAGACATACACCGACCACAACCAAAATATCCGCCACGTTAAACACGGGCCACTCGATGAATGTCACTTCCAAAAAATCCACCACATAGCCGCGCAACAAGCGATCAATGATATTGCCGATCGCTCCGGAAAAGACAAGCACCAGACAACAACGGACCAAACGATACTCTCTTGTGCGCGGAAGCGTGTGCCAGACATATACCAATACAATACAAATCGCGATCGTCAGCACTAAAATCAGCCATCGATTGCCTGACAGCAAACCAAATGCCACACCGTGATTTTCCACAAACGTCAAATCTAAAAATCCTTCGATCACCGTTGTATTTCCAATCGGTTTTAACTGTGTCAATGCCATATATTTCGTCACTTGATCCAACGCGACCAAGCAGATCGCTGCCAAAATCGGCCATAAAAACATATTG
>CALWRB010000039.1 GCA_944383855.1 uncultured Lachnospiraceae bacterium
CATATCATAATGATATGAGGATTGAAAATACATTATTCTGCGTGGTCTGTCGCATACATATGCTTGATCAAATCCAAGCATTTATTGCTGTAACCCCATTCGTTATCGTACCATGCTACCAACTTTACAAAATGATCGTTCAGCGCAATACCGGCCTTCGCGTCAAAAATGGAAGTATGCGGATCTGTCAAGAAGTCTGTGGATACCACGTCATCTTCCGTATATTCCATAATACCCTTCATTTCGTTCTCGCAGGCATGCTTGATAACAGCCTTGATTTCGTCATATGTTGCGGCTTTTTCCAGTCGGCAAGTCAAATCCACAACCGAAACGTCCGTTGTCGGCACACGGAAGGACATACCCGTCAGTTTACCATTCAACGCAGGAATTACCTTGCCTACCGCCTTAGCTGCACCTGTGCTGGAAGGAATGATATTAGCGGAAGCGGCACGTCCGCCTCTCCAGTCTTTCTTAGAAGGACCGTCTACCGTTTTCTGTGTCGCAGTGATAGAATGCACTGTTGTCATCAAACCTTCGATAATACCAAAATTGTCATGGATCACCTTTGTCAAAGGTGCCAAGCAGTTTGTAGTACAGGAAGCATTGGATACGATCATCATATTTTTGTCATATGTGGTGTGGTTTACCCCCATAACGAACATCGGCGCGTCGGGAGAAGGTGCGGAAATGATGATTTTTTTGGCACCGCCTTCAAAATGCGCGGCTGCTTTATCCATTGTGGTAAACAAACCGGTACAATCCAAAACATACTCAGCCTGTGCATCTTTCCACGGGATTTCCTCCGGCTTCATATAACTGAAAACCGTAACTTCTTTTCCGTTTACGACCAGTTTGCCGTCTTTTTCTTCCATTTTTGCATGGTAACGTCCATGCGCACTGTCATATTTGAGCATATAGATCATATAATCCACATCGATAAACGGGTCATTGATCGCAACGATATCCACATCGCCTCTTTCCAAAGCAGCGCGGAACACCAGTCTGCCAATACGCCCAAAACCATTGATACCTACTCTTAACATGAAATAACCTCCTCGTTTTCTCTTTATGCTGCAGGAGTATCTGTATCCGGCAAACCCTTCGGCAATCACAGTTTACCTTCTACAGACGGCACAGCTGAAAAACATACTGTAAGTTTCCCCAAAACCACAGGCGTTTATTCGTAATCAGTATACTTCACTCCGAATCAAATCGATAATAGATAATGTCAAAAGTGCAGCGGAAACTGCAAGAGATACCGCACTGATGACCAGCTTCGTAACTTTCATAGCTGTGTCCCTCCCTTTTGTTTATATTGCATTTCTCTATGAAATATAATATCATGAGAATGTGAAGTTGTAAAATAAAATCGCTGACATTTTGTTTTTTTAAGGTTTATGAGGTGAAATTATGATATTTATCGGCGGTATTTCGATGGGTAAAAAAGAGTTGGACTTTTTTCAGACTATGGTTTGCAAAAAATGCGGACAATATACCAATCTGACTGTCTTTATGACCTATACTTACTTCAGTTTTTTCTTCATTCCGCTTTTCAAATGGGGAAAAAAATATTATGCTGTTTCCCGCTGCTGCGGCACTGTTTTCTCTTTGGATCCGGAAATCGGAAAAGCCATCGAACGGGGTGAAAACGTCACTTTAAGCGAAGAAGATCTCAATCCCACCGGTTATGAAGAAAACGGTACAGCACACTGTCCGGATTGCGGATATCTTTTAGACAATGATTTCGCATATTGCCCCAAATGCGGCAGAAAGCTTTTTTAAAAAAATCCAAAAACAAAAAGTCTGTTTGTTTCGGTATATGCAAACAGACTTTTTTGATCTTGCAAATCATTTCTTCCTGATAAAATATCATATTCCTTAACCACCGATTTGTGCCATGATCCTGCTTTCCGCATCGGATATTTGCGTATAAGCATGGAATCTATGGTTCTGTGGTTTATGATGAATGGCAGATACGATCCTGTTTCGAAGCCGATCATCATTTTCCGATAAAAGTTTTTTCAAATTCAAATCTGCCCTGTACTGTAAGCAAGTTTTCAAACACCCGTCCGCAGTCAGTCGCACTCTGTTGCAATTTCCGCAAAATTCATGACTCATCGCGCTGATAAAGCCAACTTCTCCTTCATACCCCTTTACCTTATAGTTTTGACTGGGTCCTCCCAATTTTTGTCCTCTGACCTGCTCTAACTTTCCGAAGGCGCATTCCAACCTTTTTTTCAAATCATCGGTAGAAATTCCTTGTAAGTCCTTTCCAAAACCGATCGGCATCAATTCAATAAATCGCAGTGTAAGACCTTTTTGTAAAAAATACCTTGTCATATCGACCAACTCATCTTCATTATACTGCATCGGCACACAATTCAGTTTCACTTCTAACCCGGGTATTTGTGCCGCTTGGTCGATCGAATTTAATACCTTTTCCAATTGGTCTTTTCTTGTGATTTCTTTGAATTTATCCGCCTGCAAACTGTCGATGCTAATATTTACACCGTCCAGACCTGCTGCGAGCAGTGTTTCCAGCTGCTCAGACAAGAGTATCCCGTTTGTTGTCATACAGACTTTTTCGATTCCTTGTATCTGTTTTAACCCCTCAATCAGATATGCTATATTTTTACGAACCAGCGGTTCTCCCCCTGTCAGTCTGATTTTTTTGATCCCAATGTCCGCAAAAATACGGCTCAACCGCAATATTTCATCATAAGTAAGCATATCTTCATGTTGGAATTTCTGAATGCCTTCTTCCGGCATACAATAGACACATCTCAAATTGCAGCGATCTGTCACCGAAATTCTTAAATACTCGATATTTCTCCCAAATGTATCAAACACGGTCACACCTCTCCTTTCGGTAGTTGATCAGCCATTGTCCGATCGCTTCGACATCATCTCGCAAAAAGCAGGGACAGCGGTATGTTTCTTCCGATTTGCTCTTAAGCACCAGTGCAATGGTGCTTTCATCTAAAGGAAGCCATTCCTCATCTCGCTGTATCAGTAATTTGGGGAAATCACTGTACTTAAATCCTTCCAAAAGTACAAAGTCTTCCTCCAAGTCGGATAAAAGTTTATCCAAGTCTACGCTACACCGTTTCACAAAAGAGATTTTTTCCGCATCGTATACGACCGATGTATTCGCCCCCGCCTGAAAAAAGCGATAAGAGTCAGTCCCTTCCCGATCCGGCTGAAAGGTGTGTCCGTCGTGTTTTACAGTTGCGACCGTATATCCTTTCTGCCTGATAAAAATGACCAACTTCTCGATCAATGTTGTTTTTCCGCTGTTTTTCAATCCACTAACCGCTACTACGATTTGTTTTCTACTGTTTGTCATAGAAAAAATCACCTGACTTTCCGCCGCTTTTGGCTACCAGATGCACATCCTCGATACACATTTTCTTATCCACTGCCTTACACATATCATAAATTGTTAAAAGCGCAACCGTAACACCGGTCAGTGCTTCCATTTCCACCCCCGTCTGACCGCTGATCTTAACGCGGCACTCCGCTTTCACAGAAGAATCTTCCAGAAAAAAATCAATGGAGCAGCTGCTGATCATCAACGGATGACACATCGGAATCAGTTCGCTTGTTTTTTTTGCCGCCATGATTCCTGCCACGCGCGCAATGCCAAGTACATCTCCTTTTTCAATACTTCCTTCCCGCAGCCGCATCATAATTTCTTCAGAAACTTTGATTCTGCCTTCTGCCAAAGCCACACGGTGCGTTGTTTTCTTTTCTGTAACATCTACCATAATGGCATTCCCTTTTTGATCAAAATGTGTCAACACCGTTTTCGCCTCCTAAAAAATAATGATCTGAACGCCATCGCCTTTTTTCAATTCATCTGTTCCCGCCGCGATGTCTAAAAAACAATTCGTTTCACTCATGGAACGAATCATACCGGAGGCATGACCCTCGGGCAGGAATACCTTTCTATCTTCGTATCTTGCCCGAACAATTCTTCTGGAATGGCTTGCTTTTAAAAAATCGTTTTGTAAAATACCAATTCCTCTTTTGCATGCTGTTACTGCCCCTCTGGATAGTTTTTCCAATACCGGACGAACCAAAAGTTCAAAATTCGCTACAACGCCAAACGGATTTCCTGTTAGACAAATCACTAACGTTTCTTCGTACACAAAAGCAAGTGTTGGAGAACCCGGTTTGATCTTTACCCTCCAAAACAAAGGCTCAACATGGAGAATTTTTCGCACTTCGTGCATAATATCTTTCTCTCCGACGGAAACTCCGCCTGTTGTAAGAATCAAAGAGGAGGTTTTCGCAATTTGTTTGATTTTTTCTGCCACTTGCACTGCATCGTCCACGCATTTCTCGGCATTTTCCACGGAAACTCCCATCTCGCGCAGCCTTGCATGCAAGTAAAAAAGATTGGTGTCATATATTTTCCCTTCCGATAAATCTTCTCCCGGCATGACGATCTCATCACCTGTCGAAAAAAGAGAAACCTTTGGTCCGGAATAAACCTTTACCTTTTCTTTTCCGCAACTTGCCATTACCGCAATTTCCGCAGCTCGAATTCTGGTTCCTTTTTGCAATAAACAGCTACCCGCCTGATAATCTTCCCCTTGAAAACAGTAATTTTCAAAAGGCTGTAAACTTTGAAATACCGCCACCGTATCTTTGCCCAAATCCGTATCTTCCTGACGAATCACACAATCTGCGCCCACAGGGATCGGTGCGCCTGTCATCAATCGGATCGCTTCTTTTTCTCCGACTTGCTTTTTACTGGCTTGTCCTGCCATAATCTTATCGATCACCGTCAGCATCACCGGGTGTTTTTTGTCCGCAGTTTGGATATCTGCGGCTCTTAGTGCATATCCGTCTAACGGAGAACGCGCAAAAGGTGGCTGATCTGAAACTGCAATGACATCTTCTGCTACAATAAGTCCCAATGCGTCCAATAAAAGAACTTCCGTTGTTTCTTCTTGTTCAACGACAGCGTCTTTTAATTTTTGTACCGCTTCTTCTACTTCCAAAATAGACATTTGCCTTCCACCTTCCCTTTTTTATTCAGAAAAAAATGTGATCCGCTCTGCATCAAAGCAAAACCATACCTTTTCGCCTTTTTTATAGCGTCTATCTTTTTTCCCTACATACCATAAAAAACTATGCGGCATGATCTTTCCGTCCTTACAAACTTGCAGACTGTAGGTAATGTCTTTGGGACCTTCCAAAACCTGATGAATCATCACTTCCCCGTCTGCATCTTCCTTGCGGCAGCCAAGGATAATATCTTTCTCCAAAATCCCAGCATAAGCCGCAAACGATGGAATTTGCCTCTCCATCTGTTTTTCTATCCCTAAGGAGGGAAACAGCAAAAGGGACTCCTCGGTTTTTTGGATCGGAACGATATTTCTAAAACCGGTTATAATCGCGCCTTGCCTTGTTCTTGGATTTTTGAAAATATCCGCGTTTTTTCCGTCCGCGATCTTTTTTCCGTTCTCCATCAATATCGTCTGCTCAGACATACGGTACGCTTCTTTCATGTTATGCGTGACCAGAATCATCTCTTTTCCGTATTCTTGCACCATTCCCATCAATTCCATCGTCATTTGCTCTCGTAAATGGCCGTCCAATGCACTCATTGGCTCGTCCAAAAGCATAATTTGCGGATCCGTCGCTAAGATCCTTGCCAAAGCTCCCCTTTGCTGCTGACCGCCGGAAAGCTGCTGCGGTCTTAAATCGGCAAGCTCTCTTAAACCAAATCGCTCCAGTATTTCCTCTGCTTTTTTCTCTTTTTCCTTTTTGCTCTTTGTGTCTTGTACGCAGCACATGATATTTTTTTTCAATGTCATATTGGGAAACAGCGCATAATTTTGAAATAAGTACCCAACCTTTCGCTGCTGCGGAGGAAGATTGATCCCACGGTCACGGTCAAACAGCACTCTACCGTTTAACACGATCTTTCCT
The DNA here is from genome assembly GCA_944383855.1 of uncultured Lachnospiraceae bacterium. Taxonomy (GTDB): domain Bacteria; phylum Bacillota; class Clostridia; order Lachnospirales; family Anaerotignaceae; genus CALWRB01. The sequence continues at coordinate 5,944 of CALWRB010000039.1, forward strand.
TGAAAAGGTTCTTCTATCCCCGCGATACATTTGAGCGTCATACTCTTTCCGCACCCCGAAGCGCCAAGGAGAGAAACAGATTTTTCCGTTGTCCTAAAATCCATATCCAGCGTAAAATCTCCCCACCGTTTCCTGATAGAAACTTCCAAACTCATACGCTCTCTCCTTTCACTTCTTTTTTTCTAATAGATTGATCAACAATAAAACACCGGTGGAAATAACAAGATTGATCAAGATCCATTTGAGTGCCAACGAGTCTTGGTTGATCGTCCATAATTGGTACACTGTTGTAGAAATTGTTGCGGTCTTTCCTGCCACATATCCCGCCAGCATACTGGTTGCACCATATTCCCCCAACCCTCTTGCAAAACTCAATACCCAGCCGGCAAGGATACCCTGTCTGCAAAGCGGCATACGGATCCGCCAAAAAATATAACTGTTTTTTAACCCCAAGGTTTGACCTGCATAGGCATATGTTTCGTCAAAACTTTCAAACGCTCCCCTTGCCGTTCGATACATCAATGGAAATGAAACTACTATTGCGGCAAATATTGCGGAATACCACTGCATGACAAGGCTAATACCAAGCTGTTCCAAAAAAAATCCACCGATGATACGACGATTGCCCAAAACCATCAATAACATATACCCCACGACTGTCGGCGGCAGAACCATTGGCAATGTAAAAATAACGTCCAATATGCCTTTGAGCCACTTGGGTAATTTCGCAACATAATATGCCGCAAAAATCCCTGTAAAAAAAACAACAATGCTGGCAAGTGCGGAAATCCGTATGGAATTAAACAGAGGATACCAATCCATAGCCTTTCTCCTTTCTCACAGGGCGGTCTTTCTTTCTATCTGCCGCAATTATTTACCGTTCCCCGCAACAATCCTAAGGCATGCGGCAGTTGATCCTGTATGCAGTCCAGACACTCCGCCACAGCCTTTTGACTGCCGGGTAGATTGATGATCAGCGTCTTTTTTCGGATCACAGCGACCCCACGAGAAAGCATCGCTCTTTTGGTAAACTGCATTGAATATGCACGAATGGCTTCCGCAATACCGGGAGCATCTTTATCTGCAACTTTTCTGGTTGCTTCCGGCGTGATATCTCTGGGTGAAAAGCCCGTCCCGCCTGTTGTGAGAATTAAATCCAGCTGTCTTTGGTCTGCAAGTCGTTTTAGATTTTTTTCCAGCATAAATTCATCGTCAGGCAACAAAAGCGCTTCCTGCACCTCATATCCCAATTCTTCCATTCTGCTCTTGATCAGCGGTCCGCTGGTATCTTGCCGCAAGCCGAGAGCTCCTTTGTCACTTAATGTAATGACCGCCATCTGAAACGGTCTGTCCTCCAACGGGTACTGCATTAGGATCTCATCACCTACATGAATCTGTCCGCCTTTCAAAACCTTTGTAAATACACCTTCCGTCGGCATGATACATCTGCCCATTTTGTGGTAGATCTGACAATGTGTATGACATTCTTTTCCAATCTGCGTTAATTCCAGAACCACATCGTTACAAACAAACCTTGTCCCGACAGGAAGTTTTTGCAGATCATATCCCTCTACAACGATGTTTTCGCCAAAATCTCCGAATTTTACTTCTGCTCCTTCTTTGCGAAATTCTTCAATTTTTTCATAGGAAAGCAGACTGACTTGGCGATGCCATTTGCCCGCGTGCGCATCATTTTCAATTCCAAAATCTTCTATCAACCGTGCAGAAGACACCTCGTGTTTTTGCACACCCTTTTCTTCACTGATACAAATCGCTTTGATTTTTCCCATTTCTCTCACATTCCTTTCCCGAATCCGCAATTTGGATAATGACAAATCGGACAGCCCAAACAAAGACCGCCATGCCCTAATTTTGCCAAGTCTTTTTTGGTAATCTTGATATCCGCAGCTACTCTTGGCAAAACAAGATCAAAAATCGTACTTTTAGCATACATTACGCAACCAGGCAACCCCATAATCGGTGTTCCGTCCTGAAAATACCCCATCAAAAACATTGCTCCCGGCAAAACAGGCGCCCCGTAAGAAATGATCTCCGCTCCTGTAGATGTAATGGCAGACGGCGTCAAATCGTCCGGATCTACACTCATTCCGCCGGTGCAAAGGATCATTTCTACACCGGACTGCTTCAAGCGTAAAATTGCCTTTTGAATTTCTTCTTTGTCATCCGGCACTGTTTCATGTGCGACCACTTGAATCCCATAATTGAAAAGTTTCTCCACAATAACAGGCGTGAAAGTATCCTCGATCAAATGGTGATAAACCTCACTTCCGGTCGTGATCACACCTGCTTTTTTTCGCCTGTACGGTCGAATTTCCATCAATGGCTCGTTTCCCGCCAAACGCTTTGCTGCCTCCATTTTTTCTTTTGATATCACTAACGGGATCACCCTGGTGCCTGCCAGTTTATCCCCTGCGTGTACTGCGTAATAAGTATGTCTGCAAGCAATCATCATCTCCTCTATGGAGTTGATCTGCTCCAGCCGCTCTACATCGACCAAAAACAGTCCTTCTGTTTCCGCAATGAGCTCTATTTTCCCTTCTTTGGGAGAAGTGGTACGCATGCCTTCGTTTTTGCAGATACCTGCAAGAATTTCTGCCGCTTCATCTTCGTGCAGCATGGTTTCATCTTTCTCCCAAACATAAATGTGATTTTTTCCGATTCTTTGCAGGATAGGAATATCTTCTTCCTGTATGATATGCCCCTTTCTAAAAACGGCATCTTTGATCTGATCTTTTACGATCATCGTAATATCATGACAGAGCACATGTCCGACCGCTTCTTTAACATCTATGCACTTCATTCTATCCCCTCCATACAAAATGCATCATACTGTTCTATGGTATTGATATTTTGAAATATTTCATCACTCAGACCAAGTTCATCTGAATGGACCCATCGCACGTTATAATTTTCTAAAAACTGTAAGACCCCGCTTTTTTCTTCTCGTTCCAAAAATGAAAGCATCTCTTTTGCCAACCTACTGTGATAGATCCCGCAAAGAGGATGCTTTCGTCCGCATTTATCTACAGGGATCCATGCATCCCAAGCCTCGTCATAAGCATCTGTCATCTTTTTTGCAGCTTCTTTGGAAAAGAAAGGAATATCGCAGCTTAAAACGAGCATAGCGTCCATTTGACAGACCGAAAGAACACTTGCGATACCACCTAAAGGACCTCTTTGCGGATATTTGTCGATGACCTTTTGTAAACTGCTTTCCGGATATTGGCTGTCGTCAGCTACCGAAAGATAGATTTCCGGAAAATCCGCAATTTGTTCCGTAATATTTTGCAAAAATGTTTTTCCTTGAAAATTTAACAATCCTTTTGCCGTTCCACCCATTCGTCTGCTTTTTCCGCCTGCGACAATGGCTGCACCGATTTTCTTCATTTCTGAACCTCACCGACTTTCTCTGTTTCACTTTCTCAATCATTCACTACGCTTTCGCGGGGTGTGATCTAAAAAAAAATACGCGGAAAAAAGATCCGCGTATTTTCAGACTTCATCATTATTGTATTGAGAAGCTTACATTTGCGTTCTTTTTTTCAAATACGGAAGGCTCATACGTTTCCATATAAACCCAGGGAGAACTCTCCGGCGCAATACCGTATCCTGTTTTTTTGACTTAGGTATTTTTGCTCAAAGAAGCAATTTCTTTACTTTATTTAGTTGTTCTTAGTTTTAAATCATGCAAGAATGCAGCTGTTGCAGTGTGCAAAATGGGATACCGACCAACTTCCGTGTCGTCCAGAAGTTCCATATCTACCGGTGCTTCTTTTTGCAGTTGTGCCAAAAGCAGATCAGCACCTTCCATTGTATTGATCATCTGCACACCTACCACTTTTCCGTCTTGCAAAATCACTTTTCTGAAAAAGGATTCAGTTTCTTCCTGTAACACTTCATACTCTGTGCCTTCCAAATCTTTTTCCGTAAAGCCAAAAGCCACGATCGGTTTATCACCGACATAAGTGATCAGTGCAGCAAAAGACCCATTAAATTCTTTTTCATTTCCTGTGCAGCAGTTTCCGGCAACCTCACCTTGTCTTGCTGCCGCCTCCCACAGCAGATTCAAAACCTGTTTTTTGCGGAAACGATCTGTAGATTCCGTACAGTCACCGCAAGCATAGATATCAGGCAAATTGGTCCGCATCATATCATCTACCAAAATACCGCCTGTTGTTCCCAAGGCTATACCTGCATCCTGTGCCAACTGCACAGAAGGACGAACACCGATCGCCCAAAGCACCATATCGCAAGGAATATAGCGTTTATTCGTCTGCACACCGCAAACGCGGTCCGTTCCATCTACGGAAAGAACATTCTCACCGGAATATACATCGATCCCCACTGCATTCAGCTCTTTTACCAAGAGATCTGCCGTATAGCGATCTAAGGATTTCATTGTGATCCAATCCAGCATTTCCACAACCTTAACTTCTTTTGCACCGCGTTCTTTCAATGCCAAACCGCCTTCCAATCCGATGGCACCCGAACCTACGATGACAATTCTCTCCGGCTGATATGCAACCATATCGTCCACATCTTGAATCGTTTTCAAAACAAAGTTGCCCGGCAAAGAAGTACCTTCCATTTTCCGAAGCTGAACAGGGAAACTGCCGGTTGCGATAATCAGCTTTCCGTATTCCACTGCCCTGCCGTCTGATAACAAAACCTGTTTTTCTTCCGGTTTGATCGCGGTGACCTCTGCTTCCAGCCAAAGCTCAATGTTGTTTTTCCGGTAATCTTCTTTTGTCTTAACCAGAACTTGTTCTTTGGTCAAGTGTCCGGAAAGATAGTCCGGCAATGCGCCTGCGGCATATTCCGTATATTGCTCTTTTCCAAGTATCAAAATGGAGCATGCGTCGTCATTTTTTCTGGCTGCAAGTGCAGCCTGATTCCCAGACACACCGTTGCCGATGATAACGATAT
>CALWRB010000040.1 GCA_944383855.1 uncultured Lachnospiraceae bacterium
CACAAAATCCTGAAAAGTATCAAAGTCAAGATGAACCTGTGTCTGTGATTTTAGACTGTTCAAAATTTAGTAGAATTTCATCGGAAGAATTGAAAAATGAGTTTGGAGAACCCGAAAATATAGAAGATTGGACTAATGAAACTTCTAAGGGGGATTTCCAAATGCAAATTTATTCCTATAACTTAGAAGATTGCTATGCTGAATTCATTTTATATGAAGATTCCGTTGTGAAGCTGCGCCTGTTTTCAAATTCACAATGGAAAGTTGAAGGGAACGATTCAGACAACATATTTGCCATGTTTGGAATAGAACCGGGGGAAAATGCAAAGAAAACTGTTGACACGGGAACAACTCATAAATTTTCACCCGTATCAGATAAGGTTGCACAAGTTGAGTTTTACAATTACGATGAAGAAACAAAAACTTTTGATACCGTTTATGTAACCTATAATTTGAACTACTTTGACCAATAAACAAAAAATATCCCCGTCAGTGCTGCAACACCAACGGGGACGAATGACCGAAAATCAGGATGAAGTGATTTTAGGCGGTCAAATATATTGTATCACTTCATCCTTTTCGTCACAAGAGAAAGGATGATTATTTTGAAAGGAAGTATTAGAAAACGTGGTTCAACATGGTCTTATTACTTTGACTTAGGGAAAGTCAACGGAAAACGTCAGAAGAAGGAAAAGGGCGGGTTCAAAACCAAAAAGGAAGCAGAAGCAGCTCTCGCAAAGGCAATCAATGAATACAACAATGTCGGAACGGTTTTTGAACCATCTGAAATTACAGTATCTGACTATCTGGATCAATGGTATGATCTGTACTGTAAACCCAATCTGAAATACAATACACAAGTAGGATATCTGCGGATCATGGAAGGGCATTTGAAGCCAAAATTCGGAAAATACCGTTTGAAAGCGATTACATCAGCAGTATTACAGGAATATGCAAATGACTTAAAAATGAATGGGTTTTCCAAAAGTCATATTGTCGGGATTCTATCTGTGTTGGGGGCTTCTATGGATTATGCAGTTGAACCGCTGCATTATTTAACTTCTAACCCCATGCGCTATGTAAAATATCCAAAGGTAGAAAGAAAGCCCCGTGAACGAATCATCCTGACTTTGGAAGAATGGCAACGGATCATTGATCGCTTCCCAGCCGGTTCACGCTTCCATATACCGCTGATGATTGGATTTTATACCGGACTGCGTATTTCAGAAGCTTTCTCCCTAACATGGGATGATATTGACCTTGAAAAACGCACCATCACCGTTTCAAAACAGATTGTGAAACGGAATTTTGGGGCTGATGTTCGGAAAGTGGTAGAACAAAAAGGGAAACAAGAAATGCATTCTTCATGGTATTTCACCACAACCAAAACCCCGGCTTCTATGCGTACCGTTCAATTTGGGGATACGCTTTATCAGGCACTAAAAGCGGAATGTACTGCCCAAATCAAGAATGAAATGAAATACGGGGAATATTATACTATACATATTTTGAAAAAGGAATTGGACGAAAAGGGCAATGATATGTTCAGAATCGTTCCCCTTCAAAAGTGTGTACAAGTATCTTATCCCCGTGTTCGTATGGTCTGCATTGCAGAAAACGGGGAATATACTTCTACTGATTCCTTCAAATATTGTTCCAGAGTTATCCATAAGGAATTGCATCTTGCCTTTGATTATCATTCATTAAGGCATACACACGCAACCTTATTGATCGAATCCGGGGCTAATGTAAAGGATGTTCAAGTAAGGTTGGGACACTCCAATATTCAAACCACGCTGCAAACCTATGTACACGATACAGAAGTCATGGCGGCACGTTCTGTTGAACTGTTTGAACAGGCGGCGAGGCTAAAAACCTCATAAATGACAAAAAACAGGGCTGAATTCCGAAAGTTCAACGGATTTAGCCCTGTTTTCCTATTCAAGGACAATTTTCAAAATTAGGGTGGCAAACGGGTGGCAGCTCCGCCTTTTTTGATGCCCAAAAATTCATAAAATACTTATTTTATAAGACTTAGAAGGCAAACAGTTTCCACATGCTGCGTTCTCGGGAACATATCCATCAGTTTCACTCGTTTCACCGCATACCCTGCCTCTGTAAACACTTTCAAATCTCTCGCTAAAGAAGTTGGCTTACAGGAAACATAGACTATTTGCGGCGCTGCAAAGTCAATGATTTTTCCGATCGCCTTCGGGTGGATCCCCTCTCTGGGCGGGTCTACAATGATCAAATCCGGCTTTTCTTCCAGCGTTTCAACCAATTTCAATACATCTCCCGCCAGAAATTTACAATTATCCAAACCGTTGCGTGCAGCATTTTCATTTGCAGCCTGCACAGCCTCCTCGATCAGTTCAATCCCAATGACCTGCTTGGAACCTTCCGCCATGATCTGCCCAATGGTACCCGTACCGCAGTAGAGGTCAAATACCGTTTTTCCCTTCGTATCACCCGCAAACGTCCTGACAATCTCGTATAATTTCTCGGCACCTTTCGAATTTGTCTGAAAGAAGGAATACGCAGAAACTTTAAATTCCAGATCAAACAGCCGCTCCATAAAGTAGTCCCGTCCATATAAAATATCCATACGATCGCTCTGTACCACATCTGCAAGACTTGTGTTAATGGAGTGCAATATGCCGCAGATCGTCCCTTCCAACGCAAGCTCAAGCAGCAGCTCCTTCCATTCTTCCAGCGAAAACGGCAGTTCCTCTTTGGTCAACAGATGCACCAAGATCTCTCCTGTAGCGGCACCTTTTCGTACCACCAAATGCCGCAAACAGCCCTCATGTCTTCCTGTGTGGTAAAAAGAAACTCCTTTTCCCAAAAAATACTCCAATGTGGCTGAAAGGATCTTCAAATAATCCCCATCGATCAAATTACAGTCTTTCAGTGTCACTACCTCGTAACGGCTCATTTTCTTGCGCATTCCCAACGCCAGTGCGCCGTCTTTGTGCTCATCTCCGAAAGAAAATTCACATTTATTCCGATATCCTGTTTCCTGCGGCGCAGGCTCAATGCCTTCCCATGTATAACCGCTGATGCCGGCTTCTTCTAACAATCTGCGCACCTGCCGCTGCTTCATTTCTAACTCCGCCTCATGTGTCATTGTCTGATACGCACAGCCTCCGCAGATTGGATAATGAGAGCACATTCCGCTGCTTCTTTCCTGCGCAGAATGTTCCACAATTTCCTGCAAGAGCGCCTGTGCGCCGCTGCTTCTTTTCTTTACAACTTTTGCCTCCACCAACTGCCCGGGAACGGTATCTTTCACCACAACTTTGGTGTCTTCCACATAACCATATCCTTTATTGGGAAATTGTACGTCCTCGATCCGCAGTTGAATGATGTCCTTTTTTTTCATATTCGGATTCCTTTCTGAATGAAACTCTAAAAAAACAAGAAAACTATTTGTATTCAACCCCGTTCTGTGATATACTTTATCCGTAAAAATTCAGTATATCATCAGAATAGGAGTGTAAAATTAAAATGTCTGAAAAAATTGAGGTCGGCAGCATCGTAGAAGGAAAAGTACTTCGTGTCAAACCGTTTGGCGCCATTGTATCCATCGGAGAAAACACACAGGGTCTTGTACACATCTCTCAGATTGCCAACAGCTTTGTTCAGGATATCAACGATCATGTAAAGGTTGGTGACATCGTTAAAGTAAAAGTACTTTCCATCGAAGAAGAAAGCGGAAAAATTGCGCTGTCTATTCGGGAAGCTCTGCCAAAAGAACCGAGAATGTCAAGGGGTGAAAAATCCTTCCGTCCTCGCAGCGAACGCTTTACGGAATCCCGTGAAGAATCTCGTAGTTCTTCCTCTGATTTTGAAGAAAAAATGAAAGAATTTATGAAACAGTCCAATGAACGCCAGACCAGCCTGAACAAACGGGCAAACAAGCGCTCTTACTGATTTGTAGAATTGTCTTGATTTCTAATATTTCGTTTTATCAGAGTAATGTACTGTTTCGTCTGACGTTTCTGTTCACATTTTGATAACGTGATACATTATACTATACTTCTTTGGCAGTGGCAATGGATAGGCTGCAAAAGATAAGTCGCGGAGGGTATGAAATGCCACTTTTGTTTCTTGTTAGTATCTATTTTTTCGCCAGAGGTGTTTTCGCACTGTTTGGTCAGCCAATTTTCTATACCAAACGCTCACTGGAACTGATCGAAGAAGAAAAGCTGCCGTTATATCTGAAAAAAATCGGTTGGCTGCATTTATTGACTGGCATCGTCTTTTTGGCAAAAGCACTGTTGGATATCCCATTTCCCGACAGTACCCCTATTCTTATCTTATGGCTAATCGCATTATGCATCTGTGTTGTACTGTTAGCAAAATGCAATGAGCAGTATAAGAAAAAAGCTGCCTGCGATGAAACAGATTCTTTGTCTTAAAACCATGATACCCATTTCCCTGCCACACCTGCGGCAGGGATTTTTTTATCTTCTTTCCTATTTACTCCTATCCAAAAAAACAAAAAACGTTTGTCTGTTTTTTTCAGACAAACGTTTTTCGCATGATCAAGCAATTCTCTGCATTATGCTTTAGAATTTTCCGTAAAATACAGTTTCTTCCAATGCTTTCTTGTCCCAATGCATTTTAGCGGGTTTGATACCTTTGACAGCTTTTCCCATCATCAAAATACCCAAAACGGAGTAGTTCTGCGGGATATTGAAATGTTCTCTCAAACCGCCAACCTGAAACATTCTGATCCAGACATTATCCACGCCTTCATTGGTACACTCTAACATCATATGTGTCATAACAATCGCCGCATCTTCATGCACCGTAGGTTCTCCCGTCTTTTCATAGCAGCAGATCAAAGCTGTCTGCGCACCGTAGTGACAAGGTGTGCAGCCTTCCATCTTCGCAATACTTTCCGGATCGTTTAACACTAAAATCCTCTGCGGCTGTCCGTTATGTCCCGTAGGCGCGATTCTGCCTGCCTCTAAAATTTTCTGCAATTTATCCTGAGGAACAGGTGTGCCATCGAAACATCTGCAAGAATATCTTTCCTTAATCAAATCATTGTATTCCATGATTTTCTCCTTTCTGCTCTTTTGTGATAACTTCTCTTACATCATATCTCCCATCAAAATCCATGTCAAGTTTTTCCCTTGACCTTGCACCAAAACTGTCCGTTGTCCATATAGTGAGATAGGGAGCGATCCCTGAAAAAACGGAAAGGATGGATGCTTATGGCAACGATCAGTCTTTGTATGATCGTCAAAAACGAAGAAGATGTGCTGGCACGATGCCTGGAAAGCATCGCCGAAGCGGTAGACGAGATCATTATACTGGATACAGGTTCCACCGATCAGACGATACCGATTGCGTTGTCTTTCACGCCATTTGTCTTTTCACACCCGTGGAAAGATGATTTTGCACAGGCACGCAATGCAGCATTTGCGAAGGCTACAAAGGACTATTGTATGTGGTTGGATGCAGACGACGTTGTACCTGCCGCCTCCTGTCAGGCACTGATCGAACTAAAAAAAGACCTTCAGGCAGATATTGTCATGCTGCCATATGAAACGGCTTTTGATGAGAACGGAAAATCCGTATTTTCTTTCTTTCGTGAACGGCTCATCAAGCGAGATCTGCATTTGCCATGGGTCGGCAGAGTGCATGAAGTCATCATACCCTCAGGAGATATTCTGCATGTGGATATTCCGATCCTCCATCAAAAAACAAAAGTCCAAGACAGCACCCGCAATCTTCGCATTTACGAGGATATGGAGAAAAAAGGAGAGCTTCATGACGCACGCCACATTTTCTACTATGGACGCGAACTATTTCAGCATCAGCGTTATGAAGATGCCATCCAAGTCTTTGAACGCTTTTTAAAAATCCCGGAAGGCTGGACAGAAAACAAACTGGACGCCTGTCGCCTGCTGTCTGATGCATGGCTTGCGCTACAAAACAGCTCCGCTGCCTATGCTGCCTTGTTCAGTTCCTTTTTATTGGCAGCTCCCCGTGCAGAAACTTGCTGCCGTCTGGCTTCTCTGTTTTTAAAAGACGATTTGCTTTTGCAAGCAATTTATTGGTATGAAACTGCTTTGCATCTGCCAAAGCCAATAGAAAGCGGCGGTTTTATCGAAGAGGACTGTTACGGTTTTCTTCCCGCCATACAGTTATGCGTTTGCTATTACCGTTTGGGAGAAATGCAAAAAGCCCTTTCCTACCATTCGCTTGCGTCATCGCTGCGCCCAAACCATCCTTCCGTTTTACAAAATGAGCAGTTTTTTCAAACCATACTTCATCAGAAAGGATGATATCGTATGATGCCCTGCAACAATCAAAACAGCAATTACCAAAAATTTCAAAATTACTACAACCAAATGACAAATCAGCAGCAAAGGAACTGCCCTTCCTGCTGTCCTGTCCCGCCGTTTCCGCCTTACCCGCCCATTTCCTTCATCTGTCAGGGCGGTGCAACCGGTGAAACAGGACCGACAGGGGCGACAGGACCCACCGGTCCGACTGGTCCGACCGGCGCAACAGGACCTACTGGTATTGGCATGACTGGAGCGACAGGCATTGGTATTACAGGTGTGACAGGGCCCACAGGTCCGACCGGACCTACTGGCGCGACAGGTGCAACAGGCATCGGTACCACAGGTGCGACAGGTGCGACAGGACCCACCGGCCCTGCAGGTGGTGCAACAGGTGCCACCGGAGCCACAGGCGCAACAGGGGTCACAGGACCGACTGGTGCGACAGGTCTGGCTGGTGCTGCGGGAGCAACTGGCGCCTCAGGTGAAACAGGACCTACCGGCGCGACAGGACCGACTGGCGCGACAGGACCGACTGGTGCAAGCATCACAGGTGCGACAGGTGCCACTGGCGAAACAGGACCTACTGGCGCTACTGGGGCAACAGGTGCGACAGGACCTACCGGTGCAAGCGTCACAGGCGCAACCGGGGCAACCGGCGAAACAGGCGCAACCGGGGCAACAGGACCGACTGGTGCAACCGGCTCCATGGGTGAAAGAGGCATTACCGGTGAAACAGGGCCCACAGGACCTACCGGTGCAAGCGGCGCTACCGGTGCCACAGGGGCAACTGGCGAAACAGGCGCAACCGGACCTACCGGCGCCACAGGCGCAACAGCACCGTTTCTATACACACAACAAAAATCAGAAACCTTTTCTTTCTGCTCAGAATATACTGTGATAAAAACAGAATAAAGAAAGTGGGGAAAAACATGTCTTATGAAAACAACAACCGTGCTTGTTGGAAAAACCCCGCCTGTTGCTGCACACACTGTTGCTGCGTGAATCCAGCGTCTGCAACAGGTGCCACCGGACCCACTGGAGCTACCGGAGCTGTTGGACCCATCGGAGCTACTGGACCCACCGGAGCTACTGGACCCACCGGAGCTACTGGACCCACTGGACCAATAGGTATCACTGGACCTACGGGTATCACAGGCGCAACAGGTCCCACAGGTATCGCCATTACAGGAGCAACGGGTGCGATCGGTCCTACCGGTGCGACAGGACCCACCGGTGTGACAGGCGCAACCGGTATCGGTATTACAGGGGCAACGGGTCCCACAGGTCCTACCGGTGCCACAGGGGCAACGGGTCCCGCCGGCGCTCCTACCGGAGTCACAGGCGCGACTGGTGCCACAGGTGCGATCGGTCCCACAGGGGATACCGGCGCCACAGGGCTAACAGGCCCCACTGGTGCGACAGGACCTACCGGCGCGACAGGACCTACCGGCGCGACAGGACCGACTGGCGCGACAGGACCGACTGGTGCAAGCATCACTGGTGCAACAGGCGCCACAGGTCCTGTCGGTCCACAGGGAATACAAGGCATTCCGGGAGCACAGGGAGAAATCGGTCCGACAGGGACAGCCGGTGCCACTGGCGAAACCGGTGCCACTGGTGCAACCGGGGCAACAGGCGCAACCGGTGCCACAGGAGCCAGCGGACCTACCGGCGCAACTGGTGCCACTGGACCCAGCGGACCTACCGGTGCAGATGGGACCGTACCGGACGATGCATTTGCCTCTTTTGCCAATTATCAGATGCTGCTTACGCCCGATACGCCAATCACCTTATTTCCTGATGTCACCGATTCTACCGGAAACATTACCATGACAAATCTGAATCGTATCAATTTGGCAGCAGGATACTATCTTATCAGCTATGAAGTATCGGTAGTTTTTACCACAGCCAACTATATGCAGGTCACCCCTTTTTACAACGGAACACCTCACCTGGAAACAAGCATCTACTTTGCCACACGCACCGATGGTTCCAGTGCCTGCGGGTCCGCTTTTTTGATTTTGAACGCACCCGCTCCCACAGAATTTTCTCTCACCTACTCCGGCTCTGCCTCCGGCAGGGACGCTCAAGTCACGCTTACCATACTCAAATTACGCCGCAGCTAAAAACTCGAAAAAAGAGCAGGTGCTTCACGGAACAGCTTTCCTGCTCTTTCTTTCTGCAAAAAACATTGCTTCTTTCGATATTCTGCACAGGTTTTCTAAAAAAACAATAATTCCCCGTTTTGAAGGAATCACATATGGTACAGCCCACAAGACATATGCTGTATCAAATGTTTCCAACGGAGAGGAAGACAAACTATGGATCCATCGAAATTTCCGCAAATGAAAACTATCGATATCACACAGACAGCGAATACCGCATTGGTCGATATTTGTGATATCCATATCGACACCACCTTATCTCAGGCAAAAAAAATACAAAGTTATCTTGCACAAGTCAAAAATCCTTACTGTTTTCTGTGTGACGATACCCCTGTAAAAATACGCTTTGTTTCACAAGATAACACGCTGAAACAGCTATTATGTGAATACTTTTGCAGCTTGAAATAGCTTCTTTACTTTCTGCCTCAACTAATTTTATTCATTTTTTGTAAAATAACCGATTAGTCCTAACATCAGGGAAGGGGGCAATGTGATGCCACGCATTCGCAAAGAGAAAACAGAGCAAAACTCTACGGCACCGTTTTGGAAAATCGGTCTTTACATTCGTCTTTCCAAAGAGGACGAAAATGAGAATGAAAGCGAAAGCATTATCAATCAGGAGAAGATCCTTCGTGATTTTGTCGAACGCTATTTTGCGCCAGCTACGTTTGACATTGTCGATGTATTTGCCGATGACGGTCTGACAGGTACAGATACATTTCGTCCGAGTTTTCAGCGGCTGAAAGACTGTATGATCCGCAAAGAAGTAAACTGTATGATTATCAAATCTCTGGCACGCGGCTTCCGCAATCTTGCCGATCAACAAAAATTTCTGGAGGAGTTTATCCCGCTTTACGGCGCAAGGTTTATCTGCATCGGCACGCCGTTTATCGATACTTACACCAATCCGCCTTCGGCATGCGAATTAGAGGTTCCGATCAGAGGAATGTTTAATGAGCAGTTTGCCGCAACCACTTCCGAAGAAATCCGCAGAACTTTTCGCATGAAGCGCGAACGCGGCGAATTTATCGGTGCATTCGCCCCTTACGGCTATCAAAAAGACCCAAATGATAAAAACAAATTATTGGTAGACGAAGAAGCAGCAGAAGTGGTCAAGCATATTTTTCACTGGTTTGTCAATGAGGGATACAGTAAACTGGGAATCGCAAAAAAACTGAACCAAATGGGAGAGCTGAATCCGGAAGCATACAAAAAGAAAAAAGGCTTGAAATACGCCCACCCGAATTCCGCTCAAAACGATCACCTATGGTCCCCCGCAACCATCAGCAGGATATTGCAAAATGAGATTTACACAGGCACTATGGTGCAGGGCAGGCATCGCATCATCAGTTATAAAGTACATAAACAAATCAATGTACCAAAACAAGATTGGTTTATCGTACCTAACACGCACGAAGCGATCATTGAGAAAAATATGTTTGCACGGGCACAGGAACTGCACCAGCGTGACACAAGGACAGCAAACGGCAAACAGAAAGTTTATACCCTATCCGGCTTTTTATATTGCGCGGACTGCAAAAAAGCGCTGCGGCGAAAAACCGCCCGCGGCATTACTTACTATGAATGCCGCAGTTACACCGATAAAAAAACCTGCAGTAAGCACTCCATTCGACAGGACCGACTGGAAAACGCAGTTTTAAAAGCACTGCAACTGCAGATCGCGCTTGCAGACGGAATGGAGAAATCCATCGAATCCATTTACCGTGCAGCGGCGCACCATCGGGAGAGCAACCACCTATCTCGCTGCCTGCAGCAAGCAGAAAAACAGCTGCAGCGTTGTTTTGACGCTTCCGATGATTTATATATCGATTGGAAATGCGGCGAAATCAGCAAAGAGGAGTATCAGCGTTTGAAATATAAGTTTTCTCAGCAAATACCGCATCTAAAGGCAACTATTTCTTCTTTGAAAGAAGGGCTGCAATCCTCAGCCAACGACAGTGAGTATATCGACCCAAATATGGACGCCTTCTTGCAGCACCAAAACATTACAAATCTGTCCCGCGGGCTTGTTGCAGCACTTATCAAGGCGATCTGGGTGCATGAAAACGGAGCGATCACGATCGATTTCAATTTTTCCGACGAATATCTCAAACGATCGGAAGATGACAACTACTCTCCCGCAGTCATTGAGAAAAAACGGAGTCATAAACGTTTTTCCGCTATAAAAGCAGGTGGTAATGTTGTGCATAAATAAACGGTGCAACAGGACCTACGGGTGCAACCGGCGCAACCGGTACCGTTACCCAGGGAACAGCAGTGACCAACATCGCGACACCAAATCTGGCTTCCGCGGAAGATGTGGCAAACACATTAAATGAACTTCTGGATTCCTTACGCACCGCCGGGATTATTCAAAGCTAAAAAGAAAAAAGAAAAAGCACAGTGGGAAAACCCACTGTGCTTTTTCAGGTTGTAATTAGAAATTTTTACAAGCAAATGTTGTAATTTTCCTATACTATTCTTTGGTTCCAAATCGTATCAATCCCTTGCGCAGATCACAAATAAATAGCCGCTTTTGATCGTAATTTTTGCCTCATCTGCTAACATCACATTGCTGACTGCTACCAATTCGTCATCTATCGCAAGTGTATAATCTTGCAAAGGGTATTCCAAACCCGTCAGTGTAATTCCCTCTACCTGCATAGAAAGCGGAATGGTAGAAACAATATCCCCCGCTTTGCCGTGCAATGTCAGCTCCTTATCGATCAGCTCCACACAATTTTTTTCATTGATCAGCCTTGCCCGCACGCCTCGTTTTAACAGCATCAACAGCAAATGCGCATTGGCAAGTGTATGGTCAAAACGATCTCCGATACCGCCGAAAATCAAGAGATCATCTACTCCTTTTTCCAATGCCAGCCGGATCCCCAGCTGCAGGTCAGTTTCATCTTTATGCGTGGGAAACTGAAAAACTTCTATACCCTTTTGGCGAAACTGCTCCAATTCGTCTGCATTTGCAGAATCGAAATCACCCACAATATAATTCGGGCAAAGTCCTAACATTTTGGCATGGTGAATACCTCTGTCGCAGCAGATGATCATATCGCCCTTCTGCAGGAAGGCACGATAATACGCATAATCCTCAATCTGCGCTCCGGCAAACAATATCCCTCTCATTTTGCTTCATACTCCTTAAAAATATCCAGAAAGCCATCAACCGCTTCCGTCACATTATTTTTACCGAATACCGCAGAGCCTGCAACAATTACATTGGCGCCCGCGTTCAAAACGATCCTGACATTGTCTTTTGTGATACCGCCGTCTACTTCGATATCATATTGCCAGCCATGCTCCTGTTTCCATTTTGCCAGCTGTTCGATTTTAGAAACCTGATCCGCCATAAAAGACTGACCGCCAAATCCCGGTTCCACTGTCATCACCAAGACCATATCCACCATTTCCAAATAAGGCAAAAGATCTGTCACCGGTGTACCGGGCTTCAAGGTGATCGCGGCTTTCGCTCCGCTTTGCTTGATCTGCGTGATCACATCGGCAGGATTTTTTGTCGCTTCGATATGAAATGTAATGATATCCGCCCCTGCCTTACGAAACGCCTCAATATAACGTTCCGGCTCAACGATCATCAAATGTACATCAAATACCATATCGGTTGCCTTACGCAGGCTTTGGATCACAGGAATACCGAAGGAAATATTCGGCACAAACACACCGTCCATCACGTCCAGATGCAAATACGGTGTCCCTGCCTTTTCCGCTTCCTGCAGTACCTGCCCGATACGGGAAAAATCGATCGCCAACATGGACGGGGATAGATAACACTTCATTTTATTTTCTCCTTTCCGCTTCTTCCAGTTCCTGGTACAGCGTTACATAACGCTGATATCTTTCTTGCAAGATGGTTTTGCCTACTTCCGCTTTTACCGCGCACTCCGGCTCGTTGATATGCATACAGCCGGTATAGTAACATTCATGCACAAAGGGTGCAAACTCTCGAAAATAATATTGTAATTGTTCCGAGGGAATGTGATGCAAAAACAAAGAAGTAAAGCCGGGAGAATCCACGATATATCCGAAATCCCCCACATGGATCAGCTCCGCATGACGCGTGGTATGCCTGCCTCTTTGAATTTTTTCGCTGATCTCCCCCGTATGCAGACTAAGCCCCGGGAAGGCAGCATTGATCAGGCTGCTTTTCCCGACACCGGAAGGTCCTGCAAATACAGAGATCTTTCCCTCTAACGCCTGCCGCAGTTCTTCCATACCTTCCTTTTTTTCCGCACTGGCACAGATCACAGGATACCCCACCTGACGGTAAACCTCCGCCAAATGCAGATATTGCTTCTTTTTATCCCGATCTGTTTTGTTCAGTACGATCGTGATTTCCAATTCCTGTTCTTCCGCCAGCAGCAGAAAACGGTCCAGCAAATCTTGATTCGGGTTTGGGCTTTTTGCGGCAAACACAATCACTGCCTGATCCACATTTGCCACTCTGGGACGAATCAATTCATTGCGTCTTGGTAAAATTTCATCCAAACTGCCTGTTTTATTCGCTTCGTCCAGCACAGAAATCACCACATGATCCCCCACTGTGGGACGAATCCCTTCCTTACGGAAAATCCCCCTTGCGCGGCATTCATAAAGCCCTTGTTCTGTATCGATATAATAGAATCCGCCGATTCCTTTTACAATCACGCCCTGCGGCATAGCATCACCTGTTATTTCTCGTTTATTCTACATTAAAATGTAACTGCCGTACTCCATTGCTGTACGCCGTCAATCGTACAAGTCACCGTTCCCGATCCTTTTCCTGTCACAGAAACGCTTAACGGGAATTCTTCCGTGGTATGGAACGCATCCATCACGGCAACTGTTCCGTTATCATCACTTTTCATAATGACCACATGCAAAGAATTGCCCGGCTGCGCACCGGAAGGCGCATTTACGGTAAAGGTCTTTGTGCTGGTAGTGGAAGAAGTTCCCTGCTGTGTGTCACCGGAAGGATCGGTAGAAGGCGTCTGAGTTTCAGGCGACTGCGTTTCGGGTGTTTCCGTTTCCGTTTGAGAGGAACCCTTGCTGACCACCAGATTCACTACACTGCCGCTGGGTACTTCCGTATTGGCAGAAAGTGTCTGGGTAATGACGATACCTTCTTTTACGGAATCGCTTTCCGTACGCGAAACAGAGCCTACCACCAAACCGACTGCTTCCAGATCACGGATCGCTTGTTCTTCCGTTTCGCCCACTACATGAGGAACAGAAACCATCGCGTCTTCCGCTCCTTTGCTAACAGTCAGACGAATCTCGCTTTTTGCGTTGATGCTGCTGCCTGCTGCGGGTTCTTGGGAAATGACTTCGCCGGCTTTGACTTCATCGTCAAAAACATGGGTTATGATCGGAGTTGCACCGATCAGTTCCGAAATTGCCTCGATCGCATCATTCTCGCTTTTTCCTTCCAGATTCGGCATGCTCTCGGAAGTCAGCCCCGCACTTGTTTTTACACCGATCACGGTACCTTCCGCGATCATTTCACCTTCCATAACGCCTTGGGAGATGATCTGACCTGCGTCATAGTATTTGCTGTAATCGCTGCCTTCTTCTTCGATCTCAAAACCGTATTTTTCGGCTTCTGCCTGCGCCTGCTCCAGTGTCATGCCCAAAAGGTACGGCATTTCAATGGTTTTATCCTTGCTGCTTAAAGCGTTGAAATTAAATCCGCCAAGCATTTTTACACCAGCTACCGAAATCACCAGAATAATGACGATTGCCGTGGCGATCGCAGCTGCGATGACCTTCTTTTCTTCCGCTCTGTCATATTCATTATCATAATCTTTTTCCGCTCTGGGATTTCTGCGTTTCTTTTCGGGGCGTTTGCTCTTTTTGACGGGAGCAGCCGCAACGTATTCTTCCTCAAACGCGTCGTCTTTGGAAATTTTCAGTTTTTTGCTGTATTTTTCAAAGCTGACCAGACTTTCCGGCAAAGCATCTTCCACACGCTTGCGATTGGTGCGTAAATACTCGATTTCTTTTTCATCTGTCACCGCTCTGGTCGCTTCTTCTTCCTGTTTTGTTTCGTCCTGCGGTATCATAACAGGCTCTTGTTGTGAAGCAGGATCCTGCGGCTGTTCCACAGCCTTTACTGCCTGTGCCGCGCGCAAATTTGCAGCCGCTTCCTTACGCTTGGACATTCTGACGCCATAAGCGGAAGTATCTGCCGCCATATCTGCCTTTTTCTTTTCATCTACCGCACCAAGTTCCATTCTGGCACGCAGCAGGTCGTCCAACAGCTGGTCAATATTGGCATACCGCTCGTCCGCTTTTTTCATCGTCGCTTTTTTGATGATCTGCTCCAACGCAGGCGAGCATTTCGGGTTATACTGCCGAATATCCGGAAGTTCTTCATTGATATGCTTTAACGCGATAGAAACGGAATTATTCCCCTGAAACGGCAAAACTCCTGTAATCATCTCAAACATTGTGATGCCAAGAGAGTAAATATCACTTTTTTCGTCCACATAACCGCCTCTGGCCTGTTCGGGAGAAAAATAATGCACAGAGCCTGCCGCATTCGCCGTAGTCGTCATCGTAGAAGCCGTTGCCGCTCTGGCGATACCAAAATCTGTCACTTTTACCACGCCGTCGGTGCCGACCAGAATATTCTGCGGCTTGATATCTCTATGTACGATATGGCTTTTATGCGCCTGGGACAGCGCGGAAGCCATCTGGATCGCTACGTTGATGGTGGAACGAGAATCAAACGGCGCTTTCTCCTTGATCGCCTTCTTTAACGTATCTCCATGGATATATTCCATTACAATATAATTGATGTCCCCTTCTTCTCCCACATCGTACACACGCACGATATTCGGGTGGGACAGCTTTGCGGCGGAGCAAGCCTCCGAACGGAAACGCTCGATAAACTCCTCGTCACCGATATATTCTTCCCGCAGTACTTTTACTGTCACATACCGTTCCAGTTTTCTATCTCTGGCACGATACACCACCGCCATACCGCCGGAACCGATCTTCTCTACTATTTCATATCTGCCGCCTAACACAGCACCCTCGTTGAGCAACATAGATAGTAACCTCCTGCTTTTGTGCTTAAACTTCCACTAATATCAAAGAAATATTATCATAGCCGCCTCTGGCATTTGCTTCTTCCACCAGTTTTTCGGCTTTCTTTTCAAATGTAATTTTTCGCTTTATGATCTCTTGCATCTGTGCATCTTGCAGCATTCCGCTCAATCCGTCGGAACAAAGCAAGATCACGTCGCCTTTTTTCACATCGTAAACGTGGATATCTTCTTCCACGGTTTCCTTGATCCCGACTGCACGGGTAATGATGTTTCGTTTCGGGTGTTTTGCCGCTTCCTCTCTGGTGATGCTTCCCAAATGTACCAGCTCCATCACATAGGAATGATCTTCCGTCAAAGGGATCATCTCTTTTTTGCGCAGCAAATACGCGCGGCTATCGCCGACGTGCGCGATATACAGTTGATGTTCTTCCAGCAATGCGGCTACAACGGTCGTGCCCATCTCGGCATAATCCCTGCGATGATTAGACAAACGATACACTGCCTCATTGGCTTTTACCATGCATTCATGCATCAGATCTACGCGATCCGCCCGGGGTTCGCAAAGCGCCTGCGCCGCGTAATCCACAAAAGCTTCGATCGCCGTGGCACTTGCGACCTCTCCGGCATTACAGCCGCCCATGCCGTCCGCCACGATAAACAGATTCCCCGGGAAATCCTCTCCCGCAAGAAACAGAGCATCTTCATTGTTTTTTCGACATTTTCCGATATCCGTCCTTCCAACTGCCTTCAAAGAATCACCTCCATAACAGATGATACATCTCTATTCCTGCTGCAAATATCCACGCCGCAGCTGTCCGCATGCCGCATCGATATCACTGCCCAATTTTCTTCTGATGGTCGTTTCCACACTTCTTTTTTGCAATAATGCCGCAAATCGCTTGATCCGTTCGCTGTCGCTGCGGCTGAAACTGCGCTCCTTGACATCATTGACCGGTATCAAATTCACATGACACAGCATGCCATGCAGGCGCTCCGCCAACTCCTTTGCGCAATCGTCACTGTCGTTTACCGACTTCATCAGCGCATATTCAAAAGTGATCCGCCGCCCTGTTTTTTCCGTATATGCCCTGCACGCCCGAAGCAGTTCTTCCATGTTATAACGATTTGCGATCGGCATAATGGTTTTGCGGATCGCATCATTGGGCGCATGCAGCGATACCGCCAATGTGATCTGCAGTTTTTCTTCCATCAAACGATACATCTGTTCCACCAAGCCGCAAGTGGACAGCGTGATATGCCTATGCCCCAGCTGCAGCCCTTTTTCATGGTGTACCAGTTCCAAAAAATCCATCACGTTTTCATAGTTATCTAACGGTTCGCCGCTTCCCATCAATACGACACCGGAAACGCGTTCCCCGCTTTCCCGCTCGATCTCATAAATCTGAGAAAGCATTTCTCCCGCTGTCAGGTTTCTTTCCACACCTTCCAAAGTGGAAGCGCAAAAACGGCACCCCATTCGGCACCCTACCTGTGTGGATATACAGACCGTATTGCCGTATTCATACTTCATCAAAACGCTTTCAATGACCGAGCCGCCTTCCAAAGCAAACAAATATTTTCTGGTTCCGTCTTCTTGTGACACCAGTTTTTTGCAAACTGCAATCGGCGTGATGTATGCCGCTTCCTCCAATTTTTGCCGTAAAGCCTTGGAAAGATTCGTCATTTCTGCAAAATTCTTGACTTTTTTCCGGTGCAGCCAGCGAAACACCTGCTCCGCACGAAAGGAAGGTTCACCTAATTCCTTCAGCCACTTCTCCAATATTTCATAACGCATAGAGAGAATATCTCGTTTTTCCATTTTATCGTTCCTTTCTGCGCAGACGGGCTATAAAAAATCCATCTGTCCCATGGATATGCGGATAAAGCGTAACATATCCCTCTTTACAGCTTTCATTCCACTGCCCTTCCGGCAAAAAATCCGTCAGATCCTCCGCCAGAAAATCGCTTCTTTGCTGTAAAAACCACGCCACCATCGCTTCATTTTCTTTTCTGCACAATGTGCAAGTGCTGTAAAGCAAGGTACCGCCCGGTTTTACACATTCGGCAGAGGCAAGCAAGATCTGCCTTTGCAGCGGCACAAGCGTATCGATCACAGAACCGTCTTTATGCAGACGAATGTCCGCTTTTTTTCGTAACAGACCAAGACCGGAACACGGCGCGTCTACGATCACGCGGTCAAATGCCTCTTTTTCGGCTTCTTTCGCCTCACACGCATCACGCAGCTTTGCCTGAATGCAGCTAAGCCCTAAGCGTGCCGCGCCTTCTCGAATCAAATCTATTTTATGCGGATACAGATCGCAGCTTACGACCAGACCTGTATTTTGCATCTGTTGTGCCAATAAAAAACTTTTGCCGCCGGGTGCTGCGCATACGTCCAGTATCGTTTCCCCGGGCTTTGCTCCCAATACCAAAGCCGCCAACTGTGCGCTTTCGTCCTGCACATGAAACTTTCCTTCCAGAAACGGCGTTAACTTTCCGATATCGGAAACTTTGGATAAATGAAGCGCTTCCGCAGAGAAAACACCTTCCTGCACCGAGATATTTGCTTGTTGGAGCTCTTTTTTCAACTCCTCTTTTTTCGTACGCAGAGGATTGATGCGAATGCTGACGTCCGGCGCCTGATTATTCGCCCGACACAAGGCTTCCACAAATGGATATGACTGCTTGGACAGCCACATTTTGATCAACCACAGCGGGTGAGAATAACGGATACTCAAATATTCCGCCGTTCCTTCCTGCGGCAGCGGGATCTCGTCTTTTTTCCCCGCAATGTTGCGCAAAGTAGCGTTCACATAACCGGAGAGCGCACTGTATCCACGCAGTTTTGCAAGCTTGACTGCTTCGTTGCAGGCAGCGGGATCCGGCACCTGCAAAAATAAAATCTGATAGGACGCCGTACGCATTACCGCCAAAAGCCACGGTTTGATCTTTTTGATCGGTGTTTTGGAAAAAACGGACAACACATGGTCGATATAATAGATCTGACGCAGTGTACCATTGACCAGTTCCGTTACAAATGCTTTATCTGTCTGCGGCATCGCACCGTTTTGACGCAGCAGGGTATGCAATATTCGATTGTTATAGGCGCCTTCCGTTTCAATGCGAAACAGCGCCTCCGCAGCCACTTCCCGCGGATTGATTTGAATTGTCATAGCGCACGCTTCCTCTATTTTTTCTAAAGTTATATTATAAGATATTTTTCTTTGTCTATCAATATTTTTCGTATTTCTTTCCCCTTTTTATCCTGTTTTTTGCAACAGAAATACGAAAAAAACAGCCGATTTTTACGAAAATACAAAATCGACTGTCATTCTTTGCTTTACCCGTATATCAATTTAATGAAAAATAAAATCGCGATCACTACGATCACAGGATTCAGTTCTTTTTTCCTGCCGGTAAAAAGCTTCAGCAGTACATAAGAAAGCACCCCAAAAACAAGACCTTCCGAAATGCTGTACGCGATCACCATCATCAAAATGCAGATAAAGGCAGGAAATCCTTCCGTATAATCCTGAAAATCGATATTTACGACATTTTCCATCATAAACATACCTACAACCACCAAGGCGGGTGCCGTAGCAAAAGAAGGGATCACTGTGATCACAGGGGAGAAAAACAATGCCAACAGGAACAAAATACCCGTTACCATTGCTGTCATGCCCGTGCGTCCGCCGTCTGTTACACCGGAAGCGCTTTCTACAAATGTCGTTACGGTAGAAGTACCCAATACAGCACCTACCGTTGTCGCAAGCGCGTCCGCAAACAACGCGCCTTTGATTCTGGGCAATCTTCCCTCCCGATCCAACATGCCGGCTTTTTGGGAAACACCCATCAATGTGCCGATCGTATCAAACAAATCCACAAACAACAGCGCAAAAATAATTACCACAAAATCCAAAAGAGAGTTTGTCGCAAAATCCATTTGCAAAAATACCGGGGAAATGGAAGGCGGAAGCGACATCACAGCCGAAGGAATCAGGCTGTAGACACCGTTTTCCACATCGGGTGTGTAAAGTCCGATCAGCTGGCAAAGGATACCCAATGCCCAGGTGATCAAAATGCCTAAAAAGAGATTTCCCCTCACCTTTCGAATTGCCAATATCAGCGTAATGACGGTACCGATCAATGCCAGAGCAACCGGCACCTGTTTCACATTGCCAAGTGCAACGCAAGTAGTCGGATCCGCTACGATCACCCCTGCGTTTTGCAGACCGATAAACGCAATAAACAATCCGACACCGACACTGGTCGCCTTCTTCATATTTCGCGGAATCGCGTTGAAAATCGCCTCTCGCACGTTAATGCAAGTCAATAGGATAAAAATAATACCTTCCACAAATACCGCCGCTAAAGCAGTCTGCCAGCTATACCCATAACTCAGCACGATCGTATAGGCAAAATAAGCGTTCAACCCCATACCCGGTGCCAATGCAAATGGATAGTTTGCAAACAATGCCATAAAAAAGCAGCCGAACGCCGCTGCGATACAAGTCGCTGTCAGCTGTGCGCCGGTATCCATTCCTGTCGAGCTTAAAATACTGGGATTTACCACTAAGATATATGCCATGGTAGTAAATGTCGTAAAACCCGCTAAAATTTCTGTTCTGATCGTTGTTTCATTTTCTTGCAATCGAAACAAACGGTTTAAAAAATTCACAATTACCCTCCTCCTTCAAAATCACACAGCTTTTCTTTAAACTACCAGTATCCCGCTCCAATGTCAAATGTAAATTTTCATTTCCGCCTCATACTAAACGGCATCGCATCGCACAAATACCCCACAGGCAGCATTAGTCTTCTTTTTTTCAGGCACTGCTTTTGGCTTCCGCTTTTTCCCCTCTAAAATCGAGCGCAAATCGTTTCCGCTCTTGTCAAACTGCGGCTTTTTTGGTATGATTACCAACAGAAAGCAAGATTAAAAATTATTTTGATACCAATTTTAACGGAGGGGTAGCATGAATCACGAAACCATTATCATTCTGGATTTTGGCGGACAATATAACCAGCTGATCGCCAGAAGAGTCAGAGAGCATCATGTATATTGCGAGATCCTGCCTTGGAATCGTTCCATTGAGGAAATCAAAGCAAAACAGCCGAAAGGCATTATTTTCACCGGAGGACCCAACAGCGTATACGATCCCGCATCGCCCCACTGCTCCCCCGAGATGTTTGAGCCTGGGA